>NZ_JBEBSA010000001.1:0-563339 GCF_040394595.1 Microbacterium sp.
CGCCCCAACGCCCGCGCCCCCGCTCCCCCCCCCGGGCCACCCCCCCCCCCCCCCCCCCGCCCCCCCCCCCGCGGCGGGGGGGGCGGGCGCGCGCGCGCCCCCCCCCCCCCCCCTCTGCATCCGCCTGCCGTCGCTCATCCGCCGTACGTGAAGCGTCCGCCGACGAGAGTGGCCGCGATCTCCATCGTCCTCAACGCGTCCGCATCCGCATCACGCGGATCCTCGGCGCACAGAGCGATGTCCGCCAGAGCCCCGGGGGCGATCTCCGCGCTTCCCCGGGTGCCGTGGTGCGAGCTCGCGCGCAGGGCCCTCTCGATCGGGATCCGCTCCTCCGGACGCCAAGGGGTGTCATGGTCGGCATCGATGCGAGTGACCGCCGACGCGATCGCCTGCCAGGGGTCGAGCGGAGCCACAGGTGCATCCGAGCCGAATCGCAGTCCCGCACCGGCCGCGTCCAGGCTGGCGAGCGGATAGGCGACCGACGTCTGGGCCGCCCACAGCCGATCGACGAGCCGGCGGTCGTCCATCGCATGCTGCGGCTGAACGCTGGCATCGACCCCGAGCCGCGCGAAGCGGACGAGATCCGCGTACCGCACGAGCTGCGCATGCTCGATCGTGCCCTGGATGCCGGTCGCCGTGAACGCGTCGAGCGCGATGGTCGTGGCCACGTCGCCGATCGCGTGCACAGCGGCCTCGAGCCCGGCGCCGGCCGCACGGACAAGCAGCGCATGCAGCTCGTCCGCCGAGACGTTCAGCATCCCTGTGCCCTCGGCGCCGTCCGTGTAGGGATGGCTGCAGGCAGCCGTCCGCGTGCCGAGAGAGCCGTCCGAGATGACCTTCAACGGCCCCATGCGCACGAGCCCGTTCGTGCCGTCGATCTCGGAGCCGGTCGCAAGGCCTTCGGCGATCGCCCGCTCCAGCTCCGCGGGATAGACGGCGCACTCGACGCGGTGGGACGAGAATCCGCCGGCGACACGGCGTGCCCAGGCCTCGGGGTTCCAGGCCATGTCGAAGTCGACGACGCCGACGACACCGCGCGCCGCGGCACGACGGCCCGCCTGTTGCACAGCTCCGTCCGCGACGTTCGAGTCCGCGGCGTTGAGGCGGCGAGAGATCTCGAACGCCGGCGCCTCGCGCAGCACCCCGTCGTCATCGGCCCCGATGAAGCCCTCCCGGCGCAGAGCGGCCGTGTTCAGCCAGACGCTGTGGACGTCGGCGTTGATCAGGTACGTCGGGGTGGTTCCGGTCGCCGCGTCGAGCAGTGCCCGCGACGGAGGCTCGGTCCAGAGCGCGTCGCGGTAGCCGGACCCGACCCTCCGCCCGTCACCCAACGCGGACACCGACGCCATCAGCCGCGCGGCCTCGGATGCGGATCTCGCCGCGCCGAGGGGCTCGCGCTGCGCGGCCAGTGCCCATTGCACCGTGTGGACGTGATGATCCCAGAGGCCGGGGATCGCCCAGCATCCCTCGCCGTCGAACACCTCTCCGCCGTGCCGGAGGTTCCCGGAGGGAGCGATGTCCACGATGATCCCGCCACAGATCAGCAGGTCGACGGGATCGCCGGTCGGGAGCAGCTCGCTTCCAGCCCCCGCGACGCGGATGTCGCGGAGGAGTACCTCAGCGCTCATCCGCGTGCAGCCACTCGGGCCTGATGCGCCCGGCGCATCTCCGCCGCCAGCTCGGGCTGCCCGTACTCCCCGCCCGCTTCGAGCTCGGCGATCACGGCCTCCACGACGTTGTCGGGCCGATTCTGGCTGAGCTTGCGTTTCGCGACCACTCGCGTCGGCGTCAGCCGGAATCCCGCCGTGCCGAACTCGAGGGCGGAGATGTAGGCCTCGTCATTGGGCGCTTCCCACATTGATCGCGGCTTCGGCAGCCTGCTCTCGAAGTGGCGGACGAGGTCGTCGAGCACCTTCAGGTTCTCCTCTGTGCTGAGCACCTCCGGCACCCCGGAGAGATGGACGGCGACGTAGTTCCAGGTGGGCACCGCCTTCACATCGCCGTACCAGTTCGGCGAGACGTACCCGTGCGGCCCCTGGAAGACGAGCATCAGCTCCCGTTCTCCCAGTCCGAGGATCCGGTCGTCCGGCTTTCCCACATGGCCCACGACCGTGAGGTCGTCGCGGGCGGGGTCGAGCAGCACCGGATAGTGGGAGGCGACGAGCCCCTCCTCGCCGCCGGAGACGATCGTCGCCCAAGGGTTGCGGGCGATCACGCGACGGAGCTCCGTCACATCGGTCATCGCGAAACTCGGGTTCTGACGCATGAGAACAGACTACGGTCGCGCGGACGTCCCGGCGCTCCGCGAGACCGATTCGGACGCAGGGTTCAGCGCTGGCAGGAGGGGCACCAGTACAGCTTGCGCGCGCCGATCTCCTCCAGCGCGATCTCCGTGCCGCACACTCGGCAGGGCAGGCCGGCGCGGTGATAGACCCAATGCCGGTCGTCCCGGCTCGCCATCGCCGCCCGGTACCCCTCGGGCGAGAGCCCGTCCATCGTCATCATCTGCCCGGTCTCGACGCCGATCGAGAGGAGCGCCACCCAATCGCTCCAGAGCGCACGGACGATCTCCTCCGGCACGTCCCGCCCGGGGGTGTGCGGGTCGAGACGCGCGCGGAACAGCATCTCCGCACGGTAGACGTTGCCGATGCCGCTCACCACGGCCTGGTCCATCAGCAGCAGCGCGATCGCCGTGGGCTTGCGCCGCACGGCGGCGACGAATCGCTCCTCGCCCTCGGCAGGATCGCCCACGAGCGGGTCGGGACCGAGCTTCGCCACAGTCGCGAGCATCTCGTCCGGCGTCTGCAGGACGCACGCGGTCGGTCCGCGCAGATCCGCGCAGGTCGACTCGGTCAGCAGCCGCAGCCGCACCTGGCCCACCACCGGCGGCGGCCATTCCGCATCGTCGTCCGCGAGCGGGCTCGTCTGCTCCGACATCCGCACGTGCACCCGAGCCCGGCGCGGGGCGCCGATCGAGGTCAGGGAGTTCTCCCCCGCCTCGTCGAGCACTGCAGCCTCAGCGTCCAGGACGGTGCCGCGTTGATTGGTCTGCCCCATGCGCCCGTTCGCCGCGGCGATGGTCGGATCCACGAGGATCTCACCGGCGAAGTCCCAGGCGCCGTAGAGTCCGAGGTGCACGCGCAGCCAGGTGTCCCCCTCGAACTCCAGGAACATCTGCTTGCCCACCGCCATCGCCCGCAGGGTCTCGCGCCCGTCGAGCACGGCGGCCCCTTCCGCGAACCGCCCCTGTGGGCTGGACGCGTGGATCTGGCGGCCGACGAAGTTCCGCGTGAACTGCCGGGCGATCCGGTGGACGGAATGTCCCTCTGGCATGTCAGGCCCGCGGGTCCGGGAGCAGGGAGCCGTCGCGCTCGAAATCGGCGATCTGCCCGATCCGCCGCACGTGGCGCTCCTCCCCCGAGAAAGGCGTCTCGATGAAGCGGTCGATGAACGAGACGACCTCCTCGAAGGTGTGCTGGCGTGCGCCGATCGAGATCACGTTGGCATCGTTGTGCTCGCGGGCGAGCTCCGCCGTCGAGAGGTTCCAGACGAGCGCGGCGCGGATGCCCCGCACCTTGTTCGCGGCGATCTGCTCACCGTTGCCGGAGCCGCCGAAGACGATGCCGAGAGCCTCGGCACCCGTCGACTGATCGGCGACGACGGCCTGCGCCGCGCGGATGCAGAACGCCGGATAGTCGTCGACCGGGTCATAGGAGAGCGGACCGTGGTCGACGACCTCGTGGCCCGCGGTCCGCAGATGCTCCTGCAGCTGTGTCGAGAAGTCGAGGCCTGCGTGATCGGTGGCGATGTGGATGCGCATGGCAACCATCCTAGAAGCGGCTCAGGGCGCGATCCCCGCCGCCGCAGGACGGAAGCCGAGACGCGCGTTCTCGCAGTCACCCGGACGGGAGACGTCGTACCAGGGGCCTAGAGGTGTCACGTGCGGCCTCTCCGCCGCCGGCGTGCCTTCGATCCGTTCCTCCACGAGGTCGACCAGGCCGGAGACGAACGCCGGATGCACACCGGGGGTCGGCGTGCGCACCGCGCGGATGCCCGCCTCCGCCGCCGACTCCATCGCTTCGGTGTCCAAGTCCCAGAGCACCTCCATGTGGTCGCTGACGAATCCCAGCGGCACGATCACGACCGCCTCGACGCCCCGCGAAGGGAGCTCGGCGATCACGTCGTTGATATCCGGCTCGAGCCACGGCTGGCTGGGCGGGCCCGAGCGCGACTGGAAGACCAGCTCCCACGGCAGCACCCCTCCGCCGACCGGCAGGTTCTCCATCACGAACTCCGCGACGGCGCGGTGCTGCGCGGCGTACGCCCCGCCCTCTCCCCAGTCGACGTCGCGCGGACCCGAGCGCTCGGCGTCGCCGGTCGGGATGCTGTGCGTGGCGAAGAGGACCTGGATGTGCTCGGCGGGGATCCCGTCGTCGAGCAGCGCCGATACGGCCTCGGCGACGCCCTCCTGAAACGGGGCGACGAAACCGGGGTGGTCGAAGAAGAGGCGGACCTTGTCGGCGACGACCTGCCCCTCCAGCTCCGACGCCGTGATCGCCCGCGCGATGTCCTCACGGTACTGGCGGTCGCTGGAGTAGGAGCTGTAGGCGCTCGTCGCGAGGACCAGGAGTGTGGTGTGGCCGTCGTCAGCGGCCTGTGTGAACGCCTCATCGAGGTACGGGCCCCAGTTGCGATTGCCCCAGTACACCGGCAGCTGCAGTCCGCGACGGGAGATCTCCGCCTCCAGGGCGGCCTTCAGCGCGCGGTTCTGCTCGTTGATCGGACTGATGCCGCCGAAGTGACGGTAATGATGGGCGACCTCCTCGAGACGCTCATCCGGGATCCCCCGCCCACGTGTGACGTTGCGGAGGAACGGGATGACGTCCTCCTGCCCCTCAGGACCGCCGAAGCTGGCGAGCACCAGCGCGTCGTAGCCGACCGGGGTCTCGACGAACGGTGCGCCGCTCGCCGCGGCGGGTGAGGCGAACAGGACGACGTCTGAAGTCTCGATTGTCACGCCTCGCATCCTCGCATCCTCGCCTATGACTCTCCTCTGTCCGGCCGATGACGCGCGGGCACCGCCCCCGCGAGCACCTGGCGTAGGCTGTCAGGGTTGCCGCCGGCGCCAGCAGCGTCACACCATGGCGACACCCCCTGAACCCCCTGGGAGAAGAGCAGTGCCTGGAGAGAACCTCACCCGCATCGAGGCGCAGGAACGTCGCGCCGTCGTCGACACACAGTCCTATGAGGTCGCGCTCGACCTCACCAAGGGCGACGAGGTCTTCGGCTCGCGCAGCGTGGTGCGCTTCACCGCGACACCGGGGAGCTTCACCTTCATCGACCTCATCGCCCGTTCGGTGCGGGAGATCTCGCTGAACGGCGAGCAGCTCGATCCCGAGGACGTGTTCGCCGACTCGCGCATCGCCCTCACCGACCTGCAGGCCGAGAACGTGCTCGTCATCGACGCCGACTGCGCCTACACGAACACCGGAGAGGGCCTGCACCGCTTCGTCGATCCCGTGGACGGCGAGGTCTACCTCTATTCGCAGTTCGAGGTGCCGGACTCCCGCCGCGTGTTCGCGGTGTTCGAGCAGCCCGATCTCAAGGCCACCTTCCAGTTCACGGTCACTGCGCCGGCCGCTTGGAAGGTCGTCTCCAACTCCCCCACCCCCGAGCCGATCGTGCACGGCGAGAACGCCACCTGGGGCTTCGAGCCGACTCCGCGCATCTCTTCCTACATCACCGCGCTCGTCGCCGGACCCTATGAGGCGGTCTTCTCGGAACTCACCAGCGCGTCCGGCCGGGTGATCCCCCTCGGCGTCTACGGGCGCAAGAGCCTGTGGCAGTACCTCGACGCCGACTACATCTTCGACAAGACACGAGAGGGCTTCGCCTATTTCGAGTCGAAGTTCGGTGTGCCCTATCCCTTCGCCAAGTATGACCAGCTCTTCGTGCCCGAGTTCAATGCGGGCGCCATGGAGAACGCGGGCGCGGTGACGTTCACCGAGACCTACGTGTTCCGGGGCAAGGTGACCGACGCGGTCAAGGAACGCCGCGTCGTCACGATCCTCCACGAGCTGGCGCACATGTGGTTCGGCGACCTCGTGACCATGAAGTGGTGGAACGACCTGTGGCTCAACGAGTCGTTCGCCGAGTGGGCGTCGACCATCGCCACCGCCGAGGCCACCGAGTGGACCGAGGCCTGGACGACCTTCAACGCCATGGAGAAGACCTGGGCGTACCGCCAGGACCAGCTTCCGTCGACGCATCCCGTCGTCGCCGAGATCAACGATCTGCAGGACGTGCAGGTCAACTTCGACGGCATCACCTACGCCAAGGGCGGGTCCGTGCTCAAGCAGCTCACCGCGTGGGTGGGCATCGACGCCTTCTTCACAGGCGTCCACGAGTACTTCGCCAAGCACTCCTGGGGCAACACGGAGCTCTCCGACCTCCTCACCGAGCTGGAGCGGACCAGCGGACGCGACCTCGGATCGTGGTCGAAGAAGTGGCTCGAGACCGCCGGCGTGAACACACTCGCTCCCGTCATCGTCGAAGACGCATCCGGGGTGATCTCCCGCTTCGCCGTCACCCAGACCGCCCCCGCGGACTACCCGACGATCCGCCCGCACCGCCTCGGCATCGGATTCTACGACCTCGACGGCGACGCCCTGGTGCGCACCCACTACGTCGAGGTGGACGTCGACGGCGACCGCACCGAGATCCCCGAACTGCAGGGACGCAAGCGCCCCGCGCTCGTCCTGCTCAATGACAACGACCTCGCCTACGCGAAGATCCGTCTCGACGAGAAGTCGCTCGCCACGGCGATCGAGCACCTCTCCGACATCAGCGACCCCCTGGCGCGGTCCCTGGTGTGGGGTGCGGCCTGGGACCAGACCCGCGACGCCGAGAGCGCGGCGAGCGACTACATCGACCTGGTGCTCGGCAACATCGGCCGCGAGAGCGAGTCGACAACCATCCGCACGACGCTCGCGCAGCTCCTCCTCGCGGCGAGCAGCTACGTCGCGCCCGGAACCAGGGCGGCGACGCGCGAGAAGGTCGCCGACGGCCTCTGGGCCCTCGCACAGCAGGCCGCTCCCGGCAGCGACAGCCAGCTGCAGCTGGTCACCGCGTTCGCGAACGTCCTCGTGACCCCGGAGCACGCCGGCATCGTCGGACGCCTGCGCGCCGGCGAGGAGACGCTGCCCGGTCTCGACATCGACGCCGACCTCTCCTGGCAGCTCCTCGCGGGCCTCGCCGCGGCGGGGGCGACCGACGCGGCCGCGATCGACGCCGCGCTCGCCGCGGACAACACCTCGAAGGGTGCCGAGTTCGCGGCGCAGGCCCGTGCGGCCCTGCCGACCGCGGAGGCCAAGCAGACCGCCTGGTCCTCGCTGATCGACGAGGATTCCCTGCCCAACACGCTGGTGCGCTCCGCGGCGCTGGGCTTCGTGCATCCCTCGGGCGTGGACGTGCTCGACGAGTTCGTGCCGCGGTACTTCGACATGCTGCTGCCCATCTGGGAGGGCCGCACGTACCAGATCGCCGACTACCTGGTGGTCGGGCTGTACCCGCGTTCGCTCGCCAGTCGTGAGCTGCGCGACGCGACACGCGGCTGGCTGTCGGAGCACCAGGACGCGCCGCCCGCGCTGCGCCGCCTGGTGCACGAGAACCTCGCCGACGTCGAGCGGGCCCTCGCTGTGCAGAGCCGCGACGCCGACATCTGAGCCGCTTCGAGAAGGCCTCCGCACCCAGCCGGCGCGGAGGCCTTCTCGATAGGATCGGCCTGTGACTGTCCTCCCCTTCGCCACCAACGATCCGGGTTTTCCGACCACCTGGAACGACGTCGTGGCGCTCCTCGGGACCATTGGTGAAAAGCTGCTCCGGATCGCCATCGTCGTCGCGATCTGCGTGGCGCTCGCCTTCCTCCTCAGGCTCGTGATCCGGCGTGTCGTCCGCCGGATCGTGAACAGCGCCAAGAGCAAGGCCCAGGTGAGCGACACCGTCGCCCTCGAGCGCTCCCCGCTCGCCGACATGCGGCTCGTGCAGCGCACCCGCACCCTCGGCACGATCCTCCAGAACATCGTCAACGTCACGCTCGTCGTGGTCGCGCTGGTGCTGATCGTCAACGTGATCGACAACCAGCTCATCGGATCGCTCACACTCATCACCGCGGCTGTCGGCGCCGGCCTCGGCTTCGGCGCCCAGAACATCGTCAAGGACGTCCTCAACGGCCTGTTCATCGTCGCGGAGGACCAGATCGGCATCGGCGACGTGGTCGATCTCGGGCTGGCGACGGGTGTCGTCGAGTACGTCAGCGTGCGGATCACACAGGTACGCGATGTGAACGGCACGCTCTGGTACGTCCGCAACGGCGAGGTCACCCGCATCGGCAACATGTCCCAGGGCTGGGCACGGGCGATCACCGACGTCGGCGTCCCTGCGGACGCCGCGATCGAGGACGTCGAGCAGGCGCTCATGGACGCCGCGCACGGGCTCGCGACCGACCCGCGCTGGCGCACCCGCATCATCGAGAGCCCCGAGCTGTGGGGCCTCGAGGTCATCACGGGCGAGACGCTCATCATCCGCGTGGTCATCAAGACCCGCGCGAACGCCAAGGACGACGTCGCCCAGGAGCTCCGGCTGCGACTCAAGGCCGCGATCGAAGGCCTCGGGCTCCCGGCGCCCAGCCTCACCGCGGTGTACCCGACGGGCTCCGAGGGCTCCCGGCGCGTACGGGGCGCGAACCCTCCGCGCACTCGTCCCAATGCGGTGACCGGCGTCCCTGCTCCGGAGCGCGGCACCTGGCGCAAGCGGAACCCCACGCCGAAGACCGAGAAGGCACCGGCGGAGACGCCGAAGAAGCCGCGGAAGCCGGCCGAGGGGTACGGCCCCGGCGCCGACGGAGAGGACGGGAAGAAGTGACGTTCTACGACGAAGTCGGCGGCCACGACACCTTCGAGCGTCTGGTGTCGGTGTTCTACCGCGAAGTCGCCCTCGATCCCGTGTTGCGCCCGATGTACCCCGAGGAGGACCTCGGCCCGGCGGCCGAGCGCCTGACGCTCTTCTTCGTGCAGTACTGGGGCGGGCCGGGGACCTACAGCGAGCAGCGGGGGCATCCCCGTCTCCGTATGAGACACGTCCCCTTCCGCGTCGACCCCGACGCCCGGGACCGCTGGCTGCGGCACATGCGCACCGCGGTCGACGAGGTCGGCTTCTCGCCGATGCACGAGGCCGCACTGTGGGACTATCTGGAGAGGGCCGCGCACGCCATGGTGAACACCATGGAGCGCTCCGACCTCGGCCCCTCGCAAGGGCCGCGCACCGACCTCGGACTCACCTCCTGAGCCCGAGTCCTCTCACGACGAAGGAGTCGCAGATGACGTCCACTCCCCTCGAGACAGACGTCCTCGTCATCGGCTGGGGCCTCTCGGGCCTCGTCGCCGCGGCGGAGGCGCTGGCCGCAGGCAAGCATGTGACCGTGATCGACCAGGAGCCGAGGAGCAACCTGGGCGGACAGGCCTGGTGGTCGTTCGGAGGTCTCTTCCTCGTCGACTCGCCGGAGCAGCGACGGATGGGCATCCGCGACTCCTACGACCTGGCCCGGGAGGACTGGTTCGGGAACGCCGGTTTCGACCGGCCGGAGGACGAGTGGCCGCGCCGCTGGGCCGAGGCCTATCTGCAGTTCGCCGCTACGGAGAAGCGGACCTGGCTGCGCGAGCGGGGAGTCGGTCTCTTCCCCATCGTGGGGTGGGCGGAACGCGGAGGCTATGGAGCGATCGGCCCGGGAAACTCCGTCCCGCGCTTCCACATCACCTGGGGCACCGGCCCCGGCATCGTCGCCCCGTTCGCCGACGCCGTCCAGCAGGCGGAGTCCGAGGGTAAGGCGGCGCTGCTCCCCCGCCATCGGGTCACCGAGCTGATCGTCTCGGAGGGCACAGTCGTGGGAGCGCGCGGGTCGGTCCTCATCGCGAGTGCCGAGGCGCGGGGTGTCGAGAGCAGTCGCGACGTCTCCGGCGACTTCGAGATCAGGGCCGGCGCGACGATCGTCGAGTCCGGCGGGATCGGCGGCAATCACGAGCTCGTGCGCAAGGCCTGGCCCGGGCGGCTCGGGACGCCGCCGGACGAGATGCTCACGGGCGTCCCCGCCTACGTCGACGGCTCGATGCACGAGGTGTCCCGGGCCGCCGGAGCCCGGCTCGTCAACGAGGACCGGATGTGGCACTACGTCGAGGGCATCACGAACTGGGATCCGGTGTGGCCGTCGCACGGCATCCGCATTCTGCCCGGCCCCTCCTCCCTCTGGCTCGACGCGACAGGGGCACGTCTTCCCGTGCCCCTGTTCCCCGGCTTCGACACACTGGGAACCCTCGCGCATCTGCGGACGACCGGGTACGACCATTCCTGGTTCGTGACCACGTTGAAGATCGTGGAGAAGGAGTTCGCCCTCTCCGGCAGCGAGCAGAACCCCGACCTCACCGGCAAGGACGTGCAGCTGCTCCTGAGGTCGCGCCTCGCCAAGGGAGCCACCGGGCCGGTCCAGAGGTTCCTCGAGGAAGGCGGCGACTTCATCGTCGAGGACGATCTCGACCTGCTGCTGCGGCGGATGGCCGCGATGCCGGGCGGCGAGCACCTCGATCTGGATCGCGTCCGTCGGGAAATCGTGGCCCGCGATCGCGAGATCGACAACGACTTCACCAAGGACTCCCAGATCGCGATGCTGCGCTCGATGCGCGCGTACCGCGGGGACAAGCTGCTCCGCACCGCACCGCCGCACAGGCTCCAGGACCCGTCCGCCGGGCCACTGATCGCCGTCAAGCTGCACGTCCTCACGCGCAAGTCGCTCGGCGGCATCGAGACCGACCTCGACGGCCGCGCTCTCGACGCCACCGAACAGGCGATCCCCGGCCTGTACGCGGTCGGCGAAGCGAGCGGGTTCGGCGGAGGGGGCATGCACGGTTATCGCGCACTGGAGGGGACCTTCCTCGGCGGATGCCTCTTCTCGGGACGCCAGGCGGGAAGGACGGTCGCCCGCTCCTAGCTGCCCGTCTCGCGGATCGGCGTCAGCCCGACGGCTGCGGGGCCGCGGCTCAGCACATGCCCTCGCCGGAATGCGAGACGCGTCCAGCGGCCGGAGACGGTCACGGCGATGTCCTCGGCGCCTGAGATGAAGCCGAACGCGTGAGCCGCGAAGGCGACACCCCGCGGCAGATCCCCGAGTTCCGGATCGGGCTCCCCCCATACCGAGGCGCGGACGCTCCGCACGATCTCCTCGCCGGACTGCGTCCCGGCACCGCGCGCGACCGCGGCCATCCCCCACTGAGCGCGTTCTGCGATCGTCGAGGCGGCGATCTCACCGGTGCGCTCCCATCCGCCTCGGGGGGCGGAGATGCCCGCCCAGGCGGGCGCACGACCGCTGTCCGGCAGCTGCAGCATCCGGTCGTCGTCCGTCTCCCCGAGCTCATCGACGACGAGGTCGCATTCGAGCTCGGGATCGGCGTGGACGATCCGCATCGCGAGCACGGTCGGGGTGCGATCGAAGAGCCCCTGAGGCGCGAGGGCGGCGGCGGTGACCGCGAGCACGCCTCCGGAGGCCTGAAGGCGCACGCCGTCATCGGAGATCGTGGCCGCCCGGCCGAGGAAGGTCAGCACATCCCGAGCGGTGGGCGCATCGGCGAGCACGAGACGAGGGGGCACGCCCTCTAGAATACCGATCGGTGCCGCGACCGAGGCCGGCGCCGAGGAGCGGAAGGCGGGCGATGGAAGAGCAGACCACGGCGGAGGAGACCGTCGAACGACTGCTGGCCGTGCTCGATCTGGACGGCTCCGGCGCGCGCACCACCGAGGACATCTTCACCGGGGTCTCCCATCCGATGCCCACCGGACGCATCTACGGCGGGCAGGTCCTCGCGCAGTCCGTCGTGGCCGCGGAGCGGACGCTTCCCGATGATCGCGCTCTGCATTCGATGCACGGCTACTTCCTGCGCCCCGGGGATGCCTCCCAGGGGTTGACGATCTCCGTCGATCGGATCCACGACGGCCGTTCCTTCTCCACCCGCCGTGCTCAGGCCTATCAGAACGGCGTGCCCATCTTCTCGATGATCGCGTCCTTCCAGGATGAGGCCCCGGGCATCGAGCATGCGGAGCCGATGCCCGTGGGCATACCGGCACCGGAGGACCTCCCTTCCGATGAGGAGGTCTCCGGAGGCATCCATCCTCTGTCGCAGCGGATGCTGACCGATCGGCCGGCGGATGTCCGTCACGTCGAAGGCCCGATCTACCTGGCCGCCGGCGAAGAGAGGAAGGCCAGCCAGGCGGTCTGGATGCGCATGCGTGCGCCGCTCCCCGACGAGCCGGGCATCCACCGCGCGGCACTCGCGTACCTCAGCGACATGACGATCCAGGAGTCGATCCTCCGTGCGCACGGCCTCGCCTGGTCGCTCGGCGGGATGAAGGTCGCGAGCCTCGACCACGCGATGTGGTGGCACCGCTTCGCGCGGGTGGACGACTGGCTTCTCTACGTGCAGACCTCCCCGAACGCGCGGAGCGGTCGGGGTCTCGCCGCCGGCCGGATCTACACCCGCGACGGCGTGCTGGTCGCGAGCATCGCACAGGAGATCATGATCCGGGTCCCGGAGGACTGATCCACCGCCTCAGCGGCGGACGTATTGCAGGGGCTCCCCCACGTACGGCTCCCACGCTTCACGCATCTCCGGGGCGAGGCGGACGGGCCTCGTGGTCTCGGCGTCCACGAGCACGATGACCGCGGTCGAACGGGCGTAGAGCACGCGCTCCTCGCTGCCCGGATGGTTGTACACCTCGTAGCAGACCTCGATGCTGGATCCGCCGAGCTTGCCGAACCACATCTGCACGTCGAGCGGGTGGCGCTGATACGGCACCGGCGCCAGGTACTCGATCTCCTGCCGTGCCACGAGCGTGAGCACGCCCGCGTCGATCCCGGACGACAGCACCGCGGTCGGCGGGGCGTCCTCCCCCGGTCCGGCGGTCCAGAAGGCGCGTACGCGCGCCTCCTCGAGCAGTTTGAGCATCGACGTGTTGTTCACATGGTTGAACGCGTCGAGGTCACCCCATCGCAGATGGATGGGGATGCTCAGCCGGCCCGGTCCCTCAGTCACGGGTCAGCTTGCGGTGCGCGGTGCGGTGCGGGCGGGCGGCGTCGGGGCCGAGCCGCTCGATCTTGTTCTTCTCGTACGCCTCGAAGTTGCCCTCGAACCAGTACCACTGGTCGGGCTTCTCGTCAGTCCCCTCGTAGGCGAGGATGTGCGTGGCGATGCGGTCGAGGAACCACCGGTCGTGGGTGATCACCACGGCGCAACCCGGGAACTCGAGGAGGGCGTTCTCCAGCGACTGGAGGGTCTCGACGTCGAGGTCGTTCGTCGGCTCGTCGAGGAGCAGCAGGTTGCCGCCCTCCTTGAGCGTCAGGGCGAGGTTGAGACGGTTGCGCTCACCGCCCGAGAGCACCCCGGCCTTCTTCTGCTGGTCCGGTCCCTTGAAGCCGAACTTCGAGACGTAGGCCCGGGAGGGGATCTCGGTCTTGCCGACCGTGATGATGTCGAGCCCGTCGGACACGACCTCCCAGAGGGTCTTGTCGGGGTCGATGCTCGCGCGCGACTGGTCGACGTAGCTGATCTTGACGGTCTCGCCGACCTTCAGGTCCCCGCCGTCGAGCGGTTCGAGGCCCACGATGGTCTTGAAGAGCGTCGTCTTGCCGACGCCGTTCGGGCCGATGACGCCGACGATGCCGTTCGGCGGCAGGTTGAAGCTGAGCCCGTCGATGAGCGAACGGCCGTCGAAGCCCTTCTGCAGGTTCTTCGCGTCGATCACGATACTGCCGAGACGCGGACCGGCGGGGATCTGGATCTCCTCGAAGTCCAGCTTCCGGGTGCGCTCGGCCTCGGCCGCCATCTCCTCGTAGCGGGCGAGACGCGCCTTGGACTTCGTCTGGCGTCCCTTCGCGCTGGAACGCACCCACTCGAGCTCGTCCTTGAGACGCTTGGCGAGCTTGGCGTCCTTCTTGCCCTGGACCTCGAGGCGCTCGGCCTTCTTCTCGAGGTAGGTGGAGTAGTTGCCCTCGTAGCCGATCAGGCGGCCTCGGTCGACCTCGGCGATCCACTCGGCGACGTGGTCGAGGAAGTACCGATCGTGGGTGATCGCGATCACGGCGCCCTTGTAGGCCTGAAGGTGCTGCTCGAGCCAGAGCACGCTCTCCGCGTCGAGGTGGTTGGTCGGCTCGTCGAGCAGGAGGAGGTCGGGCTTCTGCAGCAGGAGCTTGGCAAGGGCGACGCGGCGCTTCTCTCCACCGGAGAGAGGGGCGATCGAGGCGTCTCCCGGCGGCGTGCGCAGAGCGTCCATCGCCTGCTCGAGCTGCGAGTCGAGGTCCCAGCCGTCGGCCGCGTCGATCTCCTCCTGGAGCACGCCCATCTCGGCCAGCAGGGTGTCGAAGTCGGCATCAGGATCGGCCATGAGAGCCGAGATCTCGTTGAACCTGTCGAGCTTCGCCTTGATCGCGACGCCGTCCTGGATGTTCTCCAGCACGGTCTTCGACTCGTCGAGCTCCGGCTCCTGCATGAGGATCCCGACCGAGAAACCGGGACTCAGCTTCGCCTCGCCGTTCGAGGGCTGATCGAGACCGGCCATGATCTTCAGGATCGTCGACTTTCCGGCGCCGTTCGGGCCGACCATGCCGATCTTCGCCCCGGGCAGGAACGCCATCGTCACGTCGTCGAGGATGAGCTTCTCGCCCACCGCCTTGCGCGCGCGAACCATGGAGTAGATGTACTCGGCCACGAAGATGCCCCTTCTGTCGGCGATCGTCCGGTCGTCAGGACCGACTCACCAGCCTACCGGCCTTCTCCGCCGCCTCGCGCGGGCGGCGCGGTCTTCACCAGTCGATCGGCCGCGTGTCCCCGATCAGGCACCGCCCCTCGGCGAGCTGCGCCATCACCATGGTCACCGGCTCGCCCGTGGACGGACCGACCTGCCCGATCAGGCACTGCTTCTGTCCCCAGGCCACCGAGAACTGCAGGCTCTCTGCCGGATTCCGCACGGTCGACTCGTCCTGCGTCACCTGCATCCGCTTCTTGTCGAAGCCCGCCGCGACGAGCGCGTCGACATAGGCCCGCCCCTCCGCCTTCTTGGCCGCCCCCCACACGCTCATGGTCACCTTGTCGAACAGGGGAAGGTTCTCCTCCGCCGTCCCGTCGGGGTGGAGCACCGGCTCCGAGGGTCCGGCCGTCGACGCGGTGTTCCCAGGGGAAGGCGAGGCCGAAGGCGTCGCCGCCGGAATCGGAGAGCACGCCGTCAAGGCGAGCAGCGCGACCGCGAGAGCAGCGGTGCGGATGCGGGCTGAGGACGAGATCTTTCCACGGGGCACGATCCGAGTCTATGCGGCCGCGCGCGGCCTCCCGCGGTCCGGGGCTCAGGCCGTCTGCAGCGCGACCGGGAAAGCCGGCGCCTGCTCGTCCTCGGCCGGGACCTCCCAGCTCTCCGCATCCGACACCACCCCGCCGACGTCGGCGGCCCGATCGGCGGAGCGCTCCGATGCAGGCGCCTCAGCGTTCTGCCCCGCACGGTACGGCTTCGTGAACGCCGCCGTGCCTCGTCGGAGGTCGTGCCCGATCGCATCGGCCTCGATCTCCACCGCGGTCCCCCGCTTGCCGTTGCTCTCCCAGCGCCGCACGCGGAGCCTCCCCGTGACGATGACGGGATCCCCGATCCTGAGCGAGGACTTCGCGTGGTCGGCGAGTTGCCGGAAGGCCGAGACGTCATACCAGTTCGTCTCGCCCTCGACCCACGTCGAGCTGCGCGGGTCGTACCGACGCTGCGGCGAGGCGAGTCGGAAGTTGATCACCGCGTCCCCGCGTCCGGTGGTGTTCCTGACGGGCTCGGCGGCGACGTTGCCGAGGATCGTGACGGTGTCGTTCATGGTGTGCTCCTTCGTCGTCCGGCTCACGTCGTCCGGGTGGCAACAGCGTGCCAAGGACCGACGACGCAGCGGGCCGGAGAAACCCCGAACGGTGGAAAGGCCGGAGCAGAAGCGAATTCGTGAGGGGAAGTCAGCCGAGGTACGCGGAGAACCGCGCGCGCACCTTGTTGACCTTGGGCACGGCGACCGCGAGGCAGTACCCCTGCGTCGGGTTCTTGGCGAAGAAGTCTTGGTGGTAGTCCTCGGCCGGATAGAACTCGGCTGGCCCCTCGATCGTGGTCACCGGGGCGCCGTCCCAGATCTCGGCCGCACGGTCGCGCGCGGCCTCGAAGATCTCGCGCTGGCGCTCATCGGCCGGGAACATCGCACTGCGATACTGCGTGCCGATGTCGTTGCCCTGGCGGTTGAGCTGGCGCGGATCGTGCATGGTGAAGAACGCGTCGAGGATCACCTCGGCGGGGATCTGCTCCGCATCGAACGTCACCGCGACCGCCTCGGCGTGCCCGGTGGTACCGGTGCACACCTGCTCGTAGCTGGGGTGTGCGACGTGTCCGCCGATGTAGCCGGACACGACCGACTCGACACCCCGCAGCGGACGGTATGCCGCGTCCAGGCACCAGAAGCAGCCTCCGGCCAGAACGAACGTCTCCATCGTGGTCCTCTCTTCGGTGATTTCCACGCTAGTCGCTCCCGGAGGGCCACGGGCCGTCGTCAGTGGATGAGGACGAGGAGCACGGCGACGGCGATGAACAGGGTCCCGAACACCCTGTTGAGGACTCGCTGCCCTCTGGTGGTCGACGTCAGACGACGGAACGGCCGCGCCGCGGCGGCGAAGAACAGCCACATCACGAGTACGTCGACCACCACCACCGTCGCGATGAGGATGAGGTACTGCGAGAGCTGGTCCCGATCCGGCCGCACGAACTGCGGCACGAAGGCGAGGAAGAACACGATCGCCTTGGGATTGAGGATGTTGACCCAGAAGCCGCGGCGGAACATCGACCATCCGCTCTCCCTCCGCGCCGTCGCCGTCTCCTCCTCCCCCTGGAGGGACGGCCGCGCCAGGATCAGCCGGAGGCCGAGGAACACCAGATAGGCGGCGCCGAGGTACCGGATGGTCTCGAAGAGGATCGGGGATCGGGACACGAGGAGTCCCACTCCGGCGGCGACGATCGCGACATGCACGACGAGCGCGGCCTGCTGCCCCGCGACGCCCCACAGGGATCGGCGCCACCCCTGCGTCAGGGAATTCGTCATGGTGTTGATCGCCCCCGCCCCCGGGGTGAAGCTGATCACGATGCTCGCCACCAGCAGCGAGAGCCAGAGCGTCCAGGTCACCAGCACAGTGTAGGGAGAATGCGGTCGACCGGCGCCATCGCGGGGCGATGTCGGTGGCCCTCCGTAGATTCGTCCTCGGAAGGAGACATCATGACCGCCATCGCCGAACACCCCATCGCATCGCCCGCACCCGTGCTCTGGGCCACGCCGTCGCTCCGGTCCGGTCGTGAGACGCTTCAGCGGGCAGGGGACCAGCTCTGGCGGGTCCTCGACGCGCGCGGCGCCATCCGCGGCCATCTGCGCACCGTGGCCGACCCGCTCGGAGTGCGCTACCGAGCGGAACGGCTGCATCTCGCCACCGGCGCCTTCCGCGTCGTGGGCGAGTTCTGGAGCCCGGACGATGCCGTGGCCGCGCTCCGCCTCTGAGACGGGATATGCGCCCCCTGCAGGATTCGAACCTGCGACCCACAGATTAGAAGGCTGTCGCTCTATCCACTGAGCTAAGGGGGCTTCACCCTCCAGGCTATCGCGACGGGGCCGGAAAGCACGCAATCACTAGGATGGAACGTATGGCTTCAGCGACTGAGAACGACCGGCTCGTATGGATCGACTGCGAGATGACCGGCCTCGATCTCTCGGTGGACGAACTGGTCGAGATCGCCGTCGTCGTGACCGATTTCACGTTGACCCCGCTGGATCCCGGATTCCACGTCGTCATCAAACCGGGAGACGCCTCTCTCGCCCACATGAACGACTTCGTCACCGACATGCATCGCACGTCGGGCCTGCTGGATGACATCCCGAACGGGATTCCGCTGCCCGAGGCGCAGCGGCGGACCCTGGAGTACATCAAGCGCTTCGTGCCCCAGGAGCGCAAAGCGCCTCTCGCCGGCAACACGATCGGCACCGACCGGATGTTCCTCGCGAAATACATGCCCGAGCTCGACCAGTACCTGCACTACCGCAACGTCGACGTGTCCAGCATCAAGGAACTGTCGCGGCGCTGGTATCCCCGGGTGTTCTTCCAGGCTCCGGCCAAGGACGGCGGCCACCGGGCGCTGGCGGACATCCTGGAGTCGATCCGCGAGCTGCAGTATTACCGGTCTGCGGTCTTCATCGATGAGCCCGGTCCCTCCAGTGACGAGGCGCGCGACATCGCCGCTCGCGTCGTTTCGGAGTTCGGCACCAGTCTGTAATAGACTTACGTGGTTGCCTGCTTCAGCGGGCGCATGGTGGGTATAGCTCAGTCGGTAGAGCGCCTGGTTGTGGTCCAGGAGGTCGCGGGTTCAAGCCCCGTTACTCACCCCAGATGAGCGAGGTGCGAACCTCGACTGTTGAACCAGTCGGGGTTCGCACCTCGCTGGTTTTCAGGCCTCCGATCTCAGCGCGGATGGCTGATTGTGCCGACACACCCGGCGTAACGTGGGCCCTATGAGCGCTGATGTCATCATCCTCACCGGACCGCCCGGTGCGGGGAAGTCGACGACGGCCCGTCACCTCGCCGAGTCCTTTTCGCGGTCGGTGCACCTTCACACGGACGATTTCTGGGACTACATCGTCACAGGCGGGATCCTGCCGTATCTGCCCGAGTCCGACCAGCAGAACCAGACCGTGATGCGCGTCATCCAGCAGGCAGCGTTCACCTATGCTGCCGGCGGGTTCAACACAGTCGTCGACGGCATCATCGGTCCATGGATGATCGGGCGCTTCGCCGCCGACAGCCGCGTCGCGGCCGCACCCCGCCTGCACTACGTGGTGCTGCGCCCGTCCCGAGACGAAGCCGTACGACGAGCACAGGCGAGAACCCGCCCGGGTGCGCTCGTGGACGAAGGCCCCATCGTTTCGCTGTGGGAGCAGTTCGCAGACCTCGGCGGGTTGGAGCCCCATGCGATCGACACGACCGATCAGACGCCGCCCGAAACGCTGCAGGCGGTCGCAGATGCGATCGGCAGTGGCCGATTCGTCCTCGACCCGGCTGCCGCGCAATCGACCTGATACCCCCGGCAACCGCGGTCCCGCGATCACCCGCCCCTCCGCAGCGAGCGTCGGGGGGCGCTTGGCCACTGACCGCACGAGGCCCGCTCCTTGCACACATGCGCCGAAGCGGGCCTCGCACTGGCTCGGACAAGCATCTCAGGGTGCGAGCCGATGGAGGTCTCGCGGGAAGAGGGTCGCCTCCCGGATGTTGGTCGCTTCGATCAGCCGGCCGACCCAGCGCTCGAGGCCGATGGCGAAGCCGCCATGAGGCGGCATACCGGCCGAGAACGTCGGCAGATACGACGCGTAGGCGTCCGCCGCTTCTCCCCTCGCCTCGATCGCCGCCACGTAGTCGCCATGCCGATGAAGCCTCTGGCCTCCCGTCACGAGTTCCATGCCGCGGAAGAGCAGGTCGAAGCTGTTGCTCCACCGCGGGTCGTCCGGTTGGGGATGGGTGTAGAACGGCCGCTTGCGCATCGGGTACCCCTCCACGGCGAGCACATCGCTGCCGAGCTCCGCCCGGGCCCATCTGCCGAGCTCCCTCTCGTGCTCAGGGGCGAGATCGGGCTCGTCGGCCGGCGCCCCTACCCTCGCAAGGGCGTCGCGGAAGTGGATGACGGGGATGTCCGCGGGGATCACCGGGAGCCGCACCCCGAGCCGGCCCAGCGCCTCTTCCGCATGTTCGGCGACGGCCTCGACCATCCCCGAGAGGACCTCGCGGAGCACGGCGAGCACATCGCGGTGGTCATCGATGAAGCCGAGCTCGACGTCGAGTGAGACGTATTCGGCCAGGTGACGGACCGTGTCGTGCGGCTCCGCCCGGAACACCGGACCCACCTCGTAGACGCGCTCGAAGACCCCGACGAGCTGCTGCTTGTAGAACTGCGGGCTCTGCGCAAGGAATGCCGGCCTGCCGAAGTAGTCGACCTCGAACACGTCCGCACCCGACTCCGCGACCGTCTCGACGATCTTCGGGGTGTGCACCTCCACGAAACCGGCACGGTCGAGCGTCTCTCGGAACCCTCGCAGGCTCGCGGCTGTGAGCTGCCACTTCGCGCGCTGCGCGAGATGGCGCCAGGTCACCGGGGCATGGTCGAGCAGCGTCGGCAGCCCCGTGGACAGCGAGGGGCGCCAGAGTTCGACCGGCGGGGTGCGCGCAGGATCCGACAACGCGATGATTTCCGCACCCACGACCTCGACGCCGCCTGGCGCCTGCGGGTTCTCGATCGCAGTCCCGGACACCTCGACGGGCGTCTCCTCCGGCGGGATGTCCCCGGCGGCCATCTCGTCGGGGCGCACGACGATCTGCGCGAGCCCGCTCCGGTCGCGAAGCACGACGAAAGTCACCGTCGACAGCTCACGCCGCCGATGGACATGCCCGCGAAGGACGACTCTCTCCCCGGCAGGCATCGTTCCGAGCTCGGCGGCAAGGACGCGCGGGGGTACAGGTGATCTCATTTCTCCTCCAGGTGGTGAAAGCCCTGGAGGTGCGGGCGGGGGCTAGATCGCGGTGCCACCACACCTTCGCCGGCGGATCGCACCGGCCTCTCGTCGGTACGCCGGACGCGCGGGCGGCGTTCGCCTCGGAGTTCCTCGGCGGAGGATCGTCACTCCTCCACGTCGCCGAGGCCAGCCTACCCCGCACCGCAATAGGCTTGGTCACGATGGAGATGGAAGCCGAAGCATTCGAGACGCTCGTCATCGACGAGCTGGACCGCCTGCCCGACGACATGGTGAACGGCCTGGAGAACGTCGTGTTCGTCGTCGAAGAGCGCGCGGAGAACGGCGAGGATCTCTTCGGCCTCTACGACGGCCTGGCGCTCCCCGAACGCGGGCAGTACGGTCTGGGTGAGCTGCCCGACCGCATCGTCGTCTACCGACGTGCCCACCTCGATGCGTGCGAGAACGAGGACGAGCTGCGTGACGAGGTGCACACCACTCTCGTCCACGAGATCGCCCACTTCTACGGCATCGATGACGAGCAGCTTCACGAGATGGGGTGGGCATGACCATCCCCGCGGCGGTCCCCGATCTCGAGGAGGTGTTCGTCACCGCTCCCCTCGAGCCGTGGCAACTCGTCGTGTGGGACGATCCGGTGAACCTCATGAGCTACGTCGTGCGCGTCTTCCGCCGTTACTTCGGCTATTCCACGGAGCACGCGACATCACTGATGCTCGCCGTGCACCAGGAGGGACACGCGATCGTGGCGACGGGTCCGCGCGAGACCATGGAGGTGCATGCGCAGGCGATGCACGACTACGGACTGTGGGCCACGATCCGGAAGGCGTCGTGATGGAGGACGGCGCCGTCGTCGTGCCCCTCGCACTGCTGGAGGGACGCCATCTGCTCGCGCTGATCGAGGAGTTCCGGCTGATCATCGAATCCGCCGATGACGACGACCGCGATCTCACCCGGCGACTCGTGCCCGACGCGTACCCTGACGATTCCGAGGCGTCTGCGGAGTTCGGCGCGCTCACCCACGGCGACCTGTTCGAGCGGCGTCTCTCCGACGGCGCCGCCGTCCGTCAGGATCTCGTGGCCTCCGGGTTCGATGACGAGAACCCGGATGAGGATCCCCTGGGTCCGCGGAGGCTCGCGATCCCGGCTGAGCGGCTCGACGCCTGGATGCGCACCCTCACGGCGATGCGGCTGATGATGGCGTCACGGCTGGGAATCGGTCAGCAGGACGCCCACGACCCCGAGGATCCTCGTTTCGGCGTGTACGACTGGCTGGGCTATCGGCTCGACGGCCTCATCCAGCTTGCGGACGAGTTCGACGAGCAAGCCTGATCTCCGCCTCCGTCACGGAACCTCGATGCGGATCTGCGCGGAGGCCTCCGGAGCATGGACGCGGATGTGCTCATCCTCCTGCCTCGCCCAGCGCTCCCAGTGCGGGCGGAACCCGTCTCCGTCCCTTTCCAGGGCGCGCCGCCGACGGCTCTCGGCGGGACCGTCGACCCAGACGGACACGTCCGCCACGCGTGCCGCTGCCGGAGTGAGGACACCACAGCCTTCGAGGATCAGCCCGAGCGCAGGGTCGACCCCATGTGTCTCGGCTTCGGCGCTGCGCTCCCAGTCCCACCGCCGCCAGCTGCCCATGAGCCCCCGGGCGTGCGCCCGGAGAACGCCGTCATAGGCGCGCTGCGCACCCTCGGCGAGGCCGTCCCAGCCCGGGTAGAGCGAATCGAGGGCGACCATCTGCACCGGTCCCCCGATCGGCCATCGGTCGGCGACGAGACGGGCCAGCGTGGTCTTCCCCGCACCGCTGCGCCCGTCGATCACGACCACCGGGTTCGTCACCCCGAGCGCCTCGACGGCGCGCACGATCTCCTCCGCGGCGGCGGAGATCCGCTCGCCGAAAGGATCGCTACTTCTTGAGGGCACGGATGATACGGGTGATCGCCCGTCCGGCGACCCACACGAACGGCACGGCGACGACGAGCAGCGTGATGACGTTCGGCTCGAAGCGCAGTCCCTCCTCGCGCCGGACGTAGACGCCGAGAGGCACGGCGATGCCCCCGGCGGTGCCTCCGTCCATCTCCTCCGACCCACCGGCGGCGTACCCGGAGACGGTGAGCGCGACGGGTGTGACGACGGCGCCCTCCACGTCGATCGGCGCACCGTATGCGCTGTCGACGCCGAACTTGGCGGCCTGCTTTCCGAGATCCCCTGCGATGTGCGGCATGCCTCCACGCTAGTCGACGTGCGCACCGGACGCCGAGAGATCACTCCAGACCGCGCGCCTTCGGGTGCTGCGGCGCGCCGCGTCCCTCTCCTCTGCCCACATGCCGTGCACGCGTGATGGTCGCGTTGCCGAACCGCGCGCGAGCATCGTCGAGCGCGCCCTCGAGCTTCCTGCGTCCGGCATCGTCGTCCCACAGCGCCATCCCGCCGGCACCGGCGTCCTGGAGCTTCTCCGCCCGCACACCGATCAGGCGAACGGGATCACGACGCTCGATCTGCTCGAAGAGCGCGATCGCGGTCTCTCCGATCCTCTGCCCCACATCCGTCGGCTCCGAGAGCGAGAGCGATCGGGACAGCGTGGTGAAGTCATCGAAGCGCACCTTGATCGAGACGGTCCGCGCCTCCCAGCCAGCCTTCCGAAGCCGCTCACCGACGCGATCGGCGAGCAGCAGCATCTCCGATCTGAGCATGTCGGCATCGACGACGTCCACTTCGAAGGTCTCCTCGTGCCCGACGCTCTTCTCGATCCTGTTCGTCTCCACCTCTCGCGCATCGAGACCCCGCGCGAGCTGCTGCAGGCGTTCACCGAGGGAGGACCCCACGGCGCGCGCCAGCATCTCCGCGGGCGCCTCCCGCACATCGCGGATGAGGCGGATACCCCGACGCTCGAGCGCCTCCGCGGCTTTCGGGCCCACTCCCCACATCGCGCCGACGGGGCGCGGATCGAGGAACTCCTGTGTGCGGCTTCCCGGCACGATGAGCAGGCCGTCGGGCTTCGAGATCGTCGAGGCCATCTTCGCCACGTGCTTCGTCGCCGCAACGCCGACGCTGCAGGTGATCCCCACCTCTTCGGACACCCGACGCCGGATGAGTGCGGCGATCTCTCCCGGACTCCCCCACAGCCGGCGGGCGCCGCGGACGTCGAGGAAGGCCTCGTCGATCGACAACGGCTCGACCAGGGGCGTCACCTGCTCGAAGATGGCCATCACCTGCTTCGAGACCTCCTGATAGCGCCGGAAGTCGGGCGGCACGATCCTCGCGGTGGGGCACAGGCGGAGCGCCTGAGACACCGGCATCGCCGAGCGGACGCCGAAGCGCCGTGCCTCATAGGAGGCGCTGGACACCACCGAGCGCCCGTCGGGCGCACCGATGATCAGCGGCAGCCCGCGCAGCGAAGGGTCGTGCAGTACCTCGACGGCTGCGTAGAACGCGTCCATGTCGACGTGCAGGATGCCGGTGCCGGTGTCGTCCGCGCCGGCGGGCGACACCAGGCGTCCCGAACCATCGCCGCGTCCCATGCCTCCATTCTCCCGGAGGCCGGGGACATCAGCCCTCCAGCGCCGCGCGCTCCAGGATCAGCTCCCGCACGCGCGCGGCGTCGGCCTGTCCCTTCATCGCCTTCATCACGGCGCCGATGATCGCACCGGCGGCCTGCACCTTGCCGTCCCTGATCTTCTCGAGCACGTCGGGCTGAGCCGCGAGGGCCTCATCGATCGCGGCGATCAGGGGCCCGTCGTCGGAGACGACCGCGAGGCCACGGGCGTCGACGACCTGCTGCGGCGTGCCCTCCCCCGCGATGACGCCCTCGAGCACCTGGCGCGCGAGCTTGTCGGTGAGGGTGCCCGCGTCGACCAGCTTCTGCAGGGCCGCGACGTTCTCCGCGCTGACGAGGTCGACAGCGTCCCGCTCCCCGGCGTTCGCCAGACGGGTGATCTCACCCGTCCACCACTTCCGGGCGGCCGCCGGGGCCGCGCCGGCCGAGATGGTCGCCTCGACGACCTCGACCAGGCCGCCGTTGCGGACGTCCTGGAACTCCAGATCGGTGAAGCCCCACTCGGCCTTCAGCCGACGGCGACGGGCGACCGGCTGCTCGGGAAGCGCTGCGCGAAGCGCTTCGACGAGCGCACGAGGAGGGACGACCGGCAGCAGGTCCGGCTCCGGGAAATAGCGATAGTCATCGGCGTCCGATTTGGGACGACCGGGCGACGTCGTGCCGGTGTCCTCGTGCCAGTGCCTCGTCTCCTGGACGATGACTCCGCCCTCGGCGAGGATCGCCGCCTGGCGCTGGATCTCGTAGCGCACCGCGCGTTCGACGGAGCGCATCGAGTTGACGTTCTTCGTCTCCGTGCGGGTCCCGAGCTTCTCCTGTCCGCGCGGGCGCAGTGACACGTTGGCGTCGCAACGCAGGTTTCCGCGCTCCAGACGGGCCTCCGAGATACCCAGCCCCCGCACGATGTCCCTGATCGCCGAGACGTACGCCTTGGCGAGCTCCGGGGCGCGATGCTCGGCCCCGAAGATCGTCTTGGTGACGATCTCCACCAGCGGCACGCCGGCGCGGTTGTAGTCCACCAGCGAGTACTCCGCGCCCTGGATACGCCCGGTCGCCCCGCCCACGTGCGTGAGCTTCCCGGCGTCCTCCTCCATGTGCGCGCGCTCGATCGGCACCGTCACGAGGGTGCCGTCCTCGAGCTCCACCTCGACGGACCCCTCGAAGGCGATGGGCTCGTCGTACTGGGAGATCTGGTAGTTCTTTCCGAGATCCGGGTAGAAGTAGTTCTTCCGCGCGAACCGGCAAGACTCCGCGATCGAGCAGCCGAGCGCCAGGCCGAGGCTGATCGACGAGCGCACCGCCTCCTCGTTCACGACCGGCAGGGATCCGGGGAGGCCGAGGTCGACCGGGGCGATCAGCGTGTTCGGCGCTGCGCCGTGGTGCGCATCGTGCGCCGGGTTCGGTGCGTCGGAGAACATCTTCGTCTCCGTGTTCAGCTCGACGTGCACCTCGAAGCCGAGCACCGGCTCGAAGAGCTCGAGGGCCTTGTCGTAGTCCATGAGCTTCACAGCGGCCATCAGCGGGTTCCTCCTTCGAGCGACGGAGCTCTGTCGAGCAGCGGTCCGCCCCACGAGTCCACCAGCAGCGCCTCCAGCGCGGCGCCGACACGGTACAGACGTGCGTCCTCGCGGGCGGGGGCCAGGAACTGGATCCCGACCGGCAGCCCGTCCTCGGACGCGAGGCCGGAAGGGATCGAGATGCCGGGGACACCGGCGAGGTTCGCCGGGATCGTGGTCAGATCATTGAGGTACATCTGCAGCGGGTCGCCGATCTTCTCGCCCAGTTTGAACGCGGTCGTGGGCGCGGAGGGCGTCGCGATCACGTCGACCTGGGAGAAGGCCTGCGCGAAGTCGCGCTGGATCAGCGTACGCACCTTCTGGGCGCTGCCGTAGTACGCGTCGTAGTAGCCCGCGGACAGCGCGTAGGTTCCCAGGATGATGCGCCGCTTCACCTCGGGTCCGAAGCCCGCCTCGCGGGTCGCCGACATGACGTCCTCGACCGTGGGGCTCCCGTCAGGCGTCACCCGCAGCCCGAAGCGCACGGAGTCGAACTTCGCCAGGTTGCTCGACGCCTCCGCGGGGAGGATCAGGTAGTAGGCGGCCACGCCGTACTCGAAGTGCGGTGCCGAGATCTCGACGATCTCCGCCCCCTGCGCCTCCATGACGGCGAGGGACTCGCGGAACGAGGCCGCGACGCCCGCCTGGAAGCCGGAGTCGGGCAGCTCGGCGACGACGCCGACCTTGAGCCCCTTCAGCACCTGACCGGTCGCCCCCTCCCGGGCCGCGGCGGCGAACGAGGGCCACTCCTCGGGCAGCGAGGTCGAGTCCCGGGGATCGTGACCGCCGATCACGTCGTGCAGCAGCCCCGCGTCCAGCACCGTGCGCGTGACCGGGCCGACCTGGTCGAGGCTCGAGGCGAGCGCGATCGCCCCGTAGCGGCTGACGCCGCCGTAGGTGGGCTTGACTCCGACCGTCCCGGTGACATGGGCGGGCTGGCGGATCGAGCCTCCGGTGTCGGAGCCGAGCGCGAGAGGCGCTTCGAAGGCCGCGACGGCGGCCGCCGATCCGCCGCCGGAGCCTCCGGGGATGCGGTCCAGATCCCAGGGGTTGTGCGTCGGGCCGAACGCCGAGTGCTCGGTCGACGAGCCCATCGCGAACTCGTCCATGTTGGTCTTCCCGATGCCGATGAGACCAGCTTCGCGGGAGCGCGCGACCACGGTCGCGTCGAAGGGCGACATGTACCCCTCCAGGATCCGTGAGCCGCTCGTGGACGGCTGGTCGGTGGTGACCAGCACGTCCTTGATGGCGAGCGGCACTCCGGCGAGGGCGCCGAGCCGCTCTCCCGCGGCGCGGCGGCGGTCGATCTCCGCCGCCGCGTCGAGCGCGTGCTCGTTGACGTGGAGGAACGCGTGGACGTCGCCGTCGACGGCGGCGATGCGGTCGAGGTGCGCCTGCGTCGCCTCCACGCTGGAGACCTCTCCGGAGGCGAGCCTCTCGCCGAGTTCGGCGGCGGACAGACGGATGATGTCGCTCACTGCTCTTCTCCCAGGATCGCGGTCACGCGGAAGCGGTCGTCATCGGCGTCGGGGGCGTTCTGCAGCACCTGCTCGATGGTGAGGGTCTGCCCCGGCACGTCCGGGCGGAGCACGTTCTCCATCGCGATCGGGTGGCTCGTCGCCGCCACGTCCGGGGTCGCCACCTCCGACACCTTGGCGATGTTGTCGACGATGGCGTCGAGCTGTCCGGTGAGCTCCGTCACCTCGTCATCGGTGAGCTGGATGCGCGCGAGCACGCCGAGATGGCGCACGAGATCAGGGGTGATTTCAGACACCACCCCAGTCTAGTTCGACCGCCTCGGTGTCGATCACGGATAGCCGAGCACCCACAGCAGCACGATCGCGACAGGCTGCACGGCGATGCCCGCGATGAGCAGGCAGACGCGCAGCCCGCGTCGCTCGGCGAGTCCGGGATCGCCGAGCATCGGTGCCAGAGGGAGGAGCAGCCGCGGGAGGCTCTGCTGAGGAAGGAACACGGCGAGCAGATAGAGCCCGTACGAGGCCGGCCAGCTGACCAGGACGAGGGGATCGGCACCCGCTGCGAGCATCCGTCTGCGGGAGCCGACGATCCACCAGGCGAACAGCCCGGCGACCACGAGTACCGCCACCCAGCCCAGGAGACCGAGATAGCGTCCCCAGAAGAGGAACCACGGCGTGAGCGGCAAGAAGTCGACCCGGCCGATGAACCCCGCCCACCAGGCCGTCTCCGTACGGAGATACGCGTCGGGAACGCCGGTGACGGCTCCGGCGATCATCGGCCAGCACAGTCCCGCCGCGGCGATCAGGAGTCCCGAGACCACCACGGCCACGGTGCTGCGTCGCGACAGCCGGGCTCGTCCGCGCGCGCGTACCGAGCGCATGACGAGGACGATGCCGAGCGTCAGTGCGATCGCGAGCGCACCCGGACGGGTGAACGCGGCGACGATGCCGAGCCCACAGGCCAGCGACCACCGCTCGCGGCGGATGGCATGGAGCGCGAAGAACGCCAACGTGAGGAAGAGGCTCTCCGCGTACTCCGCCTGGAGCACGAAGCTGAGGGGGCCGAAGCAGAACAGCGCCACCGCCCACAGAGCAGAGCGATCCGACCCGTCGACCCGTACGAGCAGGTAGAGGCCGATGGCCGCGAAGGCTCCGGCGACCACCGAGACCACGATCCCCGCCAGGTCGACGTTCAGACCGGTCAGCGATACCGCGCGGACCACCAGTGGATACACCGGCAGGAACGCCCACTCGTTCGCCTTCACCTCGCCGTCGGGGCCGATGGGGAGCGACGCCGGATACCCCTGGACGGCGATATGACGGTAGTACGTCGCATCCCAGCCGCCGGAGAAGAAGCGCAGGTCGGGCGTGCATCGCGATCCGCAGTCCCCCTGAGCCGCGAACGGCAGCACGGCGAACAGGAACACCGTCGTCACCAGACGGGACAACGCGTAGAGCGCCAGCACGCGGGGAATCGCGCGCTTCACTCCCGCGGCGGGGTACGAGGGCATCCTCGCCACGATAGCGGTCACGAGCGCCTGGCGGACAGACTGTGCGCCGGAGCGGCGTCGGCCGCGCTGCGCCGTCCGCTCAGGCCTGGAAGACGAGGAAGAGCGAGACGTCGCCGCACCGCACGGCCCGTGCTCCCCCGACCGCGACCCGCGGGGCGTCCCCTTCATGGAGCGCGGTGAGCGCCAGCTGCACCTCGTCGCCGCGGAGCAGCGAACCCGTCGCCCGATGCGAGTCGTTCGAGGCCACCACGCGCTTCGAGCCGTTCACGATCGAACAGACGCCGTCGGCCTCCCGGAGGATCGGGAGGAGGACCCGCTCGAGACGCGACACGTGGACGTCGGCGCCGACCACCCCCACCATCCGCCCGCCCGCCGACACCGGGGACGTGACGGTCATCGTGTAGTCGTCGGTGCAGAGGTAGTCCACGTAGGGGCCGGTGATGTGCCGTCGGCCCGTCCTCTCCGGCACCCGCCACCACTCCAGCTGACGGTAGTCGCGGAACTGGTCCGAGTCGGGATCGTTCACGGCCTCGAGGCGACGCACGCCGCCCCGGTCCCCGCGGTCCAGACCGTGCACCTCCCGCAGCCACCAGGCGAGATGCCACGGCGCATCCGCGAGCACTCCCGGCGTGGCGACGAACCCGGCGCCGGTGATGAGCCCGCCCGGCTCCTTTAGCGAAGGCCGGGCGATCCCCTCCATGAAGGGGTCGAGCGCCGATGCGGAGGGCGCCTGCCCGGCGAGGGCGAAGCGCTCGAAGCGGGCGACCACCTCCGCCCGCCACCCCTCGACGAGTTCGAACACGGGCGCGAGGGTCATCGCCACCCGCTCGGCGGTGCGCTCGTCATGCTCGGCGACAGTGCCGTTCATCTCACACTTCCATTCCTGTCACAGCGACGGCGAAGGGATGCCGTCCACCAGCTCCAGTCGCGACTTCTCGTCGAGAAGCCATTCCACGCCGCCGAAGATCCGGCGCAGCGTGATCGCACGCGCCTCCTCGACGTCCGCCTCTCGGATCGCCTCGATCACGCGACGACGCGCCTGCGCGCTGCGGACCCGATTGTCCTCCTCGCGCAGGCAGAGCCAGATCAGTGTGCCGATCTCGGCCTGCATCCGCAGTTCCTCGCGCACCAGTCGGGGCGACTGGCTGAGCGCGGCGATCTCGAGCTGGAAGCGCGCGACCGCCCGCCGCGCGCCACCTTCGCTCTCGTGGTCCGCCTGCTCCTCCAGCTCGAGCAGGCCCTCCACATCGTCCTCGCTGGCACGGTCCGCGGCGACCTCTGCAGCCATGCCCGCGATCGCCGCGTAGTGGATCGACGCGTCACGCAGTTCGACGCGACTGAGGGTGCGGATGCGCTCGTCGGTGAACTTCCTCGCCCGTGCGGGATCGAAGCTCACGAAGCTGCCGCCGTCGCGGCCACGCCTGGTGTAGATCAGCTCGGCATCGCGAAGCGCCTCGAGCGCCTCTCGAGCGGTCACCACGGCGACGCCGAACCGCCGGCCGAGCTCGGACTCGCTGGGAAGCCGCTCCTGGTCGTGGAGGACTCCGGTGGTGATCGCATCCTGCAGCCGCTGGGCCACCAGTTCGGCGCGTCCGACGTCGGAGAGCGGCGCGAACACGGCGGAGCGGGTGGGGTCCACACCTGCCGTCACCTGGGTCACAACGCCTCCGTTCCGCTTCGTGACACGACCGTAACACGAGGGACTGGACAAATTCATCTGTTCCCATATGATTCAATTCATCTACTAACAGAGGATTAGTCCTCGCATCGAAGGAGATGTGATGACCGACAGACCAGTCGCGATCAGCCTGACCGGGCTCACCCGCACCTTCGGCGCTGTGACCGCCGTCGACGGCGTGGACCTCGAGATCGCCGAAGGGGAGTTCTTCTCCATGCTCGGCCCCTCGGGGTCGGGGAAGACCACCGTGCTCCGCCTGATCGCCGGCTTCGAACAGCCGACCTCGGGAACCGTCCGCCTCTTCGGCGAGGACGTCACCTCACGACCGCCGTTCGACCGCGACGTGAACACCGTCTTCCAGGACTATGCGCTCTTCCCCCACATGTCCGTGCTCGACAACGTCGCCTACGGACTGCGGGTGCGCGGAGTCGGGAAGAGGGAGCGCCGCGATCGCGCGATGACCGCGCTGGCGAGCGTCCGGCTCGAGCATGTCGCCGACCGCCGCCCCACCCAGCTGTCCGGAGGCCAGCGGCAACGCGTGGCGCTCGCACGGGCCACCGTCGTCCAGCCCAAGGCGCTCCTGCTCGACGAGCCGCTCGGCGCGCTCGACCTCAAGCTCCGTGAGCAGATGCAGGTCGAGCTCAAGCAGATCCAGCGCGACCTCGGGATCACCTTCATCTTCGTGACGCACGACCAGGAGGAGGCACTGACCCTCTCGGACCGGATCGCGGTGTTCAACGCCGGACAGATCGAGCAGCTGGGCACGCCTTTCGAGCTGTACGAGAAGCCCGCCTCGCGGTTCGTCGCCGACTTCGTCGGCACGTCGAACCTGTTCGACGACGTCCGCAGCGAGTTGATCCTCGGCCGCCCCGGCCACCACTCCCTCCGCCCGGAGAAGCTCGTCGTCTCCGACGGCGCGACCGGCTCACCGGGTATGCGTTCCGCCGAGGGCGTCGTCGCCGAGTCGATCTACCTCGGATCCGCGGTGCGCATCGTCGTCGACCTCGACGCCGGCATGCGGGTCTCCGTCCTGCAACAGAACGTCGGCGGTCACGCGCACGGGAACCACGGCGACCGTGTGCACGTCTCCTGGCGGGACGCGGACGTCGTCGTGCTGGACGATTCCCCCATCGGCGAGCAGAACGACACCCCCAGCAGCACCATCCGAACGGTCGGCACCCGCTGACCGGAATCACCTAGCACCGCACCACCTCATCGCATTCGAACAAGGGAGTATCCATGCGAAAGAACGCCATCACCGGCCTCGCCGCGATCGGCCTGGCCACCGCCGTGATCGCCGCCCTCACCGGCTGCGGTACCGCCGGCCCATCCGCCGGTTCCGCCGCCGGCCCCGCCCAGAAGCTCGGAGAACGGGAGGGCAAGGTGTCGATCCTCTCCTGGCCCGGGTACGTCGAGAACGGCTCCAACGATCCCAACGTCGACTGGGTCTCCGCATTCGAGAAGGAGTCCGGCTGCAAGGTCGAGGCGAAGACCTTCGGTACCTCGGACGAGGCGCTGAACCTCATGAAGACCGGCGACTACGACGTCGTATCGGCGTCCGGCGACGCCTCGCTCCGGCTTGTCGCCTCGGGCGACGTCGCCGAGGTCAACACCGATCTCCTGAAGAACTACGCGGGCATCTACGACTTCCTCAAGGACCGCGCCTGGAACACCGTCGACGGCAAGCACTACGGGGTTCCGCACGGCTACGGCGCGAACCTGCTGATGTACAACAAGGCCGACTTCCCCACTGCGCCGACCTCCTGGGACGTCGTCTTCGACAAGGCGTCCGAGCACGCCGGCAAGGTGACGGCATACGACTCGCCGATCTACATCGCCGATGCGGCCGTCTATCTGATGGCGCACAAGCCCGAGCTCGGCATCAAGAACCCGTATGCGCTCGACCAGAAGCAGTTCGACGCCGCGGTATCGCTGCTCAAGGACCAGAGGAAGAACATCAGCGAGTACTGGGGCGACTACCTCAAGGAGGTCCAGTCGTTCCAGTCCGGCGACAGCGTCGTCGGCACCACCTGGCAGGTGATCCAGAACACGCTCGCCTCCGAGGGAGCGAAGACCGACGTGGTCCTCCCGAGCGAGGGCGCCACCGGCTGGAGCGACACCTGGATGATCTCCGCCAAGTCGAAGAACCCGAACTGCGCATACGCCTGGCTCGACTACATCTCGAGCCCGAAGGCCAACGCGCAGGCCACCGCCTTCTTCGGCGAGGCCCCCTCCAGCGCAGAGGCGTGCAACTACCGCGACGACTGCGAGTCGTACCACGCCGGCGACGCCGACTACGCCGGGAAGATCTGGTACTGGACCACTCCGATCGAGAAGTGCCTCGACGGCCGCACCGATGCGAAGTGCATCGACTACGCCGGCTGGACGACCGCCTGGCAGCAGATCCGGAACTGAACGGAGGCTGCCCGGGGCACGAGCTCCGGGCAGCCGCCACCGGCTTCGAAAGGACAACCTCCATGAGTGCCATCGCCCCGGCGAAGACGCCGCCGCGCTCGCCGCTTCCGAACCGGCGCCGCACCCCGGCCCGGCGCGGATCCGCCTTCCTCTCCGCCCATCCCCGCGCCCGGCTGTCGCTGCTCCTCTCCGCGCCGCTGTTCTGGCTCGGCGCGGTCTACGTCGTCGCGCTGGCTCTGCTCCTCGTCACCGCGTTCTGGAAGACGGACACGTACACGGGGCAGATTCGCACGGAGTTCACGCTCGACAACGTGATCACCGTGGTCACCGACGCGTTCTACCAGGGGATCACGCTGCGCACCGTCGGGATCGCGCTCGCGGTGACGGCGATCGACGTCGCGCTCGCCCTCCCGATCGCCTACTTCATGGCGATGGTCGCCTCACCGGCCCTGCAGCGCACGCTGGTCGTCCTGGTGCTCACCCCGCTGTGGGCGTCCTATCTCGTGAAGGCCTTCGCCTGGCGGTCGGTGCTCTCCAGCGACGGCATCCTCGAGTGGCTTCTCCGTCCTCTCGGCGGCCACTCCCCCGGCTACGGCATCCCCGCGACGATCATCACGCTGGCGTACCTCTGGCTGCCCTATGTGATCCTGCCGATATATGCCGGCCTGGAACGGGTGCCCGGTTCGCTGCTCGAAGCGTCGGGCGACCTCGGCGGACGCGGCTGGACCACCCTCCGTCTCGTGGTTCTCCCCCTGGCGCTCCCGGCGATCATCGCAGGGACCATCTTCAGCTTCTCCCTCTCCCTCGGCGACTACATCACCATCGGGATCGTCGGCGGAGGCAGCCAGATGCTCGGCACGCTCGTCTACCAGGACATCGGGGCCGCGAACAACCTCCCGCTCGCCGCCGCGATCGCACTCATCCCGATCGTCATCATCTTCGGCTACCTGTTCCTCGTCCGGCGCACCGGCGCGCTCGACAACCTGTAGGAGTCCTCATGCGCATCTCCCTCGGAACCCGGACGACGCTCGGGATCATCACGGCGGTCATCCTCGTGATCGTCTACGTCCCTCTGCTCGTCGTCCTGGTCAACTCCTTCTCCACGTCGTCGTCTCTCACCTGGCCGCCTCCGGGCTTCACTCTCGAGTGGTGGGCTCGGGCGTTCCGCAGCGACGGCGCGCTCGATGCCGTGGGGACCAGTGCACTGGTCGCACTCATCTCGTCGGCGCTCGCACTGGTCCTCGGCACGATGCTGTCGTTCGCGCTGCAACGGTTCGAGTTCTTCGGCCGCAACACGGTGAACCTCCTGGTCATCCTGCCGATCGCCCTTCCCGGCATCATCACCGGTATCGCCCTCAACAACCTCTTCCGCACGATCATGGGCGTTCCGCTCTCGATCTGGACGGTGATCATCGCGCACACCACGTTCTGCATCGTCACCGTGTTCAACAACGCGATCGCGCGACTGCGGCGGATGGGCACCTCGCTCGAAGAGGCATCGGCGGACCTGGGAGGCGGGATCTGGACGACATTCCGGCTCGTCACCTTCCCACAGCTCCGCTCCGCCCTGCTCGCCGGCGGTCTCCTCGCCTTCGCGCTGTCGTTCGACGAGATCGTGGTGACAACCTTCACGGCCGGCTCCGGGGTGAAGACGCTGCCGATGTTCATCATCGACAACATCACCCGCCCCAACCAGGCGCCCATCGTCTCGGTCATCGCGATCGTGCTCGTCGTCGTCTCGATCGCTCCGATCGCGCTCGCCCAGAAGCTCTCCGGCAGCGAGCAGCGCCGATGACGCCGACGCCCGCGGCACGGTAATAGGCTCGTGCCTGTGACGACGTTCGTACCGCCCCGCCCCTGGACAGCCAGCTACGCGGAGGGCGTGCCGGAGGATCTCTCCCCGGTGTCCGGTTCGCTGATCGACATCGTGGAGGCCTCCGCCCGCGACTATCCGGATGCGCCCGCGCTGCAGTTCTTCGGACGCGAGACCACTTACCGGGATATGCAGGACGCGATCGAGAGGGCCGCGGCCGGCCTGCGCGCCCGGGGCGTGGGAGCCGGCGATCCCGTCGCGATCGTCCTGCCGAACAGCCCGCAGCACATCGTCGCCTTCTACGCGGTGCTGCGACTCGGCGCCGTCGTCGTGGAGCACAATCCGCTGTACACCCCGCGCGAGCTCCGCAAGCAGTTCGAGGACCACGGCGCCACGCACGCGATCGTCTGGAACAAGGTCGTCGCCACCGTGCAGGACTTCCCCGCCGACCTGGCGGTGCAGAATCTGATCTCCGTGGACGTCACCCGCGCCATGCCGTTCGGGATGCGGTTCGCTCTCGGACTGCCCGTCAAAAAGGCACGGGAGTCGCGTGAAGCCCTGACGACGAAGGTGCGCGGCACCACGACCTGGGAGCAGGTGCTCTCCTCGGAGCCGCTCCCCGCCTCGCACCCGCGGCCGGCCACGGATGACCTCGCGATCATCCAGTACACGTCCGGCACGACCGGCACGCCCAAGGGGGCGGCGCTGACGCACCGCAACCTGCTCGCGAACGCGGCCCAGGCGCAGGCCTGGGTCCCGTCGATCCAGCGGGGCAAGGGCTGCGTCGTGTACGCGGTCCTGCCGATGTTCCACGCCTACGGACTGACGCTCTGCCTGACCTTCGCGATGTCGATGGGCGCCCGTCTGGTGCTCTTCCCCAAGTTCGACCCGGACCTCGTGCTCGCCGTGGCGAAGAAGCACCCGGCGACGTTCCTGCCGCTCGTGCCGCCGATCGCGGACCGCCTGCTCACCGCGGCGAACGAACAAGGGGTGTCGCTGGAGGGCACCGAGATCGCGATCTCCGGCGCGATGGCCCTTCCCCATGAGCTGGTCGTCCCCTTCGAGGCGGCGACGGGCGGCTATCTCGTTGAGGGCTACGGCCTCAGCGAGTGCTCTCCCGTGCTGATGGCGAACCCCGTCGCCGGCAACCGCGTGCCGGGAACGGTCGGTCTCCCCCTCCCGGGCACGGAGTGCCGTGTCGTCGACCCCGACGACCCCGCCCGCGACGTCGAGCCCGGAGAGGCCGGCGAGCTGGTCGTCCGCGGACCGCAGGTGTTCCAGGGCTACTACGGCAAGCCCGAGGAGACCGAGGCGGTCTTCACCGACGGCTGGTTCCGCACCGGCGACATCGTGACGATCGACGAGGGCGGTTTCGTCCGGATCGTCGACCGGATCAAGGAGCTCATCATCACGGGCGGCTTCAACGTCGCCCCGACCGAGGTCGAGAACGTGCTGCGGCAGCATCCGGACATCGAGGACGCCGCCGTGGTCGGGCTTCCCAGCTCTCACTCCGGCGAGGAGGTCGTCGCGGCGATCGTCGTCGACGGCGCCAAGGACGTCGACGTCGAGGCCGTCCGGGACTATGCGCGGAGCATCCTCACCCCGTACAAGGTGCCGCGACGGCTCTTCGTCGTCGACGAGCTGCCGAAGTCGCTCATCGGCAAGGTGCTGCGCCGTCAGGTGCGGGAGAAGCTGCTCGAGCTCACCGGCGCAGGCGGCTGAGCAGGCACTCTCCCAGCGGCGGGCGCCCCTCGGGCGCTACGGTTGGTCAGTGACTACCGCAGATCAGGCCGCGCAGGCAGACGACGTCCCCGAGACCCCCGGCTTCGACGAGCTGGGCATCACCGGTCCGGTGCTCGCGGCGATCCGCGACCTCGGCTACGAGACCCCCTCCCCGATCCAGGCCTCCACGATCCCGCTGCTGCTCAACGGCCGCGACGTGCTCGGCACGGCCCAGACCGGTACCGGGAAGACGGCCGCGTTCGCCCTGCCCGTGCTGGAACGACTCGACCACGCGCAGAAGACCCCGCAGGCGCTCGTGCTGGCGCCCACGCGCGAGCTTGCACTGCAGGTGTGCGAGGCTTTCGAGGCCTACGCCGCGCGGATGAAGGGCGTCCGCGTACTGCCGGTCTACGGCGGACAGGGTTACGGCGTGCAGCTCTCCGCCCTGCGCCGAGGCGTCCACATCGTCGTCGGCACGCCCGGGCGCATCATGGACCACCAGGCCAAGGGCACGCTCGACCTCTCCGAGCTGAAGTACCTCGTGCTCGATGAGGCGGACGAGATGCTGAAGATGGGCTTCGCCGAGGACGTCGAGCAGATCCTCGCCCAGACCCCCGAGGACAAGCAGGTCGCGCTCTTCTCCGCGACCATGCCTGCGGCGATCCGGCGGCTGGCGCAGCAGTACCTTCATGACCCCGAAGAGGTCGCGATCACCGCGAAGACCACGACCAACCAGAACATCACCCAGCGCTACCTCGTGGTCTCCTACGCGCAGAAGGTCGACGCGCTGACCCGCATCCTCGAGGTCGAGAACTTCGACGGGATGATCGTCTTCGTCCGCACGAAGAACGAGACAGAGACGCTGGCGGAGAAGCTCCGTGCCCGCGGCTATTCGGCCGCGGCGATCAACGGAGACGTGCCGCAGGTGCAGCGCGAACGCGCCGTGAACCAGCTCAAGGACGGCAAGCTCGACATCCTCGTGGCCACCGACGTCGCCGCCCGTGGCCTCGACGTCGAGCGCATCAGCCATGTCGTGAACTTCGACATCCCCACCGACACCGAGTCGTACGTGCACCGCATCGGCCGCACCGGCCGGGCGGGGCGCTCCGGCGACGCCATCAGCTTCATCACGCCGCGAGAGCGCTACCTGCTGAAGCACATCGAGAAGGCGACGCGCCAGCAGCCCGCCCAGATGCAGCTCCCCACCACCGAGGACGTCAACACCACGCGCCTCGCCCGCTTCGACGACGCGATCACGGCGGCCCTCACCGAGTCCTCCCGCATCGAGGGATTCCGCGACATCATCGCCCACTACGTGCGCCACCACGACGTGCCGGAGGCCGATGTCGCCGCCGCGCTCGCGGTGGTCGCCCAGGGCGAGACGCCGCTGCTGCTCGACCCGGAGAACGATCCCCTCGCCGCGACGGTCGAGGCGGCGGGGCGTCCGCCGCGCGAGCGCACCGAGCGCGCGCCGCGCGAGCCGCGCCGCGGCAGGGGCGACTACCAGCCGTACCGCATCGAGGTGGGCCGCCGCCATCGTGTCGAGCCGCGTCAGATCGTCGGCGCCCTCGCCAACGAGGGCGGCCTCGGCAGAGACGACTTCGGCGCGATCGCCATCAAGCCCGACTTCTCCATCGTCGAGCTCCCGTCGAACCTCGACCCCACGGTGCTCGACAAGCTCCGGGACACCCGCATCTCCGGCCGGCTCATCGAGATCAAGCTCGATCGCGGCGCTCCGAATCGCCGCGCACCCAGGGACGGGGATCGCCGTCCCTCCGAGGGCACCCGGGGACGCCGGGACGACCGTCCTGAGCGCGACGACCGTCCGCCGCGCAAGCCTCGTCACAGGGGCTGATCCACGACCGGCGTCTCAGCGCGGAAGGACGGGCCCATGGGAGCCGATGACCTCGATCTGGTGCTCGCACTCGAACGGGAGCTTCAGACGCCTGCCTGCCGGCAGGACCGAGGACGCCTCGAAGAGCTGCTCGCCCCCGAGTTCGTCGAGATCGGCGCCTCCGGCACCCGCTGGAGTCGCGCGGAGATCATCGAGTCGCTCCTCGATGAGGATGCCGGGACGATCGTCGTCCGAGGCATCTCGGCGCGCGCGATCGCGGAAGACGTCGTGCTCGTCGCCTGGTCATCCGAGTGGGAAGGCCGCCGCGCGCTGCGCACCTCGCTCTGGCGCCGCGAGCCGTCGGGCTGGAGGCTGACGCACCACCAGGGCACACCGACCGCCTGACCTCGTCAGGCCGCAGGGACCATCAAGCCGGGGCGGCGACCCGTATCGCGACGCCGCCCTGCCACGTGGCCACCAGCACCGCGGTGACGGCTCCCGCCGCCATGATGGCGGCGAGGACGATGATCTGGAACCGGCCGGCGTCGACCGGCGACAGCCCGCCGAAGATCGCGCCCACGAACGCCCCGGGGAGCACCACGAGTCCCGTGGTCTTGGTCTGATCGATCGAAGGGATGAGCGCCTCTCGCACCGCTCGACGGGCCAGATCACGGGTGGAACGCCGAGGAGTCGCCCCGAGGGCCAACCAGCCCTCCACCTCGTCCCAGTGGTCCGCCACGGCACCGGTGAACAGACGCCCGGTGAGAGTGGCCACGTTCATCGTGTTCCCGATGACGATCGCGCCGATCGCGAGGGCGTACCGGGGCGTCGGCTCGAGGGCGCCGGAAGAGAAGATCGCGATCACCGAGACACCGATGCCCGCGGCCATCGAGGTCGCCATCACCGCCCAGGCGCGCCGACCGCCGCCGATCCGTCGCACGGCGACCGCTGTCGCCACCGCGAACATCACGAGCAGAGCGAGGCCGATCAGCATCGGATCGACGAGGATGCCGCCGAGGATCAGGCTGATGATCGCCAGCTGAACCGTTCCGCGGAGGATCGCCGCTGCGGGACCCCAGGACCCCCGGACGCCGAACAGCAGGAGAGCCGCCGACGCGATGGCCACCAGGACGACGACCGCGACGGCCGTCGGCAGCAGGGCGGCCGCTGTGGTGGTGCTCATGCGGTTCCGGGAACTCCGCTAGGCGTCCAGCGCATCGGGTCCCTCGGTGACCAGCAGGTGGAACTGCGCGGCGTCGAGAACGCGGACGCCGAGCTCCTCCGCCTTCGCGAGCTTCGATCCCGCGCCGGGACCCGCCGCGACGAAGTCGGTCTTCTTCGAGACGCTCGTCGCCGCCTTGCCGCCCGCCTTGATGATCGCCTCCTGGGCGCCTTCACGGGTGTAGCCGTCGAGCGATCCGGTCGCGACGACCGTCAGGCCGTCGAGCACCCCGCCCTCGGCGACCGCCGCTCCGGGCCCGGGATGCCCCGGCGTCGTCCACTGCACCCCGGCGTCCGCCCATCGCCGCACGATCTCCTGGTGCCAGTCCACCTCGAACCAACTCCGCAGCGACTCCGCGATGATGCCGCCGACGCCTTCGACCGCGGCGAGCTCCTCCTGGGACGCCGCGCGGATCGCATCGAGCGAACCGAACCACTGTGCGAGCGCCCGGGCGGCGACGGGGCCGACGTGGCGGATGTTCAGCGACACGAGGAGCCGCCAGAGCTCCTTCGTCTTGGCCTTCTCGAGCTCGGCGAGGAGCTTGATCGCCTGAGAGGAGGGCTGCGGTCCCTCGACCCCCTCCTTGCGCTCGGACGCCGTGGGATTGCGACGGAAGGGCGCCCGGGTCTTCACGACGCCGTCCTCGTCCTCCTTCGGCAGCCCCGTCTCGGCGTCGCGCACGACGACCTCGATGGGCACCAGCTGGTCGAGGGTCAGGGTGAACAGCCCCGCCTCGGTCTCGAGTGGAGGCTCCGACGGCAGAGAGGGCTGCGTGAGGGCCGCGGCGGTCACCTCTCCGAGCGCCTCCACGTCGAGCGCGCCTCGCGAACCGATGTGCTCCACCCGGCCCCGCACCTGCGCGGGGCATGAGCGGGTGTTGGGGCAGCGCAGGTCGATGTCGCCCTCCTTGGCGGGCGCGAGCACCGCGCCGCACTCCGGACACTCCACGGGCATCACGAACTCGCGCTCGGAGCCGTCGCGCTTCTCCACGACCGGACCGAGGACCTCGGGAATGACATCACCGGCCTTGCGCAACACCACGGTGTCGCCGATGAGGACGCCCTTGGCCTTCACCACGTCCTTGTTGTGCAGGGTGGCCTGCCGCACCACCGACCCCGCGACGTGGGCGGGTGCCATCACGGCGAACGGCGTGGCTCGCCCCGTGCGACCGACGGACACGACGATGTCGAGGAGGTGCGTCTGCACTTCCTCCGGCGGGTACTTGTAGGCGATCGCCCACCGCGGCGCTCGGCTCGTCTGACCGAGCTCGGTGTGCAGCGCCAGCTCATCGACCTTCACCACGATCCCGTCGAGCTCATGCTCGATGTCGTGCCGGTGCTCACCGAAGTAGGCGACGAACTCCGCGACCTCGTCGATCGTGCGGCACACCTTCGTATGCGGGCTGGTCGGCAGCCCCCACTGCGCCAGCAGCTCGTAGACCTCGCTCTGCGCGTCGACCGGCGGGTTGTCCCACGCACCGATCCCGTGCACGTACAACGAGAGGGAGTCCACCCGCAGCAGACCGGCCTCGAGCTCGAGGCCGTCCTTCTTGTCCAACTGCTGCCGGAGACCCCCGCTGGCGGCGTTGCGCGGGTTGGCAAAGGACGGGAACCTCCGTGCCGCCGCCGCTCGGGCCTTCTCCTCGTCGAACGGCTTCTTCACGCCCGTACGGCTCTCCCAGCGCCCGAGCGCGTCGGCGTAGGCCCGCTCGCGGAACGCAGCCTGTGCGGCGTTCAGGCGCTCGAAGGCGGCGACGGGGATGAACACCTCGCCGCGCACCTCGACCAGCGTCGGATGCCCGGTTCCGGACAACCGCTCCGGGATGTCGGCGAGACGGAGGGCGTTCTCGGTCACGACCTCTCCCACCCGTCCGTCGCCGCGGGTCGCCGCGGACGTGAGGACCCCGTTCTCGTACCGCAGGTTGATCGCGAGGCCGTCGATCTTCAGCTCGGTCAGCCAGGCGACCTCCCGCCCTGCGGACGCCTCCGTCTTCACGGCCCACTCGCGCAGCTCGTCGAGGGAGAACACGTTGTCGAGGCTGAGCATCCGCTCCGCGTGCTCGATCGTGTCGAGTCCGGTCGACTCCGCGGCCCCGACCATCTGCGTCGGCGAGTCCTGCCCCTGCAGCTCGGGATGCAGACGCTCGAGCTCCTCCAGCCGCCACATCCAGCCGTCGTAGGTGGCGTCGTCAACGAGGGAGGTGTCGCGCCCGTAATAGGCGTCCTTCGCATCGAGGATGCGGGTCGTCAGCTCCCCCGCTTCGAGGCGGGCGTCTTCCAGCGAGATGTTCTCCGGCACTCGTCGATTCTACGAGCGGGCACCGACATCGGCGGAGTGCCGCTCGACCTCCCGAGCCCCGGGATCAGCCGGCGGCGACCGCCTCGGGGACCGCCGACACGGTCGTGTCGATCGTGAACTGACCCAGCACGCGGGTGCCGATGTAGAGCACCGCGCTCTGACCGGGGGCGACGCCGTCGAGCGGCGCGTCGGGGACGACGCGCACCCCGGAGCCGCCCACGAACGCCGTGGCGGGGACCGGCTCCGCGTGCGCGCGGATCTGCACCTCGCAGCCGAACTCGACTGCCGCGGGGGCTGCTCCTGCCCAGGAGAACCGCTCCCCCGAGATCTCCGCGATGGCGAGCGCCTCCTTGGGACCGACCACCACGGTGTTGGTGACCGGACGAACCTCGAGCACGAAACGGGGCTTCCCATCGGCGGCGGGGACGCCGAGCTTGAGCCCCCGACGCTGGCCGACGGTGAACGCGTGCGCCCCCTCGTGCGAACCCACCACCGCGCCGGAGCGGTCCACGATGTCGCCCTGCTCCGCGCCGACCTTCTCCGCGAGCCACCCGCGCGTGTCGCCGTCGGGGATGAAGCAGATGTCGTGGCTGTCGGGCTTCTGCGCGACGCTCAGCCCCCGCTCCTCCGCCTCCTCGCGGACCAGCGCCTTCGACGGCGTCGCGCCGAGCGGGAAGTAGGTGTGCGCGAGCTGTTCGGCGTTCAGCACGCCCAGCACGTAGGACTGGTCCTTCGCCCCGTCCGAGGCCCGGTGCAGCTCGAGACCCCCCTCGCCGGCGACGAGCGTCGCGTAGTGCCCGGTGCAGACCGCGTCGAAGCCGAGCTCGATCGCGCGCTCCAGCAGCGCCGCGAACTTGATCTTCTCGTTGCAGCGAAGGCACGGGTTCGGGGTGCGCCCGGCGCGGTACTCGGAGACGAAGTCCTCGATGACGTCATCGCGGAAGCGCTCGGAGAAGTCCCAGACGTAGAACGGGATGCCCAGCAGGTCGGCGGCGCGACGGGCGTCCATCGCGTCCTCGATCGTGCAGCAGCCGCGGCTGCCGGTGCGGAGGGTACCGCCGGCACGGGACAGCGCGAGGTGCACGCCGACGACGTCGTGGCCCGCCTCCACGGCCCGCGCGGCCGCGACGGCGGAGTCCACTCCGCCGCTCATCGCCGCCAGGATCCGCATCGGTCCAGTCTACGAGCGTCCGGCTGAACGGGCTCCGGATGCCCGGGCGTAGGCCTCTCCGATGGCCTCGACAACCGCATCCACGTCTGCGTCGTCCGACGTGCGGCCGAGCGTGAAGCGCAGGACGCTCCGCGCGGCGCGTTCGTCGCGGCCCATCGCCCGCACCACATGGGAGGGCTCCGCGACACCGGCCTGACAGGCCGACCCCGTGGACGCCGCCACGCCCGCGCGGTCGAGGAGGAAGAGGAGGCTCTCCCCCACCGCTCCCGGGAAGAGGAGATGCGCGTTACCCGGAAGCCTTCCGACCGGATCGCCGAGCAGCTCCGAGCCGGGAGCCTCGCGGAGGACGCCGGCCACCAGGCGGTCGCGCAGGCGTGCGAGCCGCGACGCCTCCCCCTCGCGCTCCGCCTCCGTCCGCTCCAGTGCGACCGCCAGCGCCGCGGCACCGGCCACGTCCTGCGTACCCGCGCGGAGGCCGCGCTGCTGCGTGCCGCCGTGCATCGACGCCGTGATCCTCGCGGACCGCGCGACGACGAGCACGCCGACGCCGACCGGGGCGCCCAGCTTGTGCCCGGCGATGCTCATCGCGACCAGTCCCTCGCCGGCCTCCGCATCCCCGCGCAGCCGGCGGAACGACAACGGGACATGCCCCCAGGCGGCGACCGCGTCGAGATGGAACGGGACGCCCGCGTCGGCGGCGGCCGCGGAGAGCGCCGCACTGTCATTGACCGTGCCCACCTCGTTGTTCGCCGCAAGGGCCGTGGCCAGCGCAGCTCCCGGCAGCGCGGCGGCGAAGACGTCGGGCCGGATCCTCCCGAAGCCGTCGAGCGGGACGGCGCGCACCTCTGCGCCGTCGCGCACGAGGGCGGCGACCGAGTCCATCGACGCATGGTGCTCGCCGTCGGGGAGGACGATCGCCGAGGTCCCTCCTCCGCGGGAGAGCCAGAGCCCGCGGAGCGCGAGATTGATCGACTCCGTCCCTCCCGAGGTGAAGACGACCTCGATCGGGTCGCATCCGAGCACCGCCGCGACGCGCTCGCGGCACTCCTCCAGCAGTCTCCTGGCGTCCTGCCCCGCAGCGTGCGTCGACGACGCGTTGCCGAGCACCGTCGCCGCGCCGAGCCAGGCCTCTCCGGCCTCGGGGCGCAGCGACGTCGTGGCCGCATGATCGAGGTAGAAGCGCATCGCCTCCATCATCCCACCCGCTGCGGACGCGGGACTCGGAACCGGGACCGGCGGCACCCGGGTTCACGGCGTTCATCTCGGGCGTCTAGGCTGTTCCCCATGCCCGCGCCGACCACGATGCCTCTCGGAGGCACCGCTCTCGACGATCTCGGCGTCCGTCTGCACGACGGCGTCGGCACGCTCCGCATCTGGTCGCAGAACGCGTCGGCCGTCGAGCTGGTCATCTTCGACGCGACCGATCTCGACTGGGAGACCGCGCAGCTGCCGCTCGAACGGCAGCCCGGGGGCGTCTGGGAGGTGAGCAGCGAGCTCCTGCAGCCCGGCATCCGCTATGCGATCCGGGTCGACGGCCCGCACGGCCCCGGGAACACCTTCAACCCCGAGACCCTGCTGCTCGACCCCTATGCACGCGGTCTGGCACAGGGCGACGGTTACGAGGAGTGGCGCTCGGTGGTCATCGCCGACGGCTTCGACTGGGGCGGCGTGCCCAAGCCCGCGATCCCCCTCGATCGCACCGTGATCTACGAGGGGCATCTCAAGGGGATGACGAAGCGGCACCCCGACGTGCCGCCCGCCCTGCACGGCACCTACGCCGGCCTCGCGCACCCGGCGATGATCGAGTACTTCCGCTCCCTCGGCGTCACCGCGGTGGAGCTGCTCCCCGTGCACGCCTTCGTGCCCGAGCCCCGGCTGCTGGAGCGCGGACTCACCAACTACTGGGGGTACAACACCCTCAGCTTCTTCGCTCCGCACACGGCGTACGCGACCGAGGAGTCCCGCAAGGGCGGTCCCGAGGCCGTGCTCGCGGAGTTCAAGGGCATGGTCCGGCTCCTGCACGAGGCGGGTCTCGAGGTGATCCTCGACGTCGTCTACAACCACACGAGCGAGGAGGGCATCGGCGGTCCCCGCTCGAGCCTCCGCGGCATCGACAACACCTCCTATTACCGCCAGCAGCCCGACGGCGCCTACGTCGACACCACCGGCTGCGGCAACACCCTCGACACGGCGACGGATGCGGGCGCGCGCCTCGTGCTCGACTCCCTGCGCTACTGGGCGACGGAGATGCAGATCGACGGCTTCCGGTTCGACCTCGCGGTCGCGCTCGGTCGCAACGCCCAGCACGAGTACGAGCGCGAGCATCCGCTGCTGAAGGCGATCGCCGAGGACCCCGCGCTGCAGGATGTCAAGCTGATCGCCGAGCCCTGGGACGTCGGGCTCGGCGGCTGGCAGACCGGCAACTTCGCCGCAGGCTGGAGCGAGTGGAACGACCGCTATCGCGACAGGGCGCGCAACTTCTGGCTCAGCGACATCGACTACGCCCGCCGCGCCTCCGCACCGGTCGGCATCGGAGGGTTCGCGAACCGTCTCGCCGGCTCGGCGAACACCTACAGCGAGGAGCGGGGTCCGCTCGCCAGCATCAACTTCGTGACCGCGCACGACGGCTTCACGCTGCACGACCTCGTCTCCTACGACGTCAAGCACAACGAGGCGAACGGCGAGGACAACCGCGACGGCGCGGACATGAACAGGTCGTTCAACCACGGGGTCGAAGGACCCACCGCCGACCCCTCGATCCTCGCCGCGCGCCGCAAGGCGATGCGGAACCTCCTCGGCACCCTCCTCCTGTCCGCCGGTATCCCGATGCTCACGGCCGGGGACGAGTTCGGCCGCAGCCAGCGCGGCAACAACAACGCCTACTGCCAGGACTCGCCGCTCACCTGGCTCAACTGGACCCATGAGCCCTGGCAGCAGGACCTGCGCGAGCACGTCGCGCTCCTCACCCGGCTCCGGGCCGAGAACCCGGCCCTCCGTCCCGCCCGGTTCGCGCGACTGGGCGAGCACATCCCCGAGTCCAGCGTCATGGACTGGTTCGACCAGAACGGCGAGACGATGGAGGTCGAGCAGTGGAACGATCCGCGCAACCGTACGCTGCAGTACGTGGCCGCCAGTGTTCCGGTCGACGGCGCCGCCAATCGCATCCTCCTCATCGTGCACGGAACCGAGGCTCCGATCGACGTGCGGCTGCCCGAGTCGATCGAGGGCGCCAGCTCCTTCGTATCGCTCTGGTCGAGCGCTGACGAGCGTCCGGACGGCAACGGACAGCGCTTCCAGCCGGGAGACGTCCTGCCCGTCCCCGGCACCTCCATGCACCTCTTCCGCGTCGAGTAGCCCCCGATCTCCGAGCCACCCTCGGCGCGCTACCTCCCGACGCCGGGGCGCGGTACATTCAACGTGTGGCTGCACGAACCGTCCCGAGTCCTGCGGCGCTGAGAAGCCCCGCGCAGATCCCGTCGCGGCCCGCCGCAGATCCCGGAGACGTCTCCGACGGCATCCTCACCGGGCGGATACCCCTCGCCGATCCCCAGCCGTCAGCGCCGGGCGGCTTCGCAGCGAAGGCCTTCGCGGGCGAGGTGGTCCCGTTCCGCGTCGTCGCATTCCGCGAGGGGCATGATCTCGTCGGCGTGCACCTCCGGCTCACCGCACCCGACGGAACCGAGACCCTGCACCGCCTCGCCCCCCTCGCGGACGGCACCGACGGCTGGATCGCGTGGATCGCCCTCGATGCCACCGGGCCCTGGTCCTACCGCTTCGAGGCGTTCTCCGACGACTTCGCCACCTGGGCGCACGCCGCCGAGGTGAAGGCGGAAGCGGGGGTGGACATCGCCGTCATGTCCGCCTCGGGCTCCGCCCTGCTGTCCTGGGCGGCCGCCGAGGCCGACCGTCCGACGGCGGAGCGCAAGACGATCCGCGCCGCCGCCAAGCGCCTCGCGAAGCCGGATGCCGCAACGCTCTCCGCCGTCGCCTCGGACACCGCCCTCTCGGCGTTCTTCGCAGAGCGCCCCGTCATGACGCTCGCCTCGTCGACCGCTCCGCAGCGGATCCTCGTCGAACGGGAGCGCGCAGGCGTCGGCGCCTGGTACGAGTTCTTCCCCCGGTCGGAGGGCGCCACGCGCCGCAAAGACGGCTCCATCGCCGGCGGGACGTTCCGTTCGGCCGCCAAGAGACTCCCCGCCGTCGCGGCGATGGGCTTCGACGTGCTCTACCTCCCGCCGATCCACCCGATCGGACGGACGCATCGCAAAGGCCCGAACAACACGCTGACCGCCGGTCCCGAAGACCCGGGCTCGCCGTGGGCGATCGGAGCCGCGGAAGGCGGGCACGACGCGGTGCATCCCGATCTGGGTACGCTCGCCGACTTCCGGGCCTTCGTCAAGGCCGCGCGCAGGGCCGGGGTCGAGGTGGCGCTCGATCTGGCACTGCAGGCCTCGCCGGACCACCCGTGGGTCGCCGCCCATCCGGAGTGGTTCACCACGCTCCCCGACGGGACCATCGCCTACGCCGAGAACCCTCCGAAGAAGTATCAGGACATCTATCCCCTGAACTTCGACAACGACCCCGAGGGACTACACGCGGAGGTGTTCCGCGTGGTCGAGCACTGGATCGCGCAGGGGATCCGGATCTTCCGCGTGGACAACCCCCACACCAAGCCGCTGCGCTTCTGGGAGTGGCTGATCGGCGCCGTGAACGCGAAGCATTCCGACATCGTCTTCCTCGCCGAGGCCTTCACACGGCCCGCACCGCTGCGGGGCCTGGCCGCCGCGGGGTTCCAGCAGAGCTACACCTACTTCACCTGGCGCAACACCAAAGAGGAGCTCGAGGAGTTCCTCGGCTCGCTCGCGACCGACACCGCGGACTATCTCCGCCCGAACCTGTTCGTGAACACGCCGGACATCCTCACCGAGTACCTGCAGTTCGGCGGCCGGGCGGCGTATCGCGTGCGCGCCTGCATCGCCGCCACGGCTGCGCCGCTCTACGGCGTCTACGCCGGGTACGAGCTGTTCGAGAACGTCGCCCGGCCGGGCTCTGAGGAGAACATCGACAACGAGAAGTACGAGTACAAGCTGCGGGACTGGGCCGGAGCCGAGGAGCGCGGTGACTCCCTCGCTCCCCTGCTCACGACGCTGAACCGCATCCGGCGCGCGCATCCCGCGTTGCGCCAGCTGCGGAACATCCGATTCCACTGGAGCGACGACGACGCGATCCTCGTCTACAGCAAGCACCTCGACGCCGCGTTCACCGGCACGGGAGCCCACGACACGATCCTCGTCGTCGCCAACGTCGACCCGCACTCGGTGCGGGAGACGACGGTCCATCTCGACACCACGGTCTGGGGTGTGCCGCTCGGCGAGGACTTCGAGGTCGAGGACCTCCTGACGGGGAGCGTCTGGACCTGGAGCGACCACAACTACGTGCGACTCGACGCGTTCGCCGAGCCGGTCCACATCCTGAGGGTGAAGGAGCGATCATGACCCACATCGAGGACGTCGCGGTCGGCGCGGACTGGGAGGAGATCGCGAACGGGGCGCATCACGACCCGCATTCCGTTCTGGGGGCGCATCCGTCACAGGACGCCGTGGGTCGCACCACCACCGTCATCCGGGCGCGGAGGCCCCTCGCCGCCGAGGTGTCGGCCGTCTTCGCCGATGGATCGAGGCTCGGCCTCTCACACGTCTCCCACGGCATCTGGGAGGGGCGACACGAAGGCCCTCCCGTCGAGTACCGGATCGCGACCGCCTACGAGGGGCAGGACGAGACGCTCGCCGGAGACCCCTACCGCCATGCTCCGACCGTCGGGGAGCTCGACCTGCATCTCATCGGCGAAGGCCGGCACGAACGCCTCTGGCAGGCCCTCGGGGCGCATCCGCGGGTACGCGACGGAGAGAACGGTGTGGCGTTCGCGGTATGGGCGCCCGATGCCCGGGCAGTGCGAGTCGTCGGCGACATGAACGACTGGTCCGGCGAAGGCCATGCCATGCGCTCCATGGGCGGCAACGGGGTGTGGGAGATCTTCGTCCCGGACGTCCGGACCGGCACGCGCTACAAGTACGAGATCCTCACACCCGACGGATCCTGGCTGCTGAAGGCCGACCCGATGGCGCAGGCCGCCGAGATGCCGCCTGACACCGCCTCCGTCGTCGCACTCTCCGCCCATGTCTGGGGGGACGGAGCATGGATGACCCGTCGCGCCGCGACGCACGCGGTCGCACAGCCGATGTCCGTCTACGAGGTGCACCTCGGTTCGTGGCGCGGGAGCCTCGGCTACCGCGAGGCCGCTGACCCGCTCATCGAGCACGTGACGGCGACGGGATTCACGCACGTGGAGTTCATGCCCCTGGCGGAGCACCCGTTCGGCGGGTCCTGGGGTTATCAGGTCAGCGGCTACTACGCCGCGACCAGCCGGTACGGCTCGCCCGACGACCTCCGATACCTCATCGACAGGCTGCATCAGGCCGGCATCGGCGTGATCATGGACTGGGTCCCCGGTCATTTCCCGAAGGACGAGTTCGCCCTCGCCCGCTTCGACGGCAGGCCGCTGTACGAGCACCCCGACCCCCGCCGCGGGGAGCACCAGGACTGGGGCACGCTGATCTTCGACTACGGGCGCCCGGAGGTACGCGGCTTCCTCGTGGCCAACGCGCTGTTCTGGCTCTCCGAGTTCCATGTCGATGGACTGCGTGTCGACGCCGTCGCCTCGATGCTCTACCTGGACTACTCCCGGCAGGAGGGCGAGTGGGAGCCCAACGTCCACGGCGGGCGCGAGAACCTCGAGGCGATCCGCTTCCTCCAGGAGGTCAACGCCACGGCGTACCGCACGCACCCCGGGATCGTGATGATCGCCGAGGAGTCCACGGCTTTCCCGGGGGTCACCGCGCGCACCGACCACGCCGGCCTCGGGTTCGGGTTCAAGTGGAACATGGGCTGGATGAACGATTCGCTCGAGTACATGAAGCACGACCCGATCCATCGCGCCCATCACGAGGGCGAGATCACCTTCTCCTTCGTGTACGCGTTCGGCGAGAACTACGTGCTGCCCATCAGCCACGACGAGGTGGTGCACGGCAAGGGGACGCTGGTGTCGCGGATGCCGGGAGACCACGCGGCCAAGCTCGCGAACGTACGCGCCTACCTCGGGCACATGTGGGGGCATCCCGGCAAGAAGCTGCTGTTCATGGGGCAGGAGTTCGGGCAGATCGGCGAATGGTCGGTGGACCGCGAGCTGGACTGGTGGCTGCTCGACCAGCCGTCGCATGCTCAGCTCCAGGAGTTCGTCAGCACGATGAATCGCGTCTATCGGGGACAGGCACCGCTGTGGGAGCGGGACGATGACGGCTCGTCCTTCTCCCGCCTCGGCGCGCCGACGTGGGATCCGAACGTGATCGCCTTCGAACGGCGAGACGCCCATGGCGGAAGGCTGGTCGTCGTCAGCAACTTCGCTGGAGCGCAGCGCACCGGCTTCCGGCTCGCGCTGCCCCTGGAAGGCACCTGGCACGAGGTCCTCAACACCGACGCCGCCGAGTACGGCGGCTCGGGCGCCGGCAACCTCGGCCTCGTCACCGCCCATCCTCTGGAGGAAGAGGACGCGCCGATCGCCATCCTCACGCTGCCCGCGCTGTCGACGCTCTGGCTGCGCCATCAGGCGGATCCGCACGTGCCTTCTGTCGTGCGCTACTGACGCCGCACCGGCGTCCGCGCCGATGCGGACACCGGCCGGTTCAGAAGAGCAGCGAGGCGAGGCGAGTCCGTGCGGCGGCGACGCGCGGGTCGGCGACGCCGACCAGATCGAACAGCTCGATGAGCCGCTCCCGCACGGGCGCACGGTCCTCTGCGCCGAGCACGGCGAAGAGGTCGAGGAGACGGCCGAAGGCGTCGTCGACATGACCGCCGGCGAGATCGAGGTCCGCCACGGCCAGTTGCGCCTCCACGTCCTGCGGAGCCGCCGCGGCGGCTGCCCGGGCCTCCTGGAGGTCCAGGTCCTGCACGCGGGCCAGCAGCCGCACCTGGCCGAGACCGGCCTTCGCGTCCTCGTCCCGCGGGTTCTCTGCGAGAGCCTTCTCGTACGCCGTGATCGCCCGTCCGTAGTCGCCGGCCTCGATCGCCTCGAACGCCTCTGCATGGAGCGGCGGCAGCGGCGTCTCGACCGGCTCGCCGTCCTCCTCGCCCTGCTCCCCCACCGGAACGGAGCCGCTCACGCCGTTCTGTGCGGCGAGCTCGAGCAGACGTCCGAACACCTCGCGCACCTGCGCCTCAGGAACGGCACCGGTGAACATCGGCACCGGCTGTCCCGCGATGAGGGCGACGACCATCGGGATCGACTCCGCGCGGAAGCCCTGCGCGATCTGCGGGTTCGCGTCGACGTCGACCTTCGCGAGGACGACGCGGCCGTTCTGCTCGCGCGTCACCTTCTCGATGATGGGGCTGAGCTGCTTGCAGGGACCGCACCACTCCGCCCACAGGTCGACGACGACCGGTACCGTCCGGGAGAGCTCGAGGATCTGCCCGAACGTCGCGTCCGTCACGTCGACCACGACATCCGCGGCGGGAGCCGGGGACTCGCCGCCGCCCGCAGACGGCTGCGGACGATTGCGCAGCGAGGACAGGTCGACGGCGCCACGGAGGGCGGCTGCGGAGATGTCGGTCATCGGATCACTCCCACACTCACTTGAGGACTTCGATGCTGAGGGTGTCCTGGTGGTATCCCAGGAGCCGGATCTGCTCGGTGGCACCCTGAGCCGGCACCGAGAAGAAGAGCTGCAGGCCGTACGTGGTCTTCACGCCCTTCGACGACTCCGAGACGCCGGTCAGCGCCTTCGCCTCCGGGACGTCCCCGAAGCGGATCACGGCATCCGGTGTCCTCGGGGTGATCGTCTCGAGATCCACGACGGACACCGCGACGATCGCGCCGCTGTTCAAGGTGGTCATCGAGATCGGATCGGCGTCCGTCGCCTGCATGTCGAAGTCGGCCTTGGAGGTCGTCGCGGCGTTCTTCTCCGCGAGCTTCTTCACCTGCGCCGCACGGCTGTCGCGAACCGCGGTCGCCAGCTTGTGCGCGGCCTCGTCGAACACACCGTCGAACTGGCTCTTGTCCGCCTCGTCCACGAGCGACGCGAAGGCCGCGCCGAGGTCTTTCGGCTGCATCATGAGGAAGTTCGACTCCGGCGGGACGCGCGAGGTGCCCATCCACTCGGGAGCGAGTTTGGGCAGCTCCGCCGAGGCCTGCATCTCGGCAAGGCTCGTGATGCGGTAGTTCGACCAGGGGTCCGCCTGCGTCATGGTGAAGATCACCGGGGGCGTCTTGTCATCGCCGGTCTTGCTGGTGAGCATGAGCACCGTCCGCGGCCAGTTGTCGGTCGCCTCCGGCAGGAGCACCTCGACCTTGTCCGTCGGGATCGGGTTGGGGGCCGAACGGTCGGCGAGCTTCGCTCGCAGGGCGTAGTCCACCTTCCTGGCGGCGAGGACCTCCCCGTCGAGCCTCGTCGCGGCGAGGTCGGCGTCCTTCGCCTCATCGGCCTTCGCGACGGTCTCCGCGACGCTCTTCAGGATGCGATTCGCCTGCTCGACCGTGACGGCCGGCGGCTTCTGGTTCTCCGGGGCGACGACCGTCGCAGTCGGGCTGGGCGTCGGCGAGGCCTCGCCGAGCTGGGGCCATGAGTCGGCGGTGCACCCCGTGGCGAGCACGGCGGTCAGGCCCAGCGCGGGAACGGCGACAGCGAGACGACGACGAAGCGACCGTGCCGACCTCTCCGTCCTCCCCTGCTCGCCCTTCGGCTGCTCCTCCGCGTCTGCGGGCGCCGAAGCGGGCGCATCGGCGGCGTCGGGAGCGGGGGCGATCGCCTCCCGCTCGGGCAGCGTGTCCACGGCGAGGTCGATCGGCTCCGTGGCGGGCATCGGCCCCGGTCCCTTCCGGCGCGGTCCGCGCCCACGCCGCTGGTGGCGGATCCCCAGCACGTAGAGGATGAGACCGATCAGCAGCATCACGCCGCCGGCCACGATCAGCGGTCCTGCGAGCGGCGTCCGGCTGTCGATCGGCCACGACACGACCAGGTCGCTCGGCGCGTCCTGCACGCCGTCCCGCGCGACGAGCACGCTCATGCCCGCAGGGAGCTTGAGCGGCGTGATCAGGGAGTCCTTGTCGGTGAAGGAGTCGAGCCACAGATCCGAGCCGGACGGGTTGCGGCCCTCCCCCTCGGCCTTCTCCTTCGGCGCGACGACCTGCGTCTTCGGCTCGCCCTGCTTGTCCAGCGTGACGCTGTTGTAGGACGCGTCCGAGAGCCAGGCCTTCATGTCGGCGGTGCGGCCGTAGGCGGCGAAGATGTCGCCCTTGCCCCGCATCATGAGGGTCTGCAGCCCGGGGTTCGCGCGCAGCACCTCCCCGTCGATCAGGATGTAGGGCTCCGGTTGGTCGACCGTCAGCTCCACCTTCTTCTCGGAGGGTCCCAGGAAGATGGTTCGCTGAGCGATACCGGCTCCGATCAGGACCGTGGCCAGGACGAAGGCCAGGACGGCCCATACGAATCGCACGAAAATGACTCCTTACGTGACCCGGCGTTTGCGCCTGCGGTCTCCGCTCGACATTTCAGGTTAGCGAACCCGTCTGTATATTGCCCACGAGCGTCGCGGATGAGGCGAAGACGCACGTCGCGGCGAAGAACGTCGGACGGGTCGAACTAAGCTTTCCAGCATCCGACTGGAGAGCCGATGAAGATCCACAACCCGTTCCGCACCGCCCTCGTGGCGACGCTCGGCGTCGGCCTCGGCATCATGCTGATCGGCAGTGTCCAGAGCCTGTCGACCGTCCTGCTGTACGTCGGGACCGCGCTCTTCCTCAGCCTGGGCCTCGATCCTCTGGTGTCCTTCCTCGAGCGCTGGCTCCCCCGCTGGGCCGCCGTCCTCGCCACGATCCTCGCCGTGCTCGGCGTGTTCACGGGCATCGTGCTGATCGTGCTCCCGGTACTCATCGACCAGATCTCGCAGCTCGTCTCGCGGATCACGATCATGGTGCAGTACGGACGCACGCTCGACGACATCAAGGAGTGGATGAAGGCGACCTTCCCCACCCTCAAGGTCGACGAGGTCTTCGCCTACGTCACCGACTGGCTCAACAAGAACGTCGCAGAGATCAGCGGATCGATCGGGCAGGGAGTGCTCACGGTCGGCGGCGCCGTCCTCTCCGGGGCCTTCGGCACCTTCATCGTGCTCATCCTCACGATCTACCTCACCGCCTCGACACCGTCGTTGAAGCGCTCGGTCTATCAGCTCGTCCCGGCCTCCAAGCGCGAGCGGTTCATGGACATCGGAGACCAGATCACCGACTCGGTCGGCTACTACGTCATGGGGCAGGTCGCACTCGGCGCGATCAACGGGGTGCTGAGCGCGATCTACCTCTCGATCATCAACGCGCCCTACGCCGCCGTCCTCGCGGTGATCGCGTTCTTCTTCTCGCTGATCCCGCTGGTGGGCACGCTGACGGGCTCGACGCTGATCGTGCTGACGTGTCTGATCCCCGGACTGGGCTCACCCGGCACCGCTCTGGCCGCCGGCATCTACTACCTGATCTACATGCAGATCGAGGCGTACTTCATCTCGCCGCGCATCATGAGCCGGGCGGTCGCGGTACCGGGCGCGGTGGTCGTAATCGCGGCCCTCGCCGGCGGCGCGCTCCTGGGGCTCCTCGGCGCCCTCATCGCGATCCCGGTCGCCGCGAGCATCCTCATCATCTACCGGCAGGTGGTCATCCCACGGATGAACGACCTCTGAGTCAGTCTTCCCATTCGGTCGGCAGCGGAAGCCCCGCCGGGTTCACCGCGGCGACGATCTCGGTGAGCACGCGCCGGGTCTGGGTCTCGCCGACCCACAGATGCCGGCCGCCGTCAACCGCGATCAGGGTCGCATCCGGGATCGCGGCGAAGCGCTCCCTCGCCTCCGCGGGACGGAGATAGTCGTCGAACTCGGGGATCAGCGCGATCACCCGGCGCGGATCGTCCGCCCACCCGGCGAGATCCTCGCCGGTGGCGCGATGCAGCGGAGGGGAGAGCAGGATGGCGCCGTCCACCGGATGCTCCCTGCCGTACTTCAGGGCGAGCTCCGTGCCGAAGGACCAGCCCAGTAGCCAAGGGCGAGGCAGCGCACGCTCGCGCACGAGGTCCATCGCCGCGGCGACGTCGAGACGCTCGGAGGCCCCGCCATCGAACGATCCCTCGCTCGTGCCCCGGGGAGACGTCGTCCCCCGCGTGTTGAACCGGAGCACCGCGAGGTCTGCCAGCGCCGGGAGCCGCGCCGCCGCCTTGCGGATGATGTGAGAGTCCATGAAGCCGCCGGCCGTCGGCAGCGGGTGCAGCGTCACGAGGGTCGCCACCGGGTCGTGCTCGAGCGGGAGCGCGAGCTCGCCGACGAGCGTCAGGCCGTCGGCGGTGCGCAGCTCGATGTCCTCGCGACGGGCGGGCAGCTCGAGCGGCCCGCGGATCTCGACGCTCATGCGATCCTCCAGCAGTGCGAATGCCAGTGACGGCGAGCCGCGAGGTCCGCGGCGTCGCCCAGCACGCCGTCTGCGCGCCACACGACCACGTGGGCGACGCCGGCGGCGACGGCTCCCCCACATCCGGGGCAGACGTAGTCCTTCTGCGCCTGAGCCGAAGAGACCGGTTGAACCGACCACTCCTGCCCGCGCCGGGACTCCGTGCGCTTCCAGCCGGAGATCAGGCGGTCGAGCGACTCATCGGCGGCGCTGCTGTCCGGTCGGCGTCGTCGTGAGCGTGCCATCGCGGCCGCTCACCACCAGTGCTGACGAACCCAGGCCGAGTACGCGCCCGCCCAGCCGCCGTAGCGGCTGTTTGCGTAGCCGGTGCCCCAGCGCAGGTTGTCGACGGGGTTGTAGCCGTTGCCCGGCACCTTGCTGCACGGCAGGGCCTGGACGAGACCGCAGGCTCCCGAGCCCTTGTTCGTCGCGTTCGGGTTCCAGCCGCTCTCATGCGAGACGATGTAGTCGACGTAGGGCCAGTCGCTCTGCGCGATGCCGGCCGCCGTCATCCACTGCTCCTTGGAGCCGCCGCCCGTGTACTTGGGCGTGCCGACGTTGCCGCCACCACCGCCGCCGGACTTGCCGGTGCCGTCGTTCGACGCCGTGGTGGGCTTCTCCACCGGCTTGGGCTTCGGCTTGACGTAGACCTCATAGGAGCCGCGCACGATGGGCTCGATCGTCGCGCCCTCGGCCGACACCGTGACGCTCTGGGTGTCCTTCGCTGCGAGCGAGTACGCCGTCACGGACTCCGTCGTGGCGGGCGGGTCGGCCAGTGCCACTCCGGTCGGGGCGAGGAGCGCGGCGGAGAAGCCGACGACCGCCAAACCGGCCAGCACGGCCACGACGGGCTTACGCGCTGACTTCCGCGTGCTCTGAGCGGATCGCACGGAGGCCGCAGGACGCAGGTCTTTTGATATCGATTCGTTATCGGGAGTCACGATGAAGCTCAGTCTACGCAATCTCGTCTGAAACATCTATGGGAAGCCCGGCACGTCGCAACATGACGTGTCCGGGCGTCAGCGCACGGCGAGGATGACCTCGACCGTGGCGTCGAGCAGGGCGTCCACCTGCTCCTCGCGGTATCCACCGCGCTGCATCCGGAACGCCGTCGACCTCACCTGCTCCGCGGTCAGATGCTCCCCGTCGCGGAGGAACCGCACGATGCGATCCGCCACATGGTCGACCTCGTCGATGCGGTACCCGAACGTGAGAACGCCGGTACGGGCGAAGCGGTGCCGTCTGTCGCGCGCGAGATGGTCGAGAATGAGCTGCGCCTCGGTCCTGGCACTCTCGACCCAGGCCCCCACCCCCTGCTCGCGCACCGCTCTCTCCCGTCGCCGAGCGGCGAAGGCGTCCTCGACGCGCCCGAGGGCCGCATCGACGTCGGCGACGGCGTATCCGTTCTTCACCAGCGGGAACGAGGCGGTCCGCACCTCCTCGGCGCTCAGCTCCGCGCGGTCGTCCTCGAAGGCGCGCCGGGCGGACTCGAGGAACGCGTCGACCGCCGTGCGGTGGTAGCCCTTCACCCGCCCGCTGGTGAGCGGGAAGGCGGCGGGACTCGACTCGGCGTCCTGGGGAGCATCGGTGCGGGCAGCCATCATCAGGACACCATCCAGGAGGAGAGCAGGACGTACAGGGCGAGGGCGGGCACCGTGGAGGGCAGGATGCTGTCCAGACGGTCCAGGAGGCCGCCGTGACCGGGAAGCCAGGAGCTCATGTCCTTGATGCCCAGGTCGCGCTTGAGCATCGATTCGCCCAGGTCGCCCATGGTCGCCGACAGCAGCACCGCCGCACCGAGCACGAGACCGGCCCAGATCGGGATGTGGAGCAGGAAATAGCCGAGCAGCGCACCGGCGAGCAGCGAGCCGACCACCGCACCGGCGAAGCCCTCCCAGGTCTTCTTCGGACTGATCCGGGGCGCCATGGGATGCCGGCCGAACGCGAGGCCCGTCGCATAGGCCGCGGTGTCCGCCGCCACGGCGATCGCGATGAACGACAGCACCCACCATTCGCCGTTCTCACGATTGAGCAGCATCAGCGCGACGGCGGTGAGGAACGGCACATACACCTGGATGAAGGCGCCGACCGTGAGGTCGGCGATCACGGCGCCATAGGTCCGACCGTCCTGCTCGACCATCTGGCCGATCACCCGCCAGACGACAGTGAACGCCACCGCGGCGAACAGGGCGACCCAGACGAGCCAGGGGGCGGCGAAGTACCCGGAGACGATGAGGAGGCCGCCCGCGACCATCTGCGGGATGACGTCGATCTTCCGGCCGCCGGCACGGAGCGCACGAGCAAGCTCATAGGTGGCGAGCACGCCGATCGCGACGGCGATCGGGACGAACAGCACCTTGTTGAAGAGGAGCGAGCCAAGCAGGACGGCTCCGAAGACGAGCCCGATCGCGATCGCGAGGAACAGGTTGCGTCCCGTTCGCTGGTTGATCCGCTCGTTCGCCTGCTCGAACTGGTCGCGCGCATGCGCGACGTGCGTGCCGATCTCGTCACGGGCTGCGCGCCACTGCTCGCGGATCGCGCTCTGATCCCCCGTGCTGAGACCGTCGATGTCATCCGCGGGGTGCGGGGGGCGCGGGGGGATGCTGCGGGCGTCGAATCCGGGGAAGGCCTCGTCCTCGAGCGGCACCGCCGGCGCAGGCGCGGGCATCACCGGAATGCCGCGCACCGGCGTCTCGACGTCCTCCCCATCCATCCGGAGGCCGTCGTCGTCCGGCGTCCCCACGTCCCGCGCCTCGCGCCGGGTGCGGGGACGATCCTGCGAATCGGACTCGTCGGACATCCCGCTCACACCTCGAGGAGCTCGGCCTCTTTGCGCTTCAGGGCGTCGTCGATGAGGTCGACGTGCTGGCGGGTGAGCCCGTCGAGCTCCTTCTCCCCGCGCGAGACCTCGTCTTCGCCGACATCGGACTTGAGCGCGTCCAACTCGTCCTTCGCCTTGCGGCGGATGCCGCGGACGTGGACCTTCGCGTCCTCGCCCTTGGAGCGCACGAGCTTCACGTACTCCTTGCGGCGCTCCTCCGTGAGCTCGGGCATCGTGACACGCACGATGTTGCCGTCGTTGGTCGGATTGGCTCCGAGGTTCGGCATGTCGCGGACCGCCTGCTCGATCGCCTTCAGCGCCGACTTGTCGTAGGGCGTGATGACGAGGGTCCGCGCCTCGGGGTTGGCCATCGAGGCCAGCTGCGCGAGCGGGGTCGGCGACCCGTAGTAGTCGACGAGGAGCTTCTGGAACAGCTGCGGGTTGGCGCGGCCGGTTCGGACCGTGGCGAAGTCCTCCTTGGCGGCTTCGACCGCCCGCCCCATGCGAGTGGTGGTTTCAGCGAGGACGTCCGCGATCACGGGTTCTCCTATCGTCGAGTGGTTCCTGGCAATCTTATCCGGAGGGCACGATCCCGTCCGGAGCATTCGGCTCTGTCCCGGCGATCCGGGCCCGCCGCTGCAGCACCTCAGGCGGTGACGAGGGTGCCGATCTGCTCCCCCAGCAGCGCACGCGTGACGTTGCCCTCGGGCTCCATGCCGAAGACGCGCATGTCCATGTTGTTGTCCATGCAGAGGCTGAACGCCGTCGAGTCCACCACCTTCAGCCCGCGCTGCAGGGCGTCCCGGTAGGTCACGCGATCGATCCGCTCGGCCTCGGGGACCTTCTTGGGGTCGGCGGTGTAGATCGCGTCCACGCCGTTCTTCGCGACGAGGACCTCCTGGGCGCGGATCTCCAGCGCGCGCTGGGCCGCGACGGTGTCCGTGGAGAAGTAGGGCAGGCCCGCGCCCGCACCGAAGATGACCACGCGACCCTTCTCCATGTGGCGCTCCGCCCGCAGCGGGATGTAGGGCTCGGCGACCTGGGTCATCGAGATGGCGGACTGCACGCGAGTCGCTGCACCCGCCTGCTCGAGGAAGTCCTGGAGCGCGAGGGCGTTCATGACGGTGCCCAGCATGCCCATGTAGTCGGCGCGTCCGCGGTCCATGCCCCGCTGGCTGAGCTCCGCGCCGCGGAAGAAGTTGCCTCCGCCGACGACGATGGCGATCTCGACGCGGTCGACCGCAGCGGCGATGTCGCGCGCGATCTGGCTCACCACATCCGGGTTGACGCCGAGCTGGCCCCCGCCGAAGGCCTCTCCGGAGAGCTTGAGGAGGACGCGACGGCGTCCGGTGCGTTCGGTCATGAGTGGGTCCTCTCGTCCGGGAATCACGATAGTGGGTGCGGGCATGAAGAAGGGGTTCGGACCCTGTGGATCCGAACCCCTTCCGGTGCCTTACGCGCCGACCTTGAAACGCGCGAAGTCGGTGACAGTGATACCGGCGTCCTTCGCGACCTGGCCGACGGACAGCTTGTTGTCCTTGGCGTAGTCCTGGTCGAGCAGTGCGACCTGCTTGAAGAACGCGGCCACGCGGCCCTCGACGATCTTCGGCAGGGCGGCCTCGGGCTTGCCCTCGTTGCGGGAGATCTCGGTGACGATCTCGCGCTCCTTCTCCACGACGTCCGCCGGGACGTCCTCACGGGTGAGGTAGATGGGGTCGGCGAACGAGATGTGCTGAGCGATGCTGCGCGCGGTCTCCGCGTCGGAGCCGCTGTAGGCGACGACGACGCCGATCTGCGGCGGCAGGTCCTTGCTGGTGCGGTGCAGGTAGACCTCGAGGCCCTCGCCCTTCACCGTGCGGACCCGGCGCAGCTCGACCTTCTCGCCGATGATGGCGGCTTCGTCGGAGATGAGCTGCTCGACGTTCTGGTCGCCGGCCGGCGCGGCCAGGACGGCCTCGACCGTCTCGGCGCCGACAGCGGCGGCCGCGTCGGCCACCTTCTCGGCGAGGGCGATGAAGCGCTCGTTCTTCGCGACGAAGTCGGTCTCGCAGGTGAGCTCGATCAGCGTGACGGAACCCTCGCCCTCACGAGCGACGATCAGGCCCTCGCTGGTCGAACGGTCAGCGCGCTTCGCGTTGCCCTTCGCGCCCTTCAGACGAAGGATCTCGGTCGCCTTCGCGACGTCGCCCTCCGCCTCCTCGAGAGCCTTCTTGGTGTCGACCATTCCGGTTCCGAGCTGCTCACGCAGCGCCTTGATGTCGGCGATGGTGAAGTTGGCCATGTGTGGTGGCTCCTTGCTTCGTGTGTGTGCGTGGGTGCTTACTTGTTGTCCGCGTCGGCGTCGGCCTCAGCCGGAGCCTCCTCGACAGGAGCCTCCTCGGCGACTGCCTCCTCGGCGGGAGCCTCGACGGTCTCCTCGGCCGGGGTCTCGGCGGCCTCGGCCGGAGCCTCGTTCTGCTCGAGCAGCTCGCGCTCCCACTCCGCCAGCGGCTCGGCGTCGCCGGCCTCGGGGTTGTGCTTCTGCTGCAGGCCCTCGGCCGCGGCGTCGGCGATGATGCGGGTCAGCAGCGAGACGGAGCGGATCGCGTCGTCGTTGCCGGGGATCGGGTACTGGAAGTCGTCCGGGTCGGCGTTGGTGTCGAGGATGCCGATCACCGGGATGCCGAGCTTCTTGGCCTCGTCGATCGCGAGGTGCTCGCGCTTGGCGTCGACGACCCAGAGGGCGGACGGCGTCTTGGTGAGGTTGCGGATGCCGCCGAGCGACTTGTGCAGCTTGTCGAGCTCGCGCTTCTTGAGCAGCAGCTCCTTCTTGGTGAAGCCGCTCGCCGCCGGGTCGTCGTAGTTGAGCTCCTCGAGCTCCTTCATGCGGGCGAGGCGCTTCGAGACCGTCGAGAAGTTGGTCAGCAGGCCGCCGAGCCAGCGCTGGTTCACGAAGGGCTGGCCGACGCGGGTGGCCTGCTCCGCGAGGATCTCCTGCGCCTGCTTCTTGGTGCCGACGAAGAGGACGGTGCCGCCGCGGGCGACGGTCTCCTTGACGAAGTCGTACGCCTTGTCGATGTACGACAGCGACTGCTGCAGGTCGATGATGTGGATGCCGCTGCGCTCGGTGAGGATGAAGCGCTTCACCTTCGGGTTCCACCGACGGGTCTGGTGTCCGAAGTGCACGCCGCTGTCGAGCAGCTGGCGGATGGTGACCACAGCCATGGTCGTCTCCTGGTTCTGACGCTCTCGCGTCGTCGAGGTTTCTTCTCTCGGGCCGAAAGGCCTTCGATCCTGGTGCCCGGCACGCTCCCGCCTCGGAAGAGGACCTGTGGGAGCGGATGCCGCGATCGAGATCGCTATGGGCACGCGTAGTCACCCCGATGTTCGAGGTGCCTCATCAGTGTACAGGATGCACGGCGGCAGGACGGCTGACCCTCCATCCCCATTCCATCCTTCTCCCCGCCGCTCCCCCGTGCCTGGATCGTCGCCGCACCGCAGGGGAAGCGGGCGCGGACAATCGACCGATGCTGCCGATTCTGCCCTCTCCTCCCTCCCCACCGGGGCGCCCTCGCGTGCCCGCAAGACCTCTCCCGCTCCGCGCTGCCGGCGCGCTGTTGGCCCTGACCACGGCCGCGATCGGTTCGCCCGTCGCCGCGTCGCCGCCGCGGACCTCCTTCTCGGCCCCGGGAGGCGACGTCGCGGCACCGTCGGACGTTCCCTGGGTCTGGCCGGTCGGGGGCGCGCGCACGATCGTCGAGCCGTACCGCGCGCCGGAGCACCGCTACGGCGCCGGTCACCGGGGAATGGACCTGACGGCAGCCGGCGTGGTCGTCGCTCCGGCAGCGGGCATTGTCGCCTTCGCCGGGCGCATCGCGGATCGCGGCGTGCTGACCATCGACCACGGTGACGGCTACGTCATCACCCTGGAGCCGGTCGCATCGACGCTCGTGCCGGGCGACGCCGTGGGCGCAGGGACGCCGATCGGAGAGGTCGCCTCCGGAGGGCATGCGCCGGGCGGAGCGCTGCACGTCGGCGTACGCCTGGATGGGGAGTATCTGAACCCGCTGCCCCTCTTCGGCGCGGTGCCTCGAGCGATCCTGTACCCGTGCTGCGAGGGTGCGCCGTGAGCGGCTCAGGCGCGCGGGTGGGCCAGACGATACGCCGCGGCGAGACGCTCTGACGAGACGTGCGTATAGATCTGAGTGGTGCCCAGGCTCGCGTGCCCCAGGATCTCCTGCACCGCACGCAGATCGGCTCCGCCGTCCAGGAGGTGCGTCGCGGCGGTGTGACGTAGCGCGTGCGGCCCGATCGTCTCCGTGCCCACCACAGGGGCGAGCACGCGCGCGACGAGCTCGTAGACGCTGCGGGCGCCGATCCTGCGTCCACGGGCGCCGAGCATCAGCGCAGGACTCGCGCCCTCGGCCCGCACCGCGAGAGAGGGACGGCCGCGCACGAGGTAGGCCGACAGCGCGTCGCGCGCCGGAGATCCGAACGGCACGACGCGCTCTTTGGCCCCTTTTCCCAGCACCCGGGCTGTGGCGCGGTCGAGGTCGAGGTCGTCGATGTCCAGACCGCAGAGCTCGGACACGCGCATGCCTGAGCCGTAGAGCAGCTCGAGCGCCGCGTGATCGCGCAGAGCGACCGGATCACCGCCCGCCGCCGCGTCGCGTTCGGCGTCGAGGAGGCCGCGCATGCCCTCTTGCGAGGCGACGACCGGCAGCGTACGGGGGCGCTTCGGCGTGACCAGGCGCAGCGCGGGGTCGACGGTGATCAGCTCTTCGTCCTTCGCCCAGCGGAACAGCGATCGCGCCGCGGCCGCCCGGCGCGCCAGCGTCGATCGCGCGTCGCCCCGCTGCGTCGCCCGCCACAGCCACTCCCGAAGGGTCTCCAGATCGATCTCGTCCAGGCGCCCCTCAAGCCCCACGACGGCGCCGAGGTCCGTGAGATCGGCGCGGTACGCGCGCACCGTCGCTGGCGAGAGACGACGCACCTGTTCCAGATGCGTCGTGAACGCCGAAACCGCCTCGTCGAACCTCACCCCCTCAGAATGCCGCTCCCTCCCTCTCCGGACGTGCCGCCGCGCCGGTCCCCGTAGTCCATCCCCATCGCCGATCGCACCTCGTCGAGCGTGCGACGCGCCGTCTCACGTGCCCGCTCGACTCCTTCGCGCAGGACTCCCGTCGCCGTCTCGTCATCGATCTCCGCACGGCGTGCGCGATGCGCCGAGAGACGTCCGTTCACCGCGTCGATGGCCAGCGCCTTCAGCGCGGCGCTGCCGGCCCCTCCGAGGCGATCCGCGATCGTCCGGGGGTCCTCGCCGGTGCAGACCGCGACGGTGTCCAGCAGCGCCGAGACGCCCGGGCGACTTCCCGGGTCGTAGGTGATGCCCCGCTCGGAGTCCGTCCGTGCGCGCCGGATCACCGCAGCCGTCTCGTCGGCGCTCATCCCCAGCGAGACCGCGTTGCCGTAGCTCTTCGACATCTTCCGGCCGTCCAGTCCGGGCAGCTCCGGCGCGTCGGTGATGAGTCCCTCCGGCTCGGGGAACACCTCGCCGAAGCGCTCGTTGAAGCGACGTGCGATCGTCCGCGCGACCTCGACGTGCGGCAGATTGTCTTTGCCGACGGGAACGAGGTCGCCCTTGCAGAACAGGATGTCCGCGGCCTGATGAACGGGATAGGTCAGCAGAAGGCCGCTGAGCGCCCGTCCGGACACCGCTGCCTCTGCCTTGACCGTGGGGTTCCGGTGCAGCTCGGCCTCGGTGACGAGGCTGAGGAACGGGAGGATCAGCTGGTTGAGCTCGGGGATCGCGGAGTGCACGAAGATCGTGGTGCGGTCCGGATCGATCCCCGCCGCAAGATAATCGCGAACGGCGCCCAGCACATGGGCGCGGACGTCGCCCAGAGTGTTCCGATCGGTGATCACCTGGTAGTCGGCGACCACGATGTGCGTCTCGACACCGAGGTCCTGGAGCCGTACCCGCTCCTGGATCGTGCCGAAGAGGTGCCCGAGGTGAAGGGGGCCCGTCGGCCTCTCGCCGGTCAGCATCCGATGACGTTCGGGATGGGCGGCGATGTCGTCGCGCAGTGCGGTCATCCGTGCAGCGGTCGCGGTGAAGGAATCCATTCGTGTGCTCCGAGGTCAGGGGACGCACGGATGCCAGTACCGCGCTCACGCGGCTGCCGTGCAGCCCGCGCGAGTTCATGCGTTCGACTGCTAGGTCAGCAGCCACCAGTCGAGGTTCGAGAAACGCATGCGACCAGGATATCCTCTCGACGGTCAGCCCCTGCACACCCAGCCGCCCTCCCGCCGCGAGACGCCCTCCTCCAGTTCGAGGAGGCCGAGCAGCCCACTGACCCGCGCGAAAGACAGTCCCGCCCTCCGCGCGATCTCCTCCGCGCGGAGGGGCATCCTGGTGCTCATCGCGTCGAGGAGCCGCCTCCGGTCGGGATCCTGCGTCGCAACGGTCTCCGCGGAGTCCCCCTGCTCGCCCCAGAGCTCGCGCACCTCTGCGGCAGTCGTCACGCAGGTCGCGTCGAACTCGCGCATCAGCCGATGGGTTCCCGCCGAGGACGCGGATGTCACCGGCCCGGGCACGGCGCCCAGCGGGCGTGCGAGCGCCGCCGCGTGGGCCGCGGTGTTCAGGGATCCGCTCCGCCGCCCCGCCTCGACGACGACGGTCGCCACACCGGTCGCAGCGATCAGCCGGTTGCGCTGAAGGAACCGCCACTTGGTGGGAGCACCGCCGCACGGGACCTCGCTCATGATCGCCCCGCTCTCCTGGATGCTGCCGAACAGCTGCCGGTGTCCGGCGGGATAGAGCCGATCGACCCCGCCTGCGAGGAACGCCACTGTTCGGCCCCCGGCACCCAGCGCCGCACGATGCGCCGCACCGTCGATGCCATAGGCTCCACCGGACACGATGACGGCGCCGCCCGCTGCGAGATCGCCGGCGAGCTCCGTGGCGACGTGCTCGCCATAGGAGGTGGAGGCCCTCGCCCCGACGATCGCGACCGGCCGCACCGCGCCCAGCGCCTGCGGATCGCCGCGTACCCAGAGGAGGACCGGCGCGTGAGCGCCGAGGTCATCGACCCCGACCGGCCACGCCCGGTCGCCGGGGAACAGCAACGATGCGCCGACCTCGACGGCACCGCGCAGCGCCTCACCGATCGCGCCGGCATCCGCGCGAGGACGCCAGCGCGCGACGGCATCCGAGAGGTCCGCCGCCGAGATCTCGGCGCGCTCCCAGGCCTCAGACGAACAGAGTCCTCCCCCGGGCCAGACGAACCTCAGCGCATCGATGGGCCCGTGCGCCTGGATCAGCGCTCCGGCGATCCGGTCGCCCGGCTCGATCAGCACCGACCAGGTCGCGCGCGCGATCGTCTCCGCCGTCGAAGTACTCGGCCGAAGCCTCAGCGCGATGTCCGTGAACTCGGCGGCCGACAGCAATGCCGCGATGCTCATCGACGGCGCGCTCATGCGGCCAGTCCCCTTTTCAGGTAGAGCGCACGGCCGATCTCGTCCGCACCTGGGCTCATGGCACCGGCGAGATCAGCGAGGGTCCAGGACAGCCGGAGCGTGCGGTCATACCCGCGAAGCGTGAGCCCGCCTCGTTCGAGCGCGCGATCGAGCGGCGCGCGTACCTCCCTCGAAAGCCGGAGATCGCCCGACCGCAAGCGCTCCCCCGGCACGTCGGCGTTCCGTCGCCATGGGGTCCGCGCCCACCGGGCCGCAGCTGCCGCCCGCGCCTCGCGCACGAGTCGGCGCGCCGATGCCGTCGTCACCGGCGACCGCTCGCCTGCCGTCGCCGCCGACGCCGCGACGCGCGATACCTGCAGCTCGATGTCGATGCGGTCGCGGAGCGGCCCCGAGAGCTTCGACGCATAGCGCCTGATCGCGATCGGCGGGCAGATGCACTCACCGCCGCGTACCCCGTACTCGCCGCAGGGACAGGGGTTCATGGCCAGCATCAGTTGGAACCTGGCCGGATAGGCCGCGGTGAAGCCGGCCCGATGCACCTCGATCCTTCCCGATTCGAGCGGCTGACGCAGCGCATCGAGGGCGATCCGTGAGAACTCGGGCGCCTCGTCGAGGAACAGGACGCCCCGATGCGCCCGCACGATCGCGCCCGGTCGGGCCGCCCTCGACCCGCCTCCGACGAGCGCGGCGGGCGACGCGCCGTGATGCGGGGCTTCCAGTGGCGGGGTCCGGTCGAGTCGGGTCACGCCCTCGCCGGCGAGCGAACGGATCGCCGCCACCTCGAGCGCCTCGTCGTCCGCGAGTTCAGGGAGTATCCCCGGCAGTCGCCGGGCGAGCATCGTCTTCCCCGCCCCGGGCGGACCGCTGAGCAGCAGGTGGTGTCCGCCCGCTGCGGCCACCACGAGCGCCTCGACCGCATCATCCTGTCCGATCACCTCCGAGAGGTCGAGCTCGTGCCGATCGACGACCGGGGATGGCGGTCCCTCGACCGCGTCGACGTCGGGGACCTCGACCTCCGCACCGTGCACGGCAGCCGTCTCGGCGAGCGACGAGACCGCGCACACCTCGATCTCCGGCACGAGCCTGGCCTCCTCGGCATTGGCATACGGCACGACCACGCGTTCGAACCCCGCACGTGCGGCGGCGAACACGGCGGGGAGGACCCCGGGCACCGGCCGGACGCGGCCATCGAGCCCGAGCTCACCGATGTGCACGGTCTGGCGTATCGAGCGCGAGGGCATCATCCCGCTGGCGGCGAGGGTGCTCACGGCGACCGCGAGGTCGAAGCCCGATCCCTGTTTGGGCAGGCTCGCCGGGGACAGATTGACCGTCATCCGTCGCCGCGGGAGGTCGAGACCTGCATTCGCGCAGGCGTTCCGCACCCTCTGCGCCGCCTCACCGAGCGACTTGTCCGGGAGCCCGATGATCCGGAACTCGGGGGTCTGGTTCGACACGTCGGACTCGACCTCGACCATGTGTCCGTCCACCCCCGTGAGCGCGACCGCCCAGGTGCGTGCGGTCGTCACAGCAGGTCTCGCAGATGCTCGAGCCGCGCCGTCCTCGGATCGTCTCCCACGAGGCCGATCGCGTCGAGGCGGATCACGCGCCCCCGGGATCGCTCCGGATGCGCGGACGCCCACGCGAACGCGAGCCGCCAGAGCCGCCGCCTCTTGCGCTCGTCGATCGCCTCGAAGGGATGCCCGAAGCGCTCACTCGAGCGGGTCTTCACCTCCACGACGATGAGGGAACCGCCCTCGCTCGCGACGAGGTCGATCTCGCCCTGATCACACCGCCAGTTGCGGTCTTCGATCACGTAGCCGAGCCCGCGCAGATGCGCCGCCGCCCGCTCCTCCCCGGCCCTGCCGAGGTCGTCTTTCGCTGCCATCCCGCCAGCGTGCCGTCTCCGGTCGCCGGCGGAGCAGCGGAATCACGTCATCCGGGAGAGCCGGCGAAGGTCATGCGATGGGGAGCAGGAGTGGATGCAGTCACTTGCCATCGAGGGACAGCTCGTCGGGGAGCTCGAACTCCCGGCGCTGCAGCTCCTCGACGTTGACGTCTTTGAAGGTCAGCACCCGCACGGCCTTCACGAAACGATCGGCGCGGTAGATGTCCCACACCCAGACGTCGTTCATCGAGATCTCGAAATAGAAGTCGTGCTCGGTGTCACGGCGCACCACGTTCACCTCGTTGGCGAGGTAGAACCGGCGCTCCGTCTCCACGACGTACTGGAACTGCGAGACGACGTCGCGGTACTCGCGGAACAGCGCGACCTCGAGTTCGCGGTCGTAGTCGTCGAAGGCTTCGTCATCCATGGTTACTCCATCCTAGGAGGACGGAGAGGGCGACGCCCACCGCGTCAGAACAGGGTCGGGGCGCCGGCGATCGACCACGACGCGCGATGATGCGGGGACAACCCGAGATCACGGATCGCGGCACGGTGCTCGGCGCTCGCGTATCCCTTGTTGCGGTCCCATTGGTACTCCGGATGCTCCGGATGCAGCTCGCCCATGTACGCGTCCCTCGCGACCTTCGCGATGACCGACGCCGCCGACACCGAGGCGCAGTCCCGATCGCCCTTGATCACCGGGCGCACGTCGAGCCGCACCGGGTGGACGGCGGAGACGTAGTCATGGTTCCCGTCGAGGATCACCAGCACGCGCTGTGAGGAGATCCCTGCGCTGACCGACAGGATCGCGCGAGAGGCGGCCAGCCCGAGCGCCCTCATGATGCCGACGTCGTCGATCTCCCCTGCACTCGCCCATCCCACGGCGGACGCCTGAACCCATGACGCCGCTCGCGCGGCGACATCGGGGCGACGCCGCTCCGTGACGAGCTTGGAGTCGCGCAGTCCGTCGGGTACCCGGCGCCTCGCGCCCGCGGGATCCATCAGGGCCGCGCCGACGGCGACGGGACCGGCGAGAGCTCCTCGCCCGACCTCGTCGAGGGCGATGATCAGGTCGACGTCCTTCAGCAGCCGCCGCTCCAGGCGGAGTGTCGGCGCGACCACGGTCACTTCTTCGGCTCCGCCACTCCCGCGAAGACGTCGTCATGCGTGTCGACGATGCCGAGCCGGTCGAAGGGCCAGGTGGTGAAGAACGCCCTCCCCACCACATTGTCCAGCGGCACGAATCCTCCGCCCGGGAGGTTCTGGTGCGCCCGGGAGTCCTGGGAGCGGTCACGGTTGTCCCCCATGACCCAGATCGATCCGGCGGGGACGGTCACGTCGAAATCGTCGTCCGACGCCCGCGTGTCGCCGGGCGGGAGGTCCAGGTAGGAGGACTCGTCGATCGGGGTCCCGTTGATGGTGATCTGCCCGACGGCGTTGCAGCAGACGACGTGATCGCCCGGGAGGCCGATGATCCGCTTGACCAGATGGTCCTGCGAGTCGGCCGCGGACAGGCCGATGAAGGTCAGCACGTTGTCTACCGCCTCCACGAACGCCGGACGGGACGGCGTCTGGGGTGCCGGCGGCAGCCAACCGCCCGGATCCTTGAAGACCACCACGTCGCCCCGGTCGTAGTGGGTCCAGCGCGGGGTCAGCTCGTCGACCAGGATCCGGTCGTTGATGAGCAGGGTGCGCTCCATCGACCCGGAGGGGATGTAGAACGAGCGCACGACGAAGGACTTCACCACGAAGGACACCAGCGCCGCGATCACGATGATCACCACGATGTCGCGCAGGAAGACGAGGAAGCCGCGCCGCCGTCTCGGGGTTTCGGCTGCGGGTGAGGCCTCGGTCGTCATATCCATCCTTCGCATCGCACGCCGTCCGGCGACGGCACCTTCAAGGTTCGCACATCCCCGGTGAACGAACGCACCCCGGGACGAAGTGTCCCGGGGTGCGTGTCGGAGATGCGCTTACTTGTCGCGCTTCTCCTTGATCTTCGCCTTCTTGCCGCGCAGGTTGCGCAGGTAGTAGAGCTTCGCGCGACGCACGTCACCGCGGGTGACGACCTCGATGTGGTCGATCACCGGGGAGTGCACCGGGAAGGTGCGCTCGACGCCCACCTGGAAGCTGATCTTGCGGACGGTGAACGTCTCGCGCACGCCATCGCCCTGGCGGCCGATCACGACACCCTGGAAGACCTGGATACGCGAGCGGTTGCCCTCGGTGATGTTCACGTGCACCTTGACGGTGTCGCCGGGGAAGAACTCGGGGATGTCGCTACGGAGGGAAGCCGCATCGACGGCGTCGAGGATCTGCATGATCGTCTCTCTCTGCACTCGCCACAGGTCGCGTGCATGCTGGAAGGGATACGTAGTGGTGTGCCGAACGGCGCCGAAGGCGTCCGCGGGTTCCCCTGAGGCAGAACCGGTTCACGGCACAAACATCTATTCTGCCATGGATCGGGAGCGCCGCCAAAACGCGGAGGACGGCGATCCGCTCAGTCGCGCGACTCCGTCTCACGGACGATGATGACGTCGTGCACGCGGTCGCGCTCGGGCGCTCCCGCATCGGAGACCGGCCCCTGCCAGGAAGCGGTCTCGCGGATGCTCAACCCGCTCCCCCGCGCCTCGCTCCACAGCTGCCAGAGCTGCAGCCAGAACAGGGCGAGGGCCGCGGCGATCGCACCGGTGAGCAGCAGCGGGAACACACCTTGCGGGAAGAACCCCACGGCGATGGTGAGCGCATGCCACACGCCGAATCCGAGCACGTCCCACCAGGAGACCGCCCGCTCGACGCGCACCGACGGGCGAGCCCGCGTGAGCAGCGTGAGGACGAGCTGCCCGACGAGCACGGAGGGCACCGCGATGAACAGAACCCAGAGGAACGCCCACCCGTTGGCCTGGAACACTCCCCACCCGATCAGCAGCCACAGCGGCAGCACGAAGGCGGCCGGGATCAACCACCGGAAGAACACGCTGCGCAGCCACATACTTCGATCGTACGTCGCCGCGATGCCGGGGGCTTCGGCGTTCGCTGTGAGCTTGCGCACCATCTCATCAGGGAGAATGGAGGAGAAGAGAGGATCCCCCGATGATCGAACTGCGCACGCCCGCCGAGATCGAAGAGATGCGCGCCGCCGGCCGCTTCGTGGCCGAGACGCTGGCGACCCTGCGCGACGAGACGAAGGTCGGGACGAATCTGCTCGCGATCGATCGCCGCGCCCATGACCTGATCCGGAAGGCCGGGGCGGAGTCGTGCTACATCGACTACGCACCTTCCTTCGGGAACGGCCCGTTCGGCAAGGTGATCTGCACATCCGTGAACGACGCGGTGCTGCACGGTCTCCCGCACGACTACGCCCTTCGCGACGGCGACCTCGTCTCGCTGGACTTCGCGGTGTCGGTCGACGGGTGGGTCGCCGACTCGGCCGTCTCCTTCGTGGTGGGCACGCCCCGCGACGAGGACCTGCGCCTCATCGACACCACCGAGCGCGCACTCGACGCGGCCATCTCCGCCGCCACTGTCGGGAATCGGACCGGCGACATCTCCGCGGCGATCGCCGCGGTCGCGCACGGCGAGGGCTACTCGATCAACACCGACTTCGGCGGGCACGGCGTGGGGCGCACCATGCACGGCGACCCGCACGTCGCCAACGACGGACGCGCGGGCCGGGGCTTCCCGCTGCGCGCCGGCCTCGTCCTCGCACTCGAGCCCTGGTTCCTCGCGACCACGGACGAACTGATCACGGATGCCGACGGCTGGACCCTGCGCAGCGGGGACGGATCACGGGGATCCCATTCCGAGCACACCGTGGCGATCACGGCGGACGGTCCGATCGTCCTCACCGACCGCACCTTCCTCGGGGTCCGCTGACGCGGAACGCCGCCGCTTCAGGCGCTTCCGGCACGCTCCCACTCCGCCACCGGCCCGGGCACGACGACGAAGAGCGGATGCGGCTCCGGTGCGGCGACGCCGCGCCATCGTTCCCAGAGCTCGGGGCTGCGCCGGGCCAGCTTCGCCAGCAGATGCTCCCATTCCGCCGACAGCTGCCCGTCGGACACCTCGATCCGCCCGTCGACCGCCGTCCGCCGCCCGATGCGGTCACGGTCGAAGCGGTATCCGCGCGCATCCGCCTCGTCGGCGACGCCCCTCAGGAAGGATGCGACCGCGTCCAACGGCTCGGACTGCGCGCGGAAGCGCACCAGCTGCGGGTGGCTGCGGTATCCGCGCGTGTCCCCGGCGAGGACCGCCTGAGCGAGCAGGGCCTCCCGCCAGCAGGCCACCAGCGCCTGACGGTCGAGATGGCGCGGATGCACCGACCAGAGTCTCATCGCGCGGCTCTCAGTCCAGGAGGTCGGGGCGCCGTTCCCGGGTGCGCTCGAGCTGCTGTTCGCTGCGCCAGGCGGCGATCGCACCGTGGTTGCCGCTGAGCAACACCTCGGGGACCGCCCGATCGCGCCAGACCGATGGCTTGGTGTACGAGGGGTATTCGAGCAGCCCGTCCTCGTGCGACTCCTCGACGAGGCTCTCCGGGTTGCCGACCACACCGGGGATCAGCCGGCCGATCGCCTCGACCATGGCCATCACAGCGACCTCGCCGCCGTTGAGCACGTAGTCGCCGAGGCTGATCAGCCGGACCTCTCCGAGTTCCGCCGCGTAGTCGAAGACGCGCTCGTCGATGCCCTCGTACCGGCCGCAGCCGAACACGAGGTGATCCCGGTCCGCGAGCTCCCGGGCCGTCGCCTGCGTGAAGACCTCTCCGGCGGGCGACGGGAAGATGATGGTCGGACGGTCTCCCGTCGCGAGGTCGTCGAGCGCCTGCCCCCACGGCTCAGGCTTCATGACCATGCCGGCACCGCCGCCGTACGGGGTGTCGTCGACGGTGCGATGGCGATCGGTCGTCCAGGTACGCAGGTCGTGCGTGCGGAGGTCCAGGATCCCCGCGTCCTGCGCCTTGCCGAGCAGCGACAGGGTCAGACCGTCGAAGTAGGAGGGGAAGATCGAGACGACGTCGATGCGCATGCTGCTGCCCTCGTCAGTCGGATGCCGCGGCGGCATCCCGTTCCGCGTCCTCCGACGCGTCCTGGCCGGGGAGCTCCTCGAACAGCCCCGGAGGAGGGGTGACGACGATGCGTCCCGCCGCGATGTCGACGGTCGGCACGATCGCCGACACGAAGGGCACCATCACCTCGCGGTCGCCCGCCTTCACGATCAGGAGGTCCTGCGCGGGGAAGTGGTCGACCCGCACGAGGCGTCCGACGACCTCGTCATCCCGGACGACATCGAGTCCGGCGAGCTGATGGTCGTACCAGGCGTCGTCCTCGGCGTCGTCCTCGGCGTCCTGGTCGATCCAGAGGATCGCGCGCACGAGCGACTCGGCGGCGGTGCGGTCATCGACGCCCTCGAAGAAGACCACGGAGTTGCCGTTCATCACCCGGTACTCGCGGACGGTGATGGTCTTGCCGTGCCAGGGCGAGGCCTCGGGGACCTGGAGGGTGAACTCCGCACCGGTGACGAAGCGGCGCCCCGGATCGTCGGTGTAGAGCTCGAGCTTCAGGGCGCCCTTGAGACCGTGCGCCTTGAGGAGCCGACCGACCCGGAGCTGATTGCGTTCCAGGGCCACGTCAGTCGTCCGCGACATCGACGCGGACGCGGCGGCCGTCGGCCAGCGCGGAGATGAGCGTCCGCAGCGCTTTGGCGGTGCGGCCGCCGCGCCCGATCACGCGACCACGGTCGTCGGGGTGCACGTGCACCTCGAGCAGATCGCCCCTCGGCGACGTGGATGCGGTGATGCGGACATCGTCCGGGTGATCGACGATCCCCTTGACGACGTGTTCGAGCGCGGCGGCGAGCACAGCGATTACTCTGCGTCGGCAGCGGCCTCGGCCGCGTCCTCGGCGGGAGCCTCGACGACCGGGGCCTCCTCGGCGGGAGTCTCCTCGGTCTTCTTCTCGGCCTTGGGCTTGATGACCGACTTCTTGGCGGAGTCGACCTCGAAGGCCGTCTTCGGCTCAGCGGTCTTCAGGGTGGACTTCGCACCCTTCTCGCCCTTGAACTTGCCCCAGTCGCCGGTGATCTTGAGGATCGCGGTGACCTGCTCGGTCGGCTGGGCGCCGACGGAGAGCCAGTACTGAGCGCGCTCGGAGTCGACCTCGATGAACGAGGGCTCCTCGGTGGGGTGGTACTTGCCGATCTCCTCGATCACACGACCATCGCGCTTGGTGCGCGAGTCGGCGACGACGATGCGGTAGTAAGGCGCACGGATCTTGCCCAGGCGCTTGAGACGGATCTTGACAGCCACGATTCTCCTGAATGGTGTGGAAGGAAAGACGAACTGATCACCTGGAGCGTGGGGTGCACACCCGGTGGAAGCTCTGCGGGAGGATGGCGCGCTGGATAGAGGGTCGAGCAGGCCGTCCGACCTTCTATTGTGCCAGATCACTCCGCCGCGGGCGAACCGCCCCGCCCCGGCGCGCCGCGTGTTCCGCTCTGTGTCGCCTTCGTCGTCGCCCTGGTCCCCGCATGTCAGACTGTGCACGTGACGATCGACTTCGCCGAATCCGCACGCTCGACGGTCGGCGTCGAGTGGGAGATCATGCTCGCGGATCCGCACACCGGCGACCTCGTCGGTCGCGCACCCGAGCTGCTCACCTCTCTCGAGGAGTCCAGCGCGCCGGAGCGCCACACCGTCACCGGGGAACTGCTGACGAACACCATCGAGGTCACCAGCGGCGTCGGCGGCACCGTCGCCGACGCGATCGCGGACATCTCCGCGGCGATCCGCGAGGTGCGCGCGGCCACGGATCCCGCCGGCATCGAGCTGCTCTCGGCGGGGAGTCATCCCTTCGCGCAGTGGTACGACCAGCGCGTCACCGACAAGACCCGCTACCACACGCTCATCGAGCGCACGCAGTGGTGGGGCCGGAACATGATGATCTGGGGCATCCACGTGCACGTCGGAGTGGAGGACCGCGCGAAGGTGCTCCCCCTCATCGGCGCCCTCGCGGCCTATCTCCCCCACCTGCAGGCGCTCTCGGCGTCGAGTCCGTTCTGGGCGGGCGAGCGCACCGGGTACGCCTCCAATCGTGCGCTGGTCTTCCAGCAGTTGCCCACCGCAGGGCTCCCCTGGCCGCTGCCGGACTGGGCCGGCTTCGAGTCCTATGTCGACGACATGGTGCGCACCGGGGTGATGGCGGACGCCACCGAGGTGCGCTGGGACATCCGCCCCGCACCTCGATGGGGAACGATCGAGGTGCGCGCGTGCGACGGCATGTCGACACTGCCGGAGCTCGCCGCCGTCGCCGCACTCGTCCAGGTGCTCGTGGAGAAGCTCTCCCGAGACATCGACGAGGGACGCCGGCTGGAGGTGCTGCCGCCCTGGTACCTGCGCGAGAACAAGTGGCGCGCCGCCCGATACGGACTCGACGCGACGGTGATCACCGACGCCGGAGGCGGTCAGCGCCCGGTGCGCGAACACCTCGCGGCCCTCATCGACGACCTCGCCCCGGTCGCCCGTGATCTCCGCTGCGGCGCAGAATTCGCACGGCTGGGGTCCATCCTCGACGGCGGCGCGAGCTATGAGCGCCAGCTCGCGGTGGCCGATGCGTCCGGAGATCTGCGCGACGTCGTGCGGCACCTGGTGGAGGAGTTCCGCAGCGGCCCCCACGACCACCTGGGCTGACCGTCCTCAGCCCTCCTCGGCGAGCCGCCGCGCCAGTCCCTCGTCGAGGATCACGTCCGTGACGAGCCCCGCCGACAGGCCCGCGCGCAGGCTGGCGAGCTTCGACATCCCGGACACCACGCAGACCCGGCGCGGCACGCGACGGAGCCGGTCCAGATCCGGACCGGTGGCCCGGGCGTTGATGCGGATGTCCTTCCAGCTGCCGTCGGCGCGGAAGAATACGGTCGCGAGGTCTCCGATGGCATGGTCCTCGTTGAGGCTCCGGTAGTCCTCTTTGCTGAGGTATCCGCCGACGTAGACGCGGCTCGGCACCTCGGCGGCCGGTGAGCCGAGACTGAAGACGGCCACGTCCATCTTCGCCTGCAGGTTCAGCACCCGCAGGGTGCTGCGCTCCCGCCACATGCCCTCCCGGGTCGACGGGTCGTCGAAGAAGGCGGGGACCGGGAAGTGCTGCACCTGCGCCCCGAAGGCGAGGCCGAAGCGCTGGAGGATGTCGCTGGAGTACTCGACGCCGCTGGTCTGCGTGTTCCCGGCACCGTTGAGCTGGACGACGGTGGTGTTGTGCGTCTGCTTCTGGGTGAGGCTGCGGCTCACGACGCTGATCGTGGACCCCCACGCGACGCCGACGGTCATGTTCGAGTCGATGAACTGCGAGAGCAGTCGTCCGGCGGTCAGCGCGACCCTCTCGAGCCGCTCGACCTCGTTCGCGATCTCCGGCGTCGGCACCACGTGCGCGGTCACGCGGAACCTCTCGCGGATCCGGTGCTCCAGCATCCCGACGCGCTCCAGCGGCGAGTTGATCCGGATGTCCACCAGCCCCGTGTCCCGCGCGAACGCCAGCAGACGCGAGACCGAGGAGCGGGAGGTGCGCAGTTCGCGGGAGATCGCCTCCATCGTCATGTCCTGCATGTAATAGAGCCGCGCCGCGGTGAGCGCGGCGATCAGCTTCGCGTCGCCCGAGCGGCTTCCGATGTCCGTCATCCCGACCTCCCGATCCGATCCTTGCACATATGTGCACGCTTGTTGCGCCCGATGCCCACCTGGGCGGATGCTGGGAGCCAGCCAAGGAAGGGAGGTCGACGATGACCGTGTCGTCGCACTCAGCATCGGAACGCGCGGAGGTCCGCGCCGTCCGCGAACAGGGCCGCACCTCGGTCCTCATCATCGGCGGGGGGATCAACGGCATCTCCACTTTCCGCGATCTGGCTGTCCAGGGGATCGACGTCGTGCTCGTCGAGCGCGGCGACTTCGCCTCGGGGGCCTCGGCGGCGTCGAGCCACATGGTGCACGGCGGCATCCGCTACCTCGAGAACGGCGAGTTCCGCCTCGTCCGGGAGTCCGTCCACGAGCGCAACGCCCTTCTCAAGACGGCGCCGCACTACGTGAAGCCGCTCGAGACGACCATCCCGATCTACTCGACCTTCTCCGGCATCCTCTCGGCGCCACTGCGCTTCCTCACCCACCGCAGCGGCAAGCCCAAGGAGCGCGGCGCCTTCCTCATCAAGGTGGGCCTGACGATCTACGACACCTTCTCGCGCGGCGGGGGCACCGTCCCCCGGCACCGGTTCCTCGGACGGCGGCGCTCTCTCGAGGAGCTGCCCGCCCTCGATCCGCGGATCAAGTACACCGCGACCTACTTCGACGCGTCGATGCACGACCCCGAGCGGCTCGCCCTCGACGTGCTGCAGGACGGCCTCGCCGCGCATGACGGCGCGCACGCGCTGAACTACGTCGAGGCCGTCGGCCGCGACGAGGACGGCGTGCACCTGCGCGACAGGGAGACCGGCGCCGAGTTCACCATGACCGCCGACGTCGTGGTCAACACCTCCGGCCCGTGGACCGACCTCACCAACGAGGCACTCGGTACCGCGACCCGGTTCATGGGCGGCACCAAGGGATCGCACATCGTCCTGGACCACCCCGAGCTGCTCGCCGCGACGCGTGGCCGCGAGATCTTCTTCGAGCACTCGGACGGGCGCATCGTGCTCATCTACCCGCTCAAGGGCCGCGTGCTCGTCGGCACCACCGACATCGATGCCGACCCCCGAGAGGTCCCGGTGTGCACCGAGGAGGAGATCGACTACTTCTTCGACCTCATCCATCATGTGTTCCCCCAGCTGAAGGTCACGCGCGACGAGATCGTCTACCGGTTCTCGGGCATCCGCCCGCTCCCCCGACACGAGGACACCGCGCCCGGCTTCGTATCGCGCGACTACCGGATCGAGGTCGACCGCAGCGGATCCACCCCGCTCGTCAGCCTGGTCGGCGGGAAGTGGACCACGTTCCGCGCGCTCGGCGAGTCGATGGGCGACACGATCATCGGTCTCCTCGGGCGCAGCCGGACCGCCTCGACCGACGGGCTGCCGATCGGCGGCGGGCGCGGCTTCCCTCGCACCCCGCGCGCCCGGATGCAGTGGTTCGACGAGAACCTCGCCGGCGCCGGAGGACGGGCCGAGGTGCTCTTCGCCCGGTACGGCACCCGTGCCGCCGCGGTGTGGAGCGCGATCGAGCCCGGAGAGGACGCCATCCTCGCCGGCGGAGCCCTGTCCACCGGCGAGCTGGCCTGGATGGTGCGCAACGAGCACGTCGTGCGACTCGCCGACGTCGTGCTGCGCCGCACGAACGTGGTCTTCACCGGCGACGCCGACATGGACACCCTCGACGAGATCGCCGACGCGATGGCCCCGCTCCTGAACTGGGACCGCGACCGCCGCGACGACGAGGTCGAGCAGACCCGCCTGCTGCTGAACCAGCAGCACGGACTCGAACTGCCCGCGCGCATCCAGCGCTGACGGGACAGCACAAACACGGTCGCCCTCACGCACCGGCCGTGCCATCCTCGAAGCAGGGACGAGGGCTCCCTGCTTCTGCCAGAAAGGTCAACGCAGACTCATGACTGACACCAATCTCGGGCTGTACTTCCTGTCCGAATTCGTCGGGACGGCCATGCTCGTCCTCCTCGGCTGCGGCGTCGTCGCCAATGTCGTGCTCGCCAAGAACAAGGGGTTCGGCGGCGGCTTCCTGATGATCAACTGGGGATGGGGCCTCGCGGTGTTCGCGGGTGTGCTCGTCTCCGCGTACTCGGGCGCGATCCTCAACCCGGCCGTCGGCCTCGGCCTGCTGATCGCCGAGAAGATCGACTTCACGCAGTTCGCCGTCGCCGCCGGCGCCGAGCTGCTCGGCGCGATCATCGGTGCGATCCTCTGCTGGCTCGCCTACAAGCAGCACTTCGACGAAGAGCCCGACGCCGCGAACAAGCTCGGCGTCTTCTCCACCGGTCCGGCGCTGCGCTCGTACGGCTGGAACCTCGTGACCGAGGTCATCGGCACGTTCGTCCTGGTGTTCGCCATCTTCGCCTTCGCGGACTACGGCGACATCAAGGTGGGCGTCCCCGGGGGCCTCGGCCCGCTGACCGCGCTGCCCGTCGCCCTCGTCGTGGTCGCCATCGGCGCCTCGCTGGGTGGACCGACCGGCTACGCGATCAACCCCGCGCGTGACCTCGGCCCCCGCATCGCGCACGCGATCCTGCCGATCAAGGGCAAGGGCTCCAGCGACTGGGCCTACTCGTGGGTTCCGGTCATCGGCCCGCTCGCCGGTGGCGCGCTCGCTGCGCTGCTGGCGCCGTACCTGCTGCACCTCGCGACCGCCTGACCACAGCGATTCGAAGGAGAACGAACATGGCCGAATACATCATCGCCATCGACCAGGGCACGACCTCGAGCCGTGCCATCCTGTTCGACCGGAAGGGCAGCATCGTCTCGACCGGTCAGAAGGAGCACGAGCAGATCCTGCCGAAGGCCGGCTGGGTGGAGCACGACGCCGCCGAGATCTGGCGCAACGTCCAGGAGGTCATCGGCCTGGCGCTGAGCCGCGCCGGCATCACCCGACACGACGTCGCCGCCGTGGGCATCACGAACCAGCGCGAGACCGCGGTGGTGTGGGACAAGAACACCGGTCAGCCGGTCTACAACGCGATCGTCTGGCAGGACACCCGCACCCAGGAGATCGTCGACCGCCTCGCGGCGGAGGGCGGCGTGGAGCGCTTCAAGCCGGTCGTCGGTCTGCCGCTGGCGACCTACTTCTCGGGGACGAAGATCGCCTGGATCCTCGAGAACGTCGAGGGGGCGAGGGCGAAGGCGGAGGCCGGCGACCTGCTCTTCGGCACGACCGACAGCTGGGTGCTGTGGAACCTCACCGGCGGCGTCGAGGGCGGCGTGCACGCCACCGACGTCACCAACGCGTCGCGCACCATGTTCATGGACCTCGAGACCCTGGAGTGGCGCGACGACATCCTCGAGGCGTTCGGCGTGCCGCGCTCGATGATGCCGGACATCCGCTCCTCCTCCGAGGTCTACGGTGCGGCCGCGAGCTCCTCGCTGCTGCGCGAGACGCCGATCGCCGGCATCCTCGGCGACCAGCAGGCCGCGACGTTCGGGCAGGCCGCCTTCCAGACCGGCGAGAGCAAGAACACCTACGGCACCGGCTGCTTCCTGATCTTCAACACGGGCGAGGAGATCGTCCACTCGAAGAACGGGCTGCTCACCACCGTCGGCTACAAGCTCGGAGACGGTCCGACCCACTACGCGCTCGAGGGCTCGATCGCTGTCACGGGATCGCTGATCCAGTGGCTGCGCGACCAGCTCGGCATCATCGACTCGGCCCCCGAGGTCGAGCAGCTGGCCGAGAAGGTCGAGGACAACGGCGGCGTGTACATCGTGCCGGCGTTCTCGGGCCTCTTCGCCCCGTACTGGCGCCCGGACGCCCGCGGAGCGATCGTCGGGCTCACCCGCTACGCGAACCGCAACCACATCGCGCGCGCCGCGCTGGAGGCCGTCGCCTTCCAGACCCGCGACGTGCTCGACGCGGTGAACGCGGATGCCGGCGTGGACCTCACCGAGCTGAAGGTCGACGGCGGCATGGTCGCCAACGACGCGCTCATGCAGTTCCAGGCCGATGTCCTCGGCGTGCCGGTCGTTCGGCCGGTCGTGGCGGAGACCACCGCCCTGGGCGCCGCCTACGCGGCCGGCCTCGCGGTCGGTTTCTGGTCGGGCCTGGACGACCTGGCCGCGAACTGGCAGCAGGATCGCCGCTGGGAGCCCACGATGGACGCCGCCGAGCGCGACCGTCAGCTGCGCCTGTGGCGCAAGGCCGTCACCAAGTCCACGGACTGGGTCGACGACGACGTGCGCTGACCGGAGGGATACGAAGGGGCGGGACCGGTTCTCCGGTTCCGCCCCTTCGTCGTCTCAGCGGACCCCGAGGTAGGGCAGGAAGGCGCGCGCCGCGGCCCGGGGCTCCCGGGCGTGCCAGACGGCGTACTCCGTGCGCATCGGACCGTCCTCGACCTCGACGGCCTCCACTCCCGGCACCTGGGAGACCACTCCGGCGGGGAGCAGCGCGACGGCGAGTCCGACGCGGACGAGATCGAGGATGAGATCGGCCGTCGCCGACTCGAACGCGACGTCGCGGGTGATCCCCGCCGCGGCGAAGGCGTGATCGCTCTGCTGGCGTCCGGAGGTCTCCGCCGGGAAGTCCGCGAAGGACTCCCCGCGCAGCTCGTCGAGCGTGACCGAGCGGCGGCCCGCGAGAGGATGCGCGTCGTCCACCGCCATCACGAGCCGTGCTCGGCTGAGGACGCGCACCGCGACCCCGGTGGGCTCGACGCCCTCGCGGAGGCCGAGCAGCGCGACGTCCAGCCTCCCCGCACGCACAGCGGGCACGTGCTGGTCGCTGTTGCCCATGGTGAGCTCCACCCGCGCGTGCGGATGCTCGCGGCGGAAGCTCCGGAGAGCGGCAGGCAGGTCGACGGCGGTGACCGTCGGGATCACGCCGATGCGCAGCACGCCGCGGATCTCACCCGCGGTGGCGACCGCCTCGTCCCGTGCGCGGTCGGCGGCGTCGACCGCCTTGCGCGCATGCCGTAGGAACGCCTCGCCCGCTTCCGTCGGAGTGACGGTGCGTGAGGCGCGATCGAAGAGACGGACACCGATCTCCCGCTCGAGCGCCGCGATCGCGTGGCTCAGGGCCGACTGCGTGACGTGCCTGCTCTCCGCGGCGCGGGTGAAGCCCCCCTCGTCCACGACGGCGAGCACATAGCGCAGCACGGTGAGTTCCATCAGTACATGATCCCAGCTCATGACGCATGTGAACAATATGCGTTGGACACATATCTGGCTGACGAGGAGGCTCGAGACATGAACAACCGCATCCTGCCCGTGCTCCTGCTCACCGCGCTCGCCCCGATCGCCTGGGGCACGACCTATGCGGTCACCACCGAGTTCCTGCCCGCGGGCCATCCGCTCTTCGCGGCGCTCATGAGATCGCTGCCCGCTGGACTGCTGGCACTCCTGCTCTCCCGTCGGCTCCCACGCGGTGCGTGGTGGGGCAAGGCCGCTGTGCTCGGGGTCCTCAACATCGGCGCCTTCTTCCCGCTTCTCTTCCTCGCCGCGGCGCTCCTTCCCGGCGGCGTCGCGGCCGCGGTGGCCGGCGCGCAACCCCTGGTGGTGCTGCTGCTCTCCGCCCTCGTACTGCAGGAGAGGGCGAAGGCGGGAGCGGTCGTCATCGCCGTGCTCGGCGCGGTGGGCGTGGGCATGGTCGTCCTCGGCCCGGCGGCGTCCCTCGGCCCGATCGGCGTCGCAGCGGCGATCAGCGGCACGCTCGCGACATCCTTCGGCATCGTCCTCACCAAGAAATGGGGCCGCCCGGAGGGCGTGGGTCCTGTCGGCTACGCGGGCTGGCAGCTCACCGCGGGCGGACTGGTCCTCCTGCCCGCTGTGCTCCTCTTCGAGGGCGCGCCGACGTCGGTCTCCCCCACCGGCGTCGGCGGCTACCTGTGGCTCGGCACCGTCGGCGGGCTGATCGCCTACACGCTCTGGTTCCGCGGCATCGTCCGGCTTCCCGCCTTCGCCGTGGGCCTGCTGTCCCTGCTCTCCCCGGTGACGGCCACGCTCATCGGCGTCCTGGTGCTCGATGAGACGTTCACCGCGCTGCAGGCCGCCGGTCTCGTGCTCACGCTCCTCGCCCTGCTCTCCGGGCAGCTGCTGGCGATGCGCTCACCGGGGCAGGCGGCCTCCCCCGCGTCCCCGGAGCGCGCCGCCCGGGAACCGGTCGGCGCCTGACTCAGCCGCGTCCGAAGAGCTTCTGGATCTCGGCGAGATCGGTCTCGCTCGGCGCCTGCTGCGCGCTGCCGATCCCGAAGCCCGACCCGGTGGCGTTCCCGCCCGCGGGGACCCCGGCGTTCTCCGCGGCGCGCTTCGCAGGGTTGCCGGAGCGCGAGCCGCTCTTGCCCTTGGCGCCCTTGCGCCCGCGCTTCGCGGACGCCCCGGGCTTGCCCATCGGCCCCATTCCGGGGATCTGCGGCGTGCCGCCACGGGCGACGGTCTTCATCATCTTCGCGGCCTGCTCGAAGCGCTGCACGAGCTGGTTCACGTCGGTGACGGTCATGCCGGAGCCCTTGGCGATGCGCAGCCGGCGCGAGCCGTTGAGCACCTTGGGGTTGCGGCGCTCGCCCGGGGTCATCGAGCGGATGATCGCCTCGGTGCGGTCGATCTCGCGCTCGTCGAAGTCCTCGAGCTGCTGCTTCATCTGGCCCATGCCCGGCAGCATGCCGAGCATCTTCTTCATCGAGCCCATCTTCTTCATCTGCTGGAGCTGCTCGAGGAAGTCCTCCAGCGTGAAGGCCTCGTTCGCGAGCTTCTCCGCGACCTTGCGCGCTTCCTCCTCGTCGAAGGCCTGCTGGGCCTGCTCGATGAGGGTGAGGATGTCGCCGAGGTCGAGGATGCGGCTCGCCATGCGGTCGGGGTGGAACGGCTCGAGGTCGTCGAGGTTCTCGCCGGTCGAGGCGAAGATGATCGGGCGGCCGGTGACCGAGGCCACCGAGAGCGCGGCGCCACCGCGCGAGTCTCCGTCGAGCTTCGAGAGCACGACGCCGGTGAAGTCGACGCCGTCCTGGAACGCCTTCGCGGTGTTGACCGCGTCCTGACCGGTGAGCGAATCGATCACGAACAGCACCTCGTCGGGGCTGGTCGCCCTGCGGATGTCGCTCGCCTGCTTCATCAGCTCGGCGTCGACGCCCAGGCGCCCTGCGGTGTCGATGACGACCACGTCGTGCTGATGCCGGCGCGCGTACTCCACGCCCGCCTCCGCGACCTTCACCGGGTCTCCGACGCCGTTGCCGGGCTCCGGCGCGAAGATGCTCGCGCCGGCCTGCTCGGCCACGACCGTCAGCTGCGTCACGGCATTCGGCCGCTGCAGATCGCAGGCGACGAGGAGCGGCGTGTGCCCCTCCCCCTGCAGCTGCTTGGCGAGCTTTCCCGCGAAGGTCGTCTTTCCCGATCCCTGAAGACCGGCGAGCATGATCACCGTCGGCGGGTTCTTCGCGAACTCGAGACGACGCTGCTCGCCGCCGAGGATCGCGATGAGCTCCTCGTTGACGATCTGCACCACCTGCTGCGCGGGGTTCAGGGCCTTGTTGACCTCATCGCTCAGCGCGCGCTCGCGGACCTTGCCCGTGAACTCCTTCACAACGGCGAGGGCGACGTCGGCGTCGAGCAGCGCCCGGCGGATCTCGCGGACGGTTCCGTCGACGTCGGCCGGGCTGAGCTTGCCCTTCGTGCGCAGATTGCGGAAGGTCTCGGTCAGCCGATCGGAGAGCGTGCCAAAGGTAGCCATGATCCCCCAAGTTTACGGGAGTCCGGCGACTCCGACGGCGTCAGACCCGGTCGGACCACGGAAGGTCGTGGATGCACCGCAGTGCGCGGTCGAATCGCGTCTCCAGCGACGCCTGCCCCGCCCCCTCCTCCGCCCAGGTCCTGATCGACGACAGCACCGCCGCCGCGCAGGCGGAACCGAGGATCTCGGCGGGGACCGGCTCGACGCCGGCGGCACGCGCCGCGGCCGCGACGCCGCCCGCGATCTTCGCATGCCGGACGCCGCTGTCGCGGAGGAGCTCTGCTTCGAGACCCATCGCGCTCGCATTGCGCAGTGCCAGGGCGAGGGGGTCGGGGGCGAACCCGCGGACGAGCCCCGCGAGCACAGCGCGAACCGCAGGGCCGTCGGCGCCCGCGCCGAGCGCGGCGAGCTCCACGAGGGCGTGATCGATCCGATCGTCCAGACCCGACCACAGCACGTCGCTCTTCGACGAGAAGTAGTTGAAGAAGCTCGAGCGGCTGACGCCCGCGCGGCGCGTGATATCGGCGACCGAGGTCTCCTCGTATCCCTGCTCCAGGAACAGCTCGCAGGCCGCGTCAGCCAGGGTCTCCCGCGACGAGGCCTTCGGCCTGCCGACCCGCGATATCGGTTCCATACTCCCCAGAGTACCGGCGAGGCGCGCGCCCGCCGACCGATCAGGCGTATTGTTGGACGCGATCCAATAAGATTCCCGATCCTTCGGAGGGCGACCATGCTCGACATCCAGATCGCCGGACTCGCTCCGGACCACGTCCCCTACCTCGACGGGTGGGCATTGCAGCGCGAGGTCCATGCCGAGGTCGTCGCGGGCTCCCGCCCCGACACGCTGCTGCTGCTCGAGCACGAGGCTGTGTACACCGCGGGGAAGCGCACCGAGCCCCAGGAGCGCCCGCAGGACGGGACGCCCGTCGTCGATGTCGACCGCGGAGGCAAGATCACCTGGCACGGGCCCGGCCAGCTCGTCGGCTACCCGATCGTGCGTCTCCCCGAGCCGATCGACGTCGTCGCGCACGTGCGGAGGCTCGAGCGACTGCTCATCGCCGTCCTCCGCCCCCTCGGCGTGGACGGCTACCAGGTCGAGGGACGCAGCGGCGTCTGGGTGCGCCGGCCGCTGAGAGAGGACAAGGTCGCGGCGATCGGCGTCCGCGTGCAGCAGGGGGTCACGATGCACGGGTTCGCCGTCAACTGCGACAACACCCTCGCAGGCTTCCGCGGCATCATCCCGTGCGGGATCACCGATGCGGGAGTGACGACCGTCAGCGAGGTCGTCGGCGCCGATATCCGCCCCGTGGACATCGTGCGGTCGGTGGCGGACGCCTTCGCCGCGGAGTACGCGACGGAGGTCGCCGCATGACCGCCGCTCCCGAGGGCCGCCGACTCCTCCGGCTCGAGGTCCGCAACGCCGAGACGCCGATCGAGCGGAAGCCGGAATGGATCCGCACGAAGGCGAAGATGGGCCCGGAGTACCAGGCGCTGCACTCCCTCGTGAAGTCCGAGGAGCTGCACACGGTCTGCCAGGAGGCGGGCTGCCCGAACATCTACGAGTGCTGGGAGGACCGCGAGGCCACGTTCCTCATCGGCGGCTCCCAGTGCACGCGCCGCTGCGACTTCTGCCAGATCGACACCGGCAAACCCGCCGACTACGACACCGATGAGCCGCGCCGCGTCGCGGAGAGCGTCACCCGGATGGGGCTCCGCTACGCGACCGTCACCAGTGTCGCCCGCGACGACCTGCCGGACACCGGGGCCTGGCTCAACGCCGAGACGGTCCGGCAGATCCACGCGCAGAACCCCCGCACCGGCGTCGAGCTGCTGGCGAACGACCACGGCGGCGATCCGGAGTTCCTCGGGCAGATCTTCGACGCCCGTCCCGAGGTCTTCGCGCACAACGTCGAGACCGTCCCGCGCATCTTCAAGCGGATCCGACCGGCCTTCCGCTACGAGCGCTCGCTCGGCGTGCTCACCCAGGCGCGCGATGCAGGTCTCATCACCAAATCGAACCTCATCCTCGGGATGGGCGAGGAGCCCGAGGAGGTGGTGCAGGCCCTGCACGACCTGCACGACGCCGGCTGCGACATCATCACGATCACCCAGTACCTCCGCCCCTCCCCGCGGCATCTGCCCGTGGCCCGCTGGGTGAAGCCCGACGAGTTCGTCGAGTTCAAGGAGGAGGCGGAGCGGATCGGTTTCCTGGGTGTGCTCGCCGGACCCCTGGTGCGCTCGTCGTACCGCGCGGGACGGCTCTGGGCGCAGTCGATGATCTCCCAGGGCCGGGAGATCCCCCCGCACCTCGCGCACATCGCCGAGGGCGCCGACCTCGGCTTCGCCCAGGCGGTCTGACGCGGGAGCACCCCTGCTCAGCGTCCGGAGGCTAGTCGCCGCTCATCACCGACAGCACGGAGCCGTCGGAGGAGAGGTTCACCAGCAGGACGTCATCGGTCGCATCCGCATCGAGCGCGTACTCCAGCACGGCGAACGGCTCGCTCCCGCCGTGCTCGTCCACCAGGATCGTCATGCTCATCAGGCTCAGCGAGCGGATGATGTCGACGGCGTCGTCGCCCGAGACGTCGACGAGCAGGTCGACGAGCTCCTCGCCGAACATCTCCTGCTGCTGGAGGATGAACTCCGTCACCTCACTCGTGCGGTCGTCGACCTCGGTGAGCATCGCTCGCCGGGCCGTGCCGTCGACGTCCTCGAGCGCGTTGATGAGGGCCGCGGCGATGTCGAGGGCATCGAGGGAGACATCATCCTGATCCGGCGCCGTCAGATCAACCGTGACCGACTGATCGCCGAACTCGACGCGCTCCGACCAGAAGATCGATCCGTCAGGCCCGGAGGACAGCAATCCGAAGTAGTCGTGTTCGATCGCCATATCGCTATGCAACCAGCCTTGTGCGCGATGCGCCAGCCCGACGCGCCTCAGGCACCGACGAGCGACTGCACGAAGACGTGCGGCGTGAACCCGGTGAGATCGTCGATGCCCTCGCCCTGGCCGAGCAGCTTGACGGGGATGCCCGTGCGCTCCTGCACCGCGAGCACGAATCCGCCCTTCGCCGATCCGTCCAGCTTGGTGATGACCAGCCCGGTCACGCCCGCGTGCTCGAGGAAGGCCTCGGCCTGGATCACCCCGTTCTGCCCGGTGGTCGCGTCCAGCACCAGCAGCACCTCGCTGATCGGCGCCTGCTTCTCGACGACCCGTCGGATCTTCGACAGCTCGTCCATCAGCCCGCCCTTGGTGTGCAGGCGCCCCGCGGTGTCGATGATGACGATCTCGGTGCCGTTCTGCTTCGCGTAGTCGACCGTCTGAAAGGCGACGGAGGCCGGATCCTGACCCTGCTGCTGCGGTCGGACGATCGCGGCGCCCGCGCGTTGCGCCCAGGTCGCCAGCTGATCGACGGCAGCGGCGCGGAAGGTGTCGGCGGCCCCGACGACCACGCTGCGCTGGTACCCGCGGAGGAACTTCGTGAACTTGCCGATCGTGGTGGTCTTGCCGACGCCGTTCACGCCCACGACGAGGACGACCGCGGGTCGCTCGGAGAGCTTCAGCGTGGTGTCGAACTTCGCGAAGTGCTCCTCGAGCGTCTCCTGCAGCATCCGCTGCAGGTCCTTCGGGTCCGTCGTGCGGTACCTCTCGACCTTCTCGCGGAGTTCGTCGAGCACCCGCTCGGCGATGTCGGGACCGAAGTCGGCGCCGATCAGCGCGGTCTCCAGGTCCTCCCACGTCGTCTCGTCGATCGTGGGCTTGACGAACATGCCGCGCAGCGCGCGACCGAGGGACCAGGACTTCTCCGCCATGCCACCAGCCTACGGCGCTCCGGCATGCGCCACAGCGAAGGGCGTGCCGCCGGCGAGATCAGGCCGACGCAGTCGCCCGGTCTCCCACGCGCTGGCCCACCACGGCGGACACCCCGTCCTGCCGCATGGACACGCCGTAGAGCGCATCGGCGATCTCCATCGTGCGCTTCTGATGGGTGATCACCAGCAGCTGCGAGCTCTCGCGGAGCTGCTCGAAGACCGTCAGCAGCCGACCGAGGTTCGCATCGTCCAGGGCCGCCTCCACCTCGTCGAGGATGTAGAACGGGCTCGGGCGGGCCTTGAAGATCGCGACGAGGAGCGCGACCGCCGCCAGGGATCGTTCCCCGCCGGACAGCAGGGACAGGCGCTCGATCTTCTTGCCGACCGGGCGCACGGCGACCTCGATCCCCGTGGTCAGCATGTTCTCCGGGTCGGTCAGCGAGATGCTGCCCGACCCACCGGGGAACAGCAGCGGGAAGACCTCGGTGAACGCCTGCCTGGTGTCCTCGAACGCCGCCGCGAAGATGGTCTGCATCCGCTCGTCGAGCTCGGCGATGATCGTCAGCAGATCCTGGCGGGTCTTCGTGAGGTCCGACAGCTGCTCGGTGAGGAAGGCATGCCGCTGCTCGAGCGCGGCGAACTCCTCGAGCGCCAGAGGGTTCACCCGTCCGAGCTGCGCGAGCTTCCGCTCGGCGTCCTTGAGGCGTCGCTCCTGGATACGACGGTCGAAGGGGATCGCCGAGTCGTCGTCGAGCTCATCAGCACCAGGATCGCGGGGAACGAGCTGATCCGGACCATATTCCGCGATGAGAATATCTTCTTCGAGCGCGAGCTCGGATGCCACGCGCTCGAGCAGGCTGGTGAGATGGAGCTTCTTCTCGTGGATCTGCAGCTCGAGGCCGTGCACGCTCTCGGTGAGCCCGGCCAGACGCTCCCGCAGAGAGGTCTCCTGCGCACGCAGCGATGTCAGCTCTTCGTTGTGCGCGGAGCGCTCCGCCTCTGCGGCGGCCAGCGACATCCGGGCCTCGGTGACCGAACGATCGATCGAGTCGAGCACACGCGGCAGTTCCGCCGCGACGCCCTCGGCCGCCTCGCGCTGCGCCCGCCGGATGACCGCGCGACGCGCGGCCTCGGCGGCCGCCTCCCGCTCCTGCTCGCGTTGACGCTCCAGCGTCGCGACCCGCGCCTGCGCCGCCCGCACGCGTTCGCGGAGGGTCTCGATCTCCAAACGCGCCCGCACTTCGCCCTCGCGCGCCTGCTCCAACGCCTCGAGCAGGCCGTCGCGGGCGGAGGCGTCCAGCACCGGACGCGGAGCGCTCTCGGCGGACTCCAGCTCGTCCTTCGCCGCGGCGGCGGTCCTCTCGGCGTCCGTCACGGCCGTCTGCGCCTGGGCGAGACCGGACTCGAGGCGCTCGCACTCGGCGACAGCGGCCTCGTGCCTCACTGTCACGCGGTTGAGCTGCTCCGCATAGCTGGCGAGGGCCGCGTCGTGCTCGCGCAGGGCCTGGAGCGCCTCCTTGGCGGCCTGGCGCGTCGCCTCGACGCGATGAACGGCCTCGGTCCGCTCGGCACGGAGGTCGTCGACGATCCGGCGCACCTCGGTCAGCCGGTCGGTCGCCGCGTCGCGCTCCGCCGTCAGCTCGAGCCTGGAGCGCTCCCCCGAGCCCGCGCGCAGGGTCTGCGCCGTGATCACCTCTCCGCCCCGCGTGACGATCGTCGTGGACCGGTCGCCCAGGCGGTCGAGCGCCGTGCGGGCACGACGGGCGGAGTCCAGATCGTCCGCGACCAGCACGTGCGCGAGCACGCCCCGGACGCCGCGCGGGGCCGTCACGACGTCCCCCGCGGGAACGGTTCCGTCGACGCGCACCGGATCGGCCTCGGCGACTCCCGGCTCAGCGATCACGATGTCGACGACCCCTCGCCCTTCGGTCCGGGGCACGAGAGCGAACGCTTCGTCGGCGGCGTCCACGAGAACGCCCTCGGCCAGCGGACCGAGCACAGCGGCGATCGCCGCCTCGTAGCCGGCCTTCACCTGCACGGCATCACCGACCAGCCCCCGCACACCCGGGAGCCCGGCAGCGACCAGGTCCGCCGCACCGCCGGAGAGCGACAGTGCACTGCTCAGCGCTGCGGCCTTCGCCGTGAGCGAGTCGGCCTCGCGCTCCGCCTCGTGGAGGCGCTCACGCAGTCCGTCGCGCTCGGTCTCCGCCGTCTGGGCCCGACGCTGCGCCTCTTCGTAGGCGGCGGTGTGCTCGGCCGCCGACCCCTCGGGCGCGGACGCGTCCTCGAACGCCTCGCGCTCCTCTGCGGCCTCCCGTCGACGCGCATCCGCCGCCTCGATCGCGTTCTCCTGCCGCAGCAGGGCGCCGCGCACCGCGGCGAGGGTTGACGCCGCGGCGTCCGCCGTGCCACGCAGAGCCGTCAGCCTCATGTCGTACTCCGACACGAGCGCGCTCTGCTCCGCGATGTCGACGTCGAGCGTGTCCAGCTCGGCACGCGCGGAGACGACCTCACGGCTCGCGGCGACGGCCGCGTCCTGGGCGTCCCCGAGGCCCGCCGAGATGCGCGTGATCTCGTCCTTCGCCTCGTCGATCGTGTCCTGGGTCACGGTGATCGCCGTGATGGCGTCGTCGTCCTCACCGCCCAGCAGCGCGAGCCGCTGGTTGGCCAGCGTGAACAGACCTCTCATCCGCTCCTGCACCTGCTCGAGCCCGAAGGAGACACGACGGGCCTCGTCCACGGCGGCGGAGTTCTGCTCGGCTTCGAGCCGGGTGATCCCGGCGTGCACGGCGTCGACCTGCTCGGAGAGCACGAGGCGCTCCGTGTGCCGCTCGTGCTCCGTGCGCGTGTGATCGGCGAGGGTGGTCCGGAGGGCGACCACGTCGTCCGCGAACAGGCGCGCCTTCGCATCGCGGACCACCGCGGCGATGGTCTGCGCCTCCCGCGCGATCTCCGCCTGCCGGCCGAGAGGCTTGAGCTGCCGCCGGATCTCGCCGGCGAGATCGCTGAGGCGTGTGAGGTTGGTCTCCATCGCATCCAGCTTCCGCAGGGTCTTCTCCTTGCGCCGCCGGTGCTTGAGGATCCCCGCGGCCTCCTCGATGAAGCCCCGGCGGTCCTCCGGAGAAGCCTGCAGGACGGTGTCGAGTCGTCCCTGGCCCACGATGACGTGCATCTCGCGCCCGAGCCCCGAGTCGCTGAGGAGCTCTTGCACGTCGAGCAGGCGGCAGCTCGTGCCGTTGATGGCATACTCGCTCGACCCGTTGCGGAACAGCGTGCGACTGATCGTCACCTCGGAGTACTCGATCGGCAGCGCTCCGTCCCCGTTGTCGATCGTCAGCTGCACCTCCGCACGACCCAGCGGTCCACGCGTCGAAGTGCCGGCGAAGATGACGTCCTCCATCTTGCCGCCGCGCAGCGTCTTCGCGCCCTGCTCCCCCATCACCCAGGCGAGTGCGTCCACGACGTTCGACTTGCCGGAGCCGTTCGGGCCGACGATGCAGGTCACACCGGGCTCGAAGAGGAAGGTCGTCGGCTGCGCGAACGACTTGAACCCCTTGAGCGTGAGGCTCTTCAGATGCATGCAGTGGCCTTCGGGGTCGGGTGAATCACGCCCATACGCTACCGGAACGACGGGGTTCTCCCGGGATTCCGCGCCGTGCGGAGGGCGATGCGGGGATGCGCGACACGCCGGCGACACGCCCGGGTTCTTGACTCGACGGCGCTCCGCCCGCTAGCGTGACTCACCGATCGCTCTGAGAGAGGAGGTTCCGATGAAAATGACGATGATCACCAAGCACGACGCCGGCCGCTACGGCCAGGCCTCGTTCCGCTCGTCCGCGTTCTCGGTGACCTCCGCCGGCGTCTGCGGACTCGGCCACTAGGCCACTCCGCCCCTCTGCGGTCCCGCGGCGTCATCACGCCGTCGGAGCACCGCGCTGTCAGCCTCTCGTGCTGACCTCCTGCGCCTCACGGCGCCTCCTCCGCGCATCCGTCATCCCGGAGCGCGTCTTCCGGATCGATGCGTCCGGCCTCTGCCACGCCTCGTTCCGCCGACGATCGTCCGCCGATCGTCACAACGGAAAGCACTCATCGTGAACACTCTTCTGACCGAGACCACCGTCGACACCACCGTCGTCCCGCAAAAGGCCTCGGGGCACCCGCCCCAAGCCGATCACCAGGTCGTCACCCTCCCCGACGCCGAACGGCTGCGCCGCCTGCCCGTCGGCGACAGGGTCGCCCTGCGCATCGGACTGTGGCTGCTCGAGCGCGGACTGCGCGAGCCCCGGCCCGGGACGCCCGCCTCCCCGGAGCGCATGCTCGTCACCGAGGCCCGCGCGATCACCATGCTCACCTTCGATCTACAGCAGCGGCTCCGGTGAGGAAAGGGAACGAGAACACCACCATGATCGATCTCCCTGACGACGCGACCCTGCGTCGGCTCGAGCTCCCCGCTCGGGCCGGCGCAGGACCCTCCCCGTTCCTTCGCGAGTACGCCGCCGTACGGAACGAGATCGTGCGCGAGCTCACCTCGGGCCGCGCTGAGCAGATCTCCGCTGAAGAGCTCCTGCCGCTGCTGTACGACACCCCTGACAGGGTCCGCCGGCAATGGGCCGTCGAGCGCCGCGGCGCGATCATCGGCTGCGCCACGCTGACCGTCATCCAGGACCAGGACGGCCGCGACGCGGTCGCGAACGTCGTCCTCCGCGACGGGCACCGCGGCCGCGGCATCGGCACCGCCGTGGACGCGACGCTGGCCGAGGAGGCCCGCGCCGCCGGTGCGCAACGGATCCTCGCCTGGACCGAGCACCCCGTCCCCGCCGAGGACCGGCTGGTCCCGCCCACCGGCATCGGCAGCATCCCGCGCGACGGCACCGCCCGCTTCGCGCTCTCCCGCGGCTATGTGCTCGAACAGGCCGAGCGCGTCAGCGCGTACGTCTGGGGTCCCGAATCGGTCCCCTCGCTCCTCGCCCATCGTGAGGAAGCGCGGCGCCACGCTGACGGGTACCGGATCGTGCAGTGGATCGGCCCCACCCCCGCCGAGCACGTCGACGGCTACGCGTGGCTCAAGTCGCGGATGTCCACCGACGCGCCCGATGCCGACCTCGATCTCCCCGAGGAGACCTGGGATGCGGAGCGCGTCGCCGAGCACGACGAGCGGATACGCGAGAGCGGCTTCACCATCCAGGTGACCGCCGCCCAGCACGTCGCGACCGGGGAGCTGTGCGCCTTCAACGAGCTCGAGATCGAGTCCGACCACCATGGCACGACGCACCAGCAGGACACCCTGGTGCTCGCCGACCATCGGGGACACCGACTCGGGATGCTGGTCAAGGCCGCCGGACTGCTCTCCTGGCGGCAGCGGTTCCCGCACTCCGACCAGGTCGTCACCTACAACGCAGAAGAGAACCGCCCGATGCTCTCGATCAACGAGGCCATCGGATTCGCGCCCGTCGCCACGATGGGCGCCTGGAAGAAGGAACTGACATGAACGCCGGTCTCACGATCACCGAGATGACCCTCCCGGAATCGGCCGACGCGCCCGACGCCGCCGACCTCGTCGCGCTCGTCGCGCTCAACAACGCGATCTGCCTGAACGATTCCGGGGTCACCGACCTCGCTCGCACCCCCGAGGAGATGCTCGTCGACCTGCGCAGCGACGAGGACTGGGCCAGTCGGGTGTTCCTCGCCCGCGACGGCGGGACGATCGTCGGCGCCGCGGTCTTCGGGCACGCGGTCGCCGAGCCGACGAGCGCCGACCTCGATCTCATGGTGCTCCCGGAGCACTGGGGTGCCGGAGTCGAGGACGCCCTCCTCGCCAGAGCCGAGGAGGAGACGCGCGCGCTCGGCCGCTCCGTGCTCCAGACCTGGACCTTGCACCGCGCCCGTGCCGCGGGCGAGACCATCTCCCCCGCCACCGGTTGGGGCGTCGTCGAGCGCACCCCGCTCGCGGCGCTGCTCCTCCGCAGCGGATTCGTGCTGGAACAGGTCGAGCGCAACAGCGCCTTCGATCTGCGAGGCCCGTTCGCCGGTGTGCACGAGGCCCTCGCGGCATCGATCGCTGCCGCCGGGGACGACTACCGCCTGATCGAGTGGACCCTGCCCACCCCCGCGGCGCAGATCGAAGGATACGCCTGGGCGCTGTCCCGGATGTCGACGGATGCGCCCTCCGGCGGGCTCGAGGTGGACGAGGAGGTGTGGGACGCCGCACGGGTGCAGCGCCGCGACGCCAAGATCGCCGAGTCCGGGAAGAAGATGTCCGTCGCCGCGGTGGAGCACGTGCCGACCGGGCGCCTCGCCGCCTTCAATGAGCTGAGCATCGGCCCGGACCCCGAGGAGGCCACGCACCAGTTCAACACCCTCGTGCTCAAGGAGCACCGGGGGCACAGGCTCGGCATGCTGGTGAAGTGCGCGAACCTCGTCCGCTGGCGGGACGTCGCGCCGCGCTCTCCGCGCGTGACCACCTTCAACGCGGAGGAGAACCGCCCGATGCTCGACATCAACGAGGCGATCGGCTTCGTCCCGGTGTCCTATGCGGGCGCCTGGCAGAAGCGCCTCTCGTGAATCACTCCGCAGGATGACGATCCGGGGCGGGGATCATCCGCTGGTCCGATGATCTCCGCCGCCGGTCGCACGAGGCTGGATCCATGACCGATCCGATCCTCCAGGCACACGCCCTCTTCAAGTCCTACGGCCCCACCCACGCCCTCGCCGGCGTCGACCTCGCCGTGATGCGCGGCGAGTCCGTCGCGATCATGGGAGCCTCGGGGTCGGGGAAGACCACGCTCCTGCACGTGCTCGCCGGAATCGTGTCCCCCGACTCGGGAGGGGTGCGCTTCACCTCGCGCACCGGCGAGGCGATCGAGGTCACCTCGCTCGCGGAGTCCGCCCGCTCGCGGCTGCGGCGCGAACGCTTCGGCTTCGTGTTCCAGCAGGGGCTGCTGATCCCCGAGCTCACCGCGATCGAGAACGTCGCGCTGGCGATGATGATCAACGGGACCTCCCGCCAGGACGCGACCCAGCACGCGGCCGCCTGGCTGCACTCCCTGGGTCTCGCAGGCATGGAGGACCGCCGGATCGGCGAGCTCTCCGGCGGACAGGCCCAGCGGGTCGCGATCGCGCGGTCCCAGGTCACCGGCGCCGAGCTCATCTTCGCCGACGAGCCGACCGGGGCTCTCGACTCGCGCACCTCTGCGGAGGTGATGGACGCCCTGCTGTGGTCCACCACCGGACAGGGCCGCACCCTCGTCGTGGTCACGCACGACGCCGACGTCGCCGCGCGCTGCTCCCGCGTCGTCTCGATGCGCGACGGCGCGATCGTCCCGGCAGGAGTCGCCGCATGAACGCCGGCGTGCTCCGGCTGCTCCTCCGGCCCGCGCCGGGCGGCCTGGCCCCGATCGCGATCCCGGCCGTCGCCTTCACCGTGGTCACCGGTCTCGTGCTCATCGTCGTCGGCGGCGCGCAGAGCTTCTGGACCTGGGACGACGAGCTCTCACTGGTCTATCAGCTCCTCGCCGCGGTCGCGCTCGTCCTGCTGGTCGTGCCGCTGATGAACCTCGGCGGCGCCGCCGCGAGACTGTCCGCGCGGCGACGCGACGAGCGGCTGTCGACGCTTCGTCTGCTCGGCGTCACCCCCGCCGGGGTCTCCGTCGCCACGGTCATCGAGTCGGCGCTGATCGCCGCGATCGGTGCGGTCGCGGGTGTCGCGCTGTACTTCGCGACGACTCCCCTGATCGCTCTCATCCCCTTCCGGGGAGAGGCGCTCGGCATCGGCGGAGTGGTCCTCCCCGCGTGGATGATCGCCGCCGTTGTCGGCGGCGTGCTGCTGGTCGCGGTGGTCAGCGCCGTGATCGGGCTCCGCCGCGTGAACATCTCGCCGCTCGGGGTGCGGATGCGCGCGGAGGCTGCTCCGGTGCACTGGGTTCGCGCGGTGATCGGACTGTCCCTCGCCGTCGTGGCGTTCGTCATCGCCGGCGCAGTGCCCGGAGCACAGGGAATCGTGATGCTGATCGGCGGTCTCGTGGTCGTCTTCGCCGGGACCCTGGCTCTGCTGAACCTCGTCGGGCCCTGGGTTCTGAAGGTGAGCGCCCGGCGACAGCTCCGCCGCGCGGAGCGTCCCGAGCGGCTCCTCGCGGCGCGACTCGTGCTCGACTCCCCCAAAGCGGCGTGGCGTCAGGTGAGCGGCATCGCGATGGCGAGCTTCATGGCCGTCTTCGCAGGCACAGGGGTATCGCTCATGAGCGTCATGGGCGGCGAAGGAGCGCAGGCCGGCGAGGTCGCACTCATCGCCGACATGCGCACGGGGCTGATCATCACGCTGATCGCGTCGTTCCTCATGGTCGCGGCGTCGGTGGGCGTCAACCAGGCCTCCGCGATCTCGGACCAGCGCGAGCTGCATTCCAGTCTGCACCGCCTCGGTATGCCCGTCGAGGCGGTCGACCGCGCACGGACCAGAGCCATCATGTCGCCCCTCCTCGTCACCGCGATCGGATCGGCGATCTGCGCGGGAGTCATGATCTTCCCGCTCGTCGGGATCACCCTGATCGTGGCGCCCCTCTCGCTCGCCACCATCGCGGCGGTCCTCGCTGCCGGGATCCTCACGGTCTGGCTCAGCACCCGCGTCACCAGACCGCTGCTCACGCGATCGTTCCGGACGGCGTGATCCGTGTGCGTGCCGGCCATCCGAGCCGGCACGCATCCCTCAGGACCTTCGAAAGTCGCTCACCCGGATGCCCCGGTGCATCCGGGTGCCGCCGTCGAGCCCGGCCTCGAGAAGGCGGCTCCGGACCTCCTCCGGAACCGCCTCGATGAAGGGCTCGATCGCGTTGTGCCGGTACAGTTGACCGATCGTCCAGCGCTGGCGACGACCGGCGGCATCGATGCGCACCCGCGCGGGGGCTCCGTCGTGGGCGATCAGGACCCGTTCGACCTCCGTGAGCCGCCACGACCGTGGCGGGAGGGCGCCGTCCTCGACCGAGAGGCTGTCCGTCGTGATGCGGATCACCAGTTCACGCGCCAGCAGCACCAGCCGTAGGTAGGAGACGATCGATGTGACAAGTCCGAAAGCGAGGACGCCGGTGAGGATCAGCCCCGGGGTCCCCGCCCCGGCGAGCACGGCGACGAGGGCGGCCACGACCCCGACCGACCTGGCGCCGGCCAGCAGCCCGGGCGAGAGGGCGTCACGGACGCTCGAGACGGACACCCGCATGCTGAAGGCGCCGTCTTGGAGCTCCCACCCCGCCGGTCCGGTACGGGGAGATGCGGGCGACGCAGGCATCCTCTCACTCTAGGACGAGAGCCCGAGCCCCCTCCCGCCGGAGACAGGGCGTGGCCTTCGCGAGCAGCGCGGAGCCGGGTCGGCACGCCGCTCTCATCCGCGCCGTTCAGGCTCCCGCAGCCGGCGGCGCCGAAGGCTCTGTCCGACCACGAGACGGCCGCGTCGACGCCCGGATGACGACGAGCACGATCCAGGCCGCGAACAGGCCGAGCCCGATCGGAATCGCGCCGACGGTGTAGACGGACAGGACGAAGAAGGACCACGTCCCGGCGAAGGCGGACGAACGCCAGCCCAGCTCGACGATCACACCGGCGACGCCGCTGAACATCAGGATCGCGGCGGCGGTCAGCCAGACGACGCTGACGAGGACGGGCAGCGCGCGCAGCCATCCTCTTCCCCGCGCCGCTCTCCGACCGAGGACCATACCCGCGGACACGGACACGCCGAGGGAGAGCAGGAGGGAGATGCCCCCCATCGCGAGCGAGATGCCTGTCTCGCCGACGTTGTCCGCGCGCGGTGCCGAGCCCTCGAGCCCCCAGGCGCCGAACATCATCAGCACAGCTGCCAGCGCCGTCGCCGCGCCCGCACCCGTCCAGGAGACGGCCCGGTCGAGGCGGGTGGATCGATCGTCGGCCGTCATCCGGCCACCCTATCGGAGTGTGCGTTCGGGAACCCGTGCTCGTGCTCGTTCTCGTGCTCGTGCTCGTGCTGCGCATCGTCACCGGCGATGTCGCGATCACCTCGCCGCAGGATGAGAGGATGACGTCATGGCCGGCTCCCCTCCGATCTTCACGTCGGTCCGCGGCACGTTCCACCGCGCCGTGGACCCCCGGTTCCGCGAGTTCGCGATCTCCGGATCCCGTTCTGCCGGGCGCTACTCCCGGCCTGAGGAGCCGACACTGTATCTGAGCTCCTCCGTCGACGGCGTCGAAGCCGCGATGGTGGCGCACAGGGACGCGCGTTCCGCGGCGCTGGAGATCCTTGAGATCGAAGTCGATGGATCCGGCATCTTCGACCTGCGCGATGCCGCTGCCCTGGAGGCCGCGGGGATCGACCGGGCCGACGCCGTCGCACCGTGGCAGGAGATCGTCTCCTCCGGAGGCGTCCCGAGCTCGTGGCGGGTTCGCGACCGTCTCCTCCAAGCCGGAGCGAACGGTCTCATCGACCCTTCGAGGACGAGCCCTGGGCTCTGGCATCTCGTGCTCTTCCGCTGGAACGAGACCGGCGCCCCGACCGTGCGACCGGCAGAGAGCTGAGACCACGTCCGCACGATCCGTCCCCGGCACCCCGGAGGATGACGTGAACCCACCGAAGCGGGGAGAGACGGTGGGTTTCTTCAGGCGCACGCAGGGTGCGGTGGCGGCGTGAGGTCTGCTCTGAAGGACCCACCGAGCTGGGGGCGCAGGGCAGGATGCGCCCGGCATCCGGCCCCGCTGCGGCGTTCTCCATCACCGCCCTCGAACAGGATCGCGTGTTCACGAACGCATCACCCCTCCCCGGCGCGACCTTGATTTTCGAGCACAGGGTCGCACCGGCAGACGGTGGCACTGAGGTCGAAGTCTCCGTCGGCGTCGAGGGACTTCTCGCTCCGCTCTGGCAGCGCCTACTCCGTAAGAGCATGGGTAATGCGGCACGCTCCAGCGTGACCGGGCTGCTCGAACACCTGCGCGCCTCGTGACTCGCAGACCGCTCGGCGGCGCCTCCGCGGATCGCGCCTACTTCTCGGTCCTGGGAAGGAGGGCACGAGACGTCACAGACTGCCTCGCTGCCCTTGACGACGACGCTGGCAACGCGGGCAGTAGTGGGAGGAGCGGTTCATGAACGCCTCCCGTCGGATCGGCCCGGCGCAGCGCGGGCACTCCTCGCCCGTGCGCCCGTAGGCGTTGAGGGAGTGCGCAAAGTAACCGGCCTGCCCGTTGACGTTCACGTACTGCGCGTCGAAGCTCGTCCCGCCTTCGGCGAGGGCCTTCTCCAGCACCAGGCGGACCTCGCCGAGGAGCCTGGCCAGCGCGGGACGCGACAACGCGCGTCCCTCGGTCTCGGGGTGGATCCGGGCCGCCCAGAGGGACTCGTCGGCGTAGATGTTGCCGATGCCGCTGATGAGCCCCTGGTCGAGGAGGATCCTCTTGATCCCGCTCGCCCGGCGACGGACCGCGGCGAAGAATCCTCCGTCGTCGAAGGCGGGATCGAGGGCGTCACGGGCAATGTGGGCAACCTGAGACGGGATCCGCGGAAGCGGGCTGCCGAATCCGCCGGCGGCGTGATCCGGCGTGTCGAGCAGTTCGTCGACAGCGAGGGACCCGAAGGTGCGCTGATCCGCGAAGACCACGGCGAGCTCGCCGTGGCGGGGATGACGGATGTGCAGCCGCACGCGCTCGTGACGCTCCGGAGCCGCATCCGGAGCACGCAGGAGCATCTGACCGCTCATCCCGAGGTGGGCGATCAGCGCGTCGCGCTCGCCCTGGACGGGAAGCCAGAGGAACTTCCCACGGCGGACAGCGGCGACCACCTGGGCGCCTTCGAGACGGCCGGCGAAGTCCGCCGCCCCCTGCGCATGACGGGTGAGGGCTCGTTCGTCGAAGACGCTGACCGCGGTGATCTGCGCACCGACGACGGCCGGGGCGAGCCCGGCTCGGACCACCTCGACCTCGGGAAGCTCAGGCACGGTCGCTGAGCAGGCGCCACACGCTGAGCGCCGCCGCCATCTCGGCGGTCTTCTTGCTGGTGCCCTCGCCGGTCTGCGCGACCTCGCCGACGCTGACCGTCGCCGTGAAACGACGGTCGTGATCGGGACCCGTCGCCTCGACCGAGTACTTCGGCGGCATCAGGCCCAGCCGCGCCGCCAGCTCCTGCAGGCTGGTCTTCGGGTCCATCGCCGCACCGTACCGCTCCGGGTCGGCGAGCAGCGGCTCGGTCAGTCGGAGCACCAGCTCGGTCGCGGCGTCGGGGCCCGCGGACAGATAGGTGGCGCCGAAGACGGCCTCCATCGTGTCTGCGAGGATCGAGTCCTTGTCGCGTCCGCCGGTCTGCTCCTCACCGCGGCCGAGCAGCAGATGCGCACCCAGCCCGATGCCACGGGCGACCTCGGCCAACGCGACGGTCGACACGACGCTGGCCCGCCTCTTGGCGAGCTCTCCCTCGTCGAGGTCGGGGTGCGTGGTGAACAGCATCACGGTGACCGCGAGGCCCAGCACGGAATCGCCGAGGAACTCGAGGCGCTCATTGTGCGGGATGCCGCCGTGCTCGTACGCATAGGACCGGTGAGTCAGCGCACGCTCAAGAAGCTGAGGGTCGATATCGACCCCCAGCTTCTTCGCGAGGGAACCCGCGCTCTGCGCGAGATCGGTCACGGTCGTCAGACCGCGATCAGATGTCGGCGACCTTGCGGCCCTTGTACTCCAGGAAGAGCTCGGTGCCCTGCGAGTCGGTGACGACCTTGGCCTGGTGCGGGCGGCTGTAGACGACCTTGCCGTTCTCGACGGTCTTCACCAGAGCGGTGGGAGTCGCCTTCCACTGCGCGCGGCGCGAGCGGGTGTTCGAACGGGAGACCTTGCGCTTCGGGGGGTTACCAGCCATGACTAGCTCTCTTCTTTCTCGGCGGCGCGACTCCCTGCCGCACCGTCCTGGTCTGTGATCTGTCGGAGCGCGCTCCACCGAGGATCGATGGGAGCGGCATCATCCGCTCCGGTGCTCTCCGTCAGCAACTCGCCCGTACTCGGGTCGAGACCCGGGCAATCCGGCCGACACACCGGTTGAAATGGAAGCGACAACACGATCGCATCCCTGACCAGAGTTTCAAGATCCACGTGGTCGTCTTGAACCTCGAAGTCAGTTTCTTCTTCCCCAGGATACGCGAAAAGCTCCTGGAACTCGACTTCGACAGGCGCGGAGATCTCGGTGAGGCACCGTCCGCACTCCCCGGTGTACTCCGCATCGGCGGTTCCGGACACGAGAATGCCCTCATGCACCGACTCCAGCCGGACATCGAGGGCGAGGCTCTCCCCCGCTTCGACGGCGACGATGCCCTCGCCCCACTTCTCGGTCAGTTCGATGTCGAGGCGGTGTTCGCGCATCTCACCCGGTCTGCGGACGATGTCGCGGACGGGCAGGACGAAGGGGCCGTTGAGTCGGGAGCGCACCACGCCATGCTACCCGGGTCCCGCTGGGCGGGGCCCGATGATCAGAGTCCGCGGGCGCCGGTGTCCAGGAAAGCAGCGACCGACGGGGGGACGAACGGCGAGACGTCGCCGCCGAGGCCGGCGACCTGCCTCACGAGCGAGCTGGAGACCAGCGCATGCGCCGGATCCGGCAGCAGGAAGACCGTCTCGATGTCGGCGAGGTGGCGGTTGACGATCGCCATCGGCGATTCGTAGGCCACATCGACCTGCGAGCGGATGCCCTTCACCAGCACGCCGGCGTCGACGTCGCGCGCATAGTCGACGAGGAGCCCCATGCTCCAGGAGCCCACGATGATGTTGCCCTCGAGGCCGCCCTCCGCGATCGACTGCTCGAGCAGCGACAGCCGCTGCGCGATCGGGAGCATCGCCTCCTTGCCGGGGTTGTGCACCACCAGCACGTGAAGCTCGTCGTAGAGGCGGGCCGCACGGCGGATCACATCGAGATGTCCGAGCGTCGGCGGATCGAACGAACCAGGGACGACGGCGATGCGGCTGTTCACTTCGACTCCATCTGTCGCTCCGTGCAGGGCATGCTGACAGCCTAGGACACGGCCGGATCAGTTCTTGCTGAGAGCGGCGCGGTCGTCCTCGGTCACTCGCCGGGCGATCGCCGCCCGCAGCCCCGGATGCCCGGAGAGGTCGGGGTCGGCGGCGAGGATGCCCGCCGCGAGCTCCCGGGCCCGGGCGATCAGGTTCGAATCCTTCACCACCCGCAGCAGGCGCAACGACGACTTCACGCCCGACTGGCTGGCCCCCAGCACATCGCCCTCCCCGCGCAGCTCGAGGTCCACCTCGGCGAGGGCGAAGCCGTCGAGGGTCGCGGCCACTGCGTCGACGCGCTCCCGGGCCACCGTTCCCTCCTCTGCCTCGGTCACGAGCAGGCAGAGGCCGGGCACGCCGCCTCGACCCACGCGGCCCCGGAGCTGGTGCAGCTGCGACACGCCGAAGCGGTCGGCGTCGAGGATCACCATGGTCGAGGCGTTGGGGACGTCCACGCCGACCTCGATCACGGTGGTGGCGACGAGCAGATCGATCTCGCCCCGCGCGAAGGCCTGCATCACCGCGTCCTTCTCATCGGACGGCATCCGGCCGTGCAGGACCGCGCGCCTCACTCCGCCGAGGGAAGGGTGGGTGGCGAGCACCTCGTCGAGCTGGACGACGCCCCAGTGCGGCCCCTTCGCGGCGGCATCCGGCGGCGGGGCGCCGTCGGCCTCCGCCGTGTCCTTCGAGGTGTCGATCGCCGCGCACACGGCGAACACCTGGCGTCCCTGCGCGATCTCTTCGGCGGAGCGCTCCCAGACCCGCTGCCACCACGAAGGATGATCTGCCAGGGGCGCGACGAAGCTCTGGATGCCGGCGCGTCCCGAGGGCATCGACCGGATGACGGACGTGTCGAGGTCGCCGAACACGGTCATGGCCACCGTGCGCGGAATGGGCGTCGCGGTGAGCACGAGCGCGTGCGGGCTCGATCCCTTCGCCCGGAGCGCCTCGCGCTGCTCGACCCCGAAACGGTGCTGCTCGTCGACGACCACGAGCCCGAGGTCGGCGAACGTGGTCTTCTCGGCAAGGAGGGCGTGCGTGCCGATCACGATGAGCGCCTGCCCCGCGGCGACGCGGAGGGCGGCCTTGCGACGCTCCGGTGCCGAGAGCTGCCCGGTGAGCAGCGTGGGCATGAGCAGCGGGGCGAGGTCGGGTCCCAGCATCTTCGTGATCGATCGCAGATGCTGGGCGGCCAGCACCTCCGTCGGGGCGATCAGAGCCGCCTGTCCCCCCGACTCCGCGACCTGCAGCATCGCGCGCAGGGCGACGAGGGTCTTACCGGAGCCGACTTCTCCCTGCACCAGACGGTTCATCGGCGTGGTGGCGGCGAGGTCCTCGGCGATCCGGGTGCCGACCTCCCGCTGGTCCTCGGTGAGCGTGAACGGCAGGGCGGCGTCGAACCGCTCCAGCAGCCCGCCCGTCGACGCCGGGCGTCCGGTGGTCGTCAGCCGGCGGATCTCGGCCCGCTGCTGGAGAAGGGCCGTCTGCAGGGTGAGGGCCTCGTGCATGCGCAGGGTGCGCACCGCCGGGTCGATGTCATCGCGGGTCGGCGGGCGGTGCACGTGGTCGAGGGCCGTCCGGGCGTCGAGCAGCCCCTCCGCGCTGCGGAGCTCCTCGGACAGCGGCTCCGGCACCGGTCCGAGGTCGTCGAGCACGCGTGCGACGATCTCCGCCACCTTCCAGCTCGCGAGCGTCGACGTGGCGGGATAGATGGGGATCGGCACACGTGCCTGCTCCCCCGCCCGCTGCAGGGCCGCGTCCTCGTCGTCGAACAGCTCGTACTGCGGGTGGGCGAACTGGACCTGATCGCGGAACTCGCCGACCTTTCCGGAGAAGACCCCGCGTCGCCCCTCACGCAGCTCCTTGCGCCGCCAATCCAACTGCCCCTCGCCCTTGCCGAAGAACGTGAGGGACATGCGCCCGATGCCGTCGCCGATCACCACGTCGAGCATCGCGCCGGAACGGTTGCGCATCCGCCGGAGGCTGACGGAGAGCACCTCGGCGACGATCGTCACCGTCTCGCCGATGGGCAGGTCGCGAATGGGCGTCAACTCGCCGCGATCGGCATAGCGACGCGGATAGTGCGCAAGCAGGTCGCCGACCGTCGCCATGCCGAAGGCACGGTCGAACGCCTTCGCGACGGCGGCGCCGAGGGCGTCGTCGAGGCGCGAGTCGAGCGAGAGCGGCATGTCCACGAGTCTAGGGATGGTCGGCGACACCGGGCGCCCGCATCGGGTGTCGTATCGTGAGCGGGTGACGAGGATCATCTCTGGAACCGCCGGCGGCGTGCGCCTCGACGTGCCCTCGGCGGGCACCCGACCGACGAGCGACCGGGTGCGCGAGTCCCTGTTCGGCGCCCTCTCGTCGATGGACGTCCTCACGGGCGCCCGCGTGCTCGATCTCTACGCGGGCAGCGGCGCCCTCGGCCTGGAGGCCTGGAGTCGAGGGGCCTCCTCCGTCGACCTCGTCGAGAGGTCCCGCCCCGCCGCTGCCGTCGTCCGCCGCAACATCGGCACGGTGGCGAAGGCTCTCCGCGGCGGACCAGAGGCGAAGGCGCACGAGTCGACGGTACTCGGATTCCTCCAGCGCGCGACGGGGCCCTACGACCTCGTGTTCACCGATCCGCCGTACGACCTCGACGACGAGGCGATGACGGCTGACCTGATCGCCCTCGCGCCTCTGCTGTCCCCGGAGGCCGTCGTCGTGATCGAGCGTGCGAAGCGGTCATCGGCCCCCGACCTCTCGGCCGCGGGACTCGCGCTCATCCGCGAGAAGACCTACGGCGACACGCGCGTCTGGTGGGCCGAGCCCGCCGCGGACTGACCACGGGGTCTCACTCGTCGGCGACGCCGTCCCAGTCCCGATAGGGGTCCCACCCCGCCGCGCCGGCGGGTTCCCCATCGCGGAGCACCGCATGGGCGCCCGGCGCGAGCACCGTCCCGATGCGCCGGAATCCCGGGGGCAGGGTCTCCGGAGGGAACGTCGCCAGCAGCGCGTGGTCCTCCCCGCCGGCAAGCGCCCGATCGGGGTCGGAGCCGAGCAGAGCGGCCTCCAGCGCGAGCGTCACCCCCGACGCCTCCGCGAGGCGGGCGGCATCGAGCGCCAGTCCGTCTGAGACGTCCATCATCGCCGTCGCGCCGGTCACCGCGGCGATCGGACCGAGACCGATCGGCGGCTGCGGTCGCAGCTGCGCGTCGACCGCACTCCGCTCGGCAGCCGTGAGCGTGGAGGCGTCCACCGGGACGGGGGTGCCGTCGTCCCGGAACCTCTCGAAGAGCAGCCGAAGCCCCTCCGCGGCGAGGCCCATCTCTCCCGCGATCGCGACGAGGTCGCCGGGACGCGCTCCCGCCCGGGTCACGGCGGGGCGCCCGCCGAGGTCACCGAGCGCCGTGACCGCGATGGTCAGCACGTCGGAGGTCGTGAGATCGCCGCCGACCACCGCGCACCCGGGCGCGAGCGCCGCGCAGGCCTCGCGGAAGCCGTCCGCCAGGCACGCGACGAAGGAGAGCCGCAGGTCCCGGGGCACCGCGAGTGCGACGACGAGGGCCGTGGGGGCGGCACCCATCGCGGCGATGTCGGCGAGGTTCACCGCCGCGGACTTCCAGCCGAGATCGAAGCCGCTCGACCAGGCGAGGCGGAAGTCGGGGCCGTGGACGAGGCTGTCGGTCGTGACGACGACGGAACCCGACGGAGCCGCGATCACCGCGGCGTCGTCACCGGGGCCGAGGATCGTCGAGGACGAGGGCGACGTTCGGGAGAGGATCGTGCGGAGGATCGTGCCCTCCGAGACGTCGCCGAGCCGTGGGTCGTCGTCAGCAGGCATCGGGGGCATGCAGTCAAAGGTAGCCTGGAAGCATGCTCCGTCGCCTTGCCGCTGCCGCCTGCGTGCTCGCGGCGCTCGCCCTGTCGAGCTGCTCGTCCACCGTGCACATCGAGCCGGCCAAGGACGCGAACGATCCGCTCTGCGCCGAGGTGACCGTCCGCCTTCCCAACGCCCTCGCCGACCAGGATCGACGGTGGACCGACGCACAGGCCACCGGCGCCTGGGCCGCGCAGGGCTCGACGGACTCCACGACGATCGTCAGCTGCGGAGTGGAGGTCCCGGGACCCACCAGCCAGCTGCAGTGCATCTCGATCGAGGGCGTCGACTGGCTCGTCGACCCGGCGAAGGAGCCGTGGATGCGCATGACCACCTACGGCCGCGACCCCGCCGTGCAGGTCTTCGTGAACACCAAGGTGGTCAACGGCAATGCCGTGCTCTCGAACAGGTCGCTGGTCACCGCCGTGCAGAAGATCCCGGTCGATCGCAAGTGCATCGCCCCGGACAAGCTGCCCGACGGCTACGAGGCGCCCAAGGGCTGAGCGCTCAGCGGCGCAGACCGGCCTCCACCAGCTCCGTGATGAGGTCGCCGTAAGCGAGTCCCGAGGCGATCCAGCACTTCGGGAACATCGAGATCGGGGTGAAGCCCGGCATCGTGTTCAGCTCGTTGACGACGAGCTCTCCCTCCGTGGTGAGGAACATGTCCACCCGCGCCAGTCCGCGGCCGTCGACCGCCTCGAACGCGTGGACGCCCACGCGCTGCACCGCGGCCGTCTCAGCCTCCGTGAGTTCGGCGGGGCAGACGGTCTCCACTCCGTCGCCGCCGAGGTACTTGCCCTCGAAGTCGTAGAAGCCGCGCGAGGTCAGCACGATCTCACCCGGAAGCGAGGCGCGCACGCCGTCGGCGCCCTCGAGCACGGCGACCTCGATCTCGCGCCCCGTGATGCCGGTCTCGACGAGCACCTTCTCGTCCTCGGCGAACGCGATCTCCAGCGCCGCGTCGAGTTCCGCGAGGTCGGCGACCTTCGACACGCCGACGCTCGACCCAGCTCGGGCGGGCTTCACGAACACCGGGAGACCGAGCTCGGCGATCCGGGTGCGCAGAGGGCCGGCGTCACGGACCCAGTCGCGCCGGCGCACCGTGACCCATGGCGCCACGGCGATGCCGGCCGCCTGCAGGGCGACCTTCATGAAGTGCTTGTCCATGCAGAGCGCGGAGTCCATCACGCCGCCCCCGGCGTAGGGGACCTCGAGCGTGTCGAAGAAGCCCTGGATCGTGCCGTCCTCGCCGTGGGTGCCGTGCAGGATCGGCAGCACGACATCGACCTCTCCGAGGTCCTCGACGCGCCCGTCCTGATGCACCACGCGGAGCGTACGGTCGCCACCGGGCTCCGGCCACCTCACCCGGCTGCCGTTGTCGGCCACCTCCGGGAGACGAGCCGCGTCGAGGGCGAACTTCCCGGGATCGTCCTGCTCGAGCACGAAGGCGCCCTCGCGCGTGATCCCGACCGGGATCACCGCGTAGCGGTCACGATCGATCGCCGCCAGCACCCCGCCCGCCGTGGCGGAACTGATCGAATGCTCGCTGGAACGCCCGCCGAAGAGCACCACCACCGTCTGCCTGTCCATGATTGGTCCTCTCCCCCTGCGGGGTGTCGTCGTCGGTCGTCAGGTGAGGGGCGATGTCGCGGGGATCCATCCTGCCGTCGAGCACCATCTTCACCTGCTCCACGATGGGCATGTGCACTTCCGCCTCATGGGCGAGCTGCAGGATCGGCGCCACGGAGGCGAGCCCCTCCGCCGTCTGCTGCATCTGCTTCACCACGTCCTGGAAGCTGTACCCCTGGCCGAGCAGCCGCCCCGCGGTGTTGTTGCGGCTCAGCGGCGACTGGCAGGTGGCGATGAGGTCGCCGAGACCGGCGAGGCCCTGCAGCGTCTCAGGGTGCGCGCCGTTCGCCACGGCGAAGTCGGTCATCTCGACGAGGCCGCGGGTGATGATCGACGCCTTGGTGTTCTCGCCGTAGCCCACGCCGTCGACGATGCCGATCGCGACGGCGATGAGGTTCTTCAGCACCCCGCCGAACTCGGTGCCGATCACGTCGGTGTTCACGAACGACCGGAAGTAGGAGTTGCGCGCGGCGCGGGCGACCGCATCGGCGGTCTCCTGACTGCGCGAGGCGATGACCGCGGCGGTGGGCTGCTCGCGCGCGATCTCGAGCGCGAGGTTGGGCCCGGAGGCCACCGCGATGAGCCCCGGGTCGCAGCGGAGCTCCTGCTCGATGACCTGGCTCATCCGCAGGCCGGTCGTGCGCTCCACGCCCTTCATCAGGCTGACCACGGGGATGTCGCGCCCCTCGATGAGCGGACGCACGGCCTTGAGGTTCTCACGCAGCGACTGACTGGGCACCGACAGGAACACCTGGTCGACGCCCTCCATCGCGCGGGCGAGCTCGTGAGTCGCGTTCATGGCCCGCGGGAGGTTGATCCCGGGGAGGTACTTGGAGTTGCGCTTCGCCTCGGCGATCTCCTGAGCCAGCTCGGGGCGGCGGGCCCACATGGTGACCTGCGCGCCGCCGTCAGCGAGGATCTTCCCGAACGTCGTCCCCCAGCTGCCGGCGCCGACGACGGCGACACGGGGGCCTGCGGCGGCGGGGGTACGTCTAGGAGTCAAGGCGCCCCGTCTCCTTCTGTCCGTGCTCCGCCGGGTTCCAGCGCTTCTCCGGTGCCTTCTCGCCGCGCACCGGCTCCAGGAGGGCGGTGATCGCGTCCATCAGCCGCCGGGTCGCCTCGGCGAGCACGGCCTGATCGCCGGCCCTTCCCGTCAGGTCGGAGAGGTCGACGGGGTCGCCGATCACCACGGTCACCTTCTTGCGCGGCGGCCAGAAGCGGATGACCTTGCCATAACGGGGCATGATCTCCTGCACGCCCCACTGCGCCATCGGGATGAGCGGGATGTCGCCGGCGAGGGCGAGGCGCACGGCGCCCGTCTTCCCCCGCATCGGCCACAGGTCGGGGTCGCGTGTGAGAGTGCCCTCCGGATAGACGATCACACCGCGTCCATGCTGGACGAGCTCGCGCGACTGCACCATCGTCTGCTTGGCAGCGGCGGCCGATGAGGCCCGCGCCACCGGGATCATGCCGGTGCGCTTGAGCGCCCAGCCGAGCACCGGGACGCGGAACAGGCTCTCCTTCGCCATGAAGCGCGGCGCGCGCTTCAGACGCCAGACAGCGACCGCCACCACGAGCGGGTCGAACTCCGAGTAGTGGTTCGGCGCGAGCACGAACGCGCCCTCTCGCGGCAGCTTCTCCTTGCCGACGAAGGTGATCTTCGCCAGGAACGAGACCACCGGCACGACGGCGACGGCGAGCAGCCAGAACAGGCTGGGTCTGCTCTTCTCCGAGGCGGTCATCGGCTCATCCGACGACGTCGAAATCGGCGCCCAGCGCCGAGAGCTTCGTCAGGAACTTCTCGTAGCCGCGGCTGAGGATGTCCACGCCGGAGACGTGTGACTCCCCCTGGGCGGTGAGCGCCGCGATCACGTGGCTGTAGCCGCCGCGGAGGTCGGGCACCACGATGTCCGCGGCGTGCAGCGGGGTCGGGCCGGTGATGACGGCCGCCTGCTCGAGATCGCGGCGAGCGACACGACGCGGGCCGTCCTGCAGACCGTGCGGGTGCACGACGATGTCGGCGCCCATCTTGACGAGCGCCTGTGTGAAGCCCATCCGGTTCTCGTACACGGTCTCGTGCACGATCGACCGGCCCTTCGCCTGGGTCAGCGCCACCACCAGCGGCTGCTGCCAGTCGGTCATGAAGCCCGGGTGCACGTCGGTCTCGACCACGACGGGCTGCAGCTCGCCGTCACGGCGGAAGAGGATGCCGTCCTCCTGGATGTCGAACCAGCCGCCCGCCTTGCGGAACACGTTGAGGAATGTCAGCATCTCGGGCTGCTTGGCGCCGCCGACGAAGATCTCGCCGTCGGTCGCCAGTGCCGCACTGGCCCAGGACGCCGCCTCGTTCCTGTCGAAGATCGACCGGTGATCGTATCCCCGCAGACGGTCGACGCCCTCGATGTAGATGACGCGGTTCGGCTCGTAGGAGATGATCGCGCCCATCTTCTGCAGGACGGCGATCAGGTCCATGATCTCCGGCTCGATGGCCGCGTTGCGGAGCTCGGTGACGCCCTTCGCCCGCACGGCGCTCAGCAGCACCTGCTCGGTGGCGCCCACACTGGGGTACGGCAGGTGGATGTTCGCGCCGCGCAGACCGCTCGGCGCGGAGAGGCGGATGCCGCTGGGCAGCTTCTCGACCACGGCGCCGAACTTGCGCAGCGCGTCGAGGTGGAAGTCGATCGGACGGTCGCCGATGCGGCAACCGCCGAGGTCGGGGATGAACGCCTGCCCGAGGCGGTGCAGCAGAGGGCCGCAGAAGAGGATCGGGATGCGCGAGGCTCCCGCGTGCGCGTCGATCTCCTCCATGTGCGCCGACTCGACGCCGCTCGGGTCGAAGGTCAGCGAGCCGGGCTCGTCCCCTTCGATGACGCGGACGCCGTGGACTTCGAGCAGCGAACGGACGACCGCGACGTCACTGAGGTCCGGCACATCGCGCAGTGTGCTGGGGGTCTCTCCCAGGAGCGTCGCGACCATCGCCTTGGTGGCGAGGTTCTTCGCGCCCTTCACGTCGACCCGGCCGCGCAGCGGCTGCCCCCCGCGGATCGCGAGTTCGGATCCGGTCAGCGCCGGTGCTCCTCGGAGAGCGGCATCGCGCACAGGTGTCGTCATTCGGGCCTCTTCTTCATCGGTGTGAACGCGGCTCGCGCCGCCGGGGCTTGTGGCCCCGGGCCCCACGAGCTCCGTCCTAACGGACCGGAAGCGTGCGTGGCCGCCACGATTCGCGGCGGGCCTCGAACTGCGCGATCTTGTCTTCGTTGCGCAGCGTGAGCCCGATGTCATCGAGCCCTTCGAGGAGCCGCCACCTAGTGTAATCGTCGATCCCGATGGCGGTCTGGAAGCTGCCGATCGTGGCGGTGCGCGCGCTGAGGTCGACGGTGACGGACACGCCCGGATCGGCGTCGATCAGCTCCCAGATGCGCTCGATGTCGGCTTCGTCGACGGTCGCCGCGAGCAGTCCCTGCTTGCCCGAGTTGCCGCGGAAGATGTCGGCGAACCGCGAGCTCAGGACCACGCGGAAGCCGTAGTCGCGCAGCGCCCAGACCGCGTGCTCGCGGCTGGATCCGGTGCCGAAATCGGGGCCGGCGACCAGCACGCTGGCGCCTGCGAACGCGGGCTGGTTGAGCACGAACCCGGGGTCCTGGCGCCAGCCGTGGAACAGCGCGTCCTCGAAGCCCGTCTTGGTGACCCTCTTGAGGAACACGGCGGGGATGATCTGGTCGGTGTCGACGTTGGAGCGCTTCAGCGGAGCCGCGATACCGGTGTGGGTGGTGAACTTCTCCATGGTCAGGCCTCCTCGACCAGGTCGCCGGGGCTGGACAGGGTGCCGCGGATGGCCGTCGCCGCGGCGACGAGCGGCGACACCAGGTGGGTGCGCCCGCCCTTGCCCTGGCGGCCCTCGAAGTTGCGGTTCGACGTCGACGCGCACCTCTCACCGGGGGCGAGCTGATCGGGGTTCATCCCCAGGCACATCGAACACCCGGCGAAGCGCCATTCCGCACCGAACTCGGTGACGATCCTGTCGATCCCCTCGGCCTCGGCCTCCAGGCGGACGCGTGCGGAGCCGGGGACCACCATCACGCGGACGCCGTCCGCCTTCTTCTTCCCCTCGATGATCGAGGCGAAGGCCCGCAGGTCCTCGATGCGGCTGTTCGTGCAGGAGCCCATGAACACCGCGTCGACCTTCACGTCCTTCAGCGGCGTCCCCGGCGTGAGGTCCATGTACTCCAGCGCGCGCTCCGCGGCGGCGCGCTCGTTCGCGTCGGTGATCGTCGCCGGATCCGGGACGTCGGCCGACAGCGAGCTGCCCTGTCCCGGGTTCGTCCCCCAGGTGACGAAGGGCTCGAGCCGGTCGGCGTCGATGAACACCTCTGCGTCGAAGACGGCGCCGTCGTCGGTGGGAAGCGTGCGCCAGTAGGCGACCGCCTCGTCCCACTCCTGCCCCTGCGGGGCGTGCGCCTTGCCCCGCACGTAGGCGAAGGTGGTCTCGTCCGGGGCCACCATGCCCGCTCGCGCACCGGCCTCGATCGACATGTTGCAGATCGTCATGCGGCCTTCCATCGACAGCGCGCGGATCGCGCTGCCGCGGTACTCGAGCACGTAGCCCTGGCCGCCGCCCGTGCCGATCTTGGCGATCACCGCGAGGATGATGTCCTTCGCCGTCACCCCCGGACGCAGCGTGCCCTCGACGTTGATCGCCATGGTCTTGAAGGGCTTCAGCGGCAGGGTCTGCGTGGCCATCACGTGCTCGACCTCGCTGGTGCCGATCCCGAAGGCCATCGCGCCGAAGGCGCCGTGGGTCGACGTGTGGGAGTCGCCGCAGACCACGGTGATCCCGGGCATCGTCAACCCCAGCTGGGGGCCGACCACGTGCACGATCCCCTGCTCGGCGTCGCCCAGGGAGTGCAGGCGCACGCCGAACTCCTCCGCGTTGCGGCGCAGGGTATCGATCTGTGTGCGGCTGGTGAGGTCGGCGATCGGCTTGTCGATGTCCAGCGTCGGCGTGTTGTGGTCCTCGGTGGCGATCGTCAGGTCGAGGCGGCGCAACGGGCGCCCCTCGGCGCGGAGGCCGTCGAACGCCTGCGGACTGGTCACCTCGTGCACGAGGTGCAGATCGATGTAGATGAGGTCGGGCTCGCCGTTCTCGCCCTTGACGACGAGGTGGTCGTCCCAGACCTTCTCGGCGAGGGTGCGCGGACGGTCGGCCGGTGCGGGGGTGGTCATGTGTCGCTGTCTCCTGTCTCGGCGTGCGGCCAGAACGGACTCCGCGACGAGAGAGGCCTAGCTGAACGAGGTCTCGTCGCGGCTGCTAAGGAGAAGCGCCTGCGCCTGCATGCCGGTCAGTTTACACGCGGCGGAAGGATGCTCCGCCGCGTGTGTCACTCCGACGCCGCCGGGATCGTCCGCTTCTTCTCCCGCGACGACGAGATGAGGCTCGCGACGGTGGCGACGAGCATCGAGGCGAAGATCACGCCGAGCGACACCCAGTTGTTGATGTCCGGGGCCCACTCGATCGGCTTGCCGCCGTTGATGAAGGGCAGCTCGTTCTCGTGCATCGCGTGCAGCACGAGCTTGACGCCGATGAACCCGAGGATGAAGGCGACGCCGTAGTGCAGGTACTTGAGCTTCTCGAGCAGGTCCCCGAGCAGGAAGTAGAGCTGGCGGAGACCCATCAGTGCGAAGAGGTTCGCCGTGAAGACGATGAACGGGTTCTGCGTGACCCCGTAGATCGCGGGGATCGAGTCGACGGCGAACATCAGGTCGGTGACGCCGATCGACACGAAGACGATGAGCATCGGCGTCCACATCTTCTTCCCGTCGACCACGGTGCGGAGCTTCGAGCCGTCGTAGTCGTCGCTGATGTCGATGCCGCGGCGCAGCATGCGGATGATGAAGTTCTCGGTCTGTGCGTCGTCGCCCTGTTTCTCCGGCATCGCCTGCCGGATCGCGGTGAAGACGAGGAAGGCGCCGAAGACGTAGAAGATGGGGCTGAGGTGCTCGACGGCGGCGCCGACGATCAGGATGAAGATCGCCCGCAGCACGAGGGCGATGATGATGCCCACCATCAGCACCTCCTGCTGATAGCGGCGCGGCACGGAGAACTGGGCCATGATCAGGACGAAGACGAACAGGTTGTCGATCGACAGGCTGTACTCCATCGCCCAGCCGGTGACGAAGTCGACCGCCGTCTTCGAGTCGCCCACCACCAGCAGGATCCCCGCGAACAGCAGCGCGAGCGCCACGTAGAACACCACCCAGAGGGTGGATTCCTTCGTCGACGGGATGTGCGGCCGCTTCAGGATGAGCAGCAGATCGCCGATGAGGATCAGGGTGAGGACCACCAGGGAGGTGACCTCGAACCAGACGGGGATGTTCACGGAGAGAGCGCCTTTCGCAAGGGTCGGTCGAAACCGAAAGTCTCTCCCCCGCGCCGGAGCGCGGTGCGCGCCCGGAGCAGCGGTGACGGTGCTCGTGATGACGGACGCGCGATGACGGGATACTCCCTCTCGCAGCATCCATGATCGCACACGGAAACGCGTCATGCAGAATGGAACGCGTGACAGAGACGCCCCCCGCGCCTTCGGCGCCCGCCACTGCTCGTACCGACAAGCGCGCCCGCAACCCCTGGGCGAGCGCGATCGGCTCCCTGATCTTCGTGAGCCGGTGGCTGCAGGCCCCCCTCTACCTCGGCCTCATCGTGGCCCAGGGCATCTATGTCGTCGTGTTCATGATCGAGCTCTGGCACCTCGTCGAGAAGGTCTTCTCCGGCGAGCAGCTCAACGAGAGCCAGATCATGCTGGCCGTCCTCGGGCTGATCGACGTCGTCATGATCGCGAACCTGCTGATCATGGTGATCATCGGCGGGTATGAGACCTTCGTCTCCCGCATCGACGTGAAAGACCATCCCGATCAGCCGGAGTGGCTCTCGCACGTCAACGCGAACGTGCTCAAGGTCAAGCTCGCGATGGCGATCATCGGCATCTCGTCGATCCATCTGCTCAAGACGTTCATCGAGGTGGGCGGGATGAGCGCGGAGGGCGTCACCCGCGGCTACTCGCCGACGGGCGTGCTCTGGCAGGTGATCATCCACGTGGTGTTCATTCTCTCCGCGCTCGCGCTCGCCTGGATCGACAAGATGTCGCATACCGCGCCGAAGCACGACGACGAGCACTGACCCGACAACCTCGATCCCCGGATTTTCGCGGTATACAAGAACTCTTGTGGGATTGTCGGACCGCGCATAGCGTGACGGCGTGGAACAGATCTCCGTCATCGCCGCCGTGCACCATCCGCTGCGCCGGCGCATCTTCGACCATCTGCTGGTGCACGGCCCATGCCAGGTCGGCGCCATCGCGCGGGCCCTCGACGTGCAGGTGGGGAGCATCAGCCATCACCTGCGGATGCTCCAGCGGTCGGAGGTGGTCGAGCATGTCGACGACCCCTCAGGCGATCGGCGGACGAGCTGGTGGCGACTGCGCCGCCGGTCGTTCACCTGGGCGGAGACGGACTTCGCCTCACCTGCGGATCGCCTGCTCGCGCGGGAGGCGCAGCGCGCCAACATCCGCCACCAGATCGACCTCCTGCAGCGGTGGAACCGCATCTCGCGGGACAGCGAGGTCGAGGCCTTCAGCACCGACTCGCTGAAGCGGGCCACCCCCGCCGAGCTCGCCGACCTCGGTGCGCGGCTGAACGCACTGCTGGACGACTGGGGCGCGGGCATCGACGAGGACGACGGCCAGGACCGCATCCCCGTGTTCTTCTTCGCGCACGGCTTCCCCGCCGATGTCTGAGCCGACGACGTCCGAGGCGCCGCGCCTCCTGCGCACTCCCCCGCCGTTCGGACGGGACAGGATGGTCCACGCCTGGATCGGCGTGATCGGCCTCGCCAACGCGGGAGACGCCATCTGGAGCATCGCCCTGTCCTGGACCGCGGTGCAGATCGCCTCCCCCGCCGTCGCGGGACTCGTGGTGGCCGCCGGGGCCGTGCCCCGTGCCGCGATCCTGCTCTTCGGCGGGGCGCTGGCCGACCGCGCGGACGCGCGGCGGGTGATGATCCTCTTCAACGCGCTGAGGATCCTCGTGCTCGTCGGCACGGCGGGGTGGGTGCTCGCGCACCCGCCGACGGTGCCGATGCTCGCGATCGCGGCGGTCGCGTTCGGCGTGTGCGACGCCCTCTACTCCCCCTCCGCGGCGACGCTCTCCCGTCAGCTCGTCCGCACCGAGGATCTGCCGCGCTACGGCGCCGCAGCGCAGGTGTCCTGGCGACTCGGCACCATGGGCGGCGCGGCGGTGGGCGGCTTCCTCGTAGCTCACAGCGGCCTGGCCGGGGGCGCTGCCGTGGACACGATCACCTTCGCCCTGCTCATCGCCTTCCTCGCGATCTGGCTGCGTCCGCGGTTCGCGCTCCCCCGCACGGAACGAGAGCCCGTGCTCCGCGGCATCGGGAAGGGATTCGCGCACCTCCGGGCGGCGGCGCTGACGCGCACGCTCATCCTCTCCCTCCTCGGCCTCAACCTCGCGGTGGGGCCCGCCGTCGGGATCGGCATCGCCCTGCGTGCGACCGCGGAGGGTTGGGGCGCCGGCGCCGTCGGCCTCTTCGAGGGGCTCCTCGCCGCTGGCGCCGCGCTGGGCTCTCTCTCCGTGCTGCGACTGCGTCCGCGACGCGAGGCACGCGCCGGCTTCATCGCCCTGATGGTGCAAGGCCTCTGCATCGTGATGCTGGGACTCGGCCCCGCGTGGGTCACTGGCACCGCCAGCCTCGTGCTGGGCGTGACCGCCGGCTTCGCCTCGGTGATGCTCGGCTCGACGTTCACCGCGATGGTCGACGCCGCCTACCTGGGCCGGATGAGCGCGATCACACAGCTCGGCGACGACTGCCTGATGCCCGCCGCGATGGCGCTCTTCGGCGCGCTCGCGACCATCGCACCGCTCTGGGTCGCCTTCGCGGTCTTCGGGGGCGGGATGATCCTGATGATGCTGGTGCCGCTGCGCAACCCGCGCATCCGCGCCCTCAGCCTCCGCGCGGGCTCCGGACCTTCCGATTCATAGCCCGATCCCAGCCGCCTGTCATCCTTCTGTCACCCGACTGCCGATAGCGTGACCGGATCGGTCCTCCCGACGGGCCGGAGAGGACCGGTCGATGAGCGCACGAGATCAGCACTCGGAATCCCCCCTGCTGCCCTGGCCGGGCTCGCGCCGTTCGCTCCGGCTCGCCGTCTCCGCATCGGTTCTCGGCATCGCCGCCGTCCTGGTGACCGGACTGCTGATCCGCGGCGATGCGCGGGAGCTGCCCGTCGACCTCGCGCTCAACGCACAGCACACGCCGCTGTGGGATGCGCTCGCCGACCTCGTCGCGACCGCCTTCGGCCCCGCATCCGCCGTGGTCATCGGTGTGCTCTTCGCCGCCGTCGTCGCGTTCGCCAGGAGAAGTGCGGCGGCGGGCCTCGCCGCCGGTCTGGCCGTGGGCCTCAGCTGGGCCGGAACCGGCGTGCTCAAGCTCATCGTCGCGCGGCCCCGGCCCGGCTGGTCGGCCGCGGTGCACCGCGTCGGCGCTCCGGAGACGGATCCGTCGTTCCCGAGCGGACACGTCGCGTTCGTCGCGTCTCTGGCCGTCGCCGCCGTGCTGCTCACGTGGAGGACGAGGGCCCGATGGTGGACGCTCATCGCCGGCGCCGTCCTCACGATCGGCGTCGGCCTGTCCCGGATGTACACCGTCGTGCACTATCCGTCGGATGTCGTGGCCGCCATGCTCTGCGGCGTCTTCGGCGTGGTCCTCGCCTTCGCCGTGATCGACGCCCTCGCCGCGCGCACCGACGTCGCCGCCCGCATCGACGAGTTCCTCCCCCTCCGCGGACGCCGCGCCGCCGCGCACGGCTGAGGATGCCGCGAACCATCCACACCCTTCCGGAGGACGCCGCGACTCGCCCTAGACTCGCGGGATGAGCAGCGCCGCTTCGACGCCCACCCGCACGGTCCCCGCCGGGCGCGACCTGACCCTGGACCTCGTCCGTGTGGCCTGCGTGGTGCTCGTCGTCTTCGCCCACATCCTGTTCAGCGGTGTCGGGAGGGGTGCCGATGGATCGATCCTCATCGAGCGCACTGTGGAGAAGCAGACCTGGTTCGACGTCGCGAGCTGGATCGCCGACATCATGCCGCTGTTCTTCGTCGTCGGAGGCTTCGCCGCGCGGGCCGGATGGCGTTCCGCGGTTCGCAAGGGCGGGACCGCCGACGACTTCGTCCGCGTGCGCCTGGCGAGGCTCGCCCGGCCGGCTCTGCCGCTCTTCGCCTTCTTCGCGGTGGCCATCGGAGCGACGAGGCTCCTGGGGGTCGACCCCGCGCTCGTCGACACCGTGGCGATCGGAGTCGGATCACCGCTCTGGTTCCTCGCCGCCTATGTCCTCGCGCAGGCGCTCGCTCCGCAGATGATGCGCTGGCACGAACGGTACGGAGCTCGGGTGCTGCTGGTGCTCCTCGTCGGAGCGGTCCTCGTCGATGCCGTGCGCTTCGGCGTCGTCCGCGGAGTGCTGGACGTGCATTCGCTGCCGGCCGACCGCTATGGCGTCGGTGAGGAGCTGTTCGGGATCCCCAACGTGCTCTTCGTCTGGCTGTTCGCGCAGCAGGTCGGGTTCTTCCTCTACGACGGCTGGTTCCGCGAGAGATCCGCCTGGCAGCTCGTCGCCATCGCGCTCGGCGTCGCCGCCGTGGCCGTGTTCTCGGTGCCCCTCGTGGGCTACTCCTGGAACATGCTCGCCAACCAGTGGCCGCCGACGGTGCCGATGGCGCTCTTCGCCGTCGTCCAGGCGGCGATCCTGACGCTGCTCCACCGGCCCCTGACGGCGCTGACCCGGATGAAGCCGGTCCGCGGAGCGATGTTCGTGATCGGCTCGCGACTCATGACGGTGTACCTCTGGCATCTCCCGATGGTCATGGTGCTCATCGGCATCGAGCTGCTCCTCCCCGTCCCCATGCCGTATCCGGGCGGGGCCGTCTGGTGGTGGACGCGAGTGCCGTTCCTGATCCTGGTCCTCGTCGCCGTCTGGCTGATCTCCCTCCCGCTCGGACGCTTCGAGAGGCTGCCTCCGATGGGCGCGACCCGGTTCCCCGGCGCGACGCCGCTCGCCGTGGTGGTCTTCGCCCTCCCCGCGCTGGCGATCACCGCCTACGGCCTGGACCTGCCTCTCGCCATCGCGGGACTGGTCGGCGCGGTCGCCGCGCTCTGGCTGACCGGCGGCTTCGGGGCGAAGCGCCGAACGGAATGACGGGCACGGCATCGGACGTCTCCGCCCCGGGACGAGGAGGACGCCGTCTCCCGCCCACCCGGAAACGAGAAAACCCCCGGGATGAACCGGGGGTTTTCTCGTGTTGTGACCCCAGCGGGATTCGAACCCGCGTTACCGCCGTGAGAGGGCGGCGTACTAGGCCGCTATACGATGGGGCCGTCCGGCCTTCTTCAGGCCGTCCTTGCAACCGTTCAAGTATGCCACGGTCATTCGCGTGCGTCCAAATCGAGGCCGCCTCGGCGCGGATCACGGGCGTGTCGCGCAGCTGCACGCGGTTTGCGGACCGCTCCCGCGAGGAGTTGACTCGAGGCATGCGCGTCACGAAGTTCGAACATGCCGCTCTCCGCATCGACAAGGGCGGCGAATCGCTCCTGGTCGATCCGGGATCCTTCACTTCCCCGATCGAGGACCTCCGCAGCGTGGTGGCGGTCGTGCTCACCCATGAGCACCCCGACCACTGGACCCCGGCGCACCTCGACGCGGTGCTGCGAGCAGCCCCGGGCACGCCGGTCTTCGCCCCGGAGGGCGTCGCCCGCGCCGCCGAGGGGTACGAGATCACCGTCGTCCACCCCGGAGACACGGTACGCGCCGGCGGGTTCACGCTGAGGTTCTTCGGCGGGTCCCACGAGATCATCCACTCATCGATCCCGCGGATCGAGAACGTCGGGGTGCTCGTCGACGATGAGCTCTACTACCCGGGCGACTCCTACGCCGTCCCCGAAGGCGTCGACGTCGGTACGCTCGCGGCGCCGCTCGGTGCGCCCTGGCTGCGCATCGGCGACGCGATCGACTTCGTCCTCGCGGTCGCCCCGCGACGCGCCTTCGGCACCCATGACATGACGCTCTCCGTCATCGGGCGCACCATGCATCGTCAGCGACTCCAGTGGGCCGTCGAGCAGGGAGGCGGAGAATTCATCGCCCTCGAGCCCGGCGGCTCCCTGGACCTCTGAGCTTCCGCCCGGCTCAGACCCCCGGCTGCGCCGCGCGCACCCGGAGGTCGCGGGCGAGGTGGTCCCGCTGCTCCACCACGATGCGCCGCAGCGCCGCGGGTGCCTCCGTGTGCGCCGCGAGCCAGGCGTCGACGGGTGCGAGCGAGTCCGAGGCGGGGAAGAGTCCGACCACCAGCCGCTGCGCCAGCTCGATGCTCCGCAGCGACCATGCCTCCGCGATCCGCGCGAAGTAGGCGTCGTCGAATCTCGAGATGAGGTCCCGACGGCCGCCGGCGCGGAACCCCGCGATCGTCGCGTCCAGATGGTCGTTGCTCAGGGTCGCGTCCGTCCAGGCCGCGTCCCAGGCCGCCGCACGGACGGAGGGCTCGGGCCGGGACGCGAGCGCCCTCAGCTGCGCGGTGAACCCGCTCGCCGTGTCGTCGTTCGCCAGCTCGGCAGCGATGTCCTGAGCACCGGCGTGCCCCGTCGCCGTGAGCGCGATGAGCAGCTCCCAGCGGAGGTCGGGGTCGAGCGGCAGCCCTTCCGGCGCGCTGCCGGCGAGCAGCGCACGGACCTCGGCCGCCCGGGAGTCGTCGAAGGCGGCGGCCGCGGCGAAGGCGCGGGCCCACGCCAGCTGCGCATCGCTCCCCGCGGCGGCGTTCCGCAGCGCATCGGCGCAGGCGTCGAGCCACGCGCGCCGTTCGCCGGAGCGCGATCCGTCCGCGACATAGTGCTGCACGGCGAACCCGGCGTTCAGCAGGAGGCCGGTGAGCAGCGTGATGTTACCCTCGGCCGCCGCATGGCCGCGGACGATCTCGAGGAACCTCCCGGCCGCGAGCTCGCCGTCCCGTGTCGCGTTCCACAACGATGCCCAGATGAGGCCGCGTGCGAGCGCGTCGTCGATCGACGAGAGCGCCTCCGCCGCGGCATTGACCGAGCGCTCGTCCAGCCGCGCCTTGGCGTAGGTGAGGTCTTCGTCGTTGATCAGCACGAGATCCGCGTTCGCGCGCTCGAAGGGGGTGCGCTCCCCCGCGACGTCCAGCTCGCTGCGGTCGCGCAGGACCAGTGCGCCGTCTCGCAGGTCGTAGCGCCCGACACGAAGACGGTGGGGACGCGGATCCGTCTGCACGATCACCTCTCCGCCGTCTTCCGCGGCCTCGAGTGAGAGGGTCGAGACCCCCGTGGTCTCCAGCCACGCCGCGGACCACGAGCGCACATCACGCCCCGAGGCCCGTTCGAGCTGCACGAGCAGGTCGTCGAGCGTGGTGTTGCCGTAGGCGTGCTCGGCGAAGTAGCGACGCGCTCCCTCGAAGAAGGCGTCCTCGCCGACGAAGGCGACGAGCTGCTTGAGAACAGCGGCGCCCTTGGCATAGGTGATGCCGTCGAAGTTGAGCTTCGCCGCCTCGAGGTCGGGGATGTCAGCCACGATGGGGTGCGTCGTCGGCAGCTGGTCCTGCGTGTACGCCCAGGCCTTGCGGCGGTTCGCGAACGCCACCCAGGCCTCCGAGAAGCGCGTCGCGGCGACCGAGGCGTGCGCGCCCATGTAGTCGGCGAAGGACTCCTTGAGCCACAGATCGTCCCACCACTTCATCGTCACGAGGTCGCCGAACCACATGTGGGCCATCTCGTGGAGGATCGTGTTCGCGCGTCCTTCCCGCTGCGCGTCGGTCGCCGCGCCGCGCGAGATGTAGGACTCGGTGAACGTCACCAGACCGGGGTTCTCCATCGCGCCGAGGTTGTACTCCGGAACGAAGATCTGGTCGTACTTGCCCCAGGGATAGGGGAACGCGAAGGCGTCGGTGAAGAAGTCGAGCCCCTGCTTCGTGACCTCGAGGATCTCCCCGGCCTCGAGGTAGCGCGCGAGCGAGGCACGGCAGAACAGCCCGAGCGGGACGACCTGGTCTCCGCGGCGCCACTCGTCGTCGATCCGCGCGTAGGGTCCCGCAGCGACGGCAGTGATGTAGCTGGAGATCGGCAGTGTCGGCGCGAACTCGACGCGCTGCATCCCGATCCCCTCGAAGACGTCCACGACGTGCTGGTTGGACAGCACGTGCCACCCGGCCGGGGCGGTCACGACGAAGGTGTAGGCCGCCTTCATGTCGGGCTGCTCGAAGCAGGCCATCACCCGGCGGGAGTCGGCCGGCTCGTACTGCGTGTAGAGGTACGTCTCCCCGTCGACCGGGTCGTGGAAGCGGTGCAGCCCCTCTCCCGAGCGGCTGTAGGCGCCCACTGCCTCGATGCGGACCTCGTTCGACGGCTGGAGGCCGTTCAGCCGGATGCGCGCGCCGTCGTAATCGACGTCATGGTCGGCCCCGTTGACGACCACCCTGTCGACCCGCTCTCCGATGAAGTCGACCCAGGTCTCCTGCGTCGATGCGTCGAACTCCAGGGTGGTGATCGTGCGGAATCCCGTCCGGGCGCGCTCAGGCGCACCCGTCAGGTCGAGCTCGACACGCGCCCGGCGGACGGTGATGCGGGTGGCGCGTTCGGCGGTCTCCTCCCTCGTGAGGTTCGCAGTGAGATTCGCGGTGGCGTTGGCAGACATGCCTCCATCGTGTCACGCGTTCGGATGCACCCGCCCGTTGCGAAGAGTTCTTCGCAATGACTATCCTTCGGAGATGGACCCCCGAGAACTGACCTCCGCTCAGCTCCGGGTGCTCTCGCACCCCAGTCGGATCGCGCTCCTCCGCCGCCTGCGCACCGGCGGCCCCGCGACATCGCGGATGCTCGGAAGGGAGTTCGGGATCGACTCCGGCGCCGCGAGCTACCACCTCCGCACGCTCGCGGCGGGGGGACTCATCCTCGAGGACCACGAACGCGGCACTCGCCGCGAGAGATGGTGGCGGGCGGCGGACGAGGTCTCCCAGTTCGACCCCGCGGCGCACGACGATGAGGACCTGTCCCGGCAATACGTCCGCGCCGCCGCCCTCGCACAGGCCGAAGAGCTCCATCGTGCCGCGATGACCGCCGGGACCGCGGAGCGGGCGTGGCTCGAGGACACCGTCTTCCTCGACGTCGCCCTCTCTCTCGACCCGCCGTCGCGGGCACGCCTGAAAGCGGAACTCCTCGCCGTGATCGCCCGCTACCGTCGCCCGGAAGGCGGCGCCTCCTCCCCCTCCACTGTCGTCCAGCTGCAGCTCTACGAACGACGATGAGCAGCGCGCTCCGCGGCGCCGCCCTCCGCTGGGTGATCGCCTACACCCTGGCCGTGCTCGGCGACGTCGCCTACTTCGTCGTCCTCACCTGGGTCGCCGCAGAGGCCGGCGGACCGGCCTGGTCCGGGACGATCCTGGCCGTCGGAGCGGTCCCCCGGCTGCTTCTGCTGCTCCTCGGCGGCGTGCTCGCCGACCGGGCCGATCCGCGCCGCATCGCCCTGTGGACCGATGCCGTGCGCGCCGCCACCCTGGTCGCCGCCGCCGCAATGGCTGCCGCCTCCGGCATCGCGCCCTGGTGGCTGATGATCGTCGCCGCGGTGTTCGGCGCGGCGGATGCGTGCTTCATCCCCGCGGTGGGGGCGATGCCCGTGCGACTGGTCCCCCGCGACCGTCTCGTCTCGTTGCAGGCCTGGCGGATCACGGGACTGCGGATCGCGAACACGCTCGGCCCCGCCGTCGGTGCCGCGCTCATCCTGCTCGGACCCGCACCGGCATTCGTCGCGATCGCCGCGCTGTTCGCGCTGTCCGTCGTGCTGTTGCGGAGCCTGCGACCTCGCGCCGGTGTGGATATCCCGAGGGCCGCCCCCGAGGAGGCTCCCGGTGCCGCGCGCCATCGGCGGCTCAGAGGTACCGGGCTGATGCCCCTGATCGTCGGCACGGCGCTCTCCGAGCTTCCGTTCTCCGGGCCCGTCGCGGCGGGCGTGGTCCTCCTGGCCAGGGAACGCGGCTGGAACGCCGCCAGCGCCGGCGCGATCCTCGTGACGTTCAGCGCCGTCGCCCTCGGGACGAGCGCGCTGCTGGCCTTCGTCCCGGTACGCCTCCTGGGCAGAGGCGCCGCGCTGGGCGCGCTGACGGCCACCGCGCTGCTGCTCCTCGCGCTCGGCGCCGCGCCTGCCGTAGCGCTCGCGATGGCCTGCGGCGGCAGCCTCGGGCTCACGACGGGTATCACGATGATCGTCTGCCAGGGTCAACTGCAGCGCGCCGCACCGCCGGAGCTCCTGGGCCGGATCACCGCCGTGCTCTCCGTGCTCACGCTCGGGCTCGGCCCGATCGCCTACGCCGCGACCGGGCTCATCGCCGACGCGGCGGGGATGTCGATGTTCTTCGCCATCGCGGGCGCGTTCGTGGCGGCCGCCGGCGTCCTCATCGCGTTCTGCCGCTTCCGGGCTCCCGACATGGCCATCCGGACCTGACGTGTCGTCAACGCGCAGGAACGGCGACGGCGTCGGCCCGCCGCAGAGCCTGTGCGAGGTCGGCGTACAGATCCTCGACGTTCTCCAGGCCGATCGAGAGCCGCACGATGTCCGCGCCGGGGCGGGCTTCAGGCGCCACGGGGCGATGAGTGAGCGCGGCCGGGTGCTGGATCAGCGAGTCGACGCCGCCGAGCGACACCGCGTGCGTGAACAGCCGCACCGCGCCGGTCAGCGCCTCGGCGGCCGGGTAGCCCCCGCGGAGACGGAGGGCGATCATCGCGCCGCTCCCCCGCATCTGGCGGTCGAGCAGCTCCTGCTCCCCGGGGCGGCGTCCGGGATAGAAGACCTCGGCGACCCCGTGGTGTTCCGCGAGCCGATCCGCCAGCGCCGCGGCGGCCGCCTGCTGGGCCGCCAGCCGGACAGGCAGCGTCGCGAGCCCCCGATGCAGCAGATAGGCCCCGAGCGGGTGGAGAAGGGCGCCGGTGATCGCCCGCACGCGACGCAGCCCTTCGGCGATCGGCTCGGAGCAGGCGATCACCCCCGCGATGACGTCTCCGTGCCCGCCGATGTACTTCGTCGCACTGTGCAGCGACATCGCCGCACCGAGGTCGAGGGGGTTCTGCAGCAGCGGCGTGGCGAAGGTGTTGTCGACGAGCACGGGCACCTCGCCGGCCTGAGCCACCACCGCGGCGATGTCGACGAGGTCGAGGGTGGGGTTCGCCGGCGTCTCCAGCACGACGACCCCCGTGTCGGAGCGGATCGCCGCCGCCACGCCTTCGGGATCGCAGAAGGTGGCCTCAGCGCCGAGGAGCGCCGAGTCGAGCAGGTGATCCGTGCCTCCGTAGAGCGGCCGCACCCCGACGACATGGCGCTTCCCCACCGCCTGCGTGTGAGCGAGGATCGCCGCGGTCATCGCGGCCATCCCCGAGGCGAATGCGACCGAGGCCTCAGCGTGCTCGAGCTCGGCGAGAGCCTCCTCGAAGCGGGCGACGGTCGGGTTCCAGAGTCGCGCGTAGACGTTGCCGCCGTCCGGCACCGGGTGCCCGCCCGTGGCCATCGACTCGTAGGAGTCGCCGCCGTGCAGGATGTCGGGAAGCGGATTGGTGGTCGAGAGGTCGATCGGAGCCGCGTGCACCCCCAGGGCGCCGAAGTCGGCACGCCCGGCGTGGACGGCGAGGGTCTCGGGGTGCAGCGGGAGGTCAGACATGGGCCCAGGATGTCCCATCGGGCAGCGAAAGGCCACTTCTCTTGCTCCTGAGAGACGCCGGCAGGCATGATGTTGTCTACCGAACAGGAATCCGGGAGGAGAAGGGCAGGAACTTGGCCGCAGCGCAGCACCCCTCGGTCGATGAGCTCGATCTGCGGATCGTCGCCGCTCTGGGCGAGCAGCCGGACGCCACCATCAAGGCGCTCGCCGCGCGGCTCGGCATCCCCGCCTCGACCGCCGCGTTCCGCCTCCGCTCCCTCCGCACGCGGGGCGTCGTCCTCGGCACGCGACTCGTACTCGACCCTTCGGCGCTCGGCCTCCCCGTGCAGGCGGTGATCCGCGTGCGCCTCGGCAACCACAGCAAGCCCGGGGTCGAGGCACTCTTCGACGACCTCACCGGGACGGACGGCGTCCTCCAGGTCTTCCACATCGCCGGAGCCGACGACTTCCTCGTGCATGTCGCCGTCGAGGACGCCGCCGCACTGCGCGACATCGTGCTCGAGCGGATCACCGTCCACGAGGTGGTGCGCGCGACGGAGACGCAGTTGGTGTTCGAGCGGCGGGAGGGGCGCGGTCTGCTCCGCGTCTGAGCCCGCCCCTTATCCCGCAGCGACCGCGGCCAGCCGGCGTCCGAGGAGCTGCCCGGGCCAGCCGTCCTCGTCGAAAGCGGCGATCCGCTCGTACCCGCAGGACTCATAGAACCGCACGAGGTCTCCGGTGCCGCCGCCGTAGCAGTCGACGCGCAGCCGATCGACACCCGCCGCCACCGCCCGCTCGTCCGCGAACGTCAGGAGCCGACGTCCGATGCCCCTGGCCCGCTGGTCTCGGCTCGCGAGCAGCAGCCGCACGTAGACCTCCGGCTCGGTCGCAGCCGGGACGTACTCCATGGCCTCGCCGAGCACGAGCACTCCGCACAGTCCCACATCGGGATGCTCTGCGACCCAGGCCTCCGGAAGGCCGCATGCCTCGGTCACCCGACCGATCTGCCGCTCCGAGGTCGACCACGGCTCGGTGCCCCATTGCCCCTGGTTTCCGATCGAGGCGAACCACTCGATGATCTCGTCGAAGAGGCGCAGCACCTCCGGCGCATCGGCCTCGGTCGCCCGCCTGATCACGATGCCGTCGATCATCCGTGGTCCTCTCTCGCCGGAAAGGACCACACTATCGCCCGGGGAGCGCCAGCGGAGGCGGTCACTCCCCCTGCGGAGGCAGGGCGGCGATGATCGGATGGTCGTGGTGGATCACGCCGACCTTGGCGGCGCCACCGGGCGAGCCGACCTCCTCGAAGAACTCCACATTCGCCTTGTAATAATCCGCCCACTCCTCCGGCAGATCATCCTCGTAATAGATCGCCTCCACCGGACACACCGGCTCACACGCACCACAATCCACACACTCATCCGGATGGATGTACAACGACCGCTCACCCTCATAGATGCAGTCCACCGGACACTCATCCACGCAGGCGCGGTCCTTCACGTCGACACACGGCAACGCGATCACATACGTCATGAGAGCCCTCTCCCGTCCTCGTTCCTTCGAGCCTATGATCTCAAGTGAACTTGAGATCAAGCGGAGAAGGAGGACAGGATGCCGGACATCGCGCACGAGCCGGAGGAGCTCCTGACGATCGGGGAGATGAGCAGTCGCACGGGCGTCGCCGTATCGGCGCTCCGCTACTACGAGGAGCTCGGCCTCATCGCCTCCGAGCGCACCTCGGGCAATCAGCGGCGCTACCGCCGCCACATGCTCCGGAGGGTGTCCCTCGTGTCCGTCGCGAAGCGGCTCGGTATCCCCCTCGCCGACGTGCAGGATGCCTTCTCCTCCGTGCCATTGGACCGGATGCCGAGCCACGAGGACTGGCAGCGGGCCTCCCGGCAGTGGAAGCACCGGCTCGAGGAGCGCCGACGCGGTATCGAGAGGCTGGAGCACGAACTCACGGGATGCATCGGCTGCGGCTGCCTGTCCATGAAGGCCTGCGCCCTGCTCAATCCCGACGACGCCCTCGCGGCGACCGGATCCGGCCCTCGTCGCCTCGAGGACATCCCCGAGGACTGAGCGCCACCGGTCCGATTTGACCTCAAGTCGACTTGAGGTCTTACCGTGGATCACGTCGCCACGATCACGCCGACCGCGACGACCTTCCGCCTCAGAAAGGACCGCGCCATGAGCGTGTACACGCTGCCCGAACTCCCCTACGACTACTCCGCCCTCGCGCCGCACATCTCGGCGACGATCATGGAGCTGCACCACTCGAAGCACCACCAGGCCTACGTCACCGGTGCCAACACCGCGCTCGAGCAGCTCGCCGACGCCCGCGAGAAGGGCGATCTCGCCGGCGTCAACAAGCTGGAGAAGGACCTGGCCTTCAACCTCGGCGGCCATGTGAACCACAGCGTGTTCTGGCAGAACATGTCGCCCGACGGCGGCGGCGCACCGGAGGGCGAACTCGCTGCCGCCCTGGAGGACTCGTTCGGCTCGATCGACGCCTTCCGCGCGCATTTCACGGCGACCGCGCTCGGCGTGCAGGGCTCCGGCTGGTCGGTGCTCGCCTGGGACTCCGTCGGATCCCGCCCCCTGATCTTCCAGATGTTCGACCAGCAGTCGAACGTGCCGCTCGGCGTCACCCCTCTGCTGCAGCTCGACGTCTGGGAGCACGCGTACTACCTCGACTACAAGAACGTCCGCGCCGACTACGTCAAGGCGTTCTGGGAGATCGTCAACTGGGAGGACGTCGCGCGGCGTTTCACGGCTGCGCGCGACTGACCCCGACCGATCCCCCCGCCCGGCCGCCCCGTGGCGGCCGGGCCTCGAGAAGCGAGCACACACGTGACATCCTCCCCACTCCGCGTCGCCGTGGTCGGCGCCGGACCGGCCGGCATCTTCACCGCCGACATCCTCACCCGCCAGAACCGGGACGTGCAGGTCGACCTCTTCGAGCGCCTCCCCGTGCCGTACGGACTCGTCCGCTACGGGGTCGCCCCGGACCACCCCCGTATCAAGGCCATCATCGATGCACTCCAGGAGGCACTGGGGAGCGGGACCATCCGTCTGATCGCGGGCGTCGACGTCGGTGTCGACCTCCCTCTGGACGCGCTGCGCACCGTCTACGACGCCGTGGTGATCTCCACCGGAGCAGACGACGACGCGCCCCTGTCCGTGCCCGGCGTCGACCTGCCGGGGAGCTTCGGCGCCTCGGCGTTCGTCTCCTGGTACGACGCCCATCCCGACGCGCCGCAGGACTGGCCGCTGGACGCCGAGCAGGTGGCGGTGATCGGCGCGGGGAACGTGGCCCTCGACGTCGCACGGATGCTGGCCAAGCACGCGACAGACCTCCTCCCGACCGAGATCCCCGATCACGTGCACGCGGGTCTCGCCGCGAGCCGGGTCACCGACGTGCATCTCTTCGCCCGTCGCGGCCCGGCCGAGGCCGCCTTCTCCCCCCTGGAGCTACGTGAGCTCGGGGAGGTTCCCGACGTGGACGTGGTCGTCGATCCGGCGGACATGGTGTTCGATCGGTCGTCGGATGCGCTGTTGGCCGCCTCGCGGCAGCGTCGGATCGTCGCGAAGACCGTCGTCGCGTGGTCGGAGCGCGATCCCGCGACGATGCGCGCGTCGCGGCGCATCCATCTGCACTTCATGCAGGCGCCCGTGCGGATCGACGGCGATGCGCACGTCGCATCCCTCACCCTCGAACGCACCCGGCACCGGGCGAACGGTACCGTGGAGGGCACGGGCGAGCTCGTCTCCTATCCCGTCGGGCAGGTCTACCGGGCCATCGGGTACGCAAGCAGCGCCGTCCCCGGGGCCCCCTTCGACGCCCTCCGCCGGAGGATCCCGCACGAGAAGGGCCGCGTGCTCGACGCCGACGGCTCCGTCGTCTCCGGGCTCTACGTCAGCGGGTGGATCAAGAGGGGCCCGGTGGGGCTCATCGGCTCGACCAAATCGGACTCCCTCGAGACCGTAACCCGTCTGATGGAGGACGCCGAGGCGCACGCGGACGCCGGAGGGCGCCCCGACCCGCTCCCCGGGCTGCTCGATCGCCATGGCCTCACCGGGATCGGCTGGGACGGATGGCTGCGGGTGGATCGGCGGGAGCGCGAGCTCGGCGACGAGCGTGGTCGCGAACGCATCAAGATCTTCTCCCGCGAGGAGATGTCCGCGGTGGCGCGTGCGGAGAGCACGGTGCGCGCATGATCGTCGAGACCGAGCCGCTGTACGACAGCTTCGCGCTCTACGGCAGCGGGGTGACGCTGGTGTCCGTGCGCGACGCCGATCAGCATCGCTTCTTCATCGCCGGCTCCGTGCTGACCGCTTCGGTCGCGCCCTTCACGCTCGCCGTCTCGGTGGGAGAGGACCGGGACGCGCTGCCCGCGATCCGGCGGGGCGAGCCCTGGGCGCTCACCGTGCTCGGCGAGCATCATGCACCCCTGGTCCGGGCCCTCACCTCCCGCAGCACGATGAGGAGCGAACGCCTCGCCGCCCTCGCGGACGCAGGAGCGGAGGCCTCGGCGGAGGGCCCGCTGTGGCTGCCGGACGGACTGGTGACGTTCTGGTGCCGTGTGCGCGATGCGGTTCCGGTCAATGACCAGGTGCTGCTGACCGGTGACGTCGGACGCGGCAGCCTGCCCGGCGACAGCACGCCGCTCCTCCGATGGAAGCACGCCTTCCGCGGCGCGCGCGATCTGGAGCAGCGAGGAGACGCGTGATCGGCCCGCGGATCCGCTGAGGGCGGAGAACCGCAGACAGGGTGCACGCCGAGGACGATACTGGTCGCATGAGGATGCTGATGCTCGGCGGAACGGGATGGCTCGGCGAGGCCGTCGTGCGCACCGCGATCGAGCGGGGACACGACGTCACCTGCGTGGCACGACGGTCGTCCGCTCCGGACGGCGCTGCCGTCCTCGTGGCGGACCGGGACCTCGACGACGCGCTGCGCCCCCTGACGGACTCCCGCTGGGACGTGGTCGTCGACGTCGCGACGCAGCCCGGACACGTCCGCCGCGCGGTGAGGGACCTCGAGCGGATCGCCGACCGCTATGTGTACGTCTCGTCCTGCAGCGCGTACTCGTCGCTGTCCGTTCCGGGCATCGACGAGGGTGCCCCCGTCCATCCGCCCCTCGTCGAGGACGTCATGACGACGTGGGAGGACTACGGCTCCGCGAAGTCGGCCTGCGAACGAGCGGTGCAGGAGGGCTTCGGCGACGGCAGATCGGTGATCGTGCGACCCGGCCTCATCGGAGGACCGGGAGACGCGAGCGGACGCACCTCGTATTGGCCGCTGCGACTCGCCCGCCCGTCCACGCCCGCCGGCGAGGTGCTCGTGCCGGACGCGCCGGAGCTGCCCACATCGATCATCGACGTCCGCGACCTCGCCGCCTGGATCGTCCGTCTCGCGGAACGGTCTTCCGGCGGCGTCTTCAACGCGGTCGGTGATCCCGTGCCGCTCTCCGTGCATCTCGCGACCGCCGCGGAGATCGCCGGCCACCGCGGCGCCCTCACGCCGGCCGACGAGCACTGGCTGATCTCGCAGGGGGTGTCGCAATGGGCGGGCCCGCAGTCGCTCCCGCTGTGGGTCGCCGACGACACCGTGCTCGGGATCGGCGCGCTCTCCAACGCGCTCGCCCGTGCACACGGACTCGCGCTCCGTCCGCTCGCCGAGACGCTGCGCGACACCCTGGAGTGGGCGCAGCGCGAGGGAGTGCCGACGGCGACGCGGGCCGGTCTCTCCGACGAGGACGAGCGCCGCCTGCTCGCCGCCCTCCCCGGCTGATCAGAGCGTGAGGAGGGCCTTCGCCGTCTTCGCCGCCGCGGACGACCCCGAGAAGCCCGAGAGCCATTCGCGGAGCGCCGGGTCGGCGACGCGGCCGCCTCGTCGGACGGACTCGTCCAGGAGCACGGTGAGCAGCGCCCCGAGCCCCCTCGCCTTGCGGTCGATCGCGGGCATCAACGCCGAGAGCACCTCGACCACCGTCTCCGGCGCGAGCATCGCGGCGTCGGCGAACGAGGCCGCCCACCGCGTGAGCACGATGCCCGGTGCGCACGCCGCGAATCCCCGTGCCGCCTCCGCGGCTGCCAGCCGAACCGGCACGGCGGCGACCAGCAGCTCCGCCGCCTGCGCCCGGAGCTCCGCCACGGCGCCCGCCATCCCGAGGGCCACGAGCTGAACGGTCTCGGCGGTCCATATGCCGGGGTGCCCAGAGAGCGAGGCGAGGATCGACACCGCCCGATGCTCCACCGTGTCCTGCGCCGCCGAGTTCATGAGGCGAAGGCCTGCCGCAGTGAGCGGCAGCGTGGAGGACGGCTCCACGAGTGCCAGCTGCGCGGCGGTGAGCTCGGTCACCCCGTGATAGTGCTCGTACCACCCGCGCGTGCCCGTCCCGATGAATGCCGGGTTGACCATCGACGGCTGCTCCGCCCGCTCGGCCACGACCACCGGATCCCACCACACCCACTGCGGGGTGCCGTCGGCCTTGCGCGTCTCCGACCCCCGGCTGCGCCACTCGATCTCGATGCTCTCGGTGGCCGCGGGCGGCACGACGCCCAGCTCGGCGGCGAGTCGCGCACGCTCGTCGGGAGACACCCTCAGGAGCGCCTGCGCGAGGTCGGCCGGTGGCGCGTCCCTCCGGAACCGGTCGCGCAGCGCCACGGCGTCCACCCGCCCGTGCGAATCCGTCGGGGTGGCGAGCAGCGGACCCCGCGGCGCCCGCCCCTGCAGCATCGCGGCGACCTCCCGTAGCCGGGTCACGTAGCTCGGCAGCACCGTCAGCTGTTCGGCCGTCGGCAGCGCGCGGCGCTCTCCGCGGACGGTCGTCTCCACGCCGTCCGCCCAGTGCGTGGAGACCTCCTGCCAGTAGCGCTGCGGGAGGAACTCCGTGTCGGAGTCGAGCGCCGCCACGAGGAGCACGGCCGGATAGTGCTGTTCGTCGCGCTCGGCGAGGGTTCGCGCCCTCTTGCCCAGCGGAGCCAGCAGCTCGGCGGCCCGCGCGTCGTCGACGAGCCAGGACAGCGCCAGCTCGAACTCGAGGGCGTCGGCGGGGTCCTCCAGCAGCGCGGCGTACCGCTCCACCGCGTCATCGGCGGTCCAGGCCGTGACGGAGACCGCGGGAGCCGCCTCCGCGGCGACGGCGGCGACGTCCGGCGCCGCAGCCTGCGCCACCGTGGCCACCGGGAGGAGCGCGGCCGCGACGGCGGGCGCGAGCACATCGCGCTGCTCCTCGACCAGATCGATCCGGCCGAGGCTCCGCAGCGCACCCCCGACCGCTCGCTGCACGTCGGCGTGCGGGTGTCCGAGCCCGACCGTGAGCACCTCCGCGACCCGGTCTCCGCCGACGACGTTCGACGACGCCAGTTCCTCGAGGATCTTCACGACTGGCATCGCTGCGGACTTCGGCCCGGTCAGCGCCGGTGCGCAGGCGTCGACGAACGAGTCGGCGTCGAGGAGCCCGGCCTTCTGCACCGGTACGAGATGCTTGACCGCGAACGACACCGTCGCGGTGACCGTCGACCCCAGGCACCTCGTCAACAGCGCCTGATCGGCGGCCGCCTCGGACGGGGTCGGCGCGAGGGCGGCGTAGACGCGGGAGAACCATCCCGCGCGGTACGCGGAGAAGTCGCGGTTGAGCGCCTCGAGACAGGAGCGCAGCGTGCGCACCCGATCCAGCGTGCCCTCCTCGACGAGCAGCACGACGGAGTTGTGCCAGTTCAGCTCGGGCGGGGAGAACTTGTCGATGTTGGCGAGGGACACCTCTCCTCCGCCTTCGACCTCGAAGATGCGCCAGAAGACCGTCTCCCGTAGGTCGTGATCGTTCCGCAGCAGATGCAGGCGGACCTCCTGCTCATACCGCCCCGCCAGGGTTCCGACCAGTGCGAGCACGTAGTCGTCGGTGTGCTCGACCGTCAGGCCGCCGAACAGCTCGTTGAGCCGGAGCTGCACGAACACGGGCCTCTGCACCCAGATCCGGGTCAGCTCGGCCAGGCGCGCCGGCGAACCGTCCACGGCGGCCATGTCCTCGTCCTGCACCGTCATCATCGCGTCGTAGAGCTCGCGCAGCGACGCACCGCCGGCGACGAGGCGCCCGGTGTCCGCATAGAACCGATAGCTGTTCTCGTAGCCGCTCATCGGCTCCCTCCCTCTCCTGCGGCGATGTCCGCCGCGTCCTGCGCCGGATCGGCACCCCGCGGGGCGACCGCGAGGAAGCACGAGCGCGACGTCCGGCCCTCCGCCGCGAGCAGCCGGGACGCGGGCAGCGTCCGTGCGGGCGCGGCCCGATCGGATTCGTCCACCGCGGCGAACGCGTTCCGGATCGCGTCGAGATCGGACGGGTCCTCCCCCTCCGCGACCGCCCTCAGCAGACGTCTGCGCTCGACGATCCCGCTCATCCGCGTTCCCGATCCCCCGCCACGAGACGCGCGGCGAGGACGTGCTTGCACGGACCTCGGGTTCCGCGGTGCTTCGCACGCCACGGGCACGTGCAGCGATCGTCCACGGGATCCGCCGCGAGGGCGACCTCGTACGGCGTTCCGCCCGAGTCCACGACGAACCTGCCGTCGGCGCCTCGTCGCACGCTTCCGGCGTCCGCGAGCATCCGCGCATCGGCCAGTCTCGGGTGCAGCATCCCCAGGAGCTCCGGCCGAACGGGAAGGGGACGATGGAAGAACGCGCCGGTGTGCAGGTCGTACCCCACCAGTCCCTGCGAGGCGAGCGCGGCCAGCCCTCCCCGCACGCGAGACTCGGACAGCCCCGCCGTCTGCGAGAGCAGGGGGATGTCGATCCGCGGTTCGAACGCCAGCAGCGCCCCGAGCAGATCCGCGTCGCCGGCTCCGTCCGCACCGGCGAGGGCGTGCAGCACGGCCCCTTCCCCGGAGAAGCCGCGCGCCTTCTCGGGGCTGAGACCCACGGTCACCCGCGCTCCGGGCAGCTCCAGCACCCAGGCGCTCGGCGCGGGGAGGGACGACGCGTCGGCGTCCGGCCCGTAGGCGCGGAGCGACGTCGCGAAGCGCAGCAGGGGCTCGAGCACGCGGAGGCGCTCCGGGCCGGCGACGCAGACGGCGCCGCGAGAAGGACGGGAGGCGAGGCGCAGGGTGCGGGCGGCCTGCGTCGCCCACATCACGGTCTTCGTCGCGGACGATCGGGGCAGCCCCTGTACGAACTGCCGTACCGCGGGCCCGGTCAGCTCGTGGCGGAGCGTCATCCCCGCCGACAGCGTCTGCGTCTCACCGAACCCCTTGAGCCACCGTGCGGGCAGCGGCACGCGCTCCTCGACGATCTCGTGATCGAAGGTCGACACACGGAGCTCGTCGTCGCCGACGCCGAGGTGCAGCGGCTCCGACGGGCGGAGCCCCGCGAGCGCCTGCCGCAGCGGCGGATTGACGTCCACGTTGGTCACGCCGGATGCCGCATACGCCGTGTCGAGCGCGACGGCGTCGACGTCGAGACGGGCGTACACGCCGCAGCAGACGCTGAAGGACTCGAAGCGCAGGCCGTCGGGGCTCGATGTCACGACCGGATCCGCAGCGCGCAGCACGGCGGCCAGCGTGTTCGGCGGCACGTAGAAGCGCGTCCGCGCGACGCGCGCGAGCATCAGCAGGCCGGCGGCGACGACACCCGGATGCTCGGCGAAGCCGGAGAAGAAGTACGGATGCGAGACCGCCCCCGAGGCGTCGGAGCCGCCGCTCGTCGCGAGCGACAGCCGCGCCCCTTCGGAACCCGCCGCGAGCGACGACGCCCCGGCGTAGTCGTACTCGATCGATGACTGCCCCACGCACCCAGACTAGGGGCGGCACCCCGCTCCGGAGAACGCTCGTCAGGACCGGGCCGGCAGGTACGCGATGATCCTCAACTCCGGCGCGTCCTGAGGGGCGAGGGCGATCTGCTCGTACGACACCTCTCCGTCGACCGGATGCAGGAAGCTGCGCCGTCGGGAGGCGAACCGCACCACCTCGTGGTCGTCCCACGCACGGGCGAAGTCCTCGCTCTCCTGCCGGAGCCGGGCGATGAGGCGCACGTGCTCCGGCCCCCCGGCGCGCGTGCCGGTCTCTGCGCGGTACTCCGCGAGGAACCTCCTGCTCGTGACCTCCCAGTCCGGCAGCATCGCCCGCACCGCGGGATGCGTGAAGACGAAGGAGAGGAGGTTGCGCTCCTCCGCATGCGCCGCGGAGACGGCGGGGAAGAGCCGTTCGTAGGAGGAGTTCCAGGCGCAGATGTCCCATCGCCCGTTCAAGGCGAACGCCGGGGCCGGATCGACCGCATCGAGGAGGTGCTGGACGTGGGCCGGCACCTCGTCCGGCGCCGCCGACCCGGCGGCGGGCAGCGGCGCGAACCCCGCGATGCCGAGCACGTAGTCGTGCTCGGCCTGGGTGAGCCGCAGCCCCACCGCGACGGCGTCCAGCACCTGACGCGAGGGACGGATGCTGCGCCCCTGCTCCAGCCAGGTGTACCAGGTGACCGAGACGCCGGAGAGGAACGCGATCTCCTCACGACGGAGTCCGGAGACACGGCTGCGCCCCACGGGTGGAAGGCCGTACTCCGCGCGGTTCGCCGCCGCACGTTTCCGCCGCAGGAACGCTCCGAGCTCGTGCCGGGTCAGCTCCTCCGCGTCCATGCGCCAAAACTATCAGTGCCACTACTAGTAGCAGCGCCGTCTGGGCGTCGCGACCCGATACCGCGAGCATGGGAGGATGCCGATCCTCCGCTCCCGCACCGTCACCCATGGCCGCAACATGGCCGGAGCCCGCGCTCTCATGCGCGCATCGGGGGTCGCCGACTCCGACATCGGCAAGCCGATCGTCGCGGTCGCCAACTCGTTCACGGAGTTCGTGCCGGGGCACACCCATCTGCAGCCCGTGGGCAGGATCGTCTCCGAGGCGATCCATGCCGCGGGGGCCGTGCCCCGCGAGTTCAACACCATCGCGGTCGACGACGGCATCGCGATGGGACACGGCGGCATGCTCTACTCGCTCCCCTCGCGCGATCTGATCGCCGACTCGGTGGAGTACATGGTCAACGCGCACTGCGCGGACGCCCTCGTCTGCATCTCGAACTGCGACAAGATCACGCCGGGGATGCTCATGGCCGCGATGCGCCTCAACATCCCGACGGTGTTCGTGTCGGGGGGCCCGATGGAGGCCGGACGGGTGACGCTGACCGACGGCTCGGTGCGCTCGCTCGATCTGATCAACGCGATCTCCGACGCGGTGGACGAGTCGATCACCGACCGCGACCTCGATCTCATCGAGGAGAACGCCTGCCCGACCTGCGGCTCCTGCTCCGGCATGTTCACCGCGAACTCGATGAACTGCCTCACCGAGGCCATCGGTCTCTCCCTTCCCGGCAACGGCTCGGTGCTCGCGACGCACACCGCGCGCCGCGCGCTGTACGAGCGGGCGGGCGCGACGGTCGTCGACCTCGCGAAGCGCTACTACGAGCAGGACGACGAGTCCGTCCTCCCTCGCGCCATCGCGACGGCGGAGGCCTTCGACAACGCGATGGCCCTCGACATCGCGATGGGCGGATCGACCAATACGATCCTGCACCTGCTCGCCGCCGCCCAGGAAGCGGGCGTCGAGTACGGCCTCGCCGAGATCGATGCGAAGTCCCGCCAGGTGCCGTGCCTCGCGAAGGTCGCGCCGAACGTCGCAGGCGACAAGACCTACTACGTGGAGGACGTGCACCGCGCCGGCGGCATCCCCGCGATCCTCGGCGAGCTGCACCGCGGAGGACTGCTGCACGAGAACGTGCACTCGGTGCACTCCCCGGATCTGGCCTCCTGGCTCGACGAGTGGGATCTTCGCGGCGGCAAGGCCTCCGCGGAGGCGATCGCCCTCTGGCACGCCGCCCCCGGCGGACGTCGCTCATCGACGGCGTTCTCGCAGTCGAATGAGTGGACCTCTCTCGACGAGGACGCCGAGGGCGGCTGCATCCGCTCGGTGGCTCACGCCTACTCGGCCGACGGCGGTCTCGCGGTTCTCCGCGGGAACATCGCCGTCGACGGCGCCGTGGTCAAGACCGCGGGCGTCGACCCGTCGATCTGGACGTTCGAGGGCCCGGCCGTCGTCTGCGAGTCGCAGGAGGAGGCCGTGCAGAAGATCCTCGACAAGACGGTGGGGCCGGGCGACGTCGTCGTCATCCGCTACGAGGGACCCCGGGGCGGTCCCGGCATGCAGGAGATGCTTCACCCGACCTCGTTCCTGAAAGGCCGAGGCCTCGGGAAGAGCTGTGCGCTCATCACGGACGGGCGATTCTCCGGCGGGACGAGCGGCCTCTCGATCGGCCACGTCTCACCCGAAGCGGCGTCGGGCGGGGCGATCGCTCTCGTCGAGGACGGCGACCTCATCCGCATCGACATCCCCACCCGCGCGATCGAGCTGCGCGTCGACCAGGGCGAGCTCGCACGACGTCGCGACGCTCTCGAGTCCGGACGGGGATACCGCCCCGCCGACCGGGAGCGTCCCGTCTCCGTCGCCCTGCGCAGCTACGCGGCGATGGTCACCTCCGCCGATCGCGGGGCCGTGCGCGACCTGACGCTGCTCGACCAGCTGGTCCCGTCCGCGCCCGTCACCATCTGAGGCGGTGCCCTCCGGCGATCAGCCTTCCGCGATCACCCGGTGGTCGTCCCGCAGTGCACGCCGAGGTTCACCTGGATCGCGTCGTTCCGAGGCAGATGCTGCATCTCCGCCGCATGGACGACTCCGTGGTCGAGCGTCCGACGTGCGATGTCGCCCCTCCGGACGAAGTCCGCAGCGACGAGCAGCGGATAGAACCGCCGCCGCAGCTCGGCGTTGACCGTCTTCCGGTCCACGCGACCTCCTTCAGATCATCGACGCTTCCGCCGTAGACGGTCCCGCACCATCGTCGCCGGCGGGCCTCCGCCGATTCGGCTCACCCGGCCAGATGCCGTCGACGAGGCGCCGCGCATACGCTCGGTCGAGCGGAGCGTGCGATACGAGGACTCGGTAGTAGAGAGCGCCGTAGAGGCTGTCGACGAGAAGCTCGAGGTCGACCTCCGGAAGAACCTCCCCCTTCCGCTTCCCCTTCTCGAGTCGCTCGATCGCGGCCCTCCTCTGATCGTCGACGTATCGTTCGCGCAGCGCGGTGGCGACTTCGCCGTCGTGCATGCTCTCGGCGACCAGTGCGAGGTAGGCGCGCCCGGTCTCGCTGCCGAAGAGGTCGATGACGGCCTCGATCTGGGACACCAGGTCGTCGCGGACGCTCCCGTCCTCGGGGAACGCCACCCGAGGCAGGAGCCTTTCTCTCAACGCGTCCATCAGGACCGCCGACTTGGTGGGCCACCACCGGTAGACGGTGGTCTTCGCGACGCCGGCGCGCGCGGCGATCTCCTCCATCGTGACTCCCGGGAGCCCCCGCTCCGCGAGGATCTCCCAGGCAGCGTCCTGGATCTGCGCGGCGGCACGGCTGCGGGGCGAGGCGGTCATGAGGACAAGGCTAGCGAGGGTTGCAACAGAACGCTACGTAGCGTAGCGTTCTGTTGCATGTCACCACGAACCGGAGCACGCTATGAGCGCGGGCGAGACCTGATGGACCGCATCCTCGGCCCCGAGCAGGCTGCCCAGACCCTCGCCGGCTTCGACGAGATCAGTCCGGACTTCGGCACGTACGTGGTCGAGGCAGGCTTCGCCGATGTCTACGGCCGCGAGACCCTGACCCTCCGCGAACGCCAGCTCATCAACGTGGCCGTGCTCACCGCCATCGGCGGCGCGGAGCCACAGCTCGCCCTGCACATGCGGGCGGCGCTGAATGTCGGCGCGACGGAGGAGCAGATCGTCGAGACCGTGTTCCACACGGCGCTCTACGCAGGACACCCCCGCGCCGGGAACGGGCTGCGCGTGGCGCGCGACGTGCTCTCCGCGGCGACGGACGGCGCGAGCTCTCGATGAGCATGCCGTATCGCCGCCTGGGACGCACCGGCATCCAGGTCAGCGCACTCGGCCTCGGCACGATGCACCTCGGCCCGTGGGGCAACGCCGACGCCGACGCTGCGGCAGCGATGGTGCACCGCGCCCTCGACGCGGGAGTGAACCTCGTCGACACCGCGGACATGTATTCCGACGGCGAGTCCGAGCGGATCGTGGGACGCGCGATCCGCGATCGCCGCGATGATGTGGTGCTCGCGACCAAGGCGTTCTTCCCGATGGGCGCGGACGTCAACCGCCGCGGCTCCTCGCGCCGCTGGATCGTGAAAGCGGTCGACGAAAGCCTGCGGCGTCTGGGGACCGATCGCATCGACCTGTACCAGGTGCACCGCCCCGACTACTCCGTCGACCTGGACGAGACCCTCAGCGCGCTCAGCGACCTGGTGCACGCGGGCAAAGTGCTCGCGATCGGCTCGTCGGGATATCCCGCCGAGCGTCAGATGGAGGCGCACTGGATCGCCGACCGTCGGGGCCATGTCCCGTTCCACACCGAACAGTCGCCGTACTCGATCTTCGTGCGCGGAATCGAGAAGCACGTCCTGCCGACGGCCCAGAGGCTCGACATGGGCGTGCTGACCTGGAGCCCGCTGAACAGCGGTTGGCTGACGGGCCGCTTTCGCTCGGAGGCCGATATCGATCTACGCGGTTTCCGCGAGATGATCGGCTACAAGTTCGATCTTCGCCGGGAGGGGAACCGCCGCAAGCTCGATGCCGTCGAGAAGCTCCTTGACCTCGCGGGCCAGACGGGACTCTCCCTGACCCACCTGGCCCTCGCGTTCGCCGCCGCGCATCCCGCCGTCACCTCCGTGCTGATCGGTCCACGCACGCCAGAACAGCTCGACGACCTTCTCGGCGCCGCCGAAGTCGAGCTCGACGACGCCGTGCTCGACCGCATCGATGAGATCGTCCAGCCCGCGACCGACCTCAACCCGGAGGACGTCGACAACACACCCCCGCATCTCGCAGACCCCGCGCTGCGCCGCCGCCATCAGATGCCCCGCAACCAGCCTCCGCCGCTCGACCAGGGTCCGCGATGACGGATCTCGTCGCCCGGCGGCCGCTTCCGCCTGTCTCCGCCTACAGGTCCGACTAGTCCCAGACGAGGAAGACGATCCGCTCGTGCCCCACCACCGGAGGAATGCCGCAGGCATCGTCGAGAGAGCTCTCGTCCGACTCCACGATCCCGTCGCTCCGCAGCCCCTCCGCGTCCAGGCGGGCTTCCAGGTCGGCGGCAGGAGCCGTCGTGCAGATGACGATCGACTCGCCGAGCACAACGCCCTCCGGCTCACCCGACTCCGTGTCCGGATGCAGCTCCACGCGCACCCAGACGACGTCCGAGAACACCAGGAGGGCACGAAGCCGCGCGGCGATCTCCGCGAGAGGAGGTCGCCCGTGTCCCCACCGGTTCGGCGCGAGGGAGTCCTCCCTCGCGTTCCCCTCGAAGAACTCCTCCAGTGTCAGCAGAGGCAGCCGCTCCCCCGACATCCGCGCAGCGATCTCCCCCGTCGTGATCACCCGCCATCCCCTTCCGCTCCCTGTGCGCCGGCGTCGGAGTGAGGTCCCGTCGCCTCCGAGTACGCACGGAACAGATGGACCCAGTCGTAGTCCTCAGGCCCCTCAGCCATCCAGCGCCTCCTCCGCAGCAGGCTCCAGGCGCGCCCGCTGCTCCGTGCTCAGCCCCGCGGCGAGCATCTCGACGGCCTCGACGACCTGCTCGCGTTCGAGAGTGTGGAGGAAACCGTGCTTCTCGTCGAGTGCACGGATCACGTCGAGGAAGACGCTCGTCGCGGACACGATGGTCGCAGACTCGACACCGGGACGCCGCACCACGGCGATCGCGGTGCGCCAGGCGGCGTTGGCCTTCCTCGCCACCGCCTGAGGAAGCCCCTCCTGACCCTCCCAGTGCCGGAGCGGATTGCCCAGATTCTGCTCGCGCCAGGTGTCGTTTCGAGGTCGCCGCACGTCCACGTCGATGCCGGGCGCCCCTCGATACGCCTTCCGGACCTGACGTGCGACATCCGCGGGCACCGAGTCGAGAGCGATTCGGCGCACGCGGGGGATGCCCCCGGGACCAGGGAAGTCCGCTGCTCCATACCCGAACAGGTCGCCCAGCCACAGCTCTTCCAGCTGCGGGAACGCCGCGAGGCTCGCGATCTCCCGCGCCACGCCCGGAGAGCCGAACAGGGTCAACGATCGCAGTCCGGGGTGACGCGCCCAGACGTCCTCGACGGAGAGCTCATCGATGGCGTCGATCCGCAGTGCGCGCAGCCGTTCGAGCCCGTCCACGGGCGCGGGTCCTCCCGTCAGCTGGAGCCGGATCCACCTGCCGTGCTCCTCGGCCTCGACACGCAGAGGACCGTCCGAGTCGCCATGGAGGATCAGCATGTCGAGAGTCTCGGGCAGAACGAGTCGCCGCAGCCCTTCCTGATCGATGCGCAGCGTGCGCAGCGAGGTGCGGGAGAGGTCGAGTTCCCGCCTCCCATGCGCACGAAGAGTCAGCTCACGCATCAGAGGCGATGACTCCAGGAAGGGAAGCAGGTCATCACGCCAGCCGGACAGACGCAGGTCGACGAGTAGCGGCCATGACCGTAGCGCGGTCAGCTCGAACTCCTCGGTCAGCAGCGCCGCTTCGCCGTCGAAGGTCGTCGTCGCGCGCGATACGGTCTCCACCAGCTCCCCGGACCGCCGGTAGCGCATCCCGGGAACGACATAGACCTCCTCCTCGGCCAGCCCCGCCTTGAACCGCGCGCGAAGCTCGCCAGGAAGGGCGTTCCACCACAGCTGCTGCTCGATGCGCCCGTCGAAGCACCAGTCCCCCGACCGGCGGCACTCCGCCTCACGTCCACGCACGGGGAGAACGCCGATCAGCCGGAACCCGGGCGGGGGTGGCAGCGCGACCTTCTGCACGAACTCCTCGGGCTCCCAGAACAGGAAGTCCCGGATCATGCGATCCGCGTCGGCGAGCACCGACACGTCCGCCGGCGCCTCGGACCCCGTCCAGTCGAACGCTGCGAGGGTCGCGATGCCCTCCTCAGGCAGGTCGATGACCTGTACTGCCGCCCACCGCCCCGGCCGCTCGAGGAAGAAGGCGTAGACGTCCCCCACTTCTCCGGGGCGGTCGCCGTTAGCGGTCACAGGGCGCCTGCCCGAGCGAGAGCGGATCCGGGTTGCGCCGCACCCGGCGCGCACCGAGCCCCTATCCGCGGCGGACGTCCAGCAGCGTGGCGTCGAAGACGGCCGTGAGCTCGGCGGGGGATGCCGTCTCCAGCATCTCCTCGGAAGCCCCTCGGCAGAGTCTCAAGCTTCGCCATGGCGACCTCCCCGCGCTCGTCGTTCTGCGGAGACGCCCTGGGCCACCGCGCCTTCCGGATCCGGATGGCCCAGCTCGCGGAGGGCCGTCCGGATGGTCGCGAGACCGTACTCCTCGTCGACCGACCCGCGTCCGGGCAGCACCGACCGGAAGAGCATCGGGGCGTACAGCTGGTCGATCACGTAGTCGACATCCGCGATGGCGGAGACCTCCCCGCGGTCGACCGCGCGCGTCAGAAGCGCGACGACCGCGGCGCGCTGAGGCGTGATGAACTGCTCGGACAGCGCGTCGGCCGTCACCGGATCGCGGAACGACGCATCGAGGATCAGCGGGAGGAGGCCCTTCGCGATCGGGTCGTTGTACATGTCGCGCTGCTCCCGCTGAATGACGAGGAGGTCGCCGACGAGAGACCCGGTGTCCTCGGTCGGATCGGTGGCGTAGCGCGAGAGCATCACCTCGATGAAGAAATGCCCCAGGGAGCCATATCGGCGGTAGAAGGCGTCGCGCGTGGTGCCCGCCCGGGCCACGAGAGCGCGCACGCTGAACTCGCGCAGCGGGATCTCGGCGATCAGCTCCTCGAAGGCGCTGCGGAGAGCGTCGTCGATCGCGGCGGCGCGCGGGCGTCCTGGCATACCCTCCGAAGGGGTGGCCGTGTCGGTCGTGTCCATTACCGAACCACTGTAAGGGAATGCGGCCTATGAGTCCGCAGTGCGCCCCTCCCGGCTCGTCGCGAACCGTGCTCTCCGCACCGCGCGGCGCGCCCGCTCCACCGCCCAGGCAATGCCGAGCAGCGCTGTCACGCCGATCACGAGCGGGATCGCGGCGACCGGGAGACCGATCCCTTCGAAGAGGAGGATCTCGCCCAGCAGAACCACCACGAGCACGACGAGGGGCAGCAACTGCGCGCTCCGCGCCGCCTGGAGGTCGGCGGGATCCAGCCTTCCGTCGCGGTACATCGTCCGGAGGAGGCGCACGAAGAGCGCGAGCACGCCGATCACTCCGAGCGGGATGACCCAGAACGCGAGCGTGTCCATACGCCTCCTCCGCCGGTCGGACACCCCATGGTCGCACGCCCGAATCCCCAGCGAGTTCATAGGAGAGATGCACGCGCGCAAGGTTGCAGCGGATGTAATGTTGCAGGGCTGCAAAATTCTTGCCGCCAGCGTAGGCGCCCGGGCCGATACGTCGACGGTGGGTGCCGGCGTTGCCGAATCGCTCCGCATTCGAAGGACCGCATGTCCACCGTCACCGCCGCTCCCGCGACCGCTCCGGCCGCGGGCGGATCCTCGCCGATCATGACACATCGGCAGATCCTCTTCGTCATCTACGGCCTCATGGCCGGCATGTTCCTGTCCTCCCTCGACCAGACGATCGTCGGCACGGCGATCCGCACCATCGGCGACGACCTCCACGGTCTCGACCAGCAGGCGTGGGTCACGACCGCCTACCTGATCACCTCCACGATCACGGTGCCGATCTACGGCAAGCTGTCCGACATCTTCGGACGCCGCCCGCTGTTCATCTTCGGCATCAGCGTGTTCATCCTGGGCTCCCTGCTCTCGAGCTTCTCCACGTCGATGCTGATGCTGGCGGGCTTCCGCGCCTTCCAGGGCATCGGCGCCGGAGCGCTGATGTCGCTGCCGCTCGCGATCATGGGCGACATCCTCGCCCCGCGTGAGCGCGCCAAGTACCAGGGGTACTTCTTCGCCGTCTTCGGCGTCTCCACCGTCATCGGCCCCCTCGTCGGCGGGCTCTTCGCCGGCGCGAACCAGATCCTGTGGGTCGACGGGTGGCGCTGGGTCTTCCTCGTGAACGTCCCGGTCGGGATCATCGCCCTCGGGATGGTGATCGTCTTCCTGCATCTGCCGAAGATCGCCAAACACCAGAGCCCCCGCATCGACTGGTGGGGCGCGACCGCGGTGATCGTCGCCCTCGTGCCCCTCCTGCTGGTCGCCGAGCAGGGACGCGTGTGGGGCTGGACCTCGGCCGGCGCGATCGCCTGCTACGTGATCGGAGCCGTGGGAGCAGTCGCGTTCGTGCTCATCGAGATCGCGATGAAGGACGACGCCATCATCCCGATCAAGCTCTTCCGGTCGCGGACGTTCTCGATGGCGACCGTCATCGGCGTGCTCGTCGGCTTCGGCATGTTCGGCGCCATGATGACGATCCCGCTCTACCTGCAGATCGTCGTCGGGCTCAACCCCACCGAGTCCGGCTTCGCCTCGATCCCGATGGTGATCGGCCTCATGATCGCCGCCATGGGCTCCGGCGCGTACACGTCCCGCACGGGCCGCTACCGGATCTTCCCGGTCACCGGCACGCTCTTCACCGCGATCGGCTTCCTGATCCTCACCTTCATGACGCCGGACAAGCCGCTCTGGTTCATGATGATCGGCATGTTCGTCGTGGGCCTCGGGCTCGGCCAGCTCATGCAGACGCTGGTGCTCGCCAGCCAGAACTCGGTCGAGCCGACGGAGATGGGCGTGGCGTCCAGCGCCGCGACCTTCTTCCGCCAGATCGGCGGAACGCTCGGCACAGCGATCATGCTCTCGGTGCTCTTCACCGTGCTGCCGACGAACATCGTGCACAGCATGGCCGACAAGTCGACGCTGACGTCCGCACTCGACGCGGCTCTCGACCCCGCCGTCGCCGAGGCGCCCGCCAACGCGGCGATCATGAAGCAACTGTGGAATCCGGTCGTCGACCCGATCAAGAGCGGCATCCAGAAGCAGCTCGACGACGGCGCCGCACAGGCCAAGGCCGCCGCAGGCAAAGCGGTGACCGAGAAGGTGACAGCCGCGGTGCAGGCACAGGTCGATGCCGGGGCGATCCCCGCCGCGGCCGCACCGACGGTGATCGCGCAGCAGGTGGCGGCCGCCACCCCGGCGGCGGAGACCGCCGCGCTGCAGGCCGTCGCCGACAAGGCCGTGGCGAGCGTGGTCGACGGCGGAGTGAAGGTCGACTGGGCGGACCAGTCGCAGCGGACGCACTGGGTGGATCAGCTCGCGCCCGAGCTCACGAAGCAGGTCAAGGACGGCGGATCGAAGGCGGCGAACGTGTCGAGCGACGCGACGAGCGACACCTCCTTCCTCACCGGCGCCGACCCGCGTCTCTCCCAGCCGTTCATGGCGGGCTTCACCAGCTCGGCGGCGACGATCTACTGGATCGGCTTCGCGGTGATCCTGCTCGCCTTCGTGCTGACGTGGTTCTTCCGGGTGCCGCCGCTGCGCCAGCGTTCGGCCCTGCAGGAGCAGGCCGACAACGCCGGGGTCAGCGACACCGGCACGATCCGCACCCATCGCGCCTGAGTCGTGTGCCGGGGCGGGCGCGCGCTCGCTCCGGCACACGGGAGGATAGTCCCATGACGACCATCGATGCCCCCGACGACCAGCCCGCGACACGGGCCGAGGGACGCCGGGAGCGGAAGAAGCAGCTCACCCGGCGCGCCATCCATGAGGCGGCGCTCCGCTTCGTGGAGGAGCACGGCCTCGACGCCACCACGGTCGAGCAGATCTGCGAGGCGGCGGACGTCTCCCCCCGCACGTTCTTCAACTACTTCCCCTCGAAGGCCGCGGCCGCGCTGAACCTCCCGGAGTCGGTGGTCTCCGACGAGGGGGCCGCCGCCTTCCACGATGCGGAGGGCGAGCTCGTGCCCGCTCTCTGCGAGCTCATCGGCTCGTCGATGGACTACGGGAGCGAGCGACGGCGGATGAAGGAGCTCCTCATGCGCCGTCCGGAGCTGTTGCCCGCCTTCGCGCAGTGGATGGGCGCGGTCCGCTCGCAGTACGTCGCCCTCGCCGAGGAGCGCTCCGACCCCGCCGACGCGGAGATCGCCGTCGCGCTGACGATGGCGGCCATGAGCGTGCTGGTGCACGATCCGGTCGAAGTCGCCCGAACCGGTCCGGAGCGTCTGCTCGACGCCGTGGACCGCCTCGTAACCTCCCGGCGGCTTCCGATGCATCCTGCGAGCGCATGACCGGGAACCGGGCCCCTTCCGCCCCTCCTCGCCACGGTTGGCGGCGCCAGATCCCCCTCGTCGCTCTGAGCCTCCTCGTCGGCGCCGCCGCGACGCTCTCCGCCCTCGTGGTCCCCACCACGGTGCGCTCTGAGGGCGCACTCGCCCACGTCGGGTTCGGCTGGCCGCTCCCCTGGTCCGTGCAGGACCACTCCGGAGTCGGATACTTCCGCTTCCCGGTGGACGTCGGATTCGCCTCCCGGCGCGTCCCCTCCGACATCGAGACCACCTACGACGCCGGGGCCTTCCTCGCGGACACGGTCGTGATCGCCCTCGCCGCGTTCCTGGTGCTCTCACTCGTCATCGCCCTCATCCGGCGACGACGCTGACGACCGGGCGGGCCGTCAGATCCAGCCGCGCTCCTCGGCCAGCAGGACCGCCTGCTGCCGGGTCGGCACGGCGAGCTTCGTCAGCACGGCCGAGACATGGTTGCGCACGGTGCCCGGAGCCAGCGAGAGGACGTGGGCGATCTCCCGGGTCGTCTCCCCTCTCCGCCCGGCTCGCAGCACGTCGAGCTCACGATCGGTGAGCGGTGAGCGCTCATCGCTCAGGGCATCGGCTGCGATCTCCGGATCGACGTAGCGCGCACCGGAGGCGACGCGGCGGATCACGGCGGCGACCTCGTCGGCACCCCGCGACTTCGGCAGGAAGCCCGAGACCCCTGCGCCCAGCGCGCGACGCAGGACGCCCGGCCGCGCATGCCTGGTCACCACGACGCACCGGGTGGCGATCGCCCGCACCAGGCGCTCCGCGACCTGCACGCCGTCGAGGCCCGGCATCTCGAGATCGAGGAGACAGACATCCGGTCGCAGACGCCGTGCCTCGGCGAGCGCCTCCGCCCCGTCGGCGCACTCGGCGACGACGTCGATGTCCTCCTCCATGCGCAACAGCGCGGCGAGCGCCGAGCGGATCATCCCCTCGTCGTCGGCGAGAAGCACCCGGATCACGACGCCTCCTCCGCCGGTACGACGACCTTCACGGCGAAGTCGTCCCCGCGCCTCACCACGGCGAAGGTTCCCGTGGCGTCGGCGATCCGCCTGCGCACGCCCTCGAGCCCCGAGCCATCCGGCGAGCCTTCGGCGCCGGGGACGGCGTCGTTGGAGATCTCATAGCGCCACCCCTCGGCGTCGCGCCGCAGCAGCAGCCGCGCCCGGTCGCCACCCCCGTGCCGCAGCACATTGGTCGTCGTCTCCCGCACGACTGGGCCGAGCACGTCCGCGGGGGCCGCATCGGCGTCGACGGCGATCTCGGCGTCGACCCGGAGACCGGCGGCGCGGAGCAGGTCGCGGGCGTTGGCGAGCTCGTCCCCGAGGGGAACAGACCGGAACCGCGTCGCCAGATCCCTGGTGCCCTGGCGCGCTTCGTCGACGCTCGCCCTCGCCGCACGGATCTGCTCCCTCGCGGCGCCGACGTCGCCGTCACCGTCGAGCAGGCGATCCGCGAGCTCGAGCTGCAGTGCGATCACCTGGAGGTGGTGCCCCTGCAGATCGTGCACGTCGGATGCCACCCGCAGCCGCTCCTGCGCGGCGGCGAGCCGGGCCTCCGATGCACGCGCGCGGTCGATGATCACCACCACGTCCCACCACCACAGAGCGCTGACGGTCATCACGGGCAGGAGCACGGTGTACAGCGCCGGTATCCACCAGACGACCCCGCGCTCGCCCGCGCCCCGCACGCCGTCGATCAGGAGCACGCCGAAGAGCGTGAGGGTGAGGCCGGCGACCACCCGATAGCGGATCCCGGCGGGCAGGTTCAGCAGCACCAGGGACTGCGCGACGGGCATGAGGCCGAGCAGCCAGCTCTCGGTGAGGACGCCGACCGCGATCCCGTACCCGGCGGCGACCGCCAGGGGGATCACGACCCGCGGCCAGGACGTTCGCGACTCCGCGGCGATCCGATGCCGGTAGTCGGAGAGCAGGAGGAGCGTGGAGACCAGCCAGACGACTCCGCCGGCGGCGACCACCGGTGCGGGCACGGGAGTCCCGAGCTTGATCGCGTCGAAGGTCCAGAACAGGACGACGAACACCTCGAAGAACACCACCCCTGAAGCGGTGTACCACCACGTCGCCGAGATCCCCCGCCGGAGCTGCCACGCCTCCGTCCTGCTCAGGGCGGAGGCCTCGCGTGTGATGTCCATGCCCCCACCGTAGGGCCATGACATTTGTCACCCCGCTCCGGGGCACTGTGCCCGGCATGCGGTGACCGCCCGGCACTGTCGATCTCCTCCGCGGGCCGATGGACTGGACGAACCGCGGCGGACCGCCGGGATCCACGACACCGGAGCACCATGAACCTCATCGATACCTTCCAGAACCTCGTCGCGCAGGTGCCGGACCTCGTCCAGCCGCTCATCGTCGCCCTGGCCGGCGCCATCCCCTTCATCGAGGGCGAAGGCGCGGCGACCATCGGCGTCGTGGGCGGGATCCATCCGGTCGTCGCCGCCCTGGCGGCGATCGTCGGCAACTTCGTGTGCGTGGCGGCGCTCGTGCTCGTCAGCTCCGGCGCGCGGCAGGCGATCCTCACCCGCCGCGACGGCTCCCGCGGGCCGGCCCCCGTGGACGAGGGATCCGAGCGGAAGGCCGCCCGGCGGGCGAAGTTCCATCGTGCCTTCGAACGCTACGGCGTCCCCGGGGTGAGCCTTCTCGGCCCGCTGCTGCTCCCCACCCAGTTCACGGCGACGATGCTCGCCTCCGCCGGCATCGGGAAGGCGCGCGTGCTCTTCTGGCAGGCCGTCGCGATCATCGGCTGGACGACGGTCGTCACCGTCATCGTCTCCACCGCCCTCAACGCGATCCGCTGATCCGGCGGTGCGGGAATGACCTCACCGGATCGCCTGTTGCGCCGGTCATGAGCATCTCGCGCGTCATCGTCGTCCACGGCTACTCGGCCACCCCCTCCGACCACTGGTTCGGATGGCTCGCCCGCACACTCGCCCCGGCGGGTGTCCGCACGCTCGTGCCGGCGCTCCCCGACTCCTCCTCCCCCGACCCCGTACGCTGGGTGGAGACGGTCGTCGAGGCCATCGGCGCGCCGGACGACCAGACGGCCGTCGTCGCGCACAGCCTCGGCACCGTCACCGCGCTCCACGCACTGGATCGCTTCGGCGGAGACTGGCGCCTCGGCGCGCTCATCGCCGTCTCCGGCTTCGCCGACCCGATCCCCGGCCTCCCCGAGCTCGACGGCTTCACCCGGAGCCGTCCGGATCTTCGCCGCACGGCGGCTCGCACGGGCGATCGGGTCGTGCTGCTCTCGGACGATGACGCGATCGTCCCTCCGGCGCTGTCGATCGCCCTGGGTGCGGCGCTCGACGCCGAACGGATCGTGGTCCCCGGCGCGGGGCACTTCCTCGCGGACGAAGGGTACGACACCCTCCCGCAGGTGGCGGAGAGGATCCTGTCACCCAGCTAACTTGCACACTCATGTGCATACTTCCGATATGATCGGAGGGTGAAGCAGGGCTGGCAGGTATTCCGACGAGACGTCAACCGGCTCTTCCGCGTACGCAAGGCGTGGATCATCGTGATCGGCGTGCTCATCACGCCCGCCCTCTACGCCTGGTTCAACATCAACGCCTTCTGGGATCCGTACGCGAACACGGGGAGCATCCGCGTCGCCGTCGTGAACCTCGACGAGGGAGCGACGTCGGAGCTCACCGGACGGGTCGACGTCGGCGCTCAGGTAGCGGACCAGCTGAAGGACAACCATCAGCTCGGCTGGGACTTCATGGACGAGGACGAGGCCAGGGAAGCCGTCGAGAGCGGCGACGCGTACGCCGCCGTGGTGATCCCCGCGGACTTCAGCCGCGATCTCCTGAGCATCACCTCCGGCGACATCACCCAGCCGGCGCTGAAGTACTACGTGAACGAGAAGTCGAGCGCGATCGCGCCGAAGATCACGGACGTCGGGGCTTCGGAGCTCGACAAGCAGATCACCGCCGCCTTCAAGGAGCAGGTGGCGCTGGCCGCAACCGACGCGCTCAAGGACGTCGGAGACGGCGCCGAGCTGCGCCTGCTGAACGCCAGGGACGGCGCGCTCGACGTCTTCGACCAGGCATCCCGGACGCTCGCCTCGGCCCGCGGGAACATCGCCGATCTGCAGCACCGCCTCGGATCGTCGCGCACCGATCTCTCCGCCACGCGCGGGACCCTCGGCGACGTCGGCCGAACGCTCGGCGACGTGCAGAAGTCCCTGGCCCGGTCACAGGCGCTCATCGCCGAGACGCAGAAGCAGGTCGTCACCTTCACCGACGCCGCCACCTCCGCGTTCGTCTCGGGGACGACCCTGCTGGCCGACGCCTCCTCCACGGCCCACGTCTCGATCACCCGTCTCACCCAGGCCCTCGATCAGGCGGGCGTTCGCATCGACGGCGCCATCACGAACGTGTCCGGAGCCGTCGAGGCGAACGAGAAGGCGATCGAGGGGCTTCAGACGCTCCTCGACGACGCGACCCTCTCCCCCGAGGTCCGTCAGCGTCTCGTCGAGGTCGTCTCCGCACTGAAGGAGCGCAACGGCGCGAACCAACAGTTGCTCACTGGCCTGAAGACCCTCAACGCCGGAGCGGCCGACACCGTGAAGGCCGTGCAGGCCACCGCCGACGCGCTCGACAAGGCGATGCAGGACACCCGGACGGCGGCCGACGGGATGCGCACGATCATGACGCAGAGCGTCCCCGCCGTGAACGACGCGATGTCCCGGCTCTCCGCAAGCGCCGCTACGCTGTCCGCGGCGCTGGGCTCACAGAAGGGGGTGCTGGCACAGGCCGATCAGCTGCTCGCCGGCTTGGACGCACAGCTGGTCTCGACGTCCGCCGCGCTCGGCGACTTCGACCGCGACCTCGCCGGGATCGAAGACGGCGTCGCGACCGCCAAGACTGACGTGCGCGCCCTCGGAGCCGCATCGGAGTGGGGTGCGCTGAGTACGCTGACCGGCCTCGACTCCTCGCAGATCGCGCAGTTCATCGCCTCCCCCGTCACCGTCGACGAGCACAAGGTCTTCCCCATCTCCTCCTACGGCTCGGCCATGGCGGCACTGTTCACGAACCTCTCGCTCTGGATCGGCGCATTCGTGCTGATGGTGATCTTCAAGATCGAGGTGGACACGGAGGGCGTCGAGGGCATCACCGTGCGCCAGGCCTACCTCGGTCGCTTCCTCCTGCTCGCGAGTCTCGCCGTCGGACAGGCGCTGATCGTCTGCATCGGCAACCTCGTCATCGGCGTGCAGACGGCCAGCGCCATCGCCTTCGTCGGCACGGGCGTGCTCATCGGCCTCGCATATGTGAGCATCGTCTACGCGCTCTCGGTCGCCTTCGGCCACGTCGGCCGCGGCCTGTGCGTGCTCCTCGTGATCATGCAGATCCCCGGGGCGTCCGGCCTGTATCCGATCGAGCTCATGCCCGGGTTCTTCCGTGCGCTCTATCCGCTGCTTCCCTTCTCTTACGGGATCGACGCCATGCGCGAGACCATCGCCGGCTTCTCCGGCGGAGACTACTGGCGCCTCCTGGGGATCCTCGCCCTCTTCGTCGCAATCTCGTTCCTCATCGGGCTCGTCCTCCGCCGTCGGCTCGCGGGATTCAACCTGCTCTTCAACCGCCGCGTCGCCGCCACCGATCTCCTGATCGGCGAGAAGGTGCAGGTCACCGACCGCGGGCACCGCCTGAGCGATGTGATCCATGCGCTGTCGAACCGCCGGGAGTACCGCGATGATCTCGAGCGGCGCGCCGTGCCGTTCACCCGGCGCTATCCGACGCTGCTGCGCGTGACGCTGCTCACCGGACTCGCGGGGATGGCCGTGCTCGCCGTCGCCGCCTGGGCGATCCCGGACGCGAAGGCGCTGATGCTCGGGATCTGGACGCTGTGGTCGCTGCTGGTGATCGGCTTCCTCGTCGCGATCGAGTACATCAAGCACAGCTTCGAGAGAGCGGGAGAGGTCGCAGAGCTGGACGACGCCGAGCTGCGCGGAGCCGTCCTGGCCGGAGGCGGGGCGCTGCCGGCGGCGCTCGCGCTGCGGAGCCCGGCGCTCTCACCGGCCCCGGAGACGACCGCCGGCGAGACCGCAGCGGATCTCGACGCCGACGCCGCCGTGGACGTCTCCGTCGACGAGGAGGCGCCGCTCTCCGGCGCCGAAGCCGAGGCGCTGATGGGCGAGTGGTTCCCCGCCCAGGAGGACAGCGCGGAAGGCGCGGCCGCCGACGATCCGGTCGAGTCGCAGCCGGAGGATCCTGCGCAGTCCGGCCGTGAGCCGGTCACGCCCCCCGAGCCGGACCCCGCCCTCGAGGACGACCACGCGGCGGACGACCACGATGAGGAGGAGAAGGCGTGAAGAACATCCTCCATCTGACGCTCCGCGACGTGCGCCGGGCGACGAGCAACGTCATGGCGATCATCGTGATCTTCGGTCTCGTCGTCATCCCGTCGCTGTTCACCTGGTTCAACGTCATCGCGAGCTGGGATCCGTTCGCGAACACGAAGAACCTGAAGATCGCGGTGGCGAGCACCGACGACGGATACAAGAGCGACCTGGTGCCGATCCCGGTGAACGTCGGCGAGCAGGTCCTCTCCGCGCTGCGGGCGAACGACGATCTCGACTGGGTGATCACGACGAAGAAGGACGCCGTCGACGGCACCCGTTCCGGCGAGTACTACGCCGCGATCGTCCTGCCGCCGTCGTTCAGCGCCGACATGATGACGTTCTACGCGGACGGTGCCGAGCGCACGCGCATCGAGCTCTACACCAATGAGAAGAAGAACGCCCTCGCGCCGAAGATCACCGGACAGGGCGCCGAGGGCGTCTCCGCGCAGATCAGCGGGGCGTTCACGAAGACGCTGGGCGACGTCGCCCTGGGACTCATCTCCTCGATGTCCGACTACCTCGCGGACGCGGACACCCAGGCCGCCCTCACCCGCGTCGAGGCGCGGATCGGCGGGATCGAGGCTCAGTTCCGGTCCGGGGCGCATACCGTCGAGGCCTTCTCCCGGCTCATCGAGTCGAGCGTGCCGCTCGTGGAGAGCGCGTCCTCGCTCGTCTCCGCGGCCGGAGGAACGTTCCAGGACACCTCCGACGCCGTCGGAGGCGGGATCGATTCGATCCGAAGCCTGAAGTCGACGCTGCAGAAGGCGGCCGGAGCGCTCGCCGACGCCCTCTCCGCAACCGAGAAGAGCTATGAAGCGGTCGGTCGGCGCATCGACGAGCTGTACCGCAGCCTGGGGTCGCTCAGCGGCGACAGGGTTCAGGCGACCAACGCCCTCGCCGATCGGGTGCAGCTGCAGATCGACCAGTACCAGGCCGTGCGCAACACCCTGGTGACCGAGGTCGGCCCGAAGCTGCCCGCCTCCGCCCAGGCGGACTTCGACGCCGTCGTCGCCCGTCTCGACGACGCGATCGCGCGTCAGCAGGCCGTGCACGACCGTCTCGTCCAGGCGGCGAAGGATGTCGCGGCCGGGAACGACTCCGCACAGAAGTCGCATCAGGAGATCACCGCCGCGCTCGCCGAGGCCGAGAAGGCGATCCGAGATGCGAAGAGCGCCTACGACACCGGGCTGCGGACGCAGCTGGACAAGCTGTCGGGCACGCTCTCGACGATCTCCGACGACATCGCCGGCGTCCGCGAAGACCTCTCCGGGGCCTCGTCGCGGCTGTCCGGAGCGTCCGGGTCGGTGCTGTCGGCCCTGACCGAGGCACAGGAGGCGACCAGGAGCCTCGCCGCGTCGATGGCCGCGACCGCGGACCGGCTCAGCGAGGTGCAGAGCGCCGTGTCGAAGGCCGCCGACACCGGCGACCTCAGCGAGATCAGCAAGGTGATCGGCCCGGATCCGGGCGTCCTCGCGACGTCTCTCGCCGAGCCCGTGCGGGTGGACCGGACCGCCGTGTTCCCGGTCGCCGGTTTCGGGGCGGGGATGGCGCCGCTGTACATGATCCTGGCGCTCTGGGTCGGCGCACTGCTGATGACCGTGACGATCCGGGTCGACGTGGACGGAGACACGCTCCCGGATCGCCCCGAACTCTCCCCCACCGAGAAGTACCTCGGGCGCTATGGGATCTTCGGTCTCGTCGGCCTCGCGCAGAGCACGCTGCTCACCCTTGGGCTCATCCTGTTCGTCCGCATCGAGCCGGCGCATCCGTTCCTGCTGATCCTGGCCGGCTGGGTGACGTCGCTCGTGTTCACGCTGATCATCTACACCGCCGTCGTCGCCTTCGGCAATGCCGGCAAGGCACTGTCCGTCCTCCTGCTCGTGATCCAGATCTCAGGATCGGGCGGCGCCTACCCTCTGCAGCTGCTGCCCGCGTGGTTCCAGGGCATCAGTCCGTTCCTGCCCGCGACCTACGCGATCGGTGCGATGAGGTCCGCGATCGCCGGTGTCCACAACGGGGACTTCTGGATCGCCCTGGGCACGCTCGCGCTCTTCGTCCTTCCCGCCCTCCTCCTGGGCCTCGTGCTCCGGCGACCTCTCATCTCGGTCAACCGCGGACTGGTCGAGGCGCTCGAGTCGACCAAGCTCATGTAGGCACCGCCCTTCGAGAGGAGCTCGTGCTCACCGCACGAGGATCGCACCTGGCTGCACGCTGATCGCGATCCGCGTCGCCTCGCCGAGGTCGTCGCCGTCGACCTCGAAGACGCGCGGCGCCGAGAGGTCGATCACAAGTTCCTTCGCCCGCCGGTGGGATGCCGTGTCGCTGCTCTCGGCCTGGGATGATCCCCCGAGAAGCCGCTTGACGCCGTTGTCCCACAGCACGTTCCGCATCGTGTCGAGCCACCCTGCGATCCCGTCGGCGCGCAACAGGAGCACGTCGAGCTCGCCGTCATCGGGGACCGCGTCCGGCAGCACCGTGATCCCGCCCTGGATGGTGCCGCAGTTGCCGACGATCAGCGTGTGCACCTTCTCCTCCTCGGCATCGCCGTGGTCGAACGCCGCACGGATGTCGATCAGCTCGCTGGCCGAGACCGCCCGTCCGAGGGACTCGACGTAGGCCAGCCACCCCGCCTTGTCCTTGAGCTCCGCATCCGTCTCGGTGATCATGTGGGCGTCGATGCCGAACCCGGCCATCACCAAGAAGGCACGGCGCACTCGCTCACCATCGATCACCGCTTCGGCCCATCCGACGTCGATCCGCTGCGTCTCCCCCTCCAGGGCGCGCGCGATCGCCGCGGGGATGTCGTCGAGCGGCACGCCGAGGTTCCGCGCGAGGAGATTTCCGGTACCGCGGGGCACGATTCCGAGGACGACGTCCGCGCCGGATTCCGCCAACTGCTCCGCGACGGCACGCACGGTGCCGTCGCCGCCGGCCGCGATCACCACCTCGGCCCCGGAGGACAGCGCCTGCCGCGTCGCTCCTCCCCCCGGGTCCTCCTCAGTGGTCTCGAACCACGAGACCTCTGCGGCGTCGACGCCGCGCAGGGCCCGTTCGATCTCTTCCTTCTCCCCCTTGGCGGGGTTCCAGACCACTCCGACACGAACGCTCATCCGATGGCTCCTCTCAGTCCTGCGTGACGGCGTCGCCGACATGGGCGACGGTGATGCGGACGTCCGCCGCGCGGCCGCCCTGCTCTGCGACCACGGTCGTGACCGCGGCGAAGACTTCACGGGCGGTGTCGGCGGCGTTCGTCCCGGGCCGAACGGCGATCGCCGCCTCGACCTCGACACCCTCCGGAGTGCTCGCGACCCGCACGAGCGGCGCCTCCTCGTCGCGGATGCCCAGGGCGCGTGCGCCCGCGTCGAGCACGTTCGCCACCGGGTTCCCGGTGCGGAGGATCGAGGCCACACCGGGAACGGCGCGGATCGCCTCCTCGATCCCGGCCGCCGTGTCACGGCTGTCGCTCACTGGTCCTCCTCCTCGACGGGTTCCGGCATCCGCTGCACGTCGTGGACCGTGATGTCGATTCCGGCCACGTTCAGCTCTGTGTGCTCTCCCAGCCGGGAGGCCACCTCCTCGCGGAGCCGATCCACGAGATCGGGGATCGGGTCGCCGTAGGGGACGCTCACGTCCATCTCCACGCGTACAGGGACACCGGTCTCCGTCACGTCTCCCACGAGCCGACACCGTCCCACCAGCACACCGGGAACCGCGCTCTCCGCGCCGCGGACGAGCCCTCTCACAGCTCCCTCGGTGATCCCCAGATCGGCCTCGGGCTCCGGAGCGGAGAACGGGATCCGCCGCCCCGCACGCGCATCGAGCCGGATCCCGGCGAGGATGCCCTGCACCCAGCTCTCCTCGACCTGCGGCTCCGCGACGGCGTCGTCGACCAGGAGCTCAGGCGAGAGGCGGCGTAGACGCTCCAGCGCGTCCATCGCGATGCGGCATCCGGGTGACTCGTCGATCGAGGCATCGGCCGGTTCGCGCCCGGCATCGAGATAGTCGGAGAGCTCTTCGAGCGTATGCCCGTCGAGGTCCTCGGGTTCCAGTCCCAGACTCCGAAGTCGTGGGACGTCGTTGTCGTTCATCGCCACTGCTCCATCCGAACAAGGAGGGCCTTCCTCGCTCGCGCGAGAAGCCCTCGTACCGTGGAGACGGGGATGTCGAGCTCTTCGGCGATCTCGTCGTACGAGTTGCCGCCGAGCTCCCTGAGCACCCAGCACTCCCTCTGCGCGTCGGGGAGCGCGTTCAAGGCGTCGCTCAGCGCGGCCACCCCGGCGCGCGCCTCTGCGCGCCGCTCCGGTGATGCCCGATCGGGCGCCGGAGCCTCCACCTCCGTCAGATCGACCGTCGGACGCCTCGCCCTGATCCGGTCTATCGCCTTCCGGCCTGCGATGCGCATGAGCCAGCTCTTCACCGCACCGGGATCCTCGAGCATCGGAAGCTGCTCCCAGGCCGTGATGAACGCCTCCTGCACCACGTCGTCGACGTCCGCGGTCCCCGGGAGGATCCGGCGCACGTACGCACGCATCATCGGCGCATACCTCCGCACCAGCACGGCGAACGCGGCGGTGTCCCCGTCGGACGCGCGTCCCGCGACGATCCGGTCGTCGGCCGCGCCCAACGGATCACGAAATGCACCCGTTCTCATCTCCATGTCCCCCTCATGTCCCCCGCCCCGGGGCCGACGGACGGCGTCGCCGCCCGTCGGCCCATCCTCCCCCAGGGACGCATGTCCGGGAGAGGAGTTGGGGAGTTGTTCACTCCTTCGCGCGGCGTCCGAAGACCAGGCCGTAGATCAGCAGCACGATAACCGATCCGCCGATCGCCAGCAGCCACGTGGAGAGCGAGAAGAAGCCCTGCAGGCTGACGTTGAAGATCAACCCGCCCAGCCAGCCGCCGAGCATCGCGCCGACGACGCCGAGCAGGAGCGTGACAAACCACCCTCCCGCCTGCTTGCCGGGCAGGATGAGCTTGGCGATCGCGCCGGCGATCAACCCCAGGATCAGGAAGCTGAAGAATCCCATGTCATGTGTCCTTCCGTGTTTCTCCGCCGAGGTGCTCGGACCGGGGCGGGCACGCGGCGCCGCCCCGGTTCCGCTCACTTCTTGAACGTGTCCTTCACGTCCTCGGCGGCGTCCTTGAGGTGACCCTTGGCCTGGTCGGCCTTGCCCTCCGCGACGAGCTTGTCGTCGTCGGTGATCTTGCCGACCGCCTCCTTGACCTCGCCCTTGACCTTGTCGGCCGCCGCCTTGATCTTGTCTCCTGCACTCATCTCATTCACCTTTCCTCATCGTCCCCGGATGGTCCGGGGGCCGGTCTCTGCGCCGAGAGCGCTCACCGCACGCGCGGCTGGTCGGCGGCGAGTCTCGTCCGCACGCCGGCGTGGATCGACACGTAGACGGGAAGCTCGCGCCCGGTCAGCGCTGCCAGGCTGTCGGTCAGCCGGGTGACCGTCGCGGCGACCTCTGCCGGCGGTGTGTTCCGCCGTGGCGTCACGCTCACCTGCAACACGTCCGCCCCTCGCACCTTCCGCGTCGACACGCGCGATGACAGGATCTCCTCCCGTCGCCCGAGGGAGTGGGTGATCGCATCGGAGGCGAACCCGGGTCCGATCGTGATCGGCCCCAGCCCATCCTCGCCACCCTCCTCCCGGATCAGAGAGCCGCTGCTCCCGCGGCCGAGGCGGGCGATGACGACCACCGAGAGCACCACGAGCACCGCGAGGAGGATGAGGGCCGCCAGAGCCGCCCAACTCACCGTGGTCTGCTCCGCGAGCCACGTGCGCGCGACGACATCCGCCGTCCACTCCCCCGCCGCCTTCAGCTGCGTGGTCCAGACGTCCGTCGCCGGAGGCCAGGCGACGGCGAGCACCGCCGCCGCGCCGCCTACCAGCAGCACGATCCCCACGACGAGCAGGATGCCGCGGTTGAGGATCCGATTGGTGTCGTTCATCGAGGACTCCCGTCGCCGGCCGGTCGCTGTACACGTGCTCGCACGCGCAGCCCTGGAACCGCCTGTGCCGCGAACTCGGCCTCGGCGACGGCGCGCACACCCGCCGGGTCGATGTGCTGTCCCGGCTCGGGGCGGACCGTGACGTCGGCGCTCCGGTGCCCCACCCCGACGACCGCTCCTCCTCGGGAGAGGTCGAACTCGCGGCGCACCCGCTCCGCGATCGCGGAAGCGATCACGCCGTTGTCGGCGATCACCGCCTGGGGCCCGAGGTCCAGCCGCTGCCTCGACAGCCGACCGGGGCTCAGGGCGAGGACCAACAGCACCACTCCTGCCAGGACGACGACCGCCGCGCCCGCGGCGAAGGCCGCATGCCAGGTCGACGTCGGCGCTTCGATGAGCCACCGCAGCGCGCCGGCCGGCGACACCAGCAGAGGGGCCCTTCCCGACAGCTCGAGGACGATCTCCGTCCCGGCATACGCCATCGCGACGACGGCCAGCACGAGCACCGTCACGGTCGCCGCTGAGCGCGGGGAATGCGTCTCACGACGTGTCACCCGGTCCAGCACCGAGGAGGCCATCTACATCACCCTCTTCCGCTCGGGGATCCGCGCCCCGGTCACCGTGACCGAGATCCGGCGGATCTCTCTGCCCGTCAGCCGCGCGAGCTCCGCAGCGAGGATGCGTTGCAGACGTCCCATCCGCTCGAGCATCGGCTCCGCGGCCTCCACCGCTTCGCGGTCGTCGAGGTCGGGCACCGGCGCGGGCCCCGCGACCCGTATGGCGAGCCCGCGCGCCCACTCGGAGACCTCCACGTCGATGTCGTCGCGCGCCACCCCGATCGCGTCGGCCGCAGCGGCTCGCACCACCTTGTCGATCACCCGTTCCCGTACCCGCACCGCACCTCTCGCGTGTGCGGAGGCGAGGCGGTCAGCGGGAACGGCCACGTCGGCCAGCGTGCCGCTCATGAGGAGGCGCGCCGTCCTGTGAACACCCCCGCGAGGGCACGGAGATCCAGCTGCCCCGACACGACGCGTCCGGCGAGAGCGCCCACGCCCATCAGGACCGCGACCAGGAGGAAGCCCCAGAAGCCGAACAGCAGCGCCGCGAAGCCGAGGACCGCGCCGATCGCCGCGCCGATGAGCGTCGTGTTCATGAGACGCGCGACTCGTCGTCGGCGTCGTCGTCGCTGGGCAGGTGCACGTCGTTGACGTCCACGTTGACCTCGACGACCTCGAGCCCCACGAGGCGCGTGATCGCACCGGCCACCGCGGACCGCACGTTCTCGGCGACCTCCTGGATCGGCGACGGGTACTCGACGACGATCGTGATGTCGGCGGCCGCCTGCGTCTCGCCGACCTCCACCTTCACGCCCTGGGTCAGATCGGTGGCATTCACCGCGTCTCGGATCGCGCCGAGCGCCCGTGCGCCTCCGCCACCGAGCGCGTAGACCCCGCTCACCTCGCGGGCGGCGATCCCTGCGACCTTCGCGACCACGCCATCGGCGATCGTCGTGCGGCCCGGCGCGACGCCGTCCCGCGGAGCGCGCGACGCCGCATCTCCGCGATCGACGCGGGAGGACGAGCCCGACGCCTTCGGCGCCCTCGTCTCCGTGCTCTGACCTGCGATCGTGTCCTTCTCATCCGTAGCCATCAGAAACAACCTCCAGATTCACCGGCGCGCCGTGGCGGCTGCGCCATCTCGACGAGCGAAGAACGAACGCTCTGTCCATAGGACGGTCCAGGCCGGGGAAACGTCACAAATCCGTAGGAGGGAGTTCCGGGAGACGGACTCGGGCCGCCCGTGTCCCGCCGATCCGCCAGCCCGTCGCGGCATCCTGCTGGCGCCAGAACTCGGCGAAACGGCCGCCGTCGGCGAGGAGACCGTCCACCGTGCCGTCCTCGACGATCCGCCCCTCCTCGAGGAACACCACCCGATCCGCGGCACGGATGCTGCTCAGGCGATGCGCGACGATGACGCGCGTCCGCGGCAACGGATCCCGGGTGAGCGCAGTCGTGATCGCCGCCTCGTTCTCCGTGTCCAGCGCGCTGGTGGCCTCGTCGACGAGAAGCACCGGAGCGGGCTTCAGCAGCGCCCGGGCGATCGACACCCGCTGGCGCTCTCCGCCGGACAACGCCGTGCCCGCTTCGCCGACCCGCTGATCCCATCCCTCGGGGAGCCGACGCACGACCGCGTCGACACGGGCGAGATCCGCGGCGCGGGCGACGGCCTCCTCATCGGCTCCCGGCGCGCCCACGAGGACGTTCTCGCGGATGCTGCCGTCGAAGAGGAACGGGTGTTGGAAGATCACGCTCACGAGTCCCCGCCGCGACTCCTCATCGAGCTCTGCCGCGTCGACTCCATCGATGAGCAGGCGTCCGGATGTCGGCAGCTGGAGCCCGGCGATGAGCGAGAGCACGGTGCTCTTCCCGGAGCCGGAGGGGCCGACGATCGCCGTCGTCGTCCCCGGCTCCAGTACGAGGTCGAATCCGTGCAGCACCGACGGCTGCGCATCGCCGTACCGGAAGCCGACATCACGCAGCTCGATCGAAGGCACGGCGGAGACATCGTGCCGCCGGGCCCCGGACCCGTCGGACGGTGCGTCGATCACCTCGCTGATGCGGCGCATCGTCCCGATCGTCGCCTCGACCCCCGGGGACAGCTCGGCGAGCACGGTGAACGGCTCGAGGTAGCGGACGATCACCACGATGAGAGCCACCGCCTCCGGCGCGGACAAGGAGCCGGAGATCGTGAGGGCCACGACCGTCCCGGCGAGCAGGATCAGCGCGATCTGGCTGGCGATCCCGAAGACGATCTGCCCGGGCAGCTGGAGCAGGAGCAGGCGGATCGTCGCGCTGTGCTGCGCGGCCAGTGCGGCACCGACCTGGCTGCGCTCCGGGTCGACGCGGCGCGCGGCGCGGAGCGCCTGCTGCGTGCGCGCGAACTCCACGATCCGCTCGGTGAGCGCGTTGTTGGCATCGGCCGCCGCACGGTCGGCGCTCCGGCTGAGCCGCCCCGCGAGCCAGAAGGCGCCGAGCAGCACCGGCACCCCGGCGAGCGCCGCGAGCCCGAGCGGCCAGGCGATCGGCAGCAGGGCGACGGCGATCGCGATCGGCAGGAGCGCGGCGCCGATGAGCGGGGAGACCAGGTAGATGACGAGGCCCACGAGATCGGGCCCGGTGGCCGCCACCGCCTGACGGGTGTTCGCCGTGTTCTCCTCGGTGAACCACGTGGAGCGGATCCGGGTGATGCGATCCGCGACCGCGTGCTGACCCGTCTCGAGCAGGCCGAAGCCGAGGTCGAATCCCCGACGCACCGCCGCCGCGTCCACCGCCCAGCCGGCCGCCGTCACGAGGGCGAGCACTCCCACCCAGGGCCAGGCCGCCTCGGGCACGGCGCCGAAGAGCGCGGCGACCAGCGGCACCAGGACGACGGCGCCGGCGGCCCGGAGGAGCACGCCGAGCACGGTCAGCGCGACATGGCCGCCGATGCGGCGACCGCCCCCTGCGGGCAGCAGGGCGAGCAGAGTGCGGATCATCGGTTCCCCTCCGCGTCGAGAGCGGGCGACGCGGGAGAGGCGCCCGCGTTCCAGAGCTGTCGGTACCGGCCTTCCTGGGCGAGCAGCTGCTCGTGCGCACCGGACTCGGCGATCCTGCCGTGATCGAGCACGATGATCCTGTCCGCCCGGGTGATCGTGTGGAGTCGGTGGGCGATCACGAGCACGGTCCGCCCTTCCGTGAGTCTGTTCAGCGCCTGCTGCACGAGATACTCCGACTCGGGATCGGCGTAGGCGGTCGCCTCGTCCAGGACGAGCACGGGCGTGTCCGCGAGGATCGCCCGGGCGATGGTGATCCGCTGCCGTTCCCCGCCGGACAGCGCGGCGTCCGGGCCGAGGACGGTGTCGTATCCGTCGGGCATCCGCAGGATCCTGTCGTGGATCTGCGCCGCCTGCGCGGCCGCCACGATCGCCGCCTCGTCGGCGTCGGGATCCGCGAGCGCGATGTTCTCGCGCACGGTACCCATCACCAACTGGGCGTCCTGGAAGACGAAGCCGACCCGCGCGTAGAGCTCCGACGGCGCGAGAGCGCGCAGATCCTCTCCGCCGACCCGGATGGCGCCCTCTCCGACGTCGTGGAATCGGGCGAGCAGAGCCGCGAGGGTCGACTTCCCCGATCCCGATGAGCCGACGAGAGCCGTGACCGTGCCCGGTTCGAGCACGAGGTCGATCTGCTGCAGCACCGGAACCCCGCGGTGGTAGGAGAACCCCACGCCGTCGAACTCCACGCGTCCGGTAGGCGCCGTGCCGGCGCCGGACGTGTCCCCCGAGACCTCGAGCTCCCGTTCGTCGAGCGCGATCTGGATACGCCGCGCCGCGAGGAAGCCCCCGCGGAGACCGGAGAGCCCGTAGCCGATGCCCAGGAGCCGTGCGCCGAAGGTGGTGCCGAGCAGGAGGAAGGGCAGCAGCGCGATCGGGGACATGCCGCCCGTCGTGACGAGCAGGGTCCCCATCGCGCAGATGAGGAGCAGGAACGTCGCGGGCCGCGTCGCGAGGTCGATGAACGCCTTCTGACCGGACAGCGGGCGCTGCCATCGGTCGAGGAAGCCGATGTACTCGTGCAGTCGTCCGCGGAAGGCCGAGCCGGCCGCTCCTCCGAACACCCGGATCACGGGCTGCCCCTGGAGGTAGGCGCCCGCCTCGACGTTCATCCGCTCCGACCAGCGCAGCGCCTCGGCCGTGCGCGGCCCCGACTGCACCAGCATGATCGCCATTCCGACGACGTAGGCGAGGACGGGGACGAGCAGCACGGCGGCGACCCGCCAGTCCACCGCGAACAGATACGCGAGCACCGCGATCGGCGCCACGACGGCCGCGACCGCATCCGAGACCGCGTGGGTGATGAGGTAGTGCAGCGAGAGGGTGTCGTCCTGCACCAGCTGCTTGATCTGCCCGGAGCCGCGCACGTCGAACCACCCGAGCGGCAGGCGGGCGAGCTTGCGGAGCAGGTCCGATCGGAGCGTGCGGGCGAATCGGGCGTCCACGCTGTGCAGCCACAGCATCAGCGCCGAGGAGAGCAGCACCCCGGCACCCATGAGTACGACGGCCCAGATCCCGACCGTCCACAGCCGCTCGGGTGCCGCACCGCCCAGCAGGAGGCGCGCGAGCTCGACCAGGAGGACGAAGGGCACGAGCTGGACGATCGTGATGACGGCCTGCGCGATCCCCGCGACGATCATCGTCGGGCGCAGCGGGGCGAGGAGGCGGCCGCCGGCCTGGGATCGCCACGCCCCCTTCCGGACCGCGGACTCGACGACCGTCTCCGGGGCCGCCGCTGCGAGGGCGACGGCCTCTTCCTCAGGAGCGGCCTTCGAGCGGTTCTTCCCGAACGCCCGCCCGTAGTACCAGTACGCCTGCGCGTGGATCTCGGACTTGGGGAACCCGAACTCGTCGCGCAACCGCGTGCGCAACTGCTTCAGAGACCCCGACTCTGGCGCAGCCCACGCGTACCAGTCCGACCAGTCCCTGGCCTCGATCGCGGCGGCGAGCGACCCCTCGCCTCTCCGGGGCACCCAGTGCACCGAGGCCCGGGGGTGGGAGGCGACCGGGATGAGGCGATCGTCCTCGTCGTGCTCCTCCAGATAGACCTCCGCGGGGACCCCGTCCGGCAGCGTGCCGAGGACGGCGTTGATCGCCGGGATGGATGCGGCGTCTCCGATGAGCAGGTATCCGGCGGGGAGGTCCTCCGGAAGCGCGAACGGCGATGAGCCGAGCGAGGTCGCCTGCACCACCGTCCCGGCAACGGCCTTCGCCGCCCACGCGGATGCCGGGCCTGCCGGCTCGTGGAGCACGACGTCGACGGCGAAGGTTCCGGTTTCGGCATCGACCTGCGTGAGCGTGTACGCCCGCTGATGCTCGGTCTCCCCTCCCTCGGGGTCGGGGAACCAGAACCGCAGATAGGCGGTCGGCCCGGTCACCGCTTCCTGAAGGAGCGTCGGCGAGGCCATCCAGATCCGCAGGAACCGTGGTGCGATCGTCTCCACGGCCGTGACCGTCACATCGTGGTCGTGCGCACCGTAGGCGCGTGTCATCGCGCCGGTGAAGCCCCTCTTGCCCATCAGCGTCCCTCTCCCGCCGCGTGCAGCGCAGCGCGGATCTCCGTCAGCCCTTCGACGCGCTCCCGACTAAGGGTAGGCTAACCAATGCTCAAGTCTCCCGCAAGGAAACGAGTCGTGGCTCATCGAGCCGGCCGTTCACGCCGTCAGATGCTCCCCGTTCGCGGGCATGCCCGACACCCGCCGCTCCCCTTCGACCTCGATGTCCGCGAAGGCCATCGGGATGCCCTGACCCGTCAGCGGCGAGCGGCGGTCCATGAGCTGCGCGTGGACGTGCGGCTCGCTGCTGTTCCCGGAGTTGCCGCAGTCGCCGATCGGATCCCCCGCCCGGACGACGTCGCCGACGCGGACGCGGAGGGATCCCTTCCGCAGATGCGCGACCATGGCGAACACGCCGTCATCCGTTCGGATGACCACATGGTTGCCGATGACGAACTGCGGCCCACCGATCTCGCGGACGGCGCCTTCCGCGATCATGTAGACGAGCGAGAGGGCGCCGGAGCGTGCGCGGTGGTCGCGATGCCGACCGACCGCCGTCACCACGATCCCGTCGACCATCGAGAGGACCGGTCGACCGAAGGCCGGATACTCAGCGGGGGCACGCCACGTGGACCCGCCGCCGAACTCCGGACGGGGCTCGCCCTCCGGAGCGTGGATCAGGTCGATCGCATAGGCCTGGCCGTAGAGGCGCACGCCGTGGCTGGGCACCGCGGACGCGGGACTGTTCAGCCCCATCCACCGGCCGCGAACCGGCGTGGACACCGTCAGGGGCTGCCGGTCAGGGATCACACGGGCGCCGAGGAGGATGAGGAGGAGCGAGAGTGCGAGCAGGCCGAGGCCCGCGAAGATGGCGATGAGGCGGAGCTGCCGCACCGCCTCCCCCAGGGCGAGAATCCCGGCGACAACGCCGACGAGGAGAAGGACCGCGCCCACCGCGTAGAGGATCGCGCGGACACGATAGACGGCCAGCAGGATACGCCTCACGTCACCGCTCCGCGCCCAGCACCAGCGCCAGCAGGGGGACGATCCGCGCCGCGGGGATCTCGTATCTCCCGCGCCCGCTGTGGCGCACCCAGCCGGCCGCGACGAGCTGGCGGAGATGGTGATGGAGCTGCCCCGTGGTGCCCAGGTCCTCCCCCTCGGCGAGCTCCGCGGTGGTCGAGGCGCCGCAGAGGATGCGCCGCACCAGCTCGAGACGCACGGGGCTGCCCAGCGCCGCGATCGTCGCGGCGCGCTCCGACCAGCCGTCCTCCAGCAGACCGGCTGTGCCGCCGGTCTGCTGCCAGGCCGCGGACGCACCGGTCGGCAGCGTGAGGGAGCCCACGATCATCACCGCGCCGTCGGCCGTCGACTCGTCCTCGGGAAGACGAGCCCGCAGGCCTTCGAGCCCCCAGAATCCGTCTCCCCCGACCGTCGCACGCGGTTCGGCGGGCGCGCCCGCACGCCGTTCCAGCTCGTCGATCCGAGCGCCCAGCGCCCGAACGGTCTCCTGCAGTTCCACCCAGTCCGGATCGTCCATGCATCAATAGTACGTTAATACGTAGTAGCAACCTATTGATCGTTGGAGGGTCAGTCAGCTGGTCCTCGCCCGACCCAAGCGAGGTGCCGAGCCGCCACAAAGTCCCCTTGCTGCTTGCGGCCTCGGAGGACACCGACGCGCGTGCGGCCCTCCACGAGCTGCAGGCCGGGCTCCGCCGAACCCAACAGCCCCGTGTCCACGATGATCGGCCATCTCTTCCAGGTACCGTGGACTTCCCATGCGAGTCTGACGCCCCTGTGCACGCCCTGGCGGCGCAGATCGATCCAGTGGTCCGGGGCGAGGGCGTAGCCCTCGATGGCCCCGTCATCGGACGGGCCCGTCTGGATCTTCAGGAGGAGATCGATCGGAAGGGCCTCCACCTCCCAGGTGATCTGGGAGAGGTCGACACGTCCGTAGTCGGCACCGAACGAGGCCTTGTCCGCATGGTCATAGAGCCACTGCTCGATGACATCGTCCGGCCAACCAAGTCGTCTCACGCTGTCCAGTCGCAGAAAGGCACACAGGCCGCCGCCCTGTTCACGGCAGCGAACCGCGTGGTCGGCGAAGTCGGTCAGTGAGGGCACGCAACAAGCCTGACACCATCTCGGAGCGGCGATGTTCCATCGCAAGCGAGGACGGGCGCCGCTCGACTCGGAGTGACACCGCTCACCCCCTCGCCACGTCGGGACGATGAGATCTCAGTTTGCCCTGTCAGACGCTGGGGATGAAGGCACGAAGGTACTCTCGCAGAGCCTCGTCGCAGACGTACACGTAGGTTCCCCGGATGCCTCGCGTCAAGAGCACGGCATAGACGTTCTTGACGTATCGTTCGATTTCGGCGTCGGTGTAGATGATCCCGCGCTGACGGTTGTTCTCGAGGCCCTTCTTGTCCCGGTACTGGGTCCGGTCGATTCGGATCTCACCCGTCGTCGGATCAAGGCGCAGGTCGCGCCCGATGATCACGCCTGCGTAGTTGAGGTCGTATCCCTGGACGGTGTGGATCGATCCGACTTCGTCGAGGGCATCAGGTGAGTTGATCCAGTCCTTCTCGGCGGAGTTCCAGCGCCAGCGATGTCCATCGATCTCGATGTCGTAAGGACGCTTCGCGAGTGGGATGCGTTTCATCCCCTTCTTCTTCGGGTCCGATTCCCACGTCCATGCGTACCCGGCGGCGAGACGTGAGAGGCCGTCGGCGCGATCGCGTTCGCGGATCAGCTTCTCCATCGCGCCGATGTCGTCGAACAGCGTGAACTCGTAGTCGCCAAGATCCGGTCGCCCGGGACTCCGACCGGCCAGCATGTCCCTCACGAATCCGATGTAGTCGGCGCCGGCCTTGACGCGCATCTGGGTCTTCAACGGGAAGAAGTGGTGGCTGGCCTTCGCCTCTCCGACGACCTCGCCGATCACTTCGGGCGGGAGGTCCGCGGGCCGCACGCTCTGCTCCGCATCCATCAGCAGGATGTTGTGCGTGCTCTGCGCGCGGATCCAGTCGAGCTGTGTGAACTCGGTGGAGTCCTTCCCGAAGAGTCGTTCGTTGATCTCGGGGAACGCCTTGTTGAGCGAGCCGGACGACTGGTTCGCGCGCTGGTTGAGGCGGTGCGCCTCGTCCACGACGAGAACGTCGTACGGCTCGGTCGCCTTTCCGACGTCATAGGCGGTGAGGACCATCGATCGATCGAGCCCCGGGGCTCGGTCGAAGATCTTGGCGATGGAAGTGCGGAGCGATTGCTGTGGCACGACGATGCCCACCCGCAGGTCCTGGAGCAATTCGATGTATCCCTGAGCAAAGTAGTCGGAGATCGGGCTCCCCTGCTCGGCGTCGTCGATGCCACGGGAGGTTTCGATGTCGCGCAGCGTCTTGATGAGCGAGATGCCGACGACGGTCTTCCCCGTGCCGGGCTGCCCTGCAACCACCATCGTCGTGGGCAGCTCGGCCTCGATGTCTTCGAAGAGAGCCTTGAGGATATCCAAGATCGCCCGTTCCTGATCCGGTACGAGGGATTTGAACGGGGAGAGCTTGAAGAAGTCGCTGTTCTCGATCTCGCGCAGCGAATGCCGGAAGAGACCCCGACTCCGGAGGTCATCGAAGATCTCCCGGAATCGCGGCTGGAAAGCAGTTCGCCCGGCGTAATCCTCGTTGCGGTGCCCGTCGTTCGCGTTTATGACGGTGTAGACGCCGTCGGAGTAGAACCACTGGATGAGGAGTGATTCAAGGTCATAGCAGGCGGAGCGGTGGAAAGTGTCGTCGAGCAGAATCCGCGCGACGTCGAGATGCCGCTTCTTGGGGTCTCGGCGATGCTGCGTCATCCGCAGCAGCGCGTTTCCGGTCTCACCCACGTAGATATCGCGTCCGTCGTCGATGGCATAGACGGCGGGCCAGTTGCTCAGCTTCCCGGTGGGATCCGGATAGTCGCGAATGCTCGCGGACTCGAAGGGGATCTCCTCGATCTCAAAGCTGATCATACTTTGTGCTTCTGCCACGCGACGTCTCAGCGGGATACTTGCTCCGGGTGATCTCGAGCTTTTCGAGGATGATCGCCTCGGGATCGACGCCCAATCGATCGGCGAGCTCGTAGCAGTAGGTCAGAACATCGGCGAGCTCCAGACGGACACGATCGGCGTCGAAGTCCGGTGACCATTGGAACTCCTCGAGAAGCTCGCCCGCTTCGATGGCGATCGACTTCGCGAGGTTCTCCGGTGAGTGGAATTGCGCCCATTCGCGCTCCGCAATGAAGGCGCGCAGCGCGCTCATCGCGGTCTCGTCGGTCACGTGTTCCAGAATAGTCGGAGCCTCACTGGCACGGCCATCGAGGCGGCCCTGCAGAGAGCCTGCTTCGCATCAGTGAGGCTTCAGCTTCCTTTCCCTTGATGACGATGGATGCTGCCATCGAGAGCCACCGGCTGTATGCCACAGCAGCCCTTACGCACCTCGGGGCTCCATCAGGGCGGCACCTCGTCGCGAAGGACGTCTTGATCCAGGCGCGGGTCGAGTCCGCGATAGCTGACGAGGTCGAGGACTCTGCCGAGAACAGCCGCAAGGACCTCCCGCCATCGCAGCATGTCGAACACGTCGGCGCCCTCCGGCGACTGCACGAGGAGGTCGAGATCGGAGTCGGGGTGGTCTTCTCCGCGCGCGGCAGATCCGAAGGCGGCGAGATCGGCGAATCCTCGCGCCTCGACGATCTGCCTCAGCACCGCCCCACCCGCCGCGATCGGCTCGCTCGGATGCACGCCGTCGGTGTGCTCCCATGCGATCGGATAGCCGACCGCGGAGTGCGTCACGCCGAAGCGGGCAGCGTCCTCACACTGCGACTCCCCGTCGCGACGTGGTGAGGATGGAGGTCTTCTTCTCCGCTGAACCTGCGCCTGATCGCAGGGATCCACGATTTCCTGTCCCAAACGACGAGGCCCAGAAGTCCGCTTTTCCGCGAATTTCCGGGCCTTCTCTATGGCTGGGGTACCTGGACTCGAACCAAGAACAACTGAACCAGAAGCGGGAGCGCATGGGCTTCCTGCGAGTTTCGTGATTGGTCCGCCTTGGCCTTCGCTGGCCCGCAATGGCCCGTTCCAGCCCGGAATTTCGCGGAGGTTCCAGAGAGCACGAGACCCACTGAAGGCCAGTGCGGGCTGCGCCGGACTGGCGCGGTCGGAGGGGTTTTGGAGGGGTTCCGAGGGTCGTTACGATGCTTGGATGGAGTCGGCTTGGGAGCACGAGAAGTACGAGCGCATGCTCGGCCGCAACGAGACACCGGCTCTGCTCGCTGAGTTGGTTGATGATGGTCGGCTCGATGATCTCGACGACCTAGCGATAGCGATCGAAGAGGCCTGGACCATGGCAGATCTGCCACTCCTTGCACTTCCGCGACGCCGATGGATCGAGCTATTCGAACGCGTCGGCTTCCTGTCCGACTCAGTGCGTAGCGAAGCGTTGAAGCCTCGGATGCCTCTCACGCTCTATCGTGCGGCGACCGCGCATGATCGAAGGACGCCAGGTCTCGCCTGGTCGCCGGACCTGGACAAGGCGATCTTCTTCCAGCAGTACAACAGCCGTTACACGCCCTATCCGCTCTTCCTCTTCGCAGCTACAGTCGAGCCTCATCAGATGCTGGCCTACTTCCACCAATCGCGTGGCGAGGACGAGTACATCGTGAACATCAGCAATCGAAGCATCCGACAACTCCGCCCCTGAGCCACTACGCGCCACGCTCGCCACGTAGAGAGCCCCGACTGTCCCGGTGTAGCGGAGTCGGGCTCTCTACACGCTCCGGCCACCCTCGTGGGCGCGCTGCTAGACGCTGGCGTCCTCCGAGAGCTGTTGCTCCACTCTCTGAGCAGAGGGCTAGCGCCCCACCATCAGCTGCCGTCCGAAAGGAATCGTCTTAGCGAATCTGTCGCCAGTCGCCATGCCGGTCACTGTTCCAAGTACGGACCCAAGCTGTCGCCAGAGTTCTTCCGCTGCGGACAGTACGTCGTTCCTGACCGGTTCACCGTTCGCGACCAGATACCCTGTCCCGAGCGCGATTACTTCGAACGATGTGTTCGAGAATCCGCCTCGGAAATCACGATTGACCTGGTCCCATTTTCGGAACACGCGGTCAGATCCATGTTCCGCAAGGAAATCGAAGCTGGCCTTAAAGACGCTTTCGAGCGCGCTATCACCCGTTGTGAAATTTTCAGCGAAGCTCAGCGACCAGGCGTCGAGCTTTGAGGGGAAGTCCCCCAGACCGCCTCTCTTGCCCTCAAGCTTCCTATTGTGGAGCATCAAAAAGCGCAACAACAATTCGATGTCGTACTGCTCTTCGATCTGCCTCTCGCTCAGCGCAAGCCCTTCGACGAAGCTCGGGTGGCGAGTCAACCCGTGCAGCCACTGCAGAGCGTTCGAGCTGACCCCGGCGATGAGGGCAGTGCGAATCTCTTGCGGCGTGAGGGTCGAGCCGAAGCTATTCAATCGCTGGAAAAGATCGAACTTCGCGGACGAATCAGAACTACGTTTGATCACTCGAATGTCAAGGCGAGACAAGCGAAGATCCCGCTTTTGGGCCTCACTTAGGGCATCCCTGCCACTCCAGGACTTGCCATCCAAGTTCGGAAGGTAACGCGTCTCACGCAGAATCAACTCGGGACGCTTAGTGCCATCGCCAGCCAGGAGAAGCCCCTGGAGCTCCAACAACGTGCTCACGCGTTGTAGACCATCAACCAGCTCCCAGCGCCCGTCCTCGTCCTGCGAAACAAAAAGCGAAGGTAGCGGTATCCCCAGCAGGAGACTCTCGACTAGTCGACTCTTCTGATCGGGATTCCACCTGAAGAGTCGCTGAAACTCGGGGCGAATAATGAGTGTCCCCTCACGGAAGAGACTCGTTAGCTCGCTAATTGACATGCTTATCGTGTCGGCTGAGATCTCGTGCCGACCGGCCTGAATTTGCTCTTCGAGAGTGGTCATCAGTAAATCTCCTCTTCGGCGATGTCACAAGCGAGCGCGGCGAGCCCGGGGAAGACGCTCGCTTGCCGGATGCCAATCAGCGATAACTGGCGCTGCAATACCTCACGGTCGCCGGACAACGTGAACTTCCACATAATCCCCGCCGGGTCATCAATTGCCAGATCGAGGGGCACCACGTTTCGCCCAGCGACCGTGAACTCGCCAAACTGTGCAGCAATCCGTTCGTTGTTGTGGGTCCCGTAGATCGCAATGGACGACGGCGCGAACTGATTGAGTTCGATGTTCGGAGTCCACGGCTTGATTAGCTCATCACTAGTCGCGAGGATACCGGCAGCCAGGCCGTCCATCCTCGGGTTGCTCGCGTTGAAGGCCCGCGGGTCCAGCGCCCACACCGTCGGCAGACAGCCCCCGCCGCACTCACACTTCGTGCGATCGTGATCGAGCGCAAAGTAGGCCGCGACCAAGAGGCTCACTGTCCAATCCAGCAAGCGAGTTGGCAACCCAAAGTGCTGCATCGAAAAGAGGTGCTCCCAATCAGTCATGGGATAACCCGAGGGCCAGAACGGAAGACTCCGCTGTCTGAACCTCGTGAGGAGCCGACGCTCCGTCTCTAGTACGGACTGCGACTCTACGTTCTCTATGCCGCCGCTTACTTTGGCGACCGCTCGCCAGAGTGAGGGCACCAAGTTTCGCTCGTGACACCCTTGGCCCCTGAACCAGAGTTCCTTGACCGGGTTGAGCGGCAGGACCGCGTTGATCAGAGCTGGAACGTCCTCTACAGGCACCGCATCCACAGTCATGAGAACAATCTATATGTGAGACGGGCCAGCGGTCGGACTTCCGCCGGAGATCAGTTCGATCAGCCTCGTCCGCTTCGGCGGAACACGTTTGAACCACGGTCCGTGGTTGCTCACCAACGAGAACGCCACCGGCTTGGCAACCCCTGCCCGGTGGCGTTCTCACTGGGATGCGCCATCCTCCTTGGCACCTTGACGATCAGGCACGTGGCGACGCGAAGGGCGCTGTGGATGAATTCGTCCTGGAACATCCACAATTCGGATGGATTCGTCAAACGCGCGACTTTGATGTTCATGATTGCTCCTTTGGTTAGGAACCATCTTTCCCTTTTCAGCCACTCTGCCGCAGGGCTATGGAGCGCTATTGAATTCGCAACAGAGTTGCAATGTACATATTGCAGATCGCGAGAAAGAAGCTTCGAAATTCGCCTACTACCCATATGCGGCGAGCGAGAATAGTTATGCGCCCCTCAAATGAAAGGAATCAGAATGGCCCGACCGAAGGTATTGCCGAGCGGCACAGTCAGTGTCCGTTTCAAGTTGCCCGCTGACTACGACGCGGGTATGGACGCCCTCGCAATTGCGACCGGCGAATCGAAGTCCTCACATCTGCGCCGCGCGGTCGCGTGGTACCTCGCCGAGTACGGCCTGGTTCGGAGCCGGGGCGCAAGCGTGGTGGCGCGGGCAGGACGCGCGGCGCGCTCGACTGGTCGGCGCAGTTCAACCACGACAACCTGTACCGGAAGCACTTCCTCCCGGCGCTGGCCGCATTGCACATCCCGTCAGTGCGCTGGCACGACCTCCGCCACTTCTACGCCAGCGCCTGCGCGAGCGCCGGTCTGCCTATCGAGCGCGTCGCCAAGTTCATGGGGCACGCCGACATCGCCACGATGTACAAGCACTACCTGCACCTGTTCAACGACGACCTGACCGACGACATGGACCGCCTGGCAGCCGTCGCGAGCCGTCCTGCGCTGGCGCGCATCGGCTAGGGGCGACGCTGGATCGCGCCAGAAGAGAACCATTGGACGAGTGGCACCGCCAGCATAACCGCGGCTTCCGCTTCGGCCTGGGTGCTCGGCTGATAGCCCGCTTGCCCCGCGTGGCGATCGTTCTGTCCGGTCCACAGCATCTGCACCATCCCGAGCACAACGTGTGACCGAGTATGTGTGGCATGTTCGCGCGACATGTCCAGGTTCCAATCCCCTTGCTGTCGCATTTGTCCGACGACGGTCCCGAGCGTCGCACTGGCATTTGTCGGACTCACAACGGGGATTGCAGCGGCCTCGACTGCTTTGATCGATTTGGCGTAGGCCTTCTCGAAGTCGGGATTCACGCCGAAGGCGGCTTGCCACGCTTCTGCCAGCAACGCTCCCGCCTGACCTGGGCCATGCATCAATGCGTCGGCAGCCGCAACCACTCCAATGGGAACGCGCTCTTCAAGGCCAACGTTTCCGAGTCGGCTTCCAACCCTCCACTTTGATCCAGCGTTCTCAAGCAAAGTTGTGAGCGCCTGCACCTGGGACGTACCACCGTATGCTGGTGCAATCCTGCTCACGAGAAAATCTATGAACTGGATGTACAGGTTCATCTCACCTTGGCGAGTGAACAACCCATATTCGAGGTGTTCGAATCCGTGATCCTCGAAGGCTTCCGCGAGCGGTTTCCGCAGCTTGGCGAGTTGGTCAAACTCCTGTACAAGTTTCGTCTTCTTCTGTGGATACCCGTTCTGCGGATGCGAATGCACGTTGTACTTCACCCAGTCCTTGAGCCCTCGCCGCAACCACGGTGGCACACCGTCTACGAGCGTCGGGGAAGCAGTTGGCGCGACACCTATGGGAGTCCAGGTCATATGCCCATCATGCCGGAGAGCACCGACATCCCTGCTTCGACTCGGAGGGGTTTCGGAGGGGTCGACCCGCCGCGTTCCCAAACGACAGAGGCCCGGATCTTCCGTTTTACTGCGGAATTCCGGGCCTATCTGTTGGCTGGGGTACCTGGACTCGAACCAAGAACAACTGAACCAGAATCAGCCGTGTTGCCAATTACACCATACCCCAAGGGCGAAACCGGAGCCTCGCACCGAGGTTCAAGCTTACCCGACCCGCTCGCAGATGGCCAATCGGTCCGGGGCGTCCGGGCGTGGCGCGCTCAGACGGCGACGACCTGCCCCGACTGCGACGGACGGATCCATGCGCCCAGGTCGAAGCCCTGTTCACGTGCGGTGTCGAGGAACGCCTCCTCCACGGCTTCGGGCACCTGCGGCGTACGCGATAGGAGCCACAGATGCTTGTGGTCAGGAGTGCCGACCAGGGCGTGCTCGTAGGCATCGCCGATGCGCAGCACCCAGTAGTCAGCCGTGGTGAACGGGATCCAGCGCAGCGCCTCCGGGAGGAAGGTCACCGTCAACCGCCCGGGGTGCTCCTTATCGGGGACCGCCTGGCCCACGGCCTGCGTCGGCTTCCCGTCCTCGTCGAGGCATCGGTTGTCCACCCGCACGGTGCCGTCATCCTGGAGTGAGTAGTCCGCGGTCACGTCGCGTGCGCCGTCGTCCTCGAAACGCAACGGCAGCCGACCGATCTCGTACCACAGCCCCAGATACCGTCCGAGCTCCAGCGCGGGCACGGATCGCACTTCGCCTTCGGTCATCGTCCGCCTCCTTCGACTCCCCCAGACTACGTCGCGGCTTTGAGGCGGAGGAACGGGTTGTGCACCCGTCCGCCGGGCCAAGGGGACTCAGCCGAGCCGATCCCTCAGCGCGCGCAGCCTGCGCAGCGACTCGTCCTTGCCGAGCAGCTCCATCGACTCGAAGAGCGGCGGCGAGACGCGACGGCCGGTGATGGCCACGCGCGGCGGACCGTAGGCCACCCGCGGCTTCAGCGCGAGCTCCTCCACGAGCTTCGCCGAGAGCGCCTCCTGGATCGCGTCGGGGGTGAACTCCGCGACGGGCTCCAGCGCGGCGATCGACGCCTCCAGCACCTCGGCGGCGTTAGCCGGCAGGCCCTTCACAGCGTCGTCCTCGTAGGAGACCTCGTCGACGAAGAGGAAACCGAGCATCCCGGGCGCCTCTCCGAGCAGCTGCATCCGCTCCTGCACCAGCGGCGCCGCACGGAAGGCGAGCACGATCTGCTCGTGGGTCGGCTCCGCCCCGCCGAAGACGCCGGCCGCGGCCAGATACGGCAGCAGACGCTCGGCGAAGTCCTTGCCGTCGAGCATGCGGATGTGGTCGCCGTTGATCGACTCGGCCTTCTTCTGGTCGAACCGCGCCGGGTTGGGGTTGACGTCCTCGATGTCGAAGGCGGCGATCATCTCCTCCCGGGAGAAGACGTCGCGATCGGGAGCGATCGACCAGCCCAGGAGCGCGAGGTAGTTCAGCAGCCCCTCCGGGATCATCCCCCGCTGACGGTGCAGGAACAGGTCGGCCTGCGGGTCGCGCTTGGAGAGCTTCTTGTTGCCCGTCTCGCCCAGCACGAGCGGCATGTGCCCGAATCGCGGCACGAACGTCGTGACCCCCGCGTCGATGAGCGCCGCGTAGAGCGCGAGCTGGCGAGCGGTGGACGGCATCAGGTCCTCGCCGCGCAGCACATGCGTGATGCCCATGAGCGCGTCGTCCACGGGGTTCACGAAGGTGTACAGCGGGATGCCGTTCGGCCGCACGATCACATAGTCGGGGAACGACCCGGCGGGGAAGGTGACCTCGCCGCGGATCAGGTCCACATAGGTGAGGTCGTGGTCAGGCACACGCAGCCGCAGCGCGGGCTGACGCCCCTCGGCGCGGAACGCCGCCTTCTGCTCCTCGGTGAGGTCGCGGTCGAAGTTGTCGTAGCCGAGCTGCTTCGCGCGTCCCGCCGCCTCGTTGCGGGCATCGATCTCCTCGGCGGTCGAGAAGCTCTCGTACACGAGGCCCGCGGCGACGAGCTTGTCCAGCACCCCGCGATAGATGCCGTGTCGCTGCGACTGCCGGTATGGCGCGTGCGGGCCACCCACCTCGACGCCCTCGTCCCAGTCGATCTCCAGCCAGCGCAGCGCGTCGAGCAGCTGCTGATAGCTCTCCTCGCTGTCGCGCGCGGCATCGGTGTCCTCGATGCGGAACACGAGCTTGCCGCCGTGGTGGCGCGCATACGCCCAGTTGAACAGCGCGGTGCGGACGAGGCCCACGTGCGGAAGGCCGGTCGGCGAAGGGCAGAAGCGCACGCGCACGTCCGAACCGGTGGCGGTGGTGGTGCGGGGATCAGGAGTAGCCATAGCCCTTCGATTCTAGGCCGAGAGGGCCGCCGGTCCCGCGTCCGGTCACCGGCGGAGGCGACGCGCCTGCCGCTCTGCGGCCTTCTGCTGGCGGGCCGCGTCACGCACCTCCGTCTCGGTGAACCCGAGCCCCGGAGTGCGCCGGATCCAGCCGTAGGTCGCCGCCGCGGAAGCCGGATCGCCCAGGCGGGCGAAGCAGCCCGCCAGGTCGAACGCGGACGCCCGTGCGCGCGGCCCGAGCTCGGCGTCCGGCGAGGCCGAGGCGATGTCGAGGATCAGTCGATGGGCTCCCGCCGCCTCGGCGATCCGTCCCAGGCCGTCGAGGAGCAGCGCCTTGTTGCGGAGCGCCTTCACCCGGCGCAGACGCTGTTCCGCGGAATCGACCCGCGCGGCGTGCACGGCCAGCACGTGGTCGTAGGCGTGCAGCGCCGCGGTGACGTCGCCCAGGTCGTCGAGCTGCACCGCACGGTTGTACGCGCCCTGCTGCCGGATCGTGACGAGCTCGTCGTCGGCCGCCGCCGAGACGAGCTGCTCGAGCGCGTCGTACACGGCGACCGCACCGCGCGGATCGCCCAGCTTGACGAGCGCGAGCGCATACCGCAGGTGCGCACGCGCCCTCACCCGCTCCCCGCGGACGTCGAGCCCATCGCGAAGCACCGTGGCCCGGCGGGCGACCTCGGCCAGCTCGGTCCATCGCCCCGCCTCGGCGAGCTCCCCCGACCAGGCGTCCAGGGCGGCGAGCGAGAGCAGCGCGACGTGCGGATCCGAGGACGGAGCGGCCTCCTCCACGATCGTGCGCCAGGTCTCTTCCGCCTCGGCAGCCCTGCCCTGCGCGACGAGCGCATCGGTCGCGAAGAGCCGATCGCGCAGCGCCCGATACCGCTCGTCGACGTCCGGGCCCGCCGGGGCGTCCTCCCTCAGCGACAGGATCCCCAGATTCTCCTGCGCGAGGCGGACCGTCTCCGCGACCTCGGGATCGTCGTCGTCCCCGTGCCGCGACACCACGTCCTGGAACAGCTCCACGGCGCGCTCGGAGTCTCCGCGTTCGTGCGCCCGGTGTGCGAGGCTCGCCCGCCCCGAGGCGTCCAGCCGACGGAATCCGGCATCCCTCTCCTCTCCGAACACCGCCGTGAAACGCCCGAACGCAGCCTCCGCCGCGGCGTCGTCCGCCGACTCCGCGCGCCATGCGGAGAAGAGCGCCTTCCCCGCCCAGAGCCGCACGTCGACGTCCGAGGAGACGCCGTGCTCCGCGACCAGCGCCTCGACCAGCCCGGCCGCGCGAGCGGTCTCACCGCGTTCACGCAGCAGCCGCGCAGTCCAGTAGTCGGCCTGCGCCTGCAGATGCCGCATCCGAGCGGGCTCGTCCGCCGTGGCGAACCGCGCGCGGAATCCTCCGAGGATCGCGAGAGCCTGATCCCTCATCCCGAGATCGGACAGCCGGAGAGCGCGATCGAGCAGGAGACGCCCCTGCTCGGGCGCCAGCCTGCTCCACGCGCCCTCCGCCTCGAAGCGCGTCTCGGTCTCCTCGGAGAGGCGCACGGCGAGCGCGGGGTCGGCGGAGGCCGTTCCGGGCGTTCCGACGGCCTCGACGATGCGCGCCGCGACCCGGAACCGTGTCTCCACGGTCAGCGGGTCTCGGTCGCCGCGGAACGCGTCGTCGGCCAGACGGAGCACTCCCAGATCGCGCGGCGCGAGAGCACCGTCCGCATCGGCGCGGAAGAGCACGAAGCTCAGCACGGCGTCCCGGATCCGCGGGTCGGCCTCCGTCGCGGTGCGCGCGAGCCTGCTCCCCCACTCCTGCGCGGTGACCGCGTCGATACGGTCCTCGGGGAGCCGTCCGAGCAGCAGGTCCAGGTGACGGCAGCGCAGCCAGGCACTCCGGGCATCGCCCTCGTGATCGACGCGGAGCGCCGCGAACGCCCCGCTCAGCGCCTCCTCGATCGGCGTCCCGTCCGCGATCGCGAGCTCGGCGAGCATCCGCAGCGCGGACGATCTCAGATCCAGCAGCCCCGGCAGGCCTGCGCTCTCCTCCACCACGGTGCGCAGCAGGAATCGCGCATGCTCCGGGTCCTCCTCCGCGGCGATGCGGATCTCGGCGGAACGGTTCAGCGCCGCGACACGGATCTGCCGCAGCCGCTCATCGTCCTCCCCGGCCAAGGACAGCGCGAGGCTCTCGAGGGCGACGGCGATCGACGACGGGTCCTGGTCGAGCCAGGAGCGGATCATCTGCGCCGTGAGCGCCGCCTCCGCCGCGGCCCTGCGGACGGCGACGTGCGGGGAGGATCCGCCGCGGGCGGAGAAGTCCTCGGCCCGCCGCAGCACGTCGACGAGGACGATCGGGTCGGGCCCGTCCTCCTCCGCGTGCACCCATTCGATCGTCTGCAGCTCCGCCTCCGCCCGTGCTGCCGACACGGACTCCTCGTCGAAGCCCTCCGTCAGCCGCCGCATCCGATCCAGGTGGGCGGCGATCGCCTCGGAGGGGACGAGCCCGAGATCGAGCGCGATGAGGAGTCCTGTCGCCCGGGCCAGCTGTGCCGCCTCATCCGCCGAACGGGCCGAGGACGCCCCCGCGAGCGTCCGCGAGAGCAGCTGCTGCGCCTCACCCTGCTCCCCCTCGTCGATCAGTTCCTCCGCGGCGGCGATCAGCGGGGCGAGCGATGCGTCGTCGGTCATGGCGTCCTCCCGGTCAGCGGCGAGCCAGCGGCGACAGCGCGACGATGACGACCACGATCACCAGGGCGGCCGCGCCGAGCCCCGCATACCCGAACTCCGTCAGCACCCAGCCCGCACCCGCGGCGCCGACCGCGGCGGTGAGGCTCATCAGGGAGTCGCTGAGGCCCTGTCGACGCGGGCGACGCTGCACCGTGGACGTCTCGGTGAGGAGCGCCGCTCCGGCGACGGTGGCGGCGCTCCAGCCGAGACCGAGGAGGATCAGCGCGACCATCACGCCCGCGGGGTTGTCCCCCGCGACGATCGCGGTCAGCAGCGAGCCGACGAGCATCGCCTGGCCGAGGAGGATCACCTGCAGACGTCCCCACCGGTCGGCGAGGACGCCGAACAGCGGGGAGAGCCCGTACATCCCGGCCACGTGCAGTGCGATCGTCACGCCGACGAGCAGCGTCACGTCCGTGCTCGAGGCCGCCGCGCCGTGGGCGCCGTGGGCCATGTGCGAGAGGTGGATGGGCGTCATCGCCATCACCGAGGCCATCACGGCGTGCGAGCCGGCGACGGCGAAGATCGCGTACCGCGCCGCGATCGGACGATCCACGCCCGCGCCGAACGCGCCGGCCGCCTGAGTCCCTCCGGCGACCTTCACGGCGAGCAGCAGCGGGTCGGGGCGCAGCGCGATCAGGTAGAGCGCCAGTGCGAGGGTCTGCGCGACCAGCGAGAAGACGTACGAGCCGGTCAGCGGCGGCATCCCGATCGCATGGCCGAGCGCCTCGCCCGGCGTGAGCAGCAGGGGCCCCGCCACCCCGCCGATGGTGGTCGACCACACCACCACGGACAGGTCGCGTCCGCGGTGCTGGGACGACGCGAGATCGGTCGCGGCGAAACGGGACTGCAGGTTGCCGGCGTTGCCCATGCCGATGAGGATGATGCCCGCGAGGAGCAGCGGGAACGACCGCACCGACGCCGCCGTGATCACGATCGCGACGCCGACGAGCGCGAGGAGGTTCCCCGCGGTGAGCGAACGGCGCCGCCCGAATCGGCTCGCATAGCGCGCCAGCGGGATCGCGGCCGCCGCGGCCCCGAGGGTGACCGAGGCCGTGGCCAGTCCCGACAGGGCGTCATCGCCGGAGAGGTCGGCGGCGAGCAGGGCTCCCAGCGATACGGTCGAGCCGAACGCGATCCCGCCGAGCACCTGCCCGAAGGCGAGGACGCGGACGGTGCGTCGCTGGATGCCCGCGATCTCCGCGGGGAGGGTCTCCTGCCCGGTCACGGCTGCGGGAGGGCGTCGCGGACCGGGTTGCGCAGCACACCGATCCCGGAGACCTCCACCTCGACCGTGTCTCCGGCGACGAGCTCTCCGACGCCCGCCGGGGTCCCCGTCATGATGACGTCGCCCGGCAGCAGCGTGAACACCGCGGAGGCGTAGGCGATGATCTCGGCGACGGAGTGGATCATGTCGGACAGCGGCGCGTGCTGACGCACCTCGCCGTCGACCCGGGTCTCGATCGTCGCGGAGGTGGCGTCGAACTCGGTCTCGATCACGGGCCCCAGCGGGCAGAAGGTGTCGAACCCCTTGGCCCGGGACCACTGGCCGTCCCGACGCTGCAGATCGCGCGCGGTCACGTCGTTGCCGACCGTGTACCCGAAGACGTAGTCGAGGGCGTCCTCGGCGGCGACGTTCTTCGCGATCCGGCCGATGACGGCCACGAGCTCGCCCTCGTGCTCGGTCCTGTCGGAGAGCGAGACCGGGCGCACGATCGAGTCGCCGGGGCCGACCACCGCGGTGTTCGGCTTGAGGAACAGCAGGGGCTCGGCGGGAGCCTCGCCGCCCATCTCCTTGGCGTGCTCGTGATAGTTCTTCCCCACGCACACGACCTTCGAGCGAGGGATCACCGGGGCGAGGAGTGCGGCATCGGCGAGCGGGACGCGCTCCCCCGTCGTCTCGTAGCCGGCGAACATCGGATCGCCGGCGAGCACCACCAGCTCCCCCTCGTCCAGGATGCCGAAATGGATGCCGTCGTCATGACTGAACCGCGCGATCTTCACCCGCCCAGCCTATCGACGCCGGGGACGGAAAAGGGCCCGCCGACGGGCGGGCCCTTCTCGATGCTCTGCTCAGCCGTCGAGGCGCACGAGCCAGCCGTGCTTGTCCTCGCGGCGGCCGTACTGGATGTCGGTGAGCTCCTCGCGCAGCGACAGCGCCAGCTCGCCGAGAGGCTGCTCGTCTTCGAACTCGTCCGAGACCAGGGCGCCGATCGGCGTGACGACCGCCGCCGTGCCGCAGGCGAACACCTCGACGATGTCGCCTGACGCCACGCCCTGCCGCCACTCGCCGAGCGATACCGCGCGGCGTTCGACGGTCAGGCCGCGGTCCTCCGCGAGCTGCAGCAGCGAGTCGCGGGTGATCCCCTCGAGAATGCTGTCCGACTCCGGGGTGACCACGCGGCCGTCCTTGTAGACGAAGACCACGTTCATCCCACCGAGTTCCTCGACGTTGCGGTTCTGATCCAGGAACACCACCTGGTCGCAGCCCTTGTCGTACGCCTCGGCCTGGGGAAGCAGGCTCGACGCGTAGTTGCCGCCGGTCTTCGCCGCCCCGGTGCCACCCTTGCCCGCACGGGCGTAGTTCTCGCTCAGCCAGATGCGCACGGGCTTGACGCCGCCGCTGAAGTAGGCGCCGGCGGGGCTCGCGATCACGTAGAAGGCCACCTTCTTCGCGGGGCGGACCCCGAGGAACGCCTCCTTCGCGAACATGAAGGGACGGAAGTACAGGCTCTGATCCGCCCCCGAGGGAACCCAGGCGCTGTCGACCGAGATCAGCTCGCGCAACGCCTGCTCGAAGTACTCGGCGGGCAGTTCGGGCAGCGCCAGACGGCGGGCGCTGTGCTGCAGGCGGGCCGCGTTGCGGTCGGGCCGGAACGTGTGGATCGAGCCGTCGGCGTGACGATAGGCCTTGATGCCCTCGAAGATCTCCTGCCCGTAGTGCAGCACGGCGGCCGCGGGGTCGAGCGAGATCGGGCCGTAGGGCTGTACGCGCGGGCGGTGCCAGCCTCCGGCCTCGGACCAGCAGATGTCGACCATGTGGTCGGTGAAGCTGGTGCCGAAGCCCGGGTTCTCGAGGATCTCGTCGCGCTGGGCCGTGGTCTTCGCGGCGAGGTTCCTCGTCACGGCGAAGGTGAGCGGGGAGGTTGCGGTGTCGGTCATTTTCACATCCTGCGTTCGTGGCGGCGGCGGTGCTCGCGTGGTCCCAGACTACGCCTGGAGACGGGCGATGATCGCGTCGCCGATCTGTGCGGTGGTGCGGGATCCCTCCCGGTGCGCGATGTCCTCCTCGACCGCCCGATGAACGCGGGCGGACTCGTCCCGCAGCCCGAGGTGGTCGAGCAGCAGGGCGACGGAGAGGATCGCCGCAGTGGGATCTGCCTTCTGCTGACCCGCGATGTCGGGAGCGGAGCCGTGGACCGGCTCGAACATCGAGGGGAAGGCGCCGGCGGGGTTGATGTTGCCCGAGGCTGCGAGGCCGATGCCACCGGTGACGGCGCCGGCCAGATCCGTGAGGATGTCGCCGAAGAGGTTGTCGGTGACGATCACGTCGAAGCGCGAAGGGTGGGTGACCAGGAAGATCGTGGCCGCGTCGACGTGGAGATAGTCTACGGCCACGTCCGGGTGCTCCTGCGCCACCTCGTCGACGACCCGCTTCCACAGGCCGCCGGCGTTGACGAGCACATTGGTCTTGTGCACGAGGGTGACCCTCTTGTCCCGACGCTCGGCGAGCTCGAACGCGTAGCGGACGACGCGCTCGACGCCGAACGCGGTGTTGACGCTCGTCTCGTTCGCGACCTCCTGCGCGGTGCCGCGGCGGATGCTCCCGCCGTTGCCGACGTACGGCCCCTCCGTGCCCTCGCGGACGACGACGAAGTCGATGTCGCCGGGCTCCGTCAGCGGGCCCGGGGCCCCGGCGTAGAGCTTGGAGGGACGGAGGTTGACGTAGTGGTCGAGCTCGAACCGCAGCTTCAGCAGCAGACCGCGCTCGATGTTCGCGTCCTTCAGCCGGGGGTCGCCCGGCTGTCCGCCAACGGCGCCGAGGAGGATCGCGTCGTGACCGCGGATCGCGTCGAGGTCCTCGTCGGTGAGCGTGTCCCCGGTCTCGAGGTAGCGCGCGGCGCCGAGCGAGAAGCGCGTCTTGTCGAAGACCACATCGCTCCCGGCGGTGACGGCTTCGAGAGCCTTCTCCGCTTCGGCGATGACCTCGGGACCGATGCCGTCACCGGGGATGACGGCCAGCTTCACGACACGCGACATGGCACTCCTAGCTCGGGGGAACACGCCCGCCGCAGCTCAGGAGCGGGCGCGTCCCTTCAGCGTAGCGGCAGCGATGACGCCCGCGAGCACCACCAGTCCCGCCCCGATCAGCGACGTGACGCCGACGCCGGATCCGAAGGCGGTGGTCGCTGCATCCCACAGCTGGGTGCCCAGGGGGTGGGGCAGTCCGTGCGACACCGCGTACGCACCGGCGAGCGTCTCCTTGGCCGCCTCCGCCTGGGCATGGCCCAGGCCGGCCGGCAGGATCAGCGCACCGCGGTAGAACGCGGTGATGATGCCGCCCAGCACCGCAGTGCCGAGCACGGCACCCAGTTCGTACGCGGTCTCGGAGACCGCGCTCGCGGCGCCGGCCTTCTCCGCCGGCGCGCTCGCGAGGATCAGCTCGTTGGAGATCGTCTCGGCGGCGCCGATGCCGATGCCCAGAGCCACGAAGGCGAGGATGAGCGAGAGGATCGAACCGCCGATGAAGGCGACGAGAAGATACCCGATCACCGAGAAGACCAGGGCTGCGGGGATCAGCACATGGGGGGAGATCCGCCGGGACACCGGTACGATCGCGAGCCCGGCGATGATCATCGCCACCATGCCCGGCACCAGCGCGAATCCGGCGACCATCGGGCTGAGCCCGAGCACGAGCTGCAGGTGCTGCGACACGTAGTAGAGGAACCCGACGAGGGCGACGACGCTGAGCAGGTTCACCAGGATCGCCCCGGAGAACGAACCGCGGCGGAACAGCGCCATGTCGAGCATCGGGATGTCGGCGCGCAGCTGACGCCGCACGAAGAGCGCGCCCATCGCGAAGCCGAGCACCGCCCACAGCCCGGCGACGACGGTCGGGCCATCCACGGCGAAGGACTTGATCGCGTAGACGATCGGGATCATCGTCGCCATCGACAGCAGGATGCTGATCGGGTCGATCCGGCCCGGGTTCGGGTCGCGACTCTCCGGCACCAGCAGCGGGGCGCAGACGAGGAGCGGGATCAGCACCGGCACGGCGATGAGGAACACCGAGCCCCACCAGAAGTGCTCGAGCAGGAAACCGCCCACGATCGGGCCGAGCGCCGATCCCGCCGAGAAGGCGGATGCCCAGACGGCGATCGCCAGGCGGCGCTGGTCGCGGTTGACGAAGATCGAGCGCAGCAGCGACAGGGTCGACGGCATCAGCATGGCGCCGAAGAAGCCGAGCAGGGCGCGCGCGCCGATGAGCGTGAGCGCCGTGGGCGCGAATGCGGCCAGTGCCGACACGGCGGCGAATCCGGTGGCGCCGATGAGGAGCATCCTCCGGCGTCCGAAGCGGTCGCCGAGCGTCCCCATGGTCACGAGCAGTCCGGCGAGGACCAGCGGGTAGACATCGATGATCCAGAGCTGCTCCGCTCCGCTCGGCCGCAGCGCGAGGGAGATCTCCGGCAGCGCGAAGCTCAGCACCGTGTTGTCGACGGAGACGAGCAGCACGGGGAGCATCAGGACGACCAGCGCCCACCATCCACGGGCACCGGCGCGGGGCGCGTCGGTCTCGAGAACGGGGATCGACCCGGTCCTGGTCATGGGACACCTCTTTCTGGGCGAGCCCTCTGCTCGCCGGATAACTAAACCGTCCGGATGGTATAGTAACAGACATGTCCAGACCTCCGCGCGCCCGCGAACTCGTGCTCGACGCCTTCGAGACCCTGCTGCTCGCGGAGGGCGAGCGCGCGGCGACACTGGAGGCGACGGCCCGTGAGGCCGGGGTCTCCAAGGGCGGTCTGCTGTACCACTTCGGCTCGAAGGACGACCTCGTCGCCGGGCTCCTCGAACGCCTCTCCGCCCTCGTCGACGCCGACATCGAGCGGATGGCCGCCGCCCCCGAAGGGGCGGTGGCGTACTACCTCCGCACATCGGTGCAGATCGACCCGCTCGACCGCGCCCTCACCGCGGCGTCGCGACTAGCGCAGGGCGGCCACGGCGAGGCGGGGGCCGCCCTCTACGAGGCCCGGCGCCGCTGGTCGGACACCATAGCCCCGCATGTGCGGGACCACGCCGCCCTCGACCTCGTGATGCTCCTCAGCGACGGCCTCTACTTCAACAACGCGCTCGACCGCGACGACGCGGAGCGCATCGTCCCGCGCGGAGCGCGGATGGAACAGCTCATCGCCCTCGCGCTGCAGGCGACCGCACCGCACGAGGACTGAGCTCAGGCGTCCCCTCCCTCGGCGTCTGCGAGTCGCCGTTCCGGGTGACGGCGCACCGCCGGCTGCTCCACGCGCGCGATTGCCTCACGCCCCGTACCGATACGACGGGGAGGGTCCTCCGAAATCGACAGCCCGTGCAGGTTCTCCCAGAATCTGCACGGAGCGCGCGATAGGCCCGTCCCTCCCGGGGGACGGGCCCATCGCGAGGGTCAGATCTCGCTGATCTCGATCTGGCGGAAGAGGTCGGCGTCGATCGCCTCGCGGATCTCATCGAGCAGCTCGTCGCCCACGGGCGAGTCCAGCGTGAGCAGGCTCAGCGCCTGGTCGCCGGCGGCGCGTCGGGCGATCTGCATGCCGGCGATGTTGACGCCCGCCTCGCCGAACTTCTGGCCATACACCGCGACGATCCCGGGGCGGTCGGTGTAGAGCATCACGACGTGGTGCTTCTCGATCGGCAGCTCGAGCGCGTGGTCGTTGACGCCGACCAGCTTCTCGATCTGCTTGGGACCGGTCAGCGTGCCGGAGACCGAAAGCTGCGAGCCGTCTGACAGGGCGCCGCGCAGGGTGATGACGTTGCGGTACTCCTCGGTCACGTCGTCCTGCAGCAGCCGGACCGCGATCCCACGCTGCTCGGCGAGCAGTGGAGCGTTCACGTATGAGACGGTCTCGCTGACGATCGGTGCGAAGACGCCCTTCAGCGCGGCGAGCTTCAGCACGCTGACGTCGTAGCCGTTCAGCTCGCCGTGCACCTCGACATCGAGGCTGGTCAGCGGCGCCTGGGCGAGGGCGGAGAAGATCTGGCCGAGCTTCTCCACCAGCGGGATGCCCGGGCGGACGTAGGGGTCGATCACACCGCCGGCGACGTTGACCGCGTCCGGAACGAGGTCGCCGCCGAGAGCGAGCCGCACGGAGCGGGCGACCGAGACGCCCGCCTTCTCCTGTGCCTCCTCGGTGCTCGCCCCGAGGTGCGGAGTGACGACCACGTTGGGGAGGCCGAGCAGAGCGCGAGCGGCGCTGTCCTCGACCGGGGGCTCGCTGGTGAAGACGTCGAGTCCGGCTCCGGCGATCTCCCCGGATCGCAGCGCGTCGAGCAGCGCCTCCTCGTCGATGAGGCCGCCGCGCGCGACGTTCACGACGTAGGAGGTCGCCTTCATCGCCTTCAGCTGATCGGCGCCGATCATCCCCGTGGTCTCGGGCGTCTTCGGCATGTGGATCGTGAGGAAGTCCGCCTCGGCGACCAGCTCGTCGAGCGAGACGAGCTGCACGCCGAGCTGCTGCGCGCGGGCGCTCGTGACATAGGGGTCGTAGGCGATGAGGCGCACGTCGAATCCGGCGAGACGCGCGGCGACGAGCGCGCCGATCCGCCCGAGACCGACGATGCCCACGGTCTTCTCGAAGAGCTCGGTGCCGGTGAAGCTCGACCGCTTCCACTCCCCCGCCGACAGCGAGGCATCGGCGGCGGGGATGCGCCGCGCGAGGCTGAGGATGTGGCCGACGGTCAGCTCCGCGGCGGAGACGATGTTCGAAGTGGGAGCGTTGACCACCATGACACCGGCTGCGGTGGCCGCCTTGATGTCGACGTTGTCGAGACCGACGCCGGCGCGTGCGATCACCTTGAGCCGAGGAGCGTGCGAGATCGCCTCGGCATCCATCTTCGTCGCGGAACGGATCAGCACCGCGTCCGCCTCCGCGAGAGCGGCGAAGAGCGCCTCGCGGTCGGTGCCGTCGACGTCGCGGACGTCGAAATCGGGGCCGAGGGCCTCGATCGTGGCGGGTGAGAGTACTTCGGCGATGAGCACGACAGGCTTCGGCACGGTGGATCCTTCGGGGCAGCACGATGGCAAGGGGAGACGACCGATGCGCCGCACGCCGTCGGGGGCGCGATCGAGTCCACCCTACCGGAGCGCCGATGCTGCTCCCGGCCGTGTGACGTCAGGCCAGCAGACCGCCCTGCAGGGAGGAGGAGAGCACGTCCAGCCAGAAGACGGCGGAGAGTCCGACACCCGTGACGAGCACCAGGACGAAGGGGAACAGCGTGCGCTTCCGCCCCAGCAGGAGCGCCGCGGCGAAGACCAGCCCGGGGAAGACCGCCGCGAAGAGCAGCACGAACCATCCGTATCCGCTGAGCCCCACCTGGGCCATGGTGATGAGGTACGCCACCGCGTTCCACACGAGGTACGCATAGGCCAGGCCCGCGATGCCGGTGATGAATCCGCGCAGCGCGGAGCCGAAGCGGGATGGGGCCGAGACGGTCTCGCTCATGCGCCACCCCCTCCTGTGACGAACGGCCAGGGGATCAGCAGCAGCACGCCTGCGATGAGCGCGGAGAGCCGGACCCAGCTCTTCGACCCCCGCGTCAGGACCCAGCTGCAGAGGAACCACAGCGCAGGCGCCGCCACCGCGGCCCAGAGGGTGATGCTGTACATCACGTCGGGGATGAGGAAGAGGGCCTTGCCCTGGATCCGGTACCCGCCGAGCACCCAGCCGACCGTGTAGAGCAGGTAGATGCCGCCGAGGACGCCGACCGAGACCAGCATCGCCGTCGACATCGGTTCCGGACCGTCATCAGCGCCGTCGCGGCGAACAGCCTCGCCGCCGCCGGGCGCCTCCGCCACGACGGCCCGCCGCTCGTCTGCGGCCTCCGCGTTCACGGAGCCCTGAGCGGGTGCGGGCTCGGACTCGGATTCGACCTTGTCGCTGCCCTTGCCGACCGCGTGCCAGCCCTTCGGCAGCTTCGGCCGGTCGAGCGCGTCATCGCCGTCCCAGCTCAGCGCTTCCTCGTCGGGATCGGATGTCATCCCCCCAGCGTAGCGATGCGATTCCGGAGCACAGTAGGCTCGGGTCGATCAGTACGTGGTCAAGACGTGTCCAAGAGGGGAACGCCGTGACGGAGAAGAAGAAGAGCGCTGCCGGGTCGCAGCCCGCTGCCGGGGCGGCCGACACGCCGGGCTGGAAGCCGACGCCGGAGGCGAAGAAGCAGGCGACGACGTTCCGCTGGATCGCAGCGGTGCTGTGGTTCCTCGCGATCGCGGGCGAGGCGGTGGGAATCTTCTGGCTGCTGCGTCAGCGCGTGGTCATCGGCGAGGAGGGCACTTTCCGGCGCGACACCGAGACCGGGCTGCTCACCGGCGGGGTGGAGACACAGTTCCCGCAGTGGGCGTTCATCACACTGATCGTGCTGCTCGTGGTGATCGCGGCGCTGTCGATCACGGGCTCCCTGCTGTGGAAGAAAGCGAACCGCCTCGATCCGGCGCGGAAGTCCGACACCGTGCGCTTCTTCGTGCAGAACCAGCTCGGCGCGATCATCGCGATCATCGCCTTCCTGCCTCTGGTGATCCTCATCTTCCTGAACAAGGACATGGACAAGGGCCAGAAGACCACCGCCGGCATCATCGGCGTCGTGCTCGCCGCCGTCGCCGTGTTCTTCGGCATCGACTTCAAGCCGTCCTCGGTCGAGCAGTACGACGCCGACCAGTCCACCGTGATCCAGCTCCTCGGCAAGGACCAGGTGGTGTGGGTGGACGGCGGCAAGGTCTATCACGTGTGCGACCAGGTGCCGGACATCCAGACCGGCAGCGACAAGCGCACCGGCACCACCGCCGAGGCGGTCGCCGCCGGCAAGCTCCGCCTGACGCTGCGGTTCGCCTCCGAGATGAAGACCTGCGGATTGACCGTGCCCGAGAACTCGGACGAGATCACCGCGGCGCTCCGCGAGATCCAGAACGGCAAGGAGAGCACGCCGCTGCCGGTGCCCGTCTGGACCGATCCCACGAAGGCCCCCATCGTGGTGAAGGACGCGCCCGCGAACTGAGACGACGAGAGGGCGCTCCGCACCGGAGCGCCCTCTCTCGTCCGCCGCTCTGCCGGGAGATGCCCCGGCGTCAGCGGGACACGGTGAACGCCGCCGCCGGCGCACCGCGCAACGTTTCGGGGACGAAGGCGGTCGAAGTGCCGTCCGGTCGCGCCAGCAGGTCGACGGGCGTCCCGTCCGCCCAGCGCGCCTCGGCACCTGCGAGCTCCGCCGGCAGCTCCAGCTCGCCCGCGGCGGGGTCGAGGGCGATCACGTGCGTGCCGGCCCCGGAGCGGGTGTACCGCCGCGGCGCCCCCGTCTCCTCTCCGAATCGCACCCACGGACGCGTGCCGTAGATCGTCTCGCCGTTGGCCGTCAGCCACGCGCCGAGCTCGCGCATCGCAGCGCGCTGCAGGTCGGGGATCGAACCGTCCGCGGCCGGCCCGACGTTGATGAGCAGATTCCCGTTCTTCGAGACGACGTCCACGAGCAGACGGATGAGCTCGGCGCCCGAGAGGGAGTGCCGCTCGTCCTCCGCCTGATTGAACCCGAAGGAGTACCCCAGCCCCCGCGTCGATTCCCAGGGCGCGTCGACGATGTCCGGGATATGGGTGTACTCCCGGGTGAGGAAGCCGTGGTACGGGACTCCCCAGCGATCGTTGACCACGCCGCCCGGGACAGCGTCGAAGTACCGGCGCAGGAGTGCGGCGACGCCGAACTCCTCGGCGCCCTTCCCGCCGTCCGGCCATTCGATGTCGTTCCACAGCACGTCGGGCGAGAACCTCTGGACGAGCTCGTCCAGCTGCGCGGCGGCATACCGGGAGAACTGCTCGTCGTTGCGACGGTAGCGGAACAGATCGGTGTCCGACTCGATCGCCGGGAAGTCCCCCACGTGCCAGTCGAGGGCGCCGGAGAAGTAGACGCCGAACTTCGCACCGACGCGGCGGGTCGCGTCGTGGAATTCGGCGATGAGGTCGCGGCGCGGGCCACGGGCCGCGGCGTTGAACCCGGTGGTCGCGGTGTCCCACAGGCAGAAGCCCTCGTGGTGCTTCGTGGTCGGCACGACGTACTTCGCGCCGGCGCCCACCAGCTCGCCGACGAAGGCGTCCGCGTCGAAGGCCGAGGCGTCCCACAGATCGGCCAGATCCTCGTAGGAGGTCCCGGGACCGTAGAGCTCCTGATGGCGACGCCAGGTCGGACTGCCCGCGATCCGCACCGTGTTGCCGTACCACTCCGCGTACTGGTGCCAGGCGTAGGCGTCCTCCGTCAGCACGCCGCCCTCGGGGTGCGCCACGGCCCATGCGGGGACGGAGTACAGCCCCCAGTGCACGAAGAAGCCGAGCTTCGCGTCGCGGTACCAGTCGGGCACCGTCTGCGAGGGGTAGTGCGGAGCGGCGGCCCCGAAGTCGGGTCCGGTGCGCTTCTCGAAGTTCATCATGCGGGGGTCTCCTCTCCGCGGCGGCCCACCACGGCGGCGAGCGCGGGCTGTCCAGTGGTGTCGAAGGGGTAGACGCCCGGCAGGAGGCGGCTGTGCCCGAGGCGCAGCAGGTCCTGGTCGACGCCGCCCGGGGTGAGAGCGAGCGTCCAGTCCGCCGCGAGGTCGTAGAGCTCCGGCTCCAGGTATCCGATCTTGACGACGACGATGTCCGCCGCCTCGGGATCGAGACCGAGCATCCGGAAGTCATCGAGGTGATGGAACGGCTTGCGTCGAGAGGTGATGATCGCGTGCAGGCCGCCGACCGCGATGACGGCCTGGGTGCCCGCGTCCGGATCGCCCTCGGTGATCGAGAACACCTCGCCGGTGAGCTCCACCGGGCCCCGGGGTCCATGGTCCACCCGCGCGCCCGCGGTCAGCGTCACGGTCGCCCCGACACCGGCCTCGGCGGCGGCCGCCACGGCGTCGGCGTCGAAGATCGACGCGACCAGCGTGGTGCGCGAGCCGTCCGTCAGCTCGGGACGCGCCAGCAGCTCGCCCAGCGTCCAGGTCACATCGCCCGCTCCCCCGGCTGTCGGGTTGTCTCCCGAATCGGAGATCAGGTAGGGGCGCGCGGCTCCGGGCGCGAGCGCCTTCTCCAGCGCGCCGTCGAGGCTCGCGGTCTCGGCGACGAACACGAACTCCTCTCGGGCGTCCCAGAACATCCGGGCGACGCGCTCCGCCTCGCGGGCGATGAGGGCGCGATCGTCCCCCGTCACGACGACGTAGGCCTGGCAGCGCGGCTCGTCCGCCCATGCATAGCCGATCCACACCGAGGCGTCCACGACGCCGTCCATCGCCTCGATGCCGGGTAGCTCGGCGTAGATGCCGCGCGCCGGCTCGAGACGCGTGCTGGTCTTCTCCCCGGGAAGCAGGACGGGCACCGGGACCCACGCCGTGTACGGGCGGCGGAGCAGAGGATCGCTCCCGTGGGCGCCGCGGAGCCGGGCGAGCAGGTTCCAGACCGCGCGCTCCTTCGTGTTCATCCAATCCTCGTGCGGCGCCATCCGGTAACAGGTCAGCAGATCGACCTCGTCGCGGAGCACCTCGGAGACGTTTCCGTGCAGGTCCATCGAGGCGGTGATGAGAGTGTCGGGCCCGAGCTCCGCGCGCACGGCGCGGGCGAGGTCCCCCTCGGCGTCCTGCATCCCGATCACGCTCATCGCGCCGTGGATGTCGAAGAAGAAGCCGTCGAAGGGGCCGTCGGCGCGGATGCTCTCCCGGATCCCCGTGACGATCGCGTCCTTCATCCGCCGATAGGTCTCGGGCGCGACGGCACCGCCGGGGAGGGAGCGTCCGTGGTGGATCGGCACCCACTGCGCCGCTTCACGGAGCTCGCGCCCGTCGCCCAGGAACGGGTAGTAGCCGAGCAGGTCGTCTCCGGTACGGATCGTGAAGGCCTCATCGCCGGAGACGTGCGGCGAGAAGGTGCTGGACTCGATCGAGATCCCCGCGATGCCGATCCGGGGCGCGGCGAGCCCGCCCTCGGCGATCGGCGCGAGCGGTCCCATCCAGATCTCGTGGGCTTCCGGTCGAACGGTCATGTCGTGTCCTCCTGGGGATCGGGACGTCGGTCAGTGTACGAGTTCGGGGAGCGCCCGTCGTGCGGCCTCGATCGCGCCGAGGGCCACGGCGTCTCCGCCGCGTTCCGCGGGGACGATCCGCAGCGGAATGCCGGTGATCGGTGCATCCGTCCGCAGAGCCGCCTCCACGGCGGGGGCGAGCAGGTCCCAAGAACGCGACACTCCCCCGCCCACGATCGCGAGGGGCACGTCGAGCAGCGTCGCTGCGCTCGCACAGGCCAGGGCCAGCGCCCGTCCGGCGTCGGCGTAGACCGCGAGGGCGTCGGCGTCCCCGGCGCGGGCGCGGCTGGCCACCACGCGGGCGTCCAGGCTGTTGCCGGTCCGCTCTCCGTAGCGCAGCCCGATCGAGGTGCCGGATGCCAGAGTCTCGAGATGCCCGGTCTGCCCGCAGGTGCAGCGCAGGTCGCTGTAGCCCGGGGTGTGGCCGATCTCCCCGGCCGCCCCGTGCGGACCGTGCCGCAGCTCCCCGTCGACGATGAGGGCCCCGCCGACGCCGGTGCCGAGCATCACGCCCAGCACGTCCGCGTCGCTCCGCCCCGCCGCCTCGCCGAGGAGGAAGGCGTTGACGTCGTTCTCCATCCGCACGGGGGCCCCGAGGATCCGGCCGAGCTCCTCCGCGACGGGGAAGCCCACCCAGTCTACGAACATCTCCGAGGCGGCGCGGATCGTGCCGTTCTCGTGGTCGACCACGCCGGCCGCGCCGACGCCGGCCGCTCGGAGCGTCGTCCCGCTCTCGGTGAGGAGTGCCGTCGCCAGCGCCGCCGCCGCCTCGGTCATGGCGCGACCGCCTTCACGGGCGGGAGCGGGTGTGCTCCCCCGCGTGAGGATCGTCCCGTCCGCCGCCACGACGATCGCGGCGATCTTGGTGCCGCCGATGTCGATGCCGACGTCGGCGAAGGGCGTTCCGGGCACAGTGGTGCCGTTGTCCGATGCCATGCCCGCTCAGCGCCCGCCGAGTCCTGCCATCGCGATGCCCTTGACCAGGTGCTTCTGCAGCGCGATCACGAGGATCGTGGTCGGGATCATCGAGATGATCGATGCGGCCATCTGGAGGTCCCAGCGCGTTCCGGTGAGGCCGGAGAAGGTGGCCAGTCCCACCGGCAGCGTGCCGTGCGCGTCGTAGTCGACCGTCACGATCAGCGGCCACAGGTAGCTGTTCCAGAAGGACATGAAAGTGAAGACCGCCAGCACCGCGACCGCGGAGGTGGACAGCGGCAGGATGATCCGCGCGAACGTGCGCACCGGACCGGCGCCGTCCACGCGCGCGGCCTCCTCCAGCTCGTAGGGGATGCCGCGGAAGAACTGCCGCATGAGGAAGGTGCCGAATGCGGTGAACGCGAACGGGAAGATGAGCGCCTGGAAGGTGTCCACCCACCCGGCCCACTGCATCACCTGGAACATCGGGATGACCAGCACCTCGGCCGGCACCATGAGGGTCGCCAGGAAGAGCACGAAGACCGCGTCCCGACCCTTCCAGCGCAGGCGCCCGAATGCGTAGCCGGCCGTCGTCGAGACGAACAGCACCACGAGCGTGCCCGAGATCGACACGAACAGCGAGTTGAAGATGTAGGTCCAGAACGGGCCGAACTCGAAGACCTCGGCGAAGTTGGACCACCGGATCTCTGAGCCGAAGAGGCTCGGCGGCATCGCGAACATCTCGCCGTTCGGCTTGAGCGCCGAGAAGAACGCGTAGACGAGCGGCAGCATGAACAGCGCGGCCGCGAGGTAGATGAGCACGTGCCCGAGCACCAGGCGCACGCGGGCTCCCGGCGACATCGGCACCCGGCTCCGGGTGCTGTCCGCCTTCTTCGACCGACGCGGGCCCGAGGCGATCGCCGCGGTGGCGTCCATGGTGTCAGTGCTCATAGTGCACCCACTTCTTCTGCGCGCCGAACTGGAGCGCGGTGATGATGATGATCAGCGCGAACAGGATCCAGGCCCCGGCGGCGGCCAGTCCCAGGTCCTGGAACTTGAACCCCTGGTTGTAGATCCACATCACGAGAGGCATGGTCGCGTTGCCCGGACCGCCGCCGGTGAGCATCTGCGGCTGCACGAAGACCTGCAACGACGTGATCATCGTCATGATGGTCGCGAAGAAGATCGCCGGGGAGATCATCGGGATCATGATGCTCCAGGTCATGCGGAACCCGCGTGCGCCGTCGATCATGGCCGCCTCCATGACGCTCTCCGGCAGCTGCTCGAGTGCGGCCGAGAAGATCAGCATGTTGTAGCCGATGCCCTGCCAGACACTCATCACGACGACCATGATCATCGCCCAGTTCTTGTCGGCGAGGAAGTTCGGCAGCTCCATGCCGAACCAGGTCTGGGAGAGCCCGTTGAAGAGTCCCTGCGGCTGCAGCAGCATCTTCCACACCAGCACGTTCGCCACCATCGGGGTGACGACGGGGATGAAGAACAGCACCCGCAGTGCACCGCGTCCTCGGATGCGCGGGCCGAGGCCCAGCGCCAGCAGGAGCGACAGCACGATGCTGACGGGAACGTAGAGGACCGTGAACACGAGCGTGTTCACCAGCGACGGCAGGAAGTCGCGATCGGTGAACAGCTTCGCGTAGTTCGCGCCGCCGTTGAAGGTGCGATCGCCGAACGTCGGCCAGTCGAAGAAGCTCATCACGATGGACAAGACGACGGGCACGATCGTGAACAGGGCGAGGCCCACCAGGGCCGGGCTTGCGAAGCCCAGCGCCTGGCGCGCCTCGACCTTGGCGAACGACCGGCGACGACGCTGCGAGGGAGCTGTCGTGGTGGTCATCAATGCGTTCCTTTGCGTATCAGCGGCGGGTCACTTGCCGAACTGCTGCTGGGCGTCCTCGAGGACCTTCTTCATCGACTCCTGGCCGTTGTAGACGCTCACGAGCTGCGGCTGGATGAAGGTCCCGACCTTGCCCCAGTCGTCCGAGACGTGCTGACCCTCGACGTTCTTGAAGGCGGCCTCGAAGACCTCCTTCACCTGGTCGCGGTACTTTGGGTCGAGCGACTCGAAGTAGAGCGGCTGGCTCTCGGCGCGCGCCGGGTAGCTGCGCCCCGAGGAGGCGATGTAGTCCTGCGAGTCCTTGCTGAGCAGCGAGCCGAGCACCTTGAGCGCGGCGTCCTTGTTCTTGCAGGTCTCGGCGATGCCGAAGCCCGAGCCGAGCACCAGGCTCAGGTCGCCCTTGTCGCCCTTGGGGAGCGGCACGACGCCGGCGTCGAAGCCCGCCTCGTTCTTCAGGTAGCTGACGGCATTCCAGGTGCCGTCGACGGCCATGGCCGCGTTCTGGCTGGTGAACTGGTTCTCGCCCCAGCCGCCGTCCGACGCGGAGGCGACGGGAGCGGCGACCTTCTGGTCGGTGACGAGGCCCGCGTACCACTCGGCGGCGCTCACGAACGCCTTGTCGGTGAGCTGCAGCGTGCCGTCCTCGGAGACGGGCTGGGTGCCCGACTTCGCGATCGGGAGCGCCTGCCACTGGAAGTCGCCCATGCCGATGCCGAAGCCGTACTTGCCGCCGGTGGTGGCCTTCTTGGCGATCGCCTCGAAGTCGTCGAAGGTCCAGTCGGTCTTCGGGATGTCGGCGCCGGCGGCCTTGAGCAGGTCGGCGTTGTAGTAGGCCACCATGGTCGAGACGTCGAAGGGCAGGCCGTACAGGTCGCCCTTGTTCTTCAGGATCTCGGTCGCTCCCGGAGCGAAGTCGGCTTCCTTGAGACCGGCCTTCGCGAGGTCGGCGTCGGTCAGCTTGACGAAGCCCTTGGTGTAGGTCGACAGCATGCCCGAGTTCATGCCGGTCACGCAGGCCATGTTGCCCGAGGCCATGTTGGTGGTCAGCTTCGTGAAGAAGTCGCTCCACGGCGCGGTGCGCAGCTCGATCTTCAGGTCGGGGTTCTGCTTCTTCGCGATGTCGATCTGCGCCTTCAGGGCGGCGGTGTCGCTCTCGCTGCCTGCCCACATGTCGACGACGATGGTGTCTCCGTTGGCGGAGCCTCCGGAGCTCGGGGTGCTCGAGCATCCCGATACGGCGACGGCGACACCGGCGATGGCGATCACCGCGCCCACGCGCATCTTCTTCATTGAATGCCTCCTTGACGGGATGTTAGTTCGATCATCGAACCAACCTGATAGTGTCTTGAACGAAGTCACCGTGTCATACTTCTAGCCTCGGCGCAACATGAACATCCGATGTCTGCGCGCCGAACGTTTCACCGCCGACAGCCGCGAGCATTGGACGCCGACATGCCGAATCTCGACGACGCCTCGACCCGTCGCATCCTGGAGCTCGTCGCCGACGGCGCCGCCCGCTCACGCGGAGAGCTGGCCGAGCGGCTCGGCGTCGCCGCCTCGACGATCGGCCTGCGCGTGCAGTCGCTGCTCGACGCCGGGCTGCTCCGCGAGGCCGGCGACGGGACGTCGCGCGGCGGGCGTCGTCCGCGGATCCTCACCCTCGCCGACGCGGGCTCCCTGCTGACCGCGGATCTCGGCGGCGGCCATGCCCGGATCGGCCGGCATTCCCTCAGCGGCGGCATCGAGCGCATCGAAACGATCGCGATCGACCTCTCGCAGGGCCCTACGGCGACGCTCGAGAAGGTGAGCCGGGTCTTCGACCGCTTCAGCGAGAGCGTCCGCATCCGCGCGATCGGCATCGGGCTCCCCGGCCCCGTGGACATCGACACGGGATCCGTCGACCAGCCGTCGCGGATGCCGGGCTGGCCCGGCTTCCCCGTCGGGGAGCATCTCCGCAACCGCCACAGCGTGCCGGTGGCCGTCGACAACGACGCCAACCTCGCCGCGCTCGGCGAGCACCGGTCGCAGTTCGGCGACGCCCGACACAGCATCACCGTCAAGGCGGGCACCGCGATCGGCAGCGGCATCATCGTGGACGGGAGGATCCACCGCGGAGCCACCGGCGCGGCCGGCGACATCACCCACACCCGCATCGACGGCAGCGGGGACATCCCGTGCTCCTGCGGCAACACCGGATGCCTGGAGACCGTCGCGAGCGGCGCGAGCCTGGTGCGGCAGATGCAGGAACGCGGCTACGCGGACGTGCGCTCCACGGAAGAGGTGCTCTCCCTGGCCCGCGACGCCGACCCCGAAGCCACCACCCTGGTGCGCACGGCCGGCACGCACCTCGGGCAGGCCCTGTCCGGGGTGGTCAACTTCTTCAACCCCCACGCAGTGTTCCTCACTGGCAGCATGAGCGCGTCGGAGCCGTTCCTCGCCGCCGTGCGCAGCCGCGTCTACGAGGCGTGTCATCCGCTCTCCACGCAGACCCTGCGCATCGAGGCCGCGCGTACCGGCGCCGACGCGATCCTGCAGGGCGCCGCGCGGCTGGCGCTCGAAGCCCTCGACCTGCCGGTCGGCTGAGGACTTTCAGTCCTCGAGGAGCGTCAGCTCGATCACCGGCATCAGCACGTCGGGCCGCTGTACGGGCAGATGCACCGTGAGGGTGCCCTCCGCCTCCCCCGCCGGCGTCATGTGCGAGGCCTGCTGTCCCGGATCGGTCGCCGACGTCCGCAGCCACGAGCCGTCGTTGAGCAGTCGCGCGAAGGAGACCCTGCCTGCGAGCCCCGGCAGGTGCACGAAACCCAGCGGCCAGCTGAAGAGGTGCAGGTAGAGGCGGTCGCCCCGCCGCGTGTAGACGCCTTCGCGGGGCGGTCGGAGTGCGGCATGCCCCGCCCCGACGATCGCGTCGCGGTGCAGCCGCATCCACTCGCCCAGTTCGCCGAGGGTCGCCGCGTCCCGCGGAGCGATCGCGCCCCTGCCGTCCGGGCCGACGTTCAGCAGCATGTTGCCGTCCATCGAGACGGAGTCGGCGAGCATCTGCACCAGCATCGTCGCGGACTTCTGGTCGTGGTTGTCCCGGTGGTACCCCCAGGAGCCGTTGAGCGTCTGGCAGGCCTCCCAGACCTGCGGAACCCCGTCCTTCCGGAGCGGCGAGGTGGGCTGATACTGCTCGGGAGTGACGAAGTCCGCGGGGATGCCGAGTCGATCGTTGACCAGCATCGCCGGCTGAAGCTCACGGCACATCGCCAGCAGGCCGTCGGCGTCCCAGTCCTCCGGGCCTTTCCCCGCCCAGCCGTCCCTGTGCTCGGGGTAGGTGAAGTCGAAGAAGAGGTAGTCGATCTCGCCGTACCCCGTCAGCAGCTCGCGCACCTGTCCGTGGAGGTGGGCGCGGTACCGGGACATGTCGCGCCCCTCGTTGAGCGCTGACGCGTTGTCGTCGTCGCGACGCGGGTGGTTCCAGTCGATCGTGAAGTCGGGATGATGCCAATCGATCAGCGAGTGGTAGAGCCCGACCTTCAGGCCTTCGGCGCGCACGGCGTCGACGAACTCGCGCACGAGGTCCCGGCCGATCATCGCCGCGGTCGAGAAGTCCGTGGCGGAGGAGTCCCACAGACAGAAGCCGTCGTGGTGCTTGGTGGTAAGCACCACGTAGCCCATCCCGGTCTCCTTGGCGCGACGGGCGAGCGCCCGGGCGTCGAACAGGTCGGGGTCGAAGTGCTCGGCGTAGGGCCGGTACTCCTCATCCGTCAGGCGCTCATAGTTCTGCACCCACTCGTGGCGGGCGGCCACGCTGTAGACCCCGAAGTGCACGAACATCCCGAACCGGGCCTCATCGAACCATGCCTGTCGCATGGCTCCATCCTCGCACAGACATCCGATGTCTGCGTGTCTATCTTCCCACCCGGTCACGCACCAGAGGAGGGCATCCCCGGGGATGCCCTCCTCTGGTCACAGGATCAGCCGGGGGTCAGCGCGCAGCGCTGCCCTCGATGTAGTCCTCGTCGGCCTGCTTCCAGGCGAACAGGGCGCGCAGCTCCTTGCCCGTGGTCTCGATCGGGTGTCCCTGCTCCTTCTCGCGGAGGGCGAGGAACTCCGCCCCGCCGTTGTCCTGGTCGTCGATGAAGCGCTTCGCGAACGCGCCCGACTGGATGTCGGCGAGCACGCCCTGCATGCGCTCCTTGACACCGGCATCGATGATGCGCGGGCCCGAGACGTAGTCGCCGAACTCGGCGGTGTCGGAGATCGACCAGCGCTGCTTGGCGATGCCGCCCTCCCACATGAGGTCGACGATGAGCTTCAGCTCGTGCAGCACCTCGAAGTAGGCGATCTGGGGCTGGTACCCCGCCTCGACGAGGGTCTCGAAGCCGGCCTGCACGAGGTGGCTCATGCCGCCGCAGAGCACGGCCTGCTCACCGAACAGGTCGGTCTCGGTCTCCTCGGTGAAGGTCGTCTTGATGACGCCCGCACGGGTGCCGCCGATGGCCTTCGCGTAGGCGAGGGCGACGTCCCAGGCCTGGCCCGAGGCGTCGCGCTCGACGGCGATGATGTCCGGGATGCCGCGGCCGGCGACGAACTCGCGGCGCACGGTGTGGCCGGGCGCCTTCGGGGCGATGAGGATCACATCGACGCCCTCAGGAGCGTCGATGTAGCCGAAGCGGATGTTGAAGCCGTGTGCGAAGGCGAGGGTCTTGCCCGCGGTCAGCTTGTCCTTGATCGACTCGTTGTAGATCGTGCGCTGGTGCTGGTCCGGCGCGAGGATCATGATCAGGTCGGCCCACTCCGCGGCGTCGGCGACGGTCTTGACGGGGAAGCCCGCCTCCTCGGCCTTGGCGATCGACTTCGAGCCCTCCTTGAGGGCGATGGCGACCTCGACGCCCGAGTCGCGCAGGTTCATCGCGTGGGCGTGGCCCTGCGAGCCGTACCCGACGATGGCGACCTTCTTGCCCTGGATGAGCGACAGGTCGGCGTCGGCGTCGTAGAAGATCTCGGTGCTCACTGTGTGTTTCTCCTTGATTGTGGTTCTGGGGTTCGTCGCTCCGGGCATCAGGTCCCGCTCGATGACCGGAGGGGCTGAATGTCTAGCCGCGCAGGACGCGTTCGGTGATGCTCTTGCCGCCACGGCCGATCGCGAGCAGGCCCGACTGGGCGAGCTCCTTGATGCCGAAGGGCTCGAGCGCCCGCAGCAGCGCGTCGACCTTGCCCTTGTCGCCGGTGACCTCGATCACCAGGGCGTCGGGGGCGTAGTCGACCACGGATGCGCGGAAGAGGTTGACGACCTCGAGCACGTTCGACCGCGTGTTGTTGTCGGTGCGCACCTTCACGAGCATGTGCTCGCGCTGCACCGACGCGGTCGCGTCGAGCTCGACGATCTTGATGACGTTGACCAGCTTGTTCAGCTGCTTGGTCACCTGTTCCAGCGGCAGGTCCTCGACGTCGACCACGACGGTGATCCGCGAGATGCCCGGCACCTCGGTGACCCCCACCGCGAGGGACTCGATGTTGAAGCCGCGGCGGGCGAAGAGTCCCGCGACCCTGGTCAGCAGACCGGGAGTGTTCTCGACGAGCAGGCTCAGCACGTGTGTCGACATGTGTCAGTCCTCCTGATCGAAGGCCGGGGCGTGGTCACGCGCGTACTGGACATAGCTGTTGCTGACTCCCTGGGGCACCATCGGCCAGACCATGGCGTCGGCGCTCACGACGAAGTCGATCACCACCGGGCGGTCGTTGGTCTCGAGGGCCGTCTGGATGGCGGCGTCCACGTCCTCCTCCTTCTCCACCCGCAACGCGAGGCAGCCGTAGGCCTCGGCGAGCTTCACGAAGTCGGGGATGCGGCTCGTCCCGTGCCCGGTGTTGAGATCGGTGTTCGAGTGACGGCCGTCGTAGAAGAGGGTCTGCCACTGCCGCACCATGCCGAGCGACGAGTTGTTGATGATCGCGACCTTGATCGGGATGTTGTTGATGACGCAGGTGGCGAGCTCCTGGTTGGTCATCTGGAAGCATCCGTCGCCGTCGATCGCCCAGACCACGCGGTCCGGCTCGGCGACCTTGGCGCCCATGGCGGCGGGGACGGAGTAGCCCATCGTGCCCGCTCCCCCGGAGTTCAGCCAGGAGTTCGGGCGCTCGTACTTGATGAACTGCGCCGCCCACATCTGGTGCTGTCCCACGCCGGCGGCGTACACGGCCTCAGGGCCGGTCAGCTCGCCGATGCGCTGGATCACGTACTGCGGCGCGAGCAGGCCGTCGGTGGTCGGCGCGTAGCCGAGCGGGAACTCGGCACGCAGACCGTCGAGGTACGACCACCACTCTTCGATGTCGGGCTTCTGCGATCCGACCTGGCCGCGGAAGGCGGCCTCCAGGTCGATGAGCACCTCGCGGACGTCGCCCACGATCGGCACGTCGGCCGTGCGGATCTTCGAGATCTCGGCGGGGTCGATGTCGACGTGCACGACCTTGGCGTTCGGGGCGAACAGCGCCGCCTTGCCGGTCACACGGTCGTCGAACCGGGCACCGAGCGAGACGATCAGGTCGGACTCCTGCAGGGCGAGCACGGCGGGCACCGTACCGTGCATGCCGGGCATGCCCAGGTGCTGCGGATGCGAGTCGGGGAACGCGCCACGGGCCATCAGGGTGGTCACGACGGGGGCTCCGGTCGACTCGGCGAGTCCTCGCAGCTCGGCGGCCGCGCGGCCGCGCACCACACCGCCGCCGACGTACAGCACGGGCTTCTTCGCCTCGGCGAGCATCGCCGCCGCGGCCTGGATCTGCTTTCCGTGCGCCTTGGTCACCGGGCGGTATCCGGGCAGGTCCACCTTCGGCGGCCAGACGAACGACAGCATGTCCTGCTGCGCGTCCTTGGTGATGTCCACGAGCACGGGCCCCGGACGACCCGTCGAGGCGATCTCGAAGGCGGCGGCGATCGCGCCGGGGATCTGCGACGCCTCCTTCACGAGGAAGGAGTGCTTGGTGACCGGCATCGTGATGCCGACGATGTCGGCCTCCTGGAAGGCATCGGTGCCCATGAGGGTCGAGAACACCTGCCCGGTGATCGCGACGATCGGCATCGAGTCCATGTAGGCGTCGGCGATCGCCGTCACGAGGTTGGTCGCCCCCGGGCCGGAGGTGGCGATGGTGACGCCGACCTTGCCCGACGCGGCCGCGTAGCCCTCGGCCGCGTGTCCGCCGCCCTGCTCGTGGCGGACGAGGATGTGGCGCAGCTGCGAGGCGTCCATCATCGGGTCGTAGACCGGGAGGATGGCGCCGCCGGGGATGCCGAAGACGTCGGTGACGCCGAGCTTCTCGAGCGAGCGCACGACGGCCTCTGCTCCTGTGATCTCGGGGGCGGATGCGGGACGGGCGGGCGGCCGTGGCACGGCCGGCGCGGAATCAGCGGTCATGTGTCGTTCCTGATGGTGTGTGTCTGTCGTGTTCGTGGATGCCGCAGCAGCTCAACCGGTGGTCGCTCCTTCAGCGGCGGAGCGCACCAGACGGGAGTACTTGGCGAGGACGCCACGGGTATAGCGCGGGGGAAGCGGCTCCCAGCCTTCCCGGCGGGAGCTCAGCTCGGTCTCATCGACGAGTAGATCGAGAGTGCGAGCCGCGATATCGACCCGTATCAGATCACCATCGCGCACGAAGGCGATAGGACCTGCGTCCACCGCTTCGGGTGCTATGTGGCCGATGCACAGGCCGGTTGTGCCGCCTGAGAATCGTCCGTCCGTCAAGAGTAGTACATCTTTTCCGAGCCCTGCGCCCTTGATGGCCGCGGTGATGGCGAGCATCTCCCGCATGCCGGGTCCGCCCTTGGGCCCCTCGTAGCGGATCACGATCACCGATCCCGGCTCGATCGCCCCCTCGGCGACGGCGTCCATCGCCGCGCGCTCGCGCTCGAACACGCGCGCAGGACCCTCGAACACCGCCGCGTCGAATCCGGCGGTCTTCACGACCGCGCCCTCCGGCGCGAGCGAGCCGTGCAGGATCGTCAGGCCTCCGGTCGCGTGGATCGGGTCGTCGAAGCGGTGGATGACCGTGCCGTCGATCGGCTGCGGGTCGAGCTCCGCGAGGTTCTCCGCGAGCGTCTTCCCGGTCACGGTCAGCGCGTCGCCGTGCAGCAGCCCCTCATCGAGCATCGCCTTCATGATGACCGGGATCCCGCCGTGCCGGTCCACGTCGTTCATGACGTACTTGCCGAACGGCTTCATGTCGGCGACGTGGGGCACCCGGTCGCCGATCCGGTTGAAGTCGTGCAGGCTCAGCTCCACCTCCGCCTCACGGGCGATCGCAAGCAGGTGCAGCACCACGTTGGTGGAGCCGCCGAGCGCCATCGCGAGCGCGATCGCGTTCTCGAACGCCTCCTTGGTGAGGATGTCACGGGTCGTGATGCCCTGGCGGAGCAGCTCGACGACGGCCTCGCCCGACCGGTGCGCGAAGTAATCGCGGCGACGGTCGGCGGCGGGCGGCGCGGCCGACCCCGGGAGGCTGAGACCGAGCGCCTCGGCGACGGACGCCATCGTGTTGGCGGTGTACATGCCGCCGCAGGCGCCCTCACCGGGCGCGATCGCGCATTCGATGCGCTTGAGGTCCTCTTCGCTCATCAGACCGGCGCGGCAGGCGCCGACCGCCTCGAAGGAGTCGATGATCGTGACGTCCTTCTCGGTGCCGTCCGAGAGCTTCACCCATCCCGGCGCGATCGATCCCGCGTAGAGGAACACGCTCGAGAGGTCGAGACGCGCGCTGGCCATGAGCATGCCGGGGATCGACTTGTCGCAGCCGGCGAGGAGCACGGACCCGTCGAGGCGCTCCGCCATCATGACGGTCTCGACCGAGTCGGCGATCACCTCACGCGACACGAGCGAGAAGTGCATGCCCTCGTGGCCCATCGAGATGCCGTCCGAGACGGAGACCGTGCCGAACTGCAGCGGATATCCGCCACCGGCGTGCACGCCCTCCTTCGCCCCCTGCGCGAGCCGATCGAGGCTGAGGTTGCAGGGCGTGATCTCGTTCCAGCTGGAGGCGATGCCGATCTGGGGCTTGTCCCAGTCCTCGTCGCCCATGCCGACGGCGCGGAGCATCCCGCGGGAGGTGGTGGCCTCGATCCCGTCTGTGACGACTCGGCTGCGGGGCTTGATGTCGATCTCGGCGGCGCCGGCGGCTTCGTGGGAGGACATGACGGAAGTCTATTCCCGCCGCGCCCTCCGCTCGTCCGCGAGGGCGGCGAGCAGCTCGCCCATCTCGGTCGGGTCGGCCACCCGCAGAGACGCGGCGGTCTCCCCCGCGCCCACGCGCACCCCGAGGTCGCCGGGACCCATCACACGCAGCGCGTCCTCATCCGTCGTGTCGTCGCCCGCGAACAGCACCGCCGTCGCGTCGAACGACGCACGGAGCCGGGCGATCGCCGCGTCCTTGCCCGCGGTCTGCGAGGAGAACTCCAGGATCTCGTTGCCCGTGCGGCGACGCCACTGCGGAGCGTCCTCCGCCATGTACGCGTCGACGGCGGCGAAGGCCTGCTCAGCGACCACCGGGTCGGCGCCGCGGCTGTGGATCCCGACCCCGTAGGTCTTCCGCTCGAACCTGATGCCCGGGTACGCGGCGAGCAGCTGCGCGATCCCGGCCCACACCGACTCCCGCAGTGCCGCGTCCTCGGGCGTGTCGACGGGATCGGCCGCCCCCGCGCCGGGAAGCCAGTACTCCGCGCCGTGGGAGCCGGCGAGTGCGATCGGCGAGTGATCGCCGTGCTCGACGATGATCCGGAGATGCTGCATGCTGCGCCCCGAGACGTAGGCGACGCGGGTCTCTGGCAGTGCGGCGAGACGGTCCACCGCGGCGGCGACGCCCGGAACCGCCCGGGCGGACATCGGATCGACCGCGAACTCCGAGGCCGTGCCGTCGAAGTCGAGGGCGATGAGCAGCCGGGGCGTCCGCGCCAGGGCGGCGAGCGCCTCGTCGGGGGTGCCGGGCGTCCAGGTGCGCGTCATGACTCTGTCTCTCCTTGGGGGTGAGGGGCGCCGCGACGGGCACGGGCAGCGGCGAGAGCGTCGAGGAACGATGTGGACCAGGCGCGCACGTCGTGCTCGAGCACCCTCTTGCGCAGGGCCCTCATCCGGCGCCCTTGTTCGGCGGGCGGCATCTCGATCGCCGCCAGGATCGCCTCCTTCAGCCCTTCGATGTCGTGGGGGTTGACCCGCACGGCGCTGCGCAGCTCATCCGCCGCACCGGTGAACTCGCTGAGCACGAGCACGCCGCGATTGTCGTCGCGCGTGGCGACGTACTCCTTGGCGACGAGGTTCATGCCGTCGCGCAGTGCCGTGACAAGCATGACGTCGGCCGCGAGGTACAGCGCCACCATCTCCTCGCGGGGGAACCCCTGATGCAGGTAGCGGATCGCCGTGTGCCCCGTCGTGTCGTGGTCACCGTTGATGCGCGCCACGGAGAGCTCGATCTCGTCACGGAGGTGCACATAGGCGTCGACCCGCTCGCGGCTGGGGCTGGCGACCTGCACGAAGGTCACGTCCTCGACCGAGAGGCGGCCCTGATCGAGCAGTTCGCCGTACGCCTTGATCCGGTGCCGGATGCCCTTCGTGTAGTCGAGGCGGTCGACGCCGAGGAGGATGCGCCGCGGATTGCCCAGCTCCTGGCGGATCTCGACGGCGCGCGCCCGGATGTCCGGACGCTGTGCGAGCTCACGGTAGGGGGTGGTGTCGATCGAGATCGGGAACGCCTTGACCAGCGGCCAGCGCCCGTCCGGCGTGTCCACGCTGGACGCCCTCACCTCATGGTGCAGGCGACGGCGCACGGCAGTGTGGAAGTTCGTGGCGTCCTGCGCCCGCTGGAAGCCGATCACGTCTGCGCCGAGCAGCCCCTGCAGCACCTGGTCCCGCCAGGGAAGCTGGGCGTAGAGCCCGTGCGCGGGGAACGGGATGTGGTGGAAGTACCCGATCGTCACGTCCGGGCGCAGCTCGCGCACCATCGCGGGGACGAGCTGGAGCTGGTAGTCGTGCACCCAGACCGTGCCGTTCTCCGCGACGGCGGACGCCGCCGCCTCCGCGAAGCGCCTGTTCACCGTGACGTACGCCTCCCACCACTCGCGATGGAACTGCGGGGGTGCGATGACGTCGTGGTAGAGGGGCCAGATCGTGTCGTTCGAGAACCCCTCGTAGTACTCCGCGACCTCCTGCTCGCTGAGCGCGATCGGAATGAGGCGGATGCCGTTCGCCTCGAAGGGCTCGAGCACGAGGTCGGCCTGGCCGGGCCACCCCACCCACGCGCCGTCGACCGTGTGCATGACGGGTTCGAGGGCGGCGACGAGCCCTCCGGGCGACGTTCGCCAGATGTCTTCGCCGTCGGGGCCGATGACCCGGTCGACGGGGAGGCGATTCGCCACGACCACGAACTCCGCCTGCCTGCTGGTCATCCGCGCCCCGTTTCGTCGATCCGGTGCCCCCAGGCTATCGAGACGATCTGTGCGGGTTGTTCAGCGACGCGTTCACGACGCCGGAGAGGATCACGATGAAGGCCGCAGCGATCGGCACGAGGAGGGCACCGGCCGTGCCCGCGGACTCCGCGATCTGCCCGGTGACGGCGGCCCCGAGCGACTGCCCGACGATGATCGCCGACCCCAGCATCGTCATCACCGTGGCGGAGCGACCGGCGGGCGTGTGCGCGGCGCCGAAGCTGAACTGGGTCACCAACGTCGGCCCGGTGCCGATGCCCATCAACGCGAGCGCGACGCACATCGTGGCGACATCGCGGGTGAGCAGCAGGAGCAGGCTCCCGCCGAACATGACGGCGGCGAACACGAGCCAGCGTGAGCGCAGGGTGAATCGGGCGGGCAGGAACGCCACGCCGAGTGCGAGGATCGCCGACCCGATGCCCATGACGCCGTAGAGCAGCCCGGCCTGCTCCGGGTGACCGCGGTCGTCCATGAAGCTCGTCAACGAGGTGAGCATCGATCCGAAGAAGAGGCCGACCCCGAGCATTCCGGCGACCACGACCAGCAGGCGGGCGCGGAACAGCTCGCGCACCGGGCTGAGCACCGCGCCGGCCCCGCTGCGGGCCGCGGAGATGTGGGAGCCGCTCGGGTGCAGGGCGAAGGCGCCGACGAAGAGGAGCGTGAGCGCGGCTCCGATCAGCAGCGGCGCCCAGGGCGCGATGGCGGAGGCGAGGATGCCCACGAGGAAGGGGCCGAAGACGAAGACGGTCTCGTCGGCCGCCGACTCGTAGGCGAGGGTCGAGCCGATCACCCGCGGATGCCGGGACGGCTCCATCCTCTCGGTGATCATCGTGACCAGCCGCGAACGTGACATCGGCGCGACCTGGGGTGCCGTGGCACCGATCGCGAAGGCGGAGAGCAGCACGACCCCGTCGGGGAGGGTGCTGTACGCGGCGAGGGTGAACAGCACCAGTGCGGTCGCATTGCCGAGCGCGGCGATGAGCAGGACCATCCGCTGGCCGAACCGATCCGCGGCGGCTCCGAGGAGCGGGCCGACGCACGCGGTACCGAGGCCGACCGTCGCGGACGTGAGGCCGCCGAGCGAGAGCGAGCCGCGAGCGGTGACCGCGAGGGTCAGCACGCCCACGACCATCATCGCGAAGGGCAGGCGTGCGACGAAGGCGATGAGGAAGTAGGGCAGCCCTGCGATGCGCAGCAGGCTCGGCGGGGTGTCGGAGGAAGGAAGGGTGGAGAGGGTTGCGGTCTGTGTCATGACTCTCGCGTGCCCGGGACGCGGATCGGGTGCCGCCGTATCCGTCGGAAAGCCGACGGCCGGTGGATACACAGCTTCTGGGATGCCGGGGGATCCGCGACCATTCTATCCTCCGTCGTCGGAGCGGCCGGCGTGTAGCGTGGGGGCCATGCGATACCTCTTCGGCACCGGTCTCATCGGCGCGATCACCGCGGGGCTCTCGCTGCTGCGCGGCACGCGGGAGGCACCGATCACCTGGCGCGCGGTCCTCGCGTGGCTGAGCTGGGGCATCACGCTCGCTCTCGCGATCGGGGCGATCGTCGACATGCGCCGCGACGAGCGCGGCCAGATCGTCGCGGCGGACTCCCCCCTCGCCCCGGTGCAGGTCAAGCGCGCGAAGAAGTTCGAGAAGGCCGTCGCCAAGGCCGAGAAGAAGGCCTCGAAGCGCTGAGCTCCGCCTCGCCGGCACAGGACGCGGGAACGCCCCCGGTCTCCCGAGGGCGTTCCGTGTGGACGGCTCAGCGCGTGAGGATCAGCGCCTCGCCCTGACCGCCGCCCCCGCAGAGGCCGACGGCCACGGTTCCGGCGCCCCGGCGGGCGAGCTCGTGCGCCATGTGCACCACCAGGCGGTTGCCGCTGGCGCCGATCGGATGCCCGATCGCGATGCCGCCGCCGTGGATGTTCACGATGTCCTCGCTGATGCCCAGCTCCTGCTGAGAGCGGGCGACCACGGCGCCGAAAGCCTCGTTAATCTCGACCAGATCGAGGTCGGACGGCGTGATGCCCTGCTTCTCGCAGGCCTGTTCGATCGCCCGCGCCGGCTGCGCCTGCAGCGAGTTGTCCGGACCCGCGGTCTGGCCGCTCGCGCCGATGACGGCCAGCACCGGCCATCCCCGCGACTCGGCGTTCTCCCGGGTGGTGACGATCACCGCGGATGCGCCGTCCGAGATCGGCGAGGAGTTGCCCGCGGTGATCGAGCCGCCCTCGGCGAAGGCCGGCCGGAGGTTCGCGAGGGTCTCCATCGTGGTCTGGGGCCGCACGCCCTCGTCACGGCTCACGACGACGGGCTCTCCGCGTCGCTGGGGCACCTCGACCGGCACGATCTCGTCGTCGAAGACGCCCGCCTCCGCGGCGGCCGCGGCGCGCTGGTGCGAAAGCACGGACACCTGGTCCTGCATCTCCCTGGTGAGGCCGTATCGGCCGTTGTGGCGCTCGGTCGACGCCCCCATGCTCTCCTTGTCATAGGCATCGGTCAGCCCGTCGTAGGCCATGTGGTCGAGCACCTCGACGCTGCCGTAGGCCCATCCCTCACGAGAGCCCATGAGCAGATGCGGCGCACGGGTCATCGACTCCATCCCCGCTGTCACCACCGTGGTCGCGTCGCCGCAGCGGATCATCCGCGCCGCGTCGATGACGGCGGTGAGCCCGGAGAGGCACACCTTGTTGACGGAGTGGGCCGGGACGTCCCAGTCGATCCCCGCGCCGATCGCCGCCTGGCGCGCGGCGTTCTGCCCGGAACCGGCGGCGAGCACCTGCCCGACGATCACCGCGTCGATCGCGGACGGATCGACGGAGGCCTGCGCCAGCGCTCCGCGGATGGCGAGCGAGCCGAGCTGCGGCGCCGTGAACGCAGCGAGCTGCCCCTTGAGGCGCCCCTGCGGGGTTCGTGCGGCGGCGACGATGACGATGTCGGTCATGAGTTCTCCTTCGTGAGGGCTTCCGGGATCACCAGCGGCGGCTCGGTGGCGTCGACGACCTCCTGCACCGAGACGCCGGGGGCGGTCTCGACCAGGACCAGTCCGTCTTCGGTGACGTCGATGACGGCGAGGTCGGTGATGATCCGGTGCACGACGCCGCGACCCGTGAGGGGAAGGGAGCAGTCGTTCACGATCTTCGCCGAGCCGTCCCGGGCGACGTGCTCCATCAGCACGATCACCCTGCCGGCGCCGTGGACCAGGTCCATCGCGCCACCCGGCCCCTTGACCATCTTCCCGGGGATCATCCAGTTCGCGAGATCGCCGCCGGCCGAGACCTGCATCGCCCCGAGGATCGCCGCGTCGATCTTGCCGCCGCGGATCATCCCGAAGCTCGTCGCGGAGTCGAAGTACGCCGCGCCCGGCAGCGTCGTGACGGTCTCCTTGCCCGCGTTGATGAGATCGGGGTCGACGTTCTGCTCGGTCGGATAGGGGCCGACGCCGAGGATCCCGTTCTCGGACTGCAGCACGACGGTCACATCATCCGGCACGTAGTTCGGCACCAGGGTCGGCAGCCCGATGCCGAGGTTGACGTAGGCGCCGTCCTGCAGCTCCCGCGCAGCGCGGGCGGCCATCTCGTTGCGGCTCAGTGCCATGTCAGGCTCCTTCCGTGACGGTGCGCCGCTCGATGCGCTTCTCGATGCCGGTGCCGACCTCGACGATGCGGTGCACGTAGACGCCGGGGAGATGCACCTGGTCGGGGTCGAGCTCGCCCGGCTCGACCAGCTCCTCCACCTGCGCGATGCAGATCCTGCCCGCCTGCGCGGCGAGAGGGTTGAAGTTGCGGGCGGCCTTGTTGAAGATCAGGTTGCCGTGGCGGTCTCCGCGCCACGCGTGCACGAGGGCGAAGTCCGTGACGATCGACTCCTCGAGCACGTAGTCACGGGGCGCGCCGCCGGGCGCGAAGCTCCGCACCTCCTTCACGGGAGACGCCACCGCCACTCCCCCCGCCCCGTCGTAGCGCCGCGGCAGGCCGCCCTCGGCCACCTGGGTGCCGACGCCGGTCTGCGTGAAGAACGCCGCGATCCCGGCCCCGCCGGCGCGCAGCTTCTCGGCCAGGGTCCCCTGCGGGGTGAGCTCGAGCTCGAGCTCACCGGAGAGGAACTGCCGCTCGAACTCCTTGTTCTCGCCGACGTACGAGGAGGTCATCTTGCGGATGCGCTGAGCGCCGAGCAGGATGCCGAGTCCCCAGTCGTCCACGCCGCAGTTGTTGCTGACGATGCTGAGATCCCGGGTGCCCTGGGCGTGCAGAGCCTCGATGAGCACCATCGGGTTGCCGGACAGCCCGAATCCGCCGACGGCGAGGGAGGCGCCGTCCGGGATGTCGGCGACCGCTTCTGCGGCGGACGCCCACTGCTTGTCGATCACACGTCACTCCTTCGTGAGGGGGTAGGCCTCCAGCATCCGCCCGTCCGCAGCGCGGCGGCAAACGGCTGCTTGCGATGTGGTCATCGGCCGCACTAGCGTCCACATTATGGAATCCCCCTCCACGCCGCGGCGTACCGTGCCCGGAGCCCAGGCGGTTGCGCGAGCCGCAGGCCTGCTGCGCCTCGTGACGTCCGCCGCCGACGGCGCGTCGCTGCAGCGCCTCGCCCGCGACTCCGGGCTGAGCCGTTCCACGGCGCACCGCCTGCTCACTGCCCTGCGCGTCGAGGGGCTGGTCGACCAAGACGACGCGACATCCCTCTGGATGCCGGGTCCGGAGCTGTACCTGATGGGCACCGTCGCCGCAGCGCGCTACGACGTCACCGAGCTCGGCCGCGACATCGTGCGCTCGCTGGCGGTGAAGACCGAGGAGAGTGCCTTCCTCTCCGTGCGCCGCGCCGATGAGACCGTGTGCCTGCTCCGCGAGGAGGGCTCGTTCCCCATCCGTTCCTTCGTCCTCAGCGAGGGCGTGCGGTTCCCGCTGGGTGTCGCGAGCGCGGGCCTCGCGATCCTCTCGTTCCTGCCTGACCACGATGTGGATGCCTATCTCGACCGGCATCCCGAGCTGGTGGAGCGGTGGGGGCGCCCGCACGGCGAGAGGCCGCTGCGCCGTCGCCTCGCCGAGACGAAGGCGCGCGGATACGCGGTGAACCCCGGCCTGATCGTGGAGGGCTCCTGGGGCATGGGTGCCGCGGTGTTCGATCGCGACGGGCGACCGGAATGGGCGTTGAGCCTCACCGGAGTGGAGTTCCGCTTCGGCCCCGAGCGCCTGCCGCAGCTCGGACGTACGCTGATGGCGCACGCCCATCAGCTCTCGTCTCGGATCGCCGGCGCCCGACGCTGAGAGCATCGATTACATACCGAGTGATATATACTCATTGATATGGATCGCGAAGACATCATCCCAAGAATCGTGATGTCCGCGCACGCACTCGCCCGCATCGCCGCTCAGGACGCACGGAACGACGCCCCCTCGGCGCAGTGGCGCCTCCTCGGCATCCTCGAGCCGGGGAACCCGCTGCGCGTCGGCGCCCTCGCCCGCGCGGCCCGCACCACGCAACCGGGCATGACGCGGTTGATCGGCGAGCTCGAACGGGTCGGTCTCCTCGCCCGCACCCCGGACCCCGACGACTCCCGAGCGACCCTCGTCGCGATCACCCCGGCCGGAGCTGACGCGTTGCATGAGTGGCGACGCGAGTTCCGGACGACCCTCGCTCCCCGCTTCGCCGACCTCGATGACGACGACTGGCGGGTCCTCGCGCGCGCCGCAGAGCTCCTGCGCACGCACAGCATCGAACACGAACATCAGACGGGAGACATGGAATGAGCAGTTCGACCGGATCGGTCTGGAGGCAGCCCGCGCAGGTGTGGGCGGTGGCCTTCGCCTGCGTGGTCGCCTTCATGGGCATCGGGCTCGTCGACCCGATCCTGCCCGCGATCGCCAAATCGCTGAAGGCGACGCCGGTCGAGACCGAGCTGCTCTTCACGACCTACCTGCTGGTCACCGGGCTCGCGATGCTCATCACCAGCTGGGTGTCCAGCCGTATCGGCGCCAAGGCGACCCTCCTCACGGGGCTCGCCCTCATCGTCGTGTTCGCCCTGCTCTGCGCCGTCAGCGGCAACGTCGAGATGGTCATCGGGTTCCGCGCCGGCTGGGGCCTCGGCAACGCGCTCTTCATCTCGACCGCCCTCGCGACGATCGTCGGCGCCGCCAGCGGCGGCAGCGGAGCAGCCATCGTCCTCTACGAGGCGGCACTGGGACTCGGCATCGCGATCGGCCCCCTGCTGGGCGGCCTTCTCGGCGAGGTCAGCTGGCGCGGACCGTTCTTCGGCGTTGTCGCACTCATGGCGATCGGCTTCATCGCCGTCCTCACGCTGGTGCGCTCGAAGGGCGAGAAGCGCGAGCCGATGCCGTTCTCCGCGCCGTTCCAGGCACTCGGACGTCCGGCGCTCGCGATCCTCGCGGTCGCCGCACTGTTCTACAACATCGGCTTCTTCGTTCTGCTCGCGTTCTCCCCGTTCCCGCTCGGCTTCGGCGCAATGGGGATCGGGCTGACCTTCTTCGGCTGGGGCGTCGCCCTCGCCGTGACCAGCGTCTGGGCCGCACCGTTCCTGATGCGCCGGATGCGCCGCACCACGATCATCCTCACCGTGTTGCCGCTCCTCGCCGTCGACCTCGTCCTGGCCGGCGTCCTCGTCTCGAGTCCCACCGCGCTGGTGGTCTGCATCATCGTCGGCGGTCTGCTGCTCGGCGTGATGAACACAGTGCTCACCGAAGCCGTGATGGAGGCCACCGACCTGCCCCGCTCCGCCGCCTCCTCGGCGTACTCGGCGGTGCGCTTCCTCGGCGGCGCCGCCGCCCCGCCGCTGGCCGCGCTGCTGTGGCACACCTTCAACGCGACGGTCCCCTACGTGTTCGCGGCCGTGTCCGTGCTGATCGCCGCGCTCACGGTGTTCCTCGGCCGCCGAGTGCTCGCGCACATCGACGACGAGGCGGAGGGGCCGGCGGAGGACGCCGAGGCTATCCTCGTGGGTGACGCCGCCTGAGGCGCGGCCCCTGCGACAGAGGAGCACTCATGACCGATGCCGATTCCCTCCCGGCCCGCAGCCGCATCGTGCAGGAGCATCTCGAAGCGGCAGGCGTCCGCACCCGAGTGGTCGTGCTCCCCGAGTCGGCCCGCACGGCCGCCGAGGCCGCGGCGGCGGTCGGGTGCGAGGTCGGCGCGATCGCGAACAGCCTCGTACTGACCGCCGACGGCGAACCGGTGCTCGTCATGACGAGCGGCGCCCACCGCGTGGACTTCGGCGTGCTCGCCGAGAGCATCGGCGCCTCGAACGTCGCGATGGCGCCGGCGTCGCTCGTGCGGGAAGCGACCGGCCAGGCGATCGGCGGCGTCGCTCCGGTCGGACACCCCGCTCCCCTGCGCAGCTACCTCGACGAGGACCTGCAGGGGTTCGAGGAGATCTGGGCGGCGGGCGGGACGCCGCACACCGTGATGCCGCTGACCTTCGCACAACTGCGGACGCTGACCGACGGGCCGTCGATCCGCGTCGCCTGAGGACGCTACTCCACCATCAGGTCGTCGACCTCGAGGTCGTCGTCGAGCAGGCAGAAGATCGTCGCGTCGGGGTACTGCTCCGGCGAGACGTAGAGCAGCGTCATCCCGCCGTCGCCGAAGACCACGACGCCGTCGAGGGAGATGTCCTCGGCGAGCTCCTCGATGAGGTCGTCGACATCGTCCTCATCGTCCTCGGCGACCGCCTCGGAGAGCTCCCGCACGACCTGACGCTCGCGCGCGTCGAGGATCTCCTCGGTCAGCCGCGCGAGCGCGTGCTCGGCGGTGCGCTGCATCTCCTCGAGGCTCGGCAGATTCTCCGGCTCGATGTCCTCCTCGTCGTCGTCCGCCTCGTCCTCGGACTCCTCCAGATCGAAGTCGTCGTCGAAGTCGTACTGCACGGTCACGTGACGTCCGCCAGGGAGCTCGGCCGTCGCCGTGAGCGCCCCGTCGTCGTCGGTGTCGATGTCGTCGAGCTCGATCATGGTGACGCCTCCTCGCCATCGCCATGATCTCATCGGCGCCCGCCGAGCGGAAGAGGGGGCCCCGAGGTACAGCCCGCGCTCCTTCATACGCCGTGCGGAATACGCATCGCAGTACGGTGAGAGCAGCGATCGGCACCCGCCTTTGGCTTCACCGCAGGGCGCGTTCCCGCCCCTGCCGGAAGATTGGCGCCGATCATGCCCGTTGCCGTCGTATCCGAGACGTCCGCCCTCGGCCCGGTCCGACAGACGTACGCCCGCGCCGAGGACTTTCCGCCGATCGCACGGGCCTACACGCACGTGTCAGAGGTCGTCCGCGAAACGGGTCTGCTGCGTCGCGCGCCATGGTTCTACGCGATGGTCGGGACGGCTCTGCTCCTCGGGTTCGGCGGTGCGGTCACCGGATTCGTCCTTCTCGGCGACAGCTGGTTCCAGCTGCTCATCGCCGCCGCCCTCGGCATCCTGTTCACCCAGGTGGCCTTCCTCGCGCACGAGGCCGCACACCGGCAGATCCTCGCCACCGGCCCCGCGAACGATCGCCTCGCCCGTGTGCTCGGCGCCGTCGTCGGCATGAGCTATTCCTGGTGGGACTCCAAGCACAGCCGCCACCATGCCAACCCCAACCGTGTGGGCAAGGATCCCGATATCGAGGTCGACACGATCTCGTTCCTCGACGAGGACGCCGCGAGGGCCCGCGGGCTCCGCCGAGCCATCACCCGCAAGCAGGGCTGGCTCTTCTTCCCGCTCCTCACGCTTGAGGGGCTCAACCTCCACATCCTCAGCTTCCGGCATCTGTTCGGACGCGGCCCGGTGAAGGCACGCGCATCCGAGATCGCGCTGCTCGCCGTCCGCTTCGTCCTCGTCCTCACGCCCGTCTTCCTGTTCCTCCCCCTGGGCATGGCCTTCGCCTTCGTCGGCGTGATGATCGCCGTCTTCGGCGTCTACATGGGCGCATCGTTCGCCCCCAATCACAAGGGCATGCCGGTGATCGCGGCGGATGCGAGGCTCGACTTCTTCTCCAAGCAGGTCCGCACCTCCCGCAACATCCGGGGCGGATGGTGGGCGACCTGGCTCATGGGCGGTCTGAACTACCAGGTCGAGCACCACCTGTTCCCCAGCATGGCCCGCCCGCACCTCGCCAGGGCGCGGGAGATCGTCCGTGAGCACTGCGCGACTCTCGAGGTGCCGTACACGGAGACATCCCTGTGGCGCTCCTACGCCATCGTCATCGACTACCTGAACCGCGTCGGGCTCGCGGCCAGAGACCCCTTCGACTGCCCCGTCACCGCACAGTACCGCCGCGCCTGACCCCGGCGAAGAACCTCGTCTTCGCCGATCCCCTCGTCGTCGGCGCCCGACGCAGTCCCTCCCGAACCCACTCCCTCGTGACCGTACCCGAGGCGAACGTGGTCGCGCTGTAGGACAAAAAGGGGACAGCGAAGAGCGCCTCCGAGCCGTTAGCGTCATGGCCATTCGACACGTGCATGAAGGGGGAGCACATGAGTCCACCGAATTCTGAGACCCGGTCCTTCGAGGCCATCCTCTCGGATCCGATATCACGGCGTTCGTTCCTGTCGGCCGCGGGCGTTGCCGCGGGCGTCGTCGTCCTCGGCGCGACAGCGGTCGATGCCGACCTGGCCCTTGCGGCCGGTCCGACGCTGTGGCCGAACGGGACGACGACGAGGCCGCCGATCAGCAGCGGCTACGGCGACCGAGACGGACGCCTGCACGCAGGAACCGACTTCATCGGGTTCTCCACGGTGCGGGCGGTGACTGAGGGCACGGTGGTCTCCACCGGTGTGCTCGCCGGCTGGAGTGCCGGCGGGTATCAGGTGCTGATACAGCACTCCGGGTACACGTCGCGCTATCTGCACCTCGCCGCGGGCACGATCCTGGTGTCGGCGGGACAGACCGTCGCCGCGGGGAGCCCGCTCGCGACCATGGGCTCGACGGGGAACTCCACCGGGGTCCACCTCCATCTCGAGATCAACCCCGGCGGCGGCCAGGTCGATCCCGTGCCGTTCCTCACCTCGCGCATCTCCGGCACGACCGTGCCTCAGCCTCAACCTCAGAAGGACGACGACATGATCATTTTCATCCAGGGCAAGGTCGGAAGCCGCCGCGGCGGATACTACGCGATCATCAACGGGCAGGCCACGTTCCTCGGCTCGTCGGCGACCGTGACGAACGGCGTCGCGACCGTCACCGAGGACGCCGCGATCTCCGCACTCCAGGCCCGCATCCCGGGTCTTTCCTGACGCCCGATCCGGACACGACGGAGCCCGGCGGGAGGACGACACTCCTCCCGCCGGGCTTTTGCTCTGCCGCCGCAGGGCAGTCCCTCTCGCACGCGATCTCGCTGATCGTCTCGAGCCGGGCGTCGTCCGTCAGGCGCGTTCCTCGCCGACGTCGACCCGGTTCCCGTCGGGATCGGCGAACACGAAGGTGCGCAGACCGAAGTCGGCGTCTCGGATTCCCTTGACGATGGGCACGCCGAGCTCGGCACAGCGTCCGTACAGAGCGTCGACGCCGTGGACCATCAGATGTGCGACGTTCGCCGTGGTCCCTCGATGACCGGGCACGAGCGTCAGGTGGAGCTCGACACCCGCCCTTTCGAGGATGACGAACCCGGTGGGATCCCCGTTGCGGAAGACCTCGTCCATCCCGAGAACGGAGGCGTAGAAGGCGGCTGACCTTTCGACGTCACTGACAGGGATCGTCGGCGCGAAACGGACGAGCGCGAAAGAAGCGGACATGATGACTCCTCGAGATGCCGTCTGCGCGGATGCCCGGATCCGGCGGTGCGGAGCGACGGGACGCAGATCGATGGTGGGAGCGGTGTCCTCGGTGAGGATCACCTTACACCGCCCCTACACGGTGCCTTCGACGAGCGCGGCGCACCACGTCTCCCGATGCGCTCGGACATAGTTCTCCACCGCGCCCCAGTGCTCGCCGTGTCCGTCGCGGAACATCGTCGCCCAGGGCTCCCTGCCTTCGGCGTGCGCGGTCCGGAGCAGAGCGAGCATCGCGCCGACCCGCTGCTCGATCGCCTCCGGAAGCGCGTCGCGAAGGGCCGCCCCCGCTCCGTACCCGTCGACGAAGGCGCGGAGATCGAGCCCCGCGCAGTCCGGCGCTGTGCCGGGATGCGAGAGGGTGAAGGCCTGTGCGGCGTAGGCGAGATCCCACAGCCGGGTGCTCGGAGCCGCGGCATCCCAGTCGATGAACACCCAGCGGTCACCGAGGACGAGATTCCACGGCGCGAGATCGTTGTGGCAGATCAGCTCCTCGCCGGGCGCGGGGATGGCCGTCTCCCACCGCGCGTCGGCGGGCGGGACGAAGCCCGCGGCGGCGTCGTGGATCGCGCGCACCATCCCGCCCACCCGGCGCAGCTCGGCGGCGGTCAGGGGCGCCGAGTGCATCGCGAGACGGCCGGGGATGAACTCGACGACCTGCCGTCCGCGTTCATCGCGCCCTCTCGGGGCAGGCACGTCGACTCCGCTCCCCCGTAGCGCGGTCATGAACCCCTGCACGCTCGGGCTCGACGCTGTCCAGGCCTTCCGCACCGTGTCGGCCACCTTCACCACGGCACCGCTCGCGTTGCCGCCCGTCAGTCGCTGCTCCTGTTCCACCCGCCGACCCTATCGGCCCGGGAGGCGCGGGCATCGGCGGCGGGACAGGAGCGAAGGGAACACCTGCTCTAGGGTGAGGCAGTGTGAAGACGATCGGTGTGCTCGGCGGAATGAGCTGGGAGTCATCCCTCAGCTGGTATCGAATGGCGAACGAACAGATTCGCGAGCGGCTGGGCGGCTACCACTCGGCCTCGATCCTGCTCGATTCGCTCGACTTCGCCGACATCGAAGCGCTGCAGGCGGTCGGCGACTGGGACGCGGCGGGCCGCATCCTCGCCGCGCACGCAGAACGACTGGAAGCGGCCGGCGCCGGGCTGGTGGTGCTCTGCACTAACACCATGCATCTGGTCGCCGATCGGATCACCGCGGCGATCACAGTCCCGTTCATCCACATCGGCGACTCCACGTCCGAAGCGATCGTCAAGGAAGGCCTGACGACCGTCGGGTTGCTCGGCACCGCGTTCACGATGGAGCAGACGTTCTACCGCGACCGACTCGCGCGGCACGGTGTCACCTCCGTCATCCCTGACGAAGAGGATCGCGCGACGGTCCATCGGATCATCTACGACGAGCTGGTGAAGGGCATCATCACCGAGCAGTCGCGGCAGGCATACCGGGAGGTCATCGTCCGGCTCGCCGAGTCCGGCGCCGAAGGCGTCGTGCTGGGCTGCACCGAGATCGAGCTCCTGATCAGCCAGGCGGACTCCCCGGTGCCCGTCTTCCCGACCACCTCTCTGCACGTCACCGCAGCCCTTGACGCCGCGGAGGAGCCGGACGTCGACATCCGCGTGGCTTGACAGCCGATGGCATCTGCACCAGCATCGTTCGATGCCCGAGAACCCGACTGAGATCCGCATCCGCCCGGCTTTCGGCCCTTCGGAGTATCCGGCGCTCGTCGGGATCTGGCGGAGCGCCGTCCGCGCCACCCACGACTTCCTCGAGGAGTCCGACTTCGCCCGTATCGAGGGGAACCTCGCATCGGCGTACTTCCCGGCCGTGACGCTCATCGTGGCCGAGCGCGACAAGAGGCCGATCGCGTTCGCCGGCGTGGCCGAGGGGAACCTCGAGATGCTCTTCGTGTCCGACGACGCACGCGGCACGGGCATCGGGACCGTGCTGCTCCGCGAGACCGTGGAACGGCACGGCGTCACCAGGGTCGACGTCAACGAGCAGAACCCCCAGGGACACGGGTTCTATCTCAGCCGCGGGTTCGTGCAGACCGGACGGAGCGAGGTCGACGGGGACGGACGCCCGTACCCGACCCTCCACCTCGCTCTGCCGGCCTGAGTCGCCCCTCGGGGAGGGAACGACGCGCGCGCGAGCGAGCGTCTCGCGCTTAGCGCCTAGAGGGGAGCCAGTTCCGGCTGCCGGTCTTGTCGTGCCACTCCCGGTGATACGCGTAGTCCGTGTCCACGGCCTCGACGACCGCGGCGCCGCATATGTCGCAGATCCGCATCAGGACGAGCCCCTCATCGGTCCTGATTGTGATCGTCTCCTTGGGGAACACCAGATCCATGCGGCGCCTCCTGCCTGTTCCGATGTGCCGAGTGTACGGACGACGCGGTGACCGCGGAAGGGCGACACGGTCGGCCGGCTCGCAGGCGGCCCGCCTAGGATGGTCGCGTGCCCATTCGTCCCCACGCCGGCTCCGCCCGAGCCCCGCAGCGCCTGGGATCCGCCGAGCCGATGCGCGCGTGGATGAGAGTGGTGCTGCATCCGGGGACGAACGGATGGACCAGCGTGTGGGGCACGATCTCCCACGGTGAGATCGCGGGCTGCCCGCCGCCAGCCGCCTAGGCCGTTCCTCGATCGACGGGGCGCGGTCTGCCGCTGTCCGAGCCCGTTCCCACCCATCGAGGTCTTTGCATGTCTTCCCGTCGTCCCTCCTTCCTGCCTGCCCCCCATGAGCTCTGGCGGGGCATCCTCTCCACCGCCCGCAGCGACGTCTTCGCCGGGGCGCTCCTCCTCACCGCGACCGTGGCCGCCCTGGTGCTCGCGAACTCTCCCGGCGCCTCGTGGTACGAGAGCGTCCGCGACTTCCGGTTCGGCATCCCGGAGCTGCACCTCGACCTCAGCGTCGGCGCATGGGCGGCCGACGGCCTCCTCGCGATCTTCTTCTTCGTCGTCGGGCTCGAGCTGAAGGAGGAGTTCGTCGCGGGGCAGCTCCGCGATCCCCGTCGGGCCGCGCTGCCGATCGCTGCGGCCATCGGAGGCGTCATCGTGCCCGCGGTGATCTTCGTGGCGCTGAACGCCGGGTCGGGACCGGAGGCGCTCCGAGGATGGGCGATCCCGACCGCGACCGACATCGCCTTCGCCGTCGCCGTGCTCGCGGTCGTCGGGAGGTTCCTGCCGCCCGCGCTGCGCGTCTTCCTGCTGACCCTGGCGATCATCGACGACCTGATCGCGATCACCATCATCGCGACCTTCTACACCGAGACGATCAGCGGCCCGTGGATCGCGCTCGCCCTCCTGCCTCTCGCGGGCTTCGCGATGGCGGTGCAGAAAGGCATCCGCTCCCCCTGGGTGCTGCTTCCGCTCGCCGTGGCGACCTGGGTCTGCATCCACGCCTCCGGGGTCCACGCGACCGTCGCCGGTGTGCTCCTCGGGTTCGTGGTGCCCGTGGAGCCCACCGCACAGGCCCGCATCCGCAAGGGCACGGACGCGAACGGCGAGCCGCTGTACGACGGCATGGCCGCGCACCTCGCCGACCGGTGGGGCGTGGTCGCGACCCTCTTTGCCGTGCCCGTGTTCGCCTTCTTCGCGGCGGGCGTGGAGATCGGCGGCGTCGACGGCCTCCGCTCGGCGTTCGCGGACCCGATCACCCTCGGCATCGTCGCCGGACTCGTGCTCGGAAAGCCGATCGGCATCGTCCTCACGACCTTCCTCCTCAGCCGGGCCCGCGCCTTCCGGCTCGACGAGACCATCCGCTGGGGAGACCTCATCGGAATGTCGTTCCTCGCGGGGATCGGCTTCACGGTGTCGCTCCTCGTCGGGGAGCTCGCCTTCGGTGCGAGCTCCGTCGCGGACGAGCACGTGAAGATCGGCGTGCTCGTCGGATCACTCACCGCGGCCGTCCTCGGCGGGGCGGTGCTCGCCTCCCGCAACCGTCGGGCCAAGGCCCTCTCCACGCTCTCCTGAGCGGCGAAACGACCTCTCGCCGCCGGATTCCGGGTATCCCCCGCCGACCTTCCGGGTTTCCGCATTCCGGCAGGTCGGCGCGCCTGCCTAGATTGCTAGACGCACCCCTTCCGAGACGAACCGAGGTCACCATGAGCCCGATCCCCGCCCGCTCGTCCTCCGCCCGATCGACGACCTCTGACGTCACCTCGTTCTTCGCCATCGCGATCCTCCTGTGCTTCGCGCTGTCGGTTCCGATGGTCTTCCGGCTCGTGCCGACGGATGTCGACAACCTGATCACGCCGATCCTGCAGCTGACGCCGCTGCTCGCGGCGGTCATCCTGTGGCTCGTCCGTCGCCCAGGGACGTTCCGAGAGACCTTCGCGACGCGGTGGCGAGGTGCGATGGGATGGGCCGGCATCGGCATCGGACTCATTGCGGTGATCGCCGCGGCGCAGACCTCGTTCGCCCTCGCGACAGGCATCTGGCGACTCAACCCGCTCGACGAGATCCTGGCCGCCACCGTGTGGGTGATCCCGGTGTTCCTCATGCAGTCCGTGTTCGCGATCGGTGAGGAGTTCGGCTGGCGCGGGTGGCTGGCGACGCGCGCCGCATCGTGGGGCTTCTGGCGTCTCGCCGTGGTCAGCGGGCTGGTGTGGATCGTCTGGCATCTGCCGGTGCTCGCGGTCATCGGCGATCGGCCGTTCTGGGACATCGTGATCTACTTCGCCGGGATGCTGCCCTGGGCGCCACTGCTGCTCGCGCTGCGCTGGCGCTCGGGAAGCGTCTGGCCTGCTGTTCTGACGCACGGAGCGATCAACAGCGTGCGGGTCTACCTGCTGCAGTCTGTGCCGAACGCGACGGATCATCTGCTCATCGAGGTGATCGGCTGGGTGCTCACACTCGGCGCCGCAGTCTGGCTGATGCGCAAGAGTCCTCGGCCGGCGCGCTGAGACGCGGGCCGAGCTGAGCTGCGAGCTGACCTCATCCACGGGGACGTGCCGACCGTGAGAGCAGGGCCGCTGGGGGAAAGCCTCCAGAAGATGCAGAAAAGCCCCGGTAGATGGCGAGATCTACCAGGGCTTGTCCGTGCACCCCCAGGGACTTGAACCCTGAACCCACTGATTAAGAGTCAGTTGCTCTGCCGATTGAGCTAGAGGTGCGTGGCGCCGTGCGGCACCGAGGAATAACGTTACCAGCCGGATGCTCGACCCACAAAATCACCCGGCGACGCCCGGGCGCGTCGCGCCCCAGGGCTTCTGGGACGGGCCGACTATCCTGGGGACGTGACCTCCTCCCCCACGGACGCCTCCCTTCTCGACGACCTCGAGTTCGCCCTGCGCCTCGCCGATGCGGCGGACGCGCAGTCGCTCCCGCGCTTCGACGCCGCGGATCTGGAGGTCTCCACGAAGGCGGACCACTCGCACGTCACGGACGCCGACCTCGCGACCGAACGAGCGATCCGGGCGCTCATCGCCGACCAGCGCCCCGCCGATGGCATCCTCGGCGAGGAGTTCGGCGCGGATGGCGACACGCATCGCCAGTGGATCATCGACCCCATCGACGGCACCGCGAACTTCCTCCGCGGAGTGCCGCTCTGGGGCACCATGATCGCCCTGGCGATCGACGGAGTTCCCCGGATCGGCGTCGTGAGCATGCCGGCGCTCGGACGCCGCTGGTGGGGTCTCTCCGGAGTCGGCGCGTGGACGGGGTCCACCGACGCCCCCGTTCCGATCGAAGTCTCGTCGGTGTCCTCCCTCGACGACGCGAGCGTGAGCTTCCAGAGCATCGCGCAGTGGGCCGATGCCGGCCGTCTCCCCCAGCTGCTCCGCATCGCGGACCGCGTGTGGCGCGACCGCGCCTACGGCGATGTCTACTCCTACATGCTCCTCGCCGAGGGACGCATCGACATGGTGGCGGAGTTCGGCGTCAAGGAATACGACATCGCCGCCGCCGTCGCGATCGTCGACGCCGCCGGCGGACGGTTCACCGCGGCGGACGGCAGCGCATCGATCAGCGATCTGTCCGCCCTCGCCACCAACGGCGCCCTCCACGACGCCTTCGTCGACCTGCTGCGGACGCCGGTCGGGTGAGCAGGCAGAGAGTGAGAAGGCAGATGACTCCCCGGCTCCCCCTCGCGGTCGCCTCGATCGCGCTCATCGCCCTCACTTCGGCGTGCTCCGCTCACACGCCATCGCCGACGAAACAGCCCACGAAGCCCTCGGCGACGACCCCCGCGGCGACCGTCGCCCCCACGCCCCCGCCGACGGAGAAGCCCGCCGCGGATCCGACCTGCGAGACGATCATCTCCCCCGGCACCGTCGAAGGCTTGAAGTCACAGCACTGGACGCCGAAGCAGGACGAGTTCCGCGTCGGTGACATCGTGGTCGACGGCGGCATCCTCTGCATGTGGGCCGACTACTCCGTGGCCTCGGACCACGGCCAGATGTACGGCTGGGCGCCCGCGAGCCCCGAGCTGATCGACAAGCTGCGCTCGTCGCTGAACCAGGCAGGCTGGCAGAAGATCGACGATGCCGCCGGCGACTACCTCACCGAGGATCCGAACCACGCGTTCTCGACCGACGAGGACGGCTACGGCATGACCTACCAGTTCGGCGACGGCTGGGTGAAGGTCGCGGACACGAAACAGGGCCTCATCCTCATCGACTGGAGGTGAGGCCCTGGCGGCGGAGGGTCAGCCCTCCTGGGACCAGTTGTTCGACCGGCGGGTCGCCGATCCGCGCTGACGCATCACGAAGGCCAGCGACAGGCTGACCAGGAGGATGCCGGCGGTGAACACGACGCCCTGCCACTCCGGAAGCCCGTGCGCGATGCCGGTGAGGAAGATCCCGCCGACGAACATGATCAGGAAGGCGATGAACGCGAACATGGCGGTCCTCTCGAAATAGGGCAGTGCTCCTCCAGCTTAGCGCTGACCGGGGGCACTACGTTGGACGAAGGGACCCGACGTCGCCGCCGTGGTGCCCGCTCAGAAGGGAGCAACGATGGCCACGACGCGCGCTCCGCGCCGCGGACGCCCCGGATACACCCGTGATCAGGTGCTGCAGGTCGCCGTCGACGTCTTCAACCAGCAGGGGTACGACGCGACCTCGGTCGCCGACCTCGCCGGCCGTCTCGGGCTGACCAAGTCCGCGCTCTACCACCACTTCGACTCCAAGGAGCAGCTGTTGGAGCTCGCTCTCGACTCGGCCCTCGGCGGGCTCGAAGGGGCCCTGGACGAGGCGATGCAGCACTCCACCGTGGCCGAGCAGCTCTCGGAGGGCATCCGCGGCGCGGTGCAGGTCCTGACCGCGCGTCAGGCCGAGGTGACCCTTCTGCTGCGGCTCCGCGGCAACAGCGCGATCGAGCTCGCTGCCCTGCAGCGCCGCCGCACGTTCGACCAGCGGGTCGCCGCGCTGGTCCGTCAAGCGCAGGCCGAAGGTCTGCTCCGCGACGACATCGACGCCGGCACCACCACCCGCCTGGTGTTCGGCATGATCAACTCGATCGTCGAGTGGTATCGCACCGGGGGCTCGATCGATCCGGACCGCCTCGCGGACGAGGTGCTGACCGTCGCCCTCGACGGCCTGCGCCCCCGCTGATCCGGACGGGAAGGTCAGGGCTCAGCGCCCGTGGAAGCTCGGCGTCTCCCGCGAGAGGAACGCCTGCACCGCCCCCCAGTGATCGTCCGTCGCCCCGCTGACCGTCTGCCCCTCGGCCTCCGCCTCGAGCGCGGCCTCCAGGGACGGAAGGTCGAGCAGCATCCGCTTCGTCTGCGCGTAGGCGACCGTCGGACCGGCCGCCAGCCGCCCGGCGACCTCCATCGCCCGAGCGATCGGGTCCTCGGCGATCTCCCCGCCGACGCCCCACGAGATCGCCTGCTCCGGCGAGAACGAGGCGGTCAGCAGCATGAGCTCCGCTGCCCGCTGCACGCCGACGGCACGCGGGAGCGTGTAGGAGAGGCCGGAGTCGAAGGTCAGCCCGATGGCCGAGAACGCGGTGCCGAGGCGCGCGTCGGCGGCGAACACGCGGTGATCGCAGGCCAGCGCGAACCCGAGGCCGGCCCCCATGCACGCACCGCTCACGGCGGCCACGACGGGTTTCGGCATCGTCATCAGGCCGCGTACGATCGGCGTGTAGTGGGCCCGCACCGTGGCGAAGGCGGCGTCCGCGCCGTCGGCCAGCGCCTCCGCGTGCTCACCGAGGTCTTGACCGACGCAGAACGAACGGCCGTTCGCCGCGAGCACCACGGCGCGGACGGCATCGTCGGCGGCGACCTCTCCCATCGCCGCCGCCAGCTCATCCTTCATCGAGGTGGTGAGCGCATTGTGGCGGTCGGGGCGATCGAGGATGATCCTCGCGAGCGCCCCGTCCCTCTCCAGCAGGATCGTCGTCATGATGATGCCTCCCCCAGCACCGGCCGGCCCAGCGATCGGCTGCGTCCTCGGAACACCGCGACGACCGTGTCGCCGCGACGCACCGTGATGTCGTAGATGCCCGAACGTCCGCGCAGCACGACCTCCCGGCCCTCGGCCACGAGCCGATCACCGAGGTGGACCGGCTCCAGGAAGTCCACCTCGAAACCCGACGCGACGGTCACGATGCCCCTGCTGTTGCAGGCGAACGCGAAGGTGCTGTCCGCCAGCGTGGAGAGGAAGCCGCCATGGCAGATCCCGTGGCCGTTGACCATGTCCGCGCGGATCTCCATCGACAGCGTCGCCGTGCCGGGGCCGACTCGCTCGATGGTCATGCCGAGGCCCTTGCTGGCGTCGTCGGAGGCCCACATCGTGTCGGCGCACGCCTGCGCGAGCTGCTGGTCGTCCATCGTCGTCACCATGCGTAGAACCCCTGTCCGGTCTTGCGTCCGAGCTGTCCCGCCGCGACCTTGTCCCGCAGCACCCGTGGCGGCGCGAAACGCGGCCCGAGCTCCTGTTCGAGATGCTCCGCGATCGCCAGGCGCACATCGAGCCCGACGATGTCGGTCGTGCGCAGCGGTCCGGCGGGGTGCCGGTAGCCGAGCGTCATCGCGGTGTCGATGTCCTCTGCCGAGGCCACCCCCTCGTCGAGCATCCGCATCGCCTCCAGCGCCAGTGCGACGCCGAGTCTGCTGCTCGCGAAGCCCGGGGAGTCGCGCACGGTGATCGCCGTCTTGCCGAGTCCTTCGACCCACCCCCGGGCCCGACCGACCAGCTCGTCGGCCGTGCGGGCGCCAACGACGATCTCGACGAGGTCGCTGACCGGCACGGGGTTGAAGAAGTGCAGCCCGATCAGCCGCGACGGGTCGTCGAGAGCACCGGCGAGCCCGTCGATCGACAGCGAGCTCGTGTTGCTCCCGATCGCCGCCTCCGGGGCGGCCACGGCGATTCGCTCCAGCACCTCCCGCTTGAGGTCGGGCAGCTCGGGCACGGCCTCGACCACCAGAGTGCAGTCCGCGAGAGCTCGGGCGTCGACGCCCACCGCCGCCCGGCCGCGCGCCTCCACGCCCTTCTCGGCGGCCTTCGCGAGGCTCGCGGCGATCCGCTCGCGCGCGGCCCCCGCGGTCTCCTCGGAGCCCTCGATCACCGACACGTCGGCGCCGGCCAGTGCGAACGCGTGCGCGATCCCCGCACCCATCCGGCCTCCGCCGTAGACCCCGACCCGCTCCGGAACCGTCATGCGCCCTCCTTCTTCGCCTTGCGCTCCAGGAACGCGGTCATCCGGTCGTGCTTCTCCTGCGTCTCGAAGAGCACCGCCTGCGCGATGTCGTCGATGAGCGGATGCGCCTCGCGCGGCGCATGGAACGCCGACTTGGTGAGGCGGATCGCCAGCGGCGCCTGGACGGTGATGCGATCGGCGAGACGGTGGCCTGCGGCCTCCAGCTCATCGGCCTCGACCACCTCGTTGAGCAGCCGAGCCTCTCGGGCCTCCTCACCGGTCAGCGTGCGTCCGGCGAGGAGGATCTCCTTCGCGAGCGGCTCTCCGACGAGCTCCCGCAGACGCCATGCGGCACCGGCCGCGGCGAGGATGCCGAGGCCCGGCTCAGGGTTGCCGATCCTGACCGCGGGCGTGCCGATGCGGAAGTCGCAGGCGTAGGCGAGCTCCGCTCCCCCGCCGAGCGCGTAGCCGTCGAGCAGCGCGATCGTCGGCAGCGGCAGCCGATGGATGCGGTCGAAGATACCGGAGTTGATGCCGGCGAGCGCGTCCTCCCTCCGACGCTCGCGCAGCTGACCGATGTCGGCGCCCGCCGCGAACGTCCCCCCTGACCCGATCAGCAGCGCAACCCTCGGACGCTGCTCCAACTGCCGACAGGCCTCGTGCAGGGCCTCGACGAGCGTCAGATCGATCGCGTTGCGCACCTCGGGGCGGTTCAGGCGGAGGATCACCCGGTCGTCGCGCTCCTCGACCAGCAGCGCCTCACCGGCGCTCACGGGCGCTCCAGCAGCAGCGCGCCGCCCTGTCCGACGCCGACGCACATCGTCGCGAGACCCCGGCTGCCGGCCGACTGCTCGAGACGGTTCAGCAGCGTGACGGCGATGCGGGTCCCCGAGCAGCCCAGCGGATGCCCGAGAGCGATCGCCCCGCCCCAGGCGTTCACGATCGCGTCGTCCAGCTCGAGCCCGCGGATGCACGCGATGGCCTGGGACGCGAACGCCTCGTTGAGCTCAACCGCGTCGAGATCGTCCACGCTCCAGCCGGCCCGGTCGAGCACCTTGCGGCTGGCCGGGATCGGGCCGATGCCCATGATCTCCGGCGGCACTCCTGCGCTGGCTGTTCCGACGACCCGCGCCCGGGGCTGCAGACCGTGCGCATCGAGGTAGCGGTCGCTGACGACGACGACCGCCGCGGCACCGTCGTTCAGCGAGCTGGAGTTGCCGGCGGTGATCGCTCCCCCCTGCCCGTGCACGGGTCGCAGACCGGCCAGCTTCTCCGCCGTGGTGTCGGGGCGCGGCCCCTCATCCGCGGAGACATCGCCGACGGCGACGATCTCCGCATCGAAGCGCCCGTCCCGTTGCGCCTGCACCGCACGCTGGTGGGAGCGGAGGGCGAACGCGTCGAGCTCGTCACGCGCGAGTCCGTACCTCTCGGCGACCCGCTCGGCGGTCTGCGGCATCGTGAGCGTGGTCTCGTCGTCGAAGCGGGGATTCGTGAAGCGCCATCCGATCGACGTATCCCAGCTGCGCCCGGGCTTCGCCCAGGCCTTCGCCGGCTTCTCGGTCACCCACGGCGCACGGGTCATCGACTCGACGCCTCCGGCGATCACCACGTCGGCGTCGCCGGCGAGGATCATCTGCCGCGCCGTCGCGATCGCGGTCATCCCCGAGGCGCACAGGCGGTTGACGGTGAAGCCGGGAACCGTCTGCGGGAGGCCGGCGAGCAGGCCGGCCATCCGCGCCACGTTGCGGTTGTCCTCGCCGGCCTGGTTGGCGGCGCCGAGGACCACCTCGTCGACGTGCTCGGGGTCGATGCCGCTGCGGGCCACCACCTCCCGGATCACGAGGGCGGCGAGGTCGTCCGGCCGCTCGCCCCCGAGCACGCCGCCGTAGCGGCCGATGGGCGTGCGGATCCCGTCAAGGATGAAGGCTTCGGTCATCATTCGCTCCGGTCAGCTGTCGAAGTCCACGGTCACCTCGTCGCTCACGGGGAACGACTGGCAGGTGAGGATGAAGTTGTCGGCGATCTCGCCGGGCTCGAGCGCATAGTTGCGCACCATGTCGACCTCGCCATGGCACAGCTTGGCACGGCAGGTGCCGCACACGCCGCCCTTGCACGCGAACGGCAGATCCGTCCGCGTCTTCTGCGCCGAGTCGAGGATGGTGGCGTTGCGCGCCATCGCCGTCGTGGTGCTGCGACCGTCGATCAGCACGGTCACCTCGCTCGTGACGCCCTCGACGACCGCGTCGGCGTGCCGCACCTCGGGCGGCGGCTCGTCGACGTAGAAGAGCTCGAAGTGCACGCGGTCGCGGGGCACGCCCAGGTCCTCCAGCACCGCCCGGGCGTCCGTCAGCATCCCGAACGGGCCGCAGAGCCACACGTGGTCCATCTCTTCGACGGCCACGAAGGTGGCCAGCAGTGTGCGGAGACGTGCGGCGTCGAGGCGTCCGGAGAAGAGCTCGACGTCGCGCGGCTCCCGCGAGAGGACGTGCATCAGCTGCAGGCGGTCGGGATGGGCGTTCTTCAGGTCGGCGAGCTCTTCGGCGAACATCACGGAGTTCGTCGTGCGGTTGCCGTAGAGCAGGGTCACCTCGGAGGCGGGGTTGGTGAGCACCGTCGCGGCGATCGAGAGCATGGGCGTGATGCCCGATCCTGCGGCGATGCAGAGATGCCGGCCGCCGTCCGCCGCATCGGCGCGGAAGCTCCCGCTCGGCGGCTGCACCTCGATCACGTCGCCGGGACGCACGTCGCGCGTCAGCCAGTTCGAGAAGAGACCGTCGGGGACCACGCGCACGCCGATGCGCGGAGCGCTGCCGGCGGGCGCGCAGATCGAGTAGGTGCGGCGCTCCTCGACGTCTCCGATCATCCGGCGCAGCGTGAGGGACTGCCCCGCGGCGAACGCGAACTCCTCGTGCAGCTCCTCCGGCACGGCGAAGGTCACCGCCGCGGAGTCGTCGGTCAGCGGGTCCACGCCGGTGACGATGAGCGGATGGAACGCCGCGCGCGCGGGTGCTGTCGACGCTGTCATGTCAGATCTCCTTCACGTGGTCGAACGGCTCGAGGCAGGCCCGGCAGCGGTACATGGCCTTGCACGCCGTCGAGCCGAACTCGCTGCTGAGCGCGACGTCGTCGCTGCCGCACTGCGGGCAGCTCACCGCCCGCCTCGTGGGTCCGAGACGCAGCGCGACGGGGCCCCCATGGCGCGGCGCGGGGCCCGGCGGCGAGATGCCGGCCTCGGCGAGCGCGGTCCTGCCTTCCGGGGTGATCCAGTCGCTGGTCCAGGCCGGTTCCAGGGAGACCCGGATCCGCGCATCGGCGAAACCAGCGTCCTGCAGCTCCCGGAGCAGATCATCGCGCATCGTCGCCATCGCCGGGCATCCCGAATAGGTCGGCGTGATCGCGGCCACGACCGCGCCGTCGCCGTCGACGTCGACGTCCCGCAGCACGCCCAGGTCGACGAGCGTGAGCATCGGCAGCTCCGGGTCGACGACGCGGGATGCCGCGGCCCAGGCGCGCACGAGGGTCTCGGCGCGCTCGGCGACGTCGGCCATCCTCACCACTTCCCCTCCGGATGCGCGCGCGCGACGACCTGCATCTCCGCGAGCAGCCGGCTGAGCGACTCCGTGTGACCGCCGTCGCGGCCCTTGCGCCCTTGCACGCCGGCGAGGCCTTCCCGCTCAGGGCGTTCCACGCCCGCAGCCGCGAAGACCTGGTCGAGCACCACGCCGACCTCGTCGGCGGCCGATGCCGGATCGACGCCGACGCCGGCTTCGGCGAGCTCCTGCTCGACATCGTGCGTCTCGAACAGCTCGGGGTACAGCGGCCACAGCGCGTCCAGTGCGGCGACGAGACGACGACGGGACTCGTCGGTGCCCCGTGCGAGCGTCACGAACCAGCGCCCCGCGAAGTCGCGGTGGTACGCGAGCTCCTTGCCGCCCTTCGCGGCCACCGCGGCCAGCACTGCGTCGCGGCTGGACGAGAGGCGCGTGAAGAGGGCGTAGCGCCACGTGGAGAAGAGCAGGATCCGCACGACGGCCTCGGCGAAGTCGCCGTTGGGCACCTCGGCCAGGCGTACGTTGCGGAATGCCATGTCGTCGCGGAAGAACGCGAGACGGTCCTCGTCCGGCACCGGCGAGGAAGCGGCGAGCGCCGGGACCGCCGAGGGGTCGGCCGCCGCGGCCCGCGCCAGCAGCAGCCGCGACTGGCCGAGGAGGTCGAGCGCGATGTTCGCCAGGGCGATGTCCTCCTCCAGATCCGGAGCGCGGCTGCACCACTCCGAGATCCGCTGCGAGAGCACCAGCGCATCGTCGCCGAGCATCAGGCAGTACGCGGCGAGCGCTGCGGGGGCGACGCCGTCCGGCACCGTGGTGTCGACGCCGGCGAGGGGATCCTCGAAGTCGGTGCCGAAGGCCCAGTGCGCGTCGTTGACGAGCAGCCCGGCGTAGGCGCTGTCGTGAGAGTCCTCATCGTGGGTGTGCACGTCTGCCATGTCGTCGCTCCTCCCTCACATGTGGGGGACGTTCTCCGGGATCTCGTAGAAGGTGGGGTGGCGGTAGACCTTGTCTCCGCTCGGATCGAACATCGGGTCCTTCTCGTCGGGGCTCGATGCGGTGATCGCGGTGGACCGGACCACCCAGATGCTCACGCCCTCGTTTCGCCGCGTGTAGACGTCCCTGGCGTGGTGCAGTGCCATCTGGTCATCCGCCGCGTGCAGCGATCCCACGTGCACATGGTTGAGCCCGCGCTTTCCGCGGACGAACACTTCGTAGAGCGGCCACTCGGCGCGCGTCTGTCCGGTCATGCCGGCTCTCCTTCCGCGTCGGACGAGGCCGCGAAGGCCATCGCGGCCTCGCGGACCCAGGCGCCGTCCTCCCAGGCCTTCGCGCGGTGCGCCACACGCTGGGCGTTGCAGGGTCCGTTGCCGCCGACGACGGCCCAGAACTCGTCCCAGTCGGGCTGGCCGAAGTCGTGGTGGCCGCGCTCCTCATTCCAGACCAGCTCGGGATCGGGAAGGGTGACGCCGAGCGCCTCCGCCTGCGGGACGGTCATGTCGACGAACTTCTGTCGCAGTTCGTCGTTGGTGTGGGTCTTGATGCCCCAGGCCATCGACTGCGCGGTGTTGGGCGAGGAGTCGTCGGGAGGGCCGAACATCATCAGCGACGGCCACCAGAACCGGTTCACGGACTCCTGCACCATCGCACGCTGCTCGTCGGTGCCCTGCATCATCGTCATCAGTAGCTCGTACCCCTGCCGCTGGTGGAAGGACTCCTCCTTGCAGATGCGGATCATCGCCCGACCGTAGGGGCCGAAGGAGGTGCGGCAGAGCGGCACCTGGTTGCAGATCGCCGCGCCGTCGACCAGCCAGCCGATCGTGCCGACGTCGGTGTACGACAGGGTCGGGTAGTTGAAGATCGAGGAGTACTTCTGCCTGCCGGAGATGAGCATCTCGGTGAGCTCGTCCCGCGAGGCGCCGAGAGTCTCCGCTGCGGAGTACAGGTACAGTCCGTGACCCGCCTCGTCCTGCACCTTGGCGAGGAGGATCGCTTTCCGGCGCAGTGACGGCGCACGTCCGATCCAGTTGCCCTCCGGCTGCATGCCGATGATCTCGGAGTGGGCGTGCTGCGCCACCTGCCTGATCAGGGTCTTGCGATACGCCTCCGGCATCCAATCGCGCGGTTCGATGCGGTCCTTGCGCGCGACGACGGCGTCGAACTGCGCTTCGAGTGCGGACTCGGCTGAGACGACTGACATGGCACCTCCTCGGGCCTCCGGCCTATTTACTGACCGAACGTTCTGTACTACTGTGACACACGGATACGGGTGACGCAACGACGCACACGACACGAGATCGGAAGGATCCCACCGTGACCGAACTTCTGGAGAGCTACGTCGCAGGCCGCTGGTTCCGCGCATCGGACGAAGGACAGCGGATCCTCGACGCCGTCACCGGCGAGGAGGTCGTGCGCGTCTCGAGCTCAGGCCTGGACGTCGCCGCGATGGTGACCCACGCACGCGAGGTCGGCGGACCGGCGATCCGGCGGCTGACCTTCCACGAGAGGGCCACACTGCTCAAGCAGGTCGCCCTCGACCTCAGCCAGCACAAGGACGAGTTCTACGCGCTGTCGTTCCGCACCGGGGCCACCAAGCGCGACTCGTTCGTGGACATCGACGGAGGCATCGGCACGATGTTCTCCTATGCCGGCAAGGGCAAGCGCGAGCTGCCGAACGACGTGGTCTACCTCGACGGCGCCGTCGAGCAGCTCGGGCGGGCCGGCACCTTCCTCGGTCAGCACGTGTATACCTCCCGTCCCGGCGTGGCGGTGCAGATCAACGCCTTCAACTTCCCGGTGTGGGGCATGCTCGAGAAGCTCGCGCCGGCGTTCCTCGCCGGCCTCCCCTCGATCGTGAAGCCCGCGAGCCAGACCGCCTACCTCACCGAGACGGTCGTCCGCCGCATCATCGCCTCGGAGATCCTGCCCGAGGGCGCGCTGCAGCTCATCTCCGGAAGTGTGGGCGCGCTCTTCGACCAGCTCGGCGAGCAGGACTCGGTGGCCTTCACCGGTTCGGCGGCCACCGCCGACGTGCTGCGCCGCAACCCTGCGGTGCAGGAGCGCGGCGTACGTCTCGGCGTCGAGGCGGACTCTTTGAACGCGTCCGTGCTCGGCCCCGACGTCACGACGGACGATCCGGAGTTCGACCTCTTCGTCAAAGGCGTGGTCACCGAGATGACGGTGAAGGCCGGGCAGAAGTGCACGGCGATCCGCCGGGTGATCGTCCCCGAGTCGAGCGCAGATGCCGTGATCGAGGCGATCGGGGCGCGTTTGGCGCGCACGACGGTGGGCGACCCCGCCGACGAGTCCGTGCGGATGGGAGCCCTCGCCAGCGTCGGCCAGCGCGAGGAGGTGCGCAACGCGATCACCGCACTGCGTCGCAGCGCCGACATCGTCTTCGGCGACCCTGACGCGGTGCACACCGTGGGGGCGGATGCCGAGGCCGGAGCGTTCATGTCGCCGGTGCTCCTGCGGGCGCACGACGGCGCAGAGGAGCCGCACGACGTCGAGCCGTTCGGCCCGGTGAGCACGGTCCTCACCTACCGCACCGTCGACGAGGCGATCGCGCTGACCGCACGCGGACGAGGGAGCCTGGTGGCGTCGGTGATCACCCACGACCCCGGCTTCGCCCGCGAGGTCACGCTCGGCCTCGCACCATGGCACGGGCGCGTGCTGATCCTCGACCGCGACGACGCCGCCGAGTCCACCGGGCACGGGAGCCCGCTGCCGATGCTCGTGCACGGCGGGCCGGGGCGGGCCGGAGGCGGCGAAGAGCTCGGCGGCATCCGCGGCGTCCTGCACCACATGCAGCGCACCGCGGTGCAGGCCTCCCCCGACATGCTGACGGCGATCACGGGCCGCTGGACCACCGGCTCGAAGCGCACGGTCACGGACGAGCATCCGTTCCGCAAGAGCCTGGCAGACCTGCGCATCGGGGACAGCATCGTCTCGGAGACCCGCACAGTGACGCTCGCCGACATCGACCACTTCGCCGAGTTCACCGGCGACAGGTTCTACGCCCACACCGATCCCGTCGCGGCCGCGGCGAATCCGCTCTTCGGCGGCATCGTCGCCCACGGCTATCTCGTCGTGTCGCTCGCCGCCGGCCTGTTCGTCGATCCGGCACCGGGTCCCGTGCTCGCGAATTTCGGAGTCGACGGCCTGCGCTTCCTCACCCCGGTGAAGGTCGACGACACCATCCGGGTGACGCTCACCGTGAAGCAGATCACCCCGCGCTCCTCTGCCGACTACGGCGAGGTGCGCTGGGACGCGGTGGTCGTCAACCAGGACGACGAGCCCGTCGCCACCTACGACGTGCTCACCCTCGTCGCCAAGGAGTGAGCGGGCGGGCGGCTCCGGAGAGGACGACGCTCGCCGCCGCCGAGGGCCGCCCCCTCCCCCCTGACAGGTCGACGGTCCGCGGCCCGGACGGGACGGTCCGCAGCCTTCAGCGGCGCGGACGGTTGTCGATCAGCCGCCGGGCCTTTCCTGCGGAGCGCTCGACCTCGCCGGGGGCGCGCACGTCGATCGCGACGGTGACGCCGATCCGGGCCTTGACGAGATGCCTCAGCTGCGCCGCCGCTTCCCCCGCGGAGTCCCCGGCACCGTCCCGAGGCTCGACGAGCACGGTCAGTTCATCGAGGGTGCCGGTACGGCTCAGTACGCACTGGAAGTGCGGGGCGAGGGCCGGCGTCTGCAGGATGAGCTCCTCGATCTGGGTCGGGAACAGGTTCACCCCGCGCAGGATGATCATGTCGTCGGTGCGCCCGGTGATCTTCTCGATGCGGCGCATGCTCCGCGCGGTGCCCGGGAGCAGCCTCGTCAGATCCTTGGTGCGATAACGGATGATGGGCATCGCCTGCTTCGTCAGCGAGGTGAACACCAGCTCGCCCTCCTCGCCGTCGGCGACGGGCTCGAGCGTGACCGGGTCGACGATCTCGGGATAGAAGTGGTCCTCCCACACCGTCAGCCCGTCCTTGGTCTCGACGCACTCACTCGCCACGCCGGGGCCGATCACCTCCGAGAGCCCGTAGATGTCGACCGCGTGCATGTCGAGCCGCTGCTCCATCTCCTGGCGCATGTCGTTGGTCCACGGCTCGGCGCCGAAGATCCCGACCTTCAGCGACGTCGAGCGGGGATCGATCCGCTGCCGCTCCATCTCATCGATGATCGACAGCATGTACGAGGGCGTGACCATGATGATGTCCGGCCGGAAGTCCTGGATGAGCTGCACCTGCCGCTCGGTCATCCCTCCGGAGACCGGGATCACCGTGCAGCCGAGCTTCTCCGCGCCGGCATGAGCGCCGAGTCCGCCGGTGAAGAGCCCGTAGCCGTAGGCGTTGTGGAGGATGTCGCCCGCACGCCCCCCGGCCGCCCGGATGCTGCGGGCGACGACCGTTGCCCAGACGTCGAGATCGTCGCGCGTGTAGCCGACGACCGTCGGCCGCCCGGTGGTCCCCGATGAGGCGTGCACCCGGGCCACCTGCTCACGCGGCACCGCGAACATCCCGAACGGGTAGTTGTCGCGCAGATCGGACTTGGTCGTGAACGGGAACCTCGCCAGGTCGTCCAGACCACGGAGATCGCCGGGGTGCACCCCTGCCGCATCGAACGACGCCCGATAGTGCGGCACGTTCTCATAGGCGTGGCGCAGCGACCACCGCAACCGCTCGAGCTGCAGCGCACGCAGCTCATCGGTCGACGCCGTCTCGATGTGCTCCAGGTCCCCCTGGCGCGGGCGCAGATCATGCATGTATCCGACACTTCCTCGTGCTCGTCGCCGGCCCCCTCTTCGGAGCCGACTATCTGACCGACCGGTCAGTATTTTACGGTATCCTCCGCACCCTCGTCCAGAACGGGGCGGATGCCGGCTTCTCGCGCCTCAGCGGCTGATCACCTTGGGCTGCGCCACGGCCTTGAGCCCGTGCGCCCCGAACTCCAGGCCGTATCCCGACTGCTTCGCGCCGCCGAAGGGCACCGCGGGGTTGATCGCCCCGTGGTTGTTGATCCACACCGTCCCCGCCTCCACCCGCTTCGCGACCTCGACGGCCTCGTCAGGATCGCCCCACACCGACGCGCCGAGCCCCTGGGTGGAGGCGTTCGCACGGCGCACCGCATCGTCCACGTCGCTGTAGAGCACCACCGGGACGACCGGCCCGAACTGCTCCTCGTCCACGAGATCCGCGCCGTCGTCGATGTCGGCGACGATCGTCGTCCGGTAGAACAGCGGCCCGAGTTCGGGCGCCGCCTCTCCCCCGGTCACGATCCGCGCCCCGCGGCTGCGGGCGTCGTCCACGAGCCTCGACACGATGTCGAACTGCTGCTGGTTCTGCAGCGGCCCGAGCACGTTCCCGGCCTGCAGGCCGTTCCCCATCGGCATCGCGCCGGCGAGCCCGGCGAGGGTGTCGACGACCTCGTCGTAGAGGTCGTCCGGCACGTAGAGCCGCTTCAGGGCCGCGCACGTCTGCCCGGTGTTGAGGAAGATCCCCCAGAAGAGGTTCTCCGCGATCGCGGCGACGTCTGCGCCGGGCAGGATGATGCCCGCATCGTTGCCGCCGAGCTCGAGAGTCAGCCGCGCGAGGCTGCCCGCCGACGACTCCACGATCTTCCGCCCGGTCGCCGTCGACCCGGTGAACATGATCTTGTCGAGGCCGGGATGCCCCGCGATCGCCGCGCCCACCTCCCGATCGCCGGCGATGCCGGTGAGCACCCCTTCCGGAAGGTGGCGGTTGAAGACCTCGAGCAGGGCGAGCACCGAGAGCGGGGTGTACTCGCTGGGCTTCACGACCACCGTGTTCCCCATCCGCAGCGAGGGGGCGATCTGCCAGACGGTGATCATCATGGGCCAGTTCCACGGACCGATCGCCCCGACCACGCCCAGCGCGTCGTAGTGCAGCTCGGCGCGCGACTCGCCCGCCTCGAACACGACCTCGGGATCCAGGACCGTGTCGGCGGCGTTGCGCGTCCAGGCGGCACACGCCCCCACTTCGAATCGGGCGTTCGGACCGTCGAGCGGCTTCCCCTGCTCGCGCGACAGAATCACCGCCAGCTCCTCCATGCTCGCCTCGAGGTCGTCGGCGATCGCATGGAGGATGCGGCTGCGCTCCTCATGCCCCTGCGCGTTCCAGCCGGGCTGCGCCGTGCGCGCGGCAGTGATGGCCGCGTCCAGATCGGCGACCGAGTGCACCGGCGCGTAGCCGATCGTCTCGCGGGTCGCTGCGTCGGGGATCGCACGTCCCTGGTCCGCGGGGACGGTGACGGATGCGAGAAGGGAGCCGTCGTTCGACATCGTTGAGCCTCCAGTGCCTGCCCCTGCGGGGCGTCTCTCCGAGGGGCCGGAAGGGTGCCGCTGTCCCTGCCGCTCGGGCGGGACGGCCTCGTCCCGTGATGCGACCGTAGGCCGCGGTGTCCCGGGCGGGCAAGACGCCGCAGCCCGTTCACCAGCCTCCGTGCGCCTGCGGCATCATTCCGTGCGCATCCGGCCGCATTCCTGTCCTCCCACGCATCTCGGATGCCCGTCCGGTCGCTCCCGGCGGACGTAGACTGTCGGCACGCGCCCCGATGTCGTGGAGGTGATGCCGGTGTCCGCGGTGCTCGTTCCCCCTGCCGACGGGCGGCGGATGGTCCATGACGTCCGATCCCTGGCCGACGGAGAGCGCTTCGACGCGTGGACGGACGCCGTCAGCAGCAGCTTCGTCCCGCTGGCCGCCGAGAGCGACGACCCCGATCTGCGACGGCGCTTCACAGGCTCGCTCGTCTCCCAGGCCCTCGGGTCGGCCCTGGTGACGACCGTGTCGGGATCAGCGGTCACCGTGGCACGGACCCCGCGCCAGATCGCGGCCGCAGATCCGGGATTCGTCAAGCTCGGCCTCCAGCTCCACGGCCGCGGGGTCATCTCTCAGGACGGACGGACATCCGCGATCGACCCCGGCGACTTCGCGCTCTACGACACGACACGCCCCTATCGGCTCTCCTTCGCCGGCGACTTCCGGCAGTTCGTCGTGATGTTCCCGATCGATGCGCTGCCGATCGACCGCGACAGGCTGGCCCGCGTCACGGCGCAGCGCTTCGCCGGCGGTGCGGGTCTCGCCGCGATCGAGTCGAGCCTGCTCGGCGCCGTGAGCCGGCAGCTCGACACGGGACCGCTTCCCGCCGGGCAGTCTCTCTCCGATGCGGTCTTCGACGTGCTCGGGGCCGCACTGGCGGAGCGGAGCGGAACCGGAGACGACGCCGCGGGACGGCGCGCTCTCCGCGTCCGGATCGAGGCATACATCGCCGCGCACATCGGCGACGCCGAGCTGACAGTCGCCCGCATCGCGGCGGTCCATCATGTCTCCGTCCGCCTCCTGCAGAAGATGTTCGAGGAGCGCGAGGAGACCGTGAGCGGCTGGATCCGCCGTCGACGTCTCGAGGCGGGCCGACGACAGCTCGCCGCCGGGGACGCACCGGTGTCGATGATCGCCGCGCGCTGGGGCTTCCGGGATGCGGCGTCCTTCACCCGCGCCTTCCGCCGCGAGTACGGCGTCGCTCCGCGCGACTACCGCGCGGCGATCGATCGCTGACGGCGGTCGTCGCGAGCCGGATGCGACTCGCGACGACCGCTTCAGGAGCCGGAGCCCTCGGGCAGCGGCGCGTCCCACGTGCCGAGTTCGACGAATCCGGTCCGGTGTGCGAGGGCCACCGAACCGGCGTTGTCGAGCTGGCAGCGGTACTGGGGCTCGTAGCCGAGCCCCAGTACGTGCCGCGCCATCGCCTCAACGACCTCGCGTGCACGCCCCCGTCCGCGGTGCGCGGGCAGGGTGAGCACGCCGAAGTCCGCCAACCGTGAGCCCTCATCGAAGGGGTAGGCGCTCCCGGCCGCGACCAGCTCTCCTCCCGCGAAGGCGCCGAACACGACCCAGTGGTCGAGCTCGACATACGCGTCGTCGAGGTCCTGCTCCGAGGCCTCCGCCTCGAAAGCCGCGAACGCCACCGCATCGGCTTCTGTCAGGCGTCGGACGTCGGGGCCATCCGTCTTCGCCGCCAATTCCTCCTTCTTCGACGCGGGAAGGAAGAACAGGTGGTCGGCGCCGTTCATCGCCACGCCGGCCGCGGCGAGCGCGGCGCGCAGTTCCTGCCCGTCGGCCGCCTCGCGGACGCCCGGCAGGCCGGCGATCTCCGGCGACACGATCGCCGACGTCCGTCCGGGACGCGTGAGGATCTGCACGCGCATCGCGTGCTCGGCGTTCTCATCGACGCACAGTCGGAAGCCGTCATCGTCGCGGATCGCCTCACCGTCTTCGAAGGGGCTGCCCCACTGATCGAGCACCACGCTCGGGAAGTCTGTCATCTCGGTCTCGTTCTCCGTGAGCCTCATGGTCGGACGCGAGCCCGAGGGCACGGCCCCCTCTTTCGGCGTCCTCCCGGGCTGTCCGCGCCCGTCTCGACGCAGCGCGTGGCCTCCTGCTCAGACGGGAGACGACGTCTTCCGGTCGCCGTCGCGACGACCCCGCCATTCCCTGCGGAGCACCCCCATCCGGACGATGTCCTCATAGCCCCCTCGCACCCACGCGTGCTCACGCTGGCGCCCTTCGATGACGAAGCCCGCCTTCTCGTAGGCCCGGAGTGCACCGGTGTTCGAGGCGATCACCTCGAGATGCACGCGGCGCAGATTGCCGCGCACGAACGCATAGTCGAGGATCTGCTCGACGGCCGCCGTGCCGATGCCCTGCCCCCTCGCCGACGGGACGAGGGCGATGCCCAGCTCGGCGTGCCGCGCGACCTCGTCGATCTCGAACAGTCCCACCGTGCCGACGGCTTTCCCGTCGACATCGATGACGAAGCTCCTGTTGCTGCCCGGCTCCGTCTCCCTCTCCACGAGGCGCGCCTCCCAGGCTCCCCGTGTCGTCGGCGCCGGTCGTCCCGGGTTGCGCTCCTCCCAGGTGTCCAGATCGGCGGCGATCTCGTACAGGGCATCGAGATCGGCCTCGGTACGGGCACGGAGGGAGACGACGGGTGGCGTGGACATGTCGGCACCCTACCCGTTCCGCATCGGCTCCGACAGCCGGATCCTCTGAGCTGGCCACCGCGGGGGATGACGTTTCACCGCAGATCGCACGGCGCACGATCAGTCACCGGGACGATGGCACACCGCCGGGCCAAGGAAATGCTGCTGACGCCCGGCAGGCAAGTCGCCACTTCTCGGCACGAGATCTTCGCCTACGTTGACGCCCATCACCCCGCGCCGCTTCTTGAGCCGAAGCCTGCGAAGAGGGGTCGCAGCCGGGGGCGTCGCTGATCCGCCGCTCCCCGGGCATCTGCTCGCCACCCCATCCGTCCGTCTGGCGACCAGCCCAAGGCCCCGACGCCAAGAACACCCACCCGGAAGTGGAAAGACCGCCCCGAAGGACGGTCTTTCCACTTCCGTAATACGACAGCGACATGGTGGAGCTGGGGGGAATCGAACCCCCGTCCAACGCTGAGTCTCCACGCCTTCTCCGGGCGCAGTCTGTGCAGACGTTCTGCTCGGCTCCGACCTTTGTCACAGACACCTAAGTCGACGAGCCCAGCCTGGGAAGAGTCCCACGTGACGTCCAGACGCCGTCACGCAGCAAGATTCCTAGATGACGCCAGGATCCGTATCGGAATCACATACGGTCTGACGGACTATCGGGCTCGCTTACGCAGCGAGGGCGAAGTCAGTGCGCTTGGATTCGGCACTTATTGTTTTGCAGGGAGCGTTCACGAGATAACCCTGCATCCTCGGCCCGCTTCTCGTGGATTCACAGGCGCTGTCGAAACCGATCAGCCCCGTGTTCCTTCTCTCGAAGGAGCCGCTGTCGCACTGTGGAGTTTTCACCCGGGTGCATGACACCCGAGCATCACAGACTACAACGTCCGGAACGTCCGCGCCATTCCGTGGGAGCTGTCACCGCAGTGCCGTAGAGTCCCCGGTATGAGCGAGGTCATCATCACCGTCCGCGGAGAGCACGAGGTCCATGTCGCCGCGGAGCGCGCCACCGTCCACCTCACGGTCGTGCAGGAGGGCTCCGATCGGCAGAGCGTCGTCGACGCCGCCCTCTCGGCCGCCACCCCGGTACGCGAGAGCATCACGACCAGGAAGGAGTCCGGCGCCGTCACCGAGTGGAGCAGCCGGCAGCTCGACGTGCGCGCCGACCGTCCCTGGAGCAACGACGGCAAGAGGCTGGCGCCGGTCTACCGCGCCACGGTCGACTTCACCGCGACCTTCGCCGACATCTCCGAGATGTCGCTCTGGGCGACGGAGCTGTCCGCGTGGGACGGCGTGGAACTCGGCTACACCGAATGGCTTCTCACCGACGAGACGGCCACGAGGCTCGAATCCGAGGTCGCGACTGAGGCCGTGAACGTGGCCGTCACGCGGGCGACCGCCTATGCGAAGGCGCTCGGGCTGCAGACGGTCACTCCCCTGGAGATCGCCGACCGTGGGCTGATCTCCGCGGGCTCTCCCCCGGCGCCGAAGATGGCACGGGCGATGGCCTTCGACTCCGCCGCCGGCGCCCCCGCGATGGAGTACGCCGGCGAGGACATCACCGTCTCCGCGACGGTCGAGGCGCGCTTCAGCGCGAGCTGACGGCGAACGGAGCAAGCTCCGCTGCGAGGCGCTCCGAGACGTGCGCGTGGAGCGCGGTCCCCGCCTCCTCGTGCGTGGCCGACAACAGCACGCCGTGCTCGTGCACCGCGGAGACCAGGTCGCCGCGGTCATAGGGGACGAGAGCGCGCACCTCGACGGCCGGCATCGGCAGCGTGCCCTCGACCGCCGCGCGGAGGTCGTCGATCCCCTCGCCGCTGCGCGAAGAGACGAAATGCGCGCCGGGGACGAGTCCGCGCAGCACGAGCCGCTCATCGTCATCGAGCAGATCGGCTTTGTTGAAGACGACGATCTCGGGGATCTCTCGAGCCCCGACATCGCCCATCACATCGCGCACCGTCTGCAGCTGCGCCGAGGGATCGGGGTGCGACCCGTCGACGACGTGCACGATGACGTCGGCGTCGGCGACCTCTTCCAGCGTCGAACGGAAGGCCTCCACGAGCTGATGCGGCAGGTTGCGGACGAAGCCGACGGTGTCGGTGAGCGTGTAGATGCGGCCGTCCGCCGTCTCCGCGCGCCGCACGGTCGCATCCAGCGTGGCGAACAGCGCGTTCTCGACCAGCACTCCCGCGCTGGTCAGCGCATTGAGCAGACTGGACTTCCCGGCGTTGGTGTAGCCGGCAATCGCGACCGAGGGGATGGTGTTGCGCTTGCGCTCCGCCCTCTTCGCGTCGCGGGCCGGCCCGAAATCGCGGATCTGCCTGCGCAGCTGAGCCATGCGGGTGCGGATGCGCCGTCGATCGAGCTCGATCTTCGTCTCGCCCGGGCCGCGCGACCCCATGCCCGCACCGCCGGCGCCGACCTGGCCACCAGCCTGGCGGCTCATCGACTCACCCCATCCGCGGAGTCGCGGAAGCAGGTACTCCAGCTGCGCGAGCTCGACCTGGGCCTTGCCCTCACGGCTCTTCGCATGCTGGCTGAAGATGTCGAGGATCACCGTGGTCCGGTCGATCACCTTGACCTTGACGACGTCCTCGAGCGCGCGCCTCTGGCTCGATGCCAGCTCGGTGTCGGCGATCACCGTGTCTGCGCCCACCGCGCGGACGATGTCGCGCAGCTCCTCCGCCTTGCCCCGTCCGAGGTAGGTGGCGGGATCGGGATGCGGACGGCGCTGAAGGAGACCGTCGAGGACGGCGGCGCCCGCCGTTTCGGCGAGCGCCGCGAGCTCGCGCAGCGAGTTCTCGGCGTCGTCCTGCGCACCCTGCGGGTACACCCCGACGAGCACGACGTTCTCCAGGCGCAGCTGGCGGTACTCGACCTCCGTGACGTCCTCGAGCTCGGTCGAGAGCCCGACGACGCGCCGCAGCGCGTGACGATCCTCCAGATCCCATTGCGCGCCGTCCGCGGCGGAGTGGCCGGCGGTGGTCGTGTCCTGCAGCGCCTGGGCAGCACCGAACACCCGCGGCTCGATCCGCGGCTCGGCGTTCGCGAGCACCCTGTCCAGGGTGTCCTCTGTCGTGTTGTCGACGTCGTCTTTCGTCATCCGGTCCGGATTCCTGCTTTCTGTCATGAGCGCCTTAACCTTAGCCCCCGCTGTCCGGTACGCTCCCCCTATGGGGTCCGACCACTACTTCACTGCGGCCCCGGCAAGTGCGGAGAACCTGCGCAGCATTCGCATCACCCTCGCAGGCCGCGAGCTGGATGTCACCACTGCGAGCGGTGTGTTCAGTCCTGACCGCCTGGATGCCGGAACCGCGGTGCTGTTCGCCAACATGCCGCCGCTCCCGCCGGGCGGCGACTTCCTCGACCTCGGCTGCGGCTGGGGACCGATCAGTCTCACCATGGCGATGTCCGCGCCGCACGCGACGATCTGGGCGGTCGACGTGAACGAGCGCGCCCTCGATCTGACGCGCCGCAACGCGGCCGCACTGGGCCTGAAGAACATCAACGCCGTCCTGCCCGACGATGTTCCCGATGACGTCGTGTTCCGCACGATCCGGTCGAACCCGCCCATCCGGGTCGGCAAGAACGAGCTGCACGGCATGCTCGAACGCTGGATCCCCCGCCTCGATCAGCGCAGCGATGCCTGGCTGGTGGTGCAGCGCAATCTCGGGGCCGACTCCCTGCAACGCTGGATCGCAGCCACCTTCACTCCGGGATACAGCGTCTACCGCTCAGCGACCGGCAAGGGATACCGCGTGCTGAAGATCCGCCGACACGGCACGCCCCCGACCGTGCCGATCGAGATCGCCGAGTAACCGCCCTCAGGCGAGCTCGATCTCGCCCGTGAAGACCAGCTGCGCGGGTCCGGACAGTGCGACGTGCTCACCGTCCTCGGCGGGGAACATCCGCACGCCGAGGGTGCCCCCCGGCACTTCGACGCGCCAGTTGTCGGGCGCGTGCTGACCCGCCCAATAGCGGACCGCGAGGGCGGTCGCGGCGACGCCGGTACCGCAGCTGAGGGTCTCCCCGACGCCGCGCTCGTGCACACGCATGCGCACGTGGCCGATCCCGTCGCGCACCAGCGGCTCGCCCGGTACGACGAACTCGACGTTCGCCCCGCCCGCGGGTACCGGTTCGAGGACCGGGATCATCGTGAGGTCGAGACCGCTGAGCTCCTGCTCCGAGGCGAGCGCCACGACGACGTGCGGATTGCCCACGTCGATCCCCAGGCCCGGTCGCGCGACGGGGAGCCCGTGAGCGCGGGCGAGGGGCTCGCCTCCGGCGAGTCGCCAGCGACCGAGATCCACCTGGTAACCGGTCTCACTGCGCATCACGTCGCGGACACCCGCCCGCGTGCCGATCGGCAGCGTCGAACCCGCGGCCAGCTCCGCCAGTCCCGACCGCACCAGGTAGTGCGCGAAGACCCGGATTCCATTGCCGCACATCTCCGCAACGGAACCGTCGGCGTTGCGATAGTCCATGAACCACTCGGCCGAGGGCTCCTCCGCGAGCGCAGCTGCCCCCTCCGGGATCGCAGAGGATCGGACCACGCGAAGGACGCCGTCGGCGCCGACGCCGAAGTTGCGGTCGCAGAGCACCGCGACCTGCTCCGGAGTCAGGTCCAGGGAGCCGTCGGGATCGGCGATGATGATGAAATCGTTGCCGGTGCCGTGACCCTTGGTGAATGCGACCATGCACTCAGTCTAGGAGTGGCACGCGGTCACTCCTGTGCATCGTCTGCGATGAGCCTCCTGCCGGTGGTCGCGACCACGAAACGCTCGTAGCCGAGCTGATCGTAGAAGGCCATGGCCTTCTCGTTCTCCGTTCTCACCATCAGCTGCACCTTGGGGCATCCGTACGCGAGGAGCCGCTTCTCCGCCTCGACGACGAGCGCCCTGCCGATGCCCTGCCCTCGATGCCCCGGGTCGGACGCGAGGTAGTAGAGCCACCCCCGATGGCCGTCGTAGCCGGCCATCACTGAGCCGACCACACGATCGGCGGGATCGACGGCCACGAGGAACAGTTCCGGCTGCACGGCGAGCTTGCGCTCAATGTCGCGGCGAGGATCGTTCCACGGCCGAGTCAGTCCTGACACCTCCCAGAGCCCCACGACCGCCTCGGTGTCCTCGCGCCGGAACTCGCGGATCGCGACAGTCATCCCTGCGGCTCCCTGGGACCGCCGACCGCGTATCGCGCACAGACGAACGCTCGATTCCTCGCTACGTCGATGAGTTCGAGGTCGTACTCCCGTGGGAACAGCGGCGCACCCGCGCCGAGCGTCACGGGGGCGTACTGCACCCACACCTCGTCGAGCAGACCGGCGTCGGCGAACTGACCCGCGAGGTCTCCCCCGCCGACGATCCACAGATCCTCGCCACCGGCCGCCGCGCTCATCTCCGCATGGACGGTGGTCGCCTCCGCGCTGGTGAACCGCACGTCCGCGCCCTCCGGCGCGATGCGCTCACGATGGGTGAACACCCATGCCGGCTGGGTGTAGTCCCACGTACCCGCGTTGTCGATCACCCAGTCGAAGGTCGAGGCGCCCATCGCGATCGCCCCGACCCCCTGGATGAAAGCGTTATATCCCATGGGGCCATCAGGATCGACGTCCTGATGCAGCAGCCAGTCGAGAGAGTGCTGCGGCGTCGCGATGAAGCCGTCGATGCTGGAGGCGGTGTAGTAGCGGGTGGTCATGGAGCCATCCTGCCCCGGACCGCCGACATCGGCTCAGGACAGCAGCGTCGCCGCGTCGACGGGCGCATCGTGCCATTCGATGCCCGGATAGCGCTTGAACCAGGAGACCTGCCTGCGGGCGTATCTGCGTGTGAGCGTCTGCGTCTCGGCGACCGCCTCCGCCTCCGACGTCGCGCCGTCGAGCTGGGCGATCGCCTGAGCGTAGCCGATGGCGCGTCGCGCGGTGACCCCGTCATCGAGACCCCGTTCGCGGAGGGCCCGCACCTCGGCGATCAGGCCGTCGGACCACATGCGCTCGACGCGTCGGTCGAGTCGTTCGACGAGCTCCGCCCGGTCGACGTGCAACCCGATGATCCGAGTGTCCGGGCGCCAGAGCAGGGGGACGTCGGGGAGTGCCGCGCCGTGCGTCACGGCACCCTGCGCGAGCACCTCGAGCGCCCGCACCAGCCGGCGCCCGTTCTTCGGGTCGATCCGCGCCGCGGTCGCCGGGTCCTGCGCCTGTAGACGCGCGAAGAGCGCGGCGGCACCGTGCTGCTCCAGCTCGTGCTCGAGGCGGGAGCGGAGGTCCTCGTCCCGCGGCGGGAAGCGGAAGTCGAAGATCACGCTGGAGACGTACAGCCCGGATCCCCCCACGAGGATCGCGTCACCGCCGGCGGCGTGGATCCGGGAGATCTCGTCCCTCGCGAGCGGCTGGTACCAGGCCGCCGCCGCCTCCTCGGCGACTTCGCGCACATCGAAGAGGCGGTGCGGGATGCCACGACGCTCGTCGACGGGGAGCTTGGCCGTGCCGATGTCCATGCCGCGGTACAGCTGCATGGCGTCCGCGTTCACGATCTCCGCCGCGTTGCCCCGTTCGCGCAGCGCGGCGGCGAGTTCGAGGGCGAGGTCGCTCTTCCCTGTTCCGGTCGCTCCGACGATCGCCCAGAGCCGCGGCGTGGGCCCCGGTGCGAAGTCGATGGCCGGGGGCGGGCTCACACGCCGACGCGCAGGGTCGGAAGCCCCAGCCGCACCGAGGTGGAGCCGCCGCCGTCGCCGGGCTCCGGAAGGGCGCAGCTCTCCGCCTGGGCGCGATCCCAGGCGTCGCCTCCGCGTGTCCGGCGGATGCGCAGGGGCTCCCCGCTCGGGTCGTCGGCGAGGAGGTGGAAGGGGGCGGCATGCGTGACGGTGACCGTGACGACGTCACCGGGGCGCGGCAGGTCCGATCCGGGCGTGACCTCGAAGTGCACGAGGCGGTTGTCCTCGGCCCGTCCGGTCAGGCGGTGCGTTTCAGCGTCCTTCTTGCCCTCGCCGACGGAGACGAGCACCTGCAGCTCCCGCCCGACCTGCTTCTGGTTCTCCTCGAGGGAGATGCGCTCCTGCAGGGCGATCAGGCGGTCGTAGCGCTCCTGCACGACCTCCTTCGGAACCTGGTCCTCCATCGTGGCGGCCGGGGTGCCCTCGCGGATCGAGTACTGGAACGTGAACGCTCCGGAGAAACGTGCCTGTTCGACGACGCGCATGGTGTCCTCGAAGTCCTCGTCGGTCTCCCCGGGGAAGCCGACGATGATGTCCGTGGTGATCGCGGCGTGCGGGATGCGCTCGCGCACCCGGTCGAGGATCCCGAGGAATCGCTCGCTCCGGTAGGACCGGCGCATCGCGCGGAGGATCCTGTCGCTCCCCGACTGCAGCGGCATGTGCAGCTGCGGCATCACGGCGGGGGTCTCCGCCATCGCGTCGATGACATCGTCGGTGAAGGCTGCCGGGTGGGGGCTGGTGAAGCGGATCCGCTCGATGCCGTCGATCTCACCCGCGGCGCGGAGGAGCTTGCCGAACGCGTGACGATCACCGAACTCGACCCCGTAGGAGTTCACGTTCTGTCCGAGCAGGGTGACCTCGATGGCGCCGTCGTCGGCGAGAAGCCGGATCTCGCTGAGGATGTCTCCGGGGCGCCGGTCCTTCTCCTTGCCGCGCAGACTCGGGACGATGCAGAAGGTGCACGTGTTGTTGCATCCCACCGAGATCGACACCCATCCGCTGTGCGCCGAGTCGCGCTTCGTGGGGAGCGTCGAGGGGAACACCTCGAGCGACTCGAGGATCTCGAGCTCCGCCTCGCCGTTGTGCCGCGCCCGTTCGAGCAGTCCGGGCAGGGACCCCATGTTGTGCGTTCCGAACACGACGTCCACCCAGGGCGCCTTGTCCAGCACAGCCTGCTTGTCCATCTGCGCCAGGCAGCCGCCGACGGCGATCTGCATGCCGTCGTGCTTGTCCTTGCGCGACTTGAGGTGCCCGAGGGTGCCATAGAGCTTGCCGGCGGCATTGTCGCGGACGGCGCAGGTGTTGATGATCACGACATCGGCCTCTTCCCCCTCGAGAGCCCGGACGTAGCCCGCGCTCTCCAGCGAGCCGGACAGTCGCTCGGAGTCGTGCACGTTCATCTGGCAACCGAAGGTGCGCACCTCGTAGGAGCGCCGGTGCCCTGCGGCGTCGATCGCTGCCTCGGAAGGCGCGATGATCGTGGGTTCGCTGCGCGGTGTAGTCATGATGACTGCCATTCTACGAGCGCCCGACGGACGGGGCGCCCAGCGAAGCCGGCCGATCAGTCGGACTCCACGAACCGCACCCCGCCGGGACGCGGCCCCGATGCCTCCCGCAGAGCGGTTCGCGCCGCGTTCATCGCGACAGACCCTCCGTACCCGCGACGCGACAGCTGTCCGACGAGCCGGCGCAGAGCCGCCTCGGGATCGAGACGCGTCATCGACGAGGCTTTCGTCCGGGCGAACTCCAGCGCACGCTCCGCATCGTCGTCGGGCAATTCGGCCAGCGCCTCTTCGATGACGTCGCGCGGGATACCCCGTTGCGCGAGGGCGCGGGAGAGCGCGACGCGGCCCTGCCCTTTCCTCTCGACGCCGGACGTCACCAGGTGCCCGGCGAGCGTTCGATCGTCGAGGTAGCGGCGGCGTTCGAAGTCCTCGATCACCTCGACGACCTGCTCGCCGCTCAATCCGCGTTCACGCAGGACACCACGCGCCTCGGACACAGACATGGCCCGGCTCCGCAGTTTCCGCACGAGGGACTCCTCCGCCGCGCGACGAACGTCGTCCGGGTCCTCGTCAGACGTCTCTGTGGCGGACGTCTCTTCCGCACTACTGTGCACCGCGTGCAGCGACATTGCGCGGGGCTCGCCTTCCGGCTTCCGCGTGCGCCCCCTGAAAGCCGGGTGATGCTCCCCCGGTACGGATGAAGACTCATCGTCCCAGGTGGAGCGCCAGATTCCCGTCTCTCCCGTGCGTCGAGGGAACACGGGCTGGTCCCGCTCTTCGGGGGCGACGGTCTTCGCGTCGCCGCCCCCGAAGAGCGGGATCACCGGGGCGAGGAACTCCTCAGAGTCCTCCCCGCCCCCGCTGCTCGTCATCATCTTGCGCTCCGTTGATCGCGTGCCATCGGCAGCCGATCATCACGCCGGACGGCGCTGAGCGAGCTCGTCCGCTGTCTCTTCCGGAACCGCGGCACCGCCGATGCCCAGCTTCTGCTTGATCTGGGTCTCGATCGCCGCGGCGATGTCCTCGTTCTTGAGCAGGAAGTTACGCGCGTTCTCCTTGCCCTGGCCGAGCTGATCACCGTCGTACGTGTACCAGGCACCCGACTTCTTCACGATCCCGTGCTCGACACCGAAGTCGATCAGGCTGCCCTCACGAGAGATACCCGTGCCGTAGAGGATGTCGAACTCGGCCTGCTTGAACGGCGGGGCCATCTTGTTCTTCACGACCTTGACACGCGTACGGTTTCCGACGGCCTCGGATCCGTCCTTCAGAGTCTCGATCCGGCGGATGTCGAGGCGGACCGACGCATAGAACTTCAGCGCCTTTCCACCGGCTGTGGTCTCCGGCGACCCGAAGAACACACCGATCTTCTCGCGCAGCTGGTTGATGAAGATCGCGGTGGTCTTCGTCTGGTTCAGACCACCGGTCAGCTTACGCAGCGCCTGGGACATCAGGCGGGCCTGGAGGCCGACATGGGAGTCGCCCATCTCGCCTTCGATCTCCGCGCGCGGCACGAGGGCCGCCACCGAGTCGATCACGACGAGGTCGATGGCGCCGGACCGGATCAGCATGTCCGCGATCTCGAGCGCCTGCTCACCCGTGTCGGGCTGGGAGACCAGGAGCTGGTCGATGTCGACGCCGAGCTTCTTCGCGTAGTCGGGGTCGAGGGCGTGCTCCGCGTCGACGAACGCGGCAATACCGCCGGCGCGCTGGACGTTCGCGATCGCATGGAGCGTGAGGGTGGTCTTACCCGAGGACTCGGGACCGTAGATCTCGATGATGCGGCCCCGCGGCAGGCCGCCGACGCCGAGGGCGACGTCGAGGGCGATCGAGCCGGTGGGGATGACCTCGACCGGAGCACGCTCGTCGCTGCCCAGTCGCATGACCGAGCCCTTTCCGAACTGGCGATCGATCTGGGCGAGTGCGGACTCGAGGGCCTTCTCGCGGTCTGCGGGTGATGGCATGGCGTGCTCCTTCGTATTCGAGAATCTGCCGCCTGTAGGCTGTCGCGGCCGGCCCCCGGATGGGGCCCGCTCACCGACAAGGCGTATGGCTTCGGGCCATGTCTTCACCGTAGGAGTGGCCACCGACATTGCGTCGGGGATCGCACCTGCGCCGAAGAGTTCGGACCCGATCTCCACTTGTGCAGAACGATACGCGTTCCTCGAACAGAGATTCGACGACACGCCGGAGCGGAATCGATCAGAGTTACGGACGACGTCCGCGAGGATCCAGCCGGCCGACACCATAGCGGCGCTCGACGGGCACGTCGGTTTCATCGCAGAGCGCGAGCCAGATGTCCCGCGGCGGAACGCCCGCATCCAGCGCCTCGACGGAGGTCAGGCCGATGCCGCCGAGCACCAGGTCATGGGTCATCGACGATGCGCGCGCTCCGAACTCGTCGGAGGCCGCACGAAGGAACTCGCTGCGTCGCATCCTGTCGCCGACCCGCGGTCAGCGGAGCGACAGCTCGGGCTCGACCGACGCCACCAGGTCGTCGGGGACGACGTCCGGGAAGACCTGGATCCCCTCGAGGACGGAGATGCGGTCGCCGACCTCGCGCATGATCGTCGAGATCGGAACGTCGAGCGCCTCCGCGACGGAGGCGAGGATCTCGCTGGAGGCTTCCTTCTGGCCGCGCTCCACCTCGCTCAGATACCCGAGCGCGACGGATGCCTTGCTCGCGACCTGGCGGAGCGTGCGCCCCTTCTGAAGACGGAAGTCCCTGAGCACATCGCCGATCTCCTGTCGTACAAGGATCATCGGAACCTCCTCTCCATCGTCTCCCCCATCGGCTTCGCCGAAGGGACCGCCAGTCTAACGCGACCGGCTGCCTCTGAATCTACTGTTTCTCGCTGTGGTTTGGTTGTGAGGGCGTCTTGCACACTCGGCATGTCAACTGGAACCGACCAGGCCCGCACGCTATTCCCGGACGAGTTCGAGCGCCGCGGCGATCGCGGCGGCCCTCGCCTGCGCGCGCACCGCTTCGCGGTCGCCTGCGAACACGAAGGAGTGCACCCGCTGGGACTCGGGCGTCACGACGCCGACGTGCACGGTGCCGACCGGCTGGCCGTCCGGGGAGTCGGGGCCGGCGATCCCGGTCGTGCTGATGCCCACATCGGCGGGACGCCCGTCGACTGCGACGGCGCGCCGCACCCCGACCGCCATCTCACGCGCGACCTCGGGATGCACCGGGCCGTTCGCCGCGAGGAGCTCGCCGTCGACGCCGAGCAGGGTGTGCTTCACCGGAGTCGCGTAGGCGACGACCGCACCGAGCAGTGACGCGGACGCACCGGGCACGGTCACCACCTCGGCCGCGACCGCCCCTCCGGTGAGGGACTCCGCGATGCCGAGGGTCCATCCTCGGCCGCGGAGCGCGGCCAGCAGCTCCACGGTGTCGCTCATCAGCTCGCCTTGCGCGATCCCCGCACCTGCGCCACCACGTAGTCGATCCCGCTCGCGACCGTGAGCACCAGGACAGCGATCATCAGCACCAGCGTCACGCCGTGCCAGATCGGCAGGCCGATCCAGACATGGAGCGGGAGCAGCATCCACGACAGTGCGACGCCCTGCACCGCGGTCTTGATCTTCCCCATCCAGGCCGCGGCGACGATGTGCTCCTTCGCCACCATCAGGCGGTGGATCGTGATGCCCCACTCGCGGACCAGGATGATCGCGACGACCCACCAGGGCAGCTCCCCCAGGATCGCGAGTCCGATGAAGCCGAGACCCGTCAGCAGCTTGTCCGCGATCGGGTCCCAGAGCTTCCCGAAGTCGCTGACGATGTCGTACTTGCGGGCCAGATAGCCGTCCACCCAGTCGGTGGAGATCGCGACGATGAAGAGGATCGCCGCCGTCCAGCGGAGACCGAGGTTCGCGTCACCGCTCGCGCCCCCCAGGAGGAGGAGCACGAAGATGAGCGCCGCCAGCGGGATGCGGGCGACGGTGATCGCATTGGGCAGCTGCCGGGGGATGGCCATCAGTCGCGTCCCGTCAGGCCCCAGGCGTCCTCATCGCCGTCGCTCTCGACGACGGGGAGGTCGCGGTACTGGGCCTCGATCGGGTCCTCGGGGTAGAGGTCGTCGGCCCCGGCCGCCGGGGCCGCGGGCGCGGAGGGCGCCGCGGCCGCAGCGGGAGCAGACGACGCGGGCTCATCTCCGCGCAGACGGGCGAGCACACTGGGCAGCTGCTCCGCGGTGGCCAGCACGTCGCGGGCCTTCGATCCCTCCGAGGGGCCGACGATCTCGCGCGACTCGAGCAGGTCCATGAGACGTCCCGCCTTGGCGAAGCCCACCCGCAGCTTGCGCTGGAGCATCGAGGTCGATCCGAACTGCGTCGACACGACCAGCTCCGCCGCGGCGAGCAGCAGCTCGAGGTCGTCGCCGATGTCCTCGTCGACCTCCTTCTTCTGCGTTGCGGCCGCCTCCTGCACATCGGGGCGGTACTCCGGGCGGGCCTGGCCGGTGACGTGCTTGACGACGGCGTCGATCTCGCTCTCCTCGACCCACGCGCCCTGCAGACGGAACGGCTTCGACGAGCCCATCGGGGAGAACAGCGCATCGCCCTGGCCGATCAGCTTGTCGGCACCGGGGCTGTCCAGGATCACGCGGCTGTCCGTCACACTGGTGACCGCGAACGCCAGGCGCGACGGCACATTGGCCTTGATCAGACCGGTGACGACGTCGACCGACGGTCGCTGGGTGGCGAGCACGAGGTGGATCCCGGAGGCGCGCGCCAGCTGCGTGATGCGGACGATCGAGTCCTCGACGTCGCGCGGGGCGACCATCATCAGGTCGGCCAGCTCGTCGACGACCACGAGCAGATAGGGATACGGCTTGAGCACCCGCTCGCTGCCCGGAGGGACCTCGACCTCGCCGGCGCGCACCGCCCGGTTGAAGTCGTCGATGTGGCGGAAGCCGAACGACGCGAGGTCGTCGTACCGCATGTCCATCTCCTTCACGACCCACTGCAGCGCCTCGGCGGCCTTCTTCGGGTTCGTGATGATGGGGGTGATCAGGTGCGGCACGCCGGTGTAGCTGGTCAGCTCCACGCGCTTGGGATCGATGAGGACCATCCGCACGTCCGAGGGACGGGCGCGCATCAGCAGGCTCGTGATCATCGAGTTCACGAAGCTCGACTTGCCCGACCCGGTCGAGCCGGCCACCAGCAGGTGGGGCATCTTCGCGAGGTTCGCAACGACGAAGTTGCCGCCCACGTCCTTGCCCACGCCGATCGTCAGGGGGTGCGTGCTCTTCTGCGCGGCCGGAGAACGGAGCACATCGCCGAGCGACACCTTCTCGCGGTCGGTGTTCGGGATCTCGATGCCGATCGCGCTCTTGCCCGGAATCGGCGAGAGGATCCGCACGTCGTTCGACGCCACCGCGTAGGCGAAGTTGTTACTCAGCTGCAGGATCTTCTCGACCTTGACGCCGTGGCCGACCTCGACCTCGTACTGGGTGACCGTCGGCCCCCGCGAGAACCCGGTCACCTTGGCGTCGACGTTGAACTGCGTGAGCACGTTGGTGATCTGCTGCACAACGCGGTCGTTCGCCTCGGACCGCGCCACCGAGGGCGGTCCCTCGCTCAGCACGGACGGGGCAGGGAGCACATACGGCGCGGCAGGGGGCTGCGGGGCGCCGGCGCCCGGCCCCTCTGTCCCGAACCCGTCGAGACCCGGGAGCTCTCCAGTCGACCCCGAGTCGTCGAGCAGCGCGGTGGTGCTCTGCTCGTCGAGGAGGTCGGTCAGCGCGCTCACGTCGGTGAGCACCTCGGTCGCCGCGTCCGCAGGGTACGGGTCGTCGTCGACGATCACCGCCTGGTCGTACGCCGCCTTGGACCCGGAGTCGTCGAGCAGCGCGGTGATGGCTTGCGAGTCGACGTTCTCGTCCGGATCCTCCTCGCGGCCGGTCTTGTTGCGCCGCCACCAGGGAAGGGAGTCGTCCTTCTCGTCCGCGGTCTCGGCGCCGCCCTCCGGCGTCGCTGCCGGCTGGGCGGCCGAGCGCTCGGCCCCGAACATCCAGGCGTACAGGTCTCCGAGGCGCTGGCCGATGCGGTTCGGCGGCGTCTTGGTCAAGATCAGGATGCTCAGGACCGCGATCAGTCCGAGCACGATGTAGGCGACGATGTCGGTCAGATGCGCGAGGGGCTCGCCGATCATCCAGCCGAACAGCCCGCCGGCCTCGCTCAGCGCGGGCATGCCGTCACGCGGTTGGGCCCTGACGATCACACCCTGTCCGTCCGCGGCTCCGGAGGCGACATGGCAGACGCCGGCGATCGATACCACCAGCATGCCGAAGCCGATCCCGATGCGACCGTTGTCGTGCACCGAGGAGGGATGGCGGAACAACCAGCCCGCGAGGAGCAGGAGGAGCACCGGCATGAGGAACGCCGTGCGCCCCACCAAGAGCCCCACCGAGTAGGCGCTGACCGTCTTCGCGATCTCGTTGCCGATGAAGAACCACTCCACGACCGCGCCAGCGCAGGCGAGCAGCACGATGAAGAACGGGAAGCCGTCGCGACGCTGTTCTTTGTCAAGGCTCTCCGGGCCGAAGACACGGAACAGTCCGCCGACGCCGTGAGCGAGGCCGAGCCACATCCGGACGCCGACCGGCGCCTTGTCCGCCTCGTCAATGTACTTCTTGGGGGCAGGAGCGGCCTTCGCGGGCGACTTCGGCGCCGTCTGCCGCTTCGGGCGCGACGAAGCGCCCTCGGACGCGCGCGCGGACTTCGTGGTGCTCCTGGCCATGCGTCCACGCTACGCCGAACAGCCGACATTCCCGCGTAATGACGCGGTTCTCCGACGAACTCCGCGGGGTGTCAGGCCTCGATGACGAGCGGCACGATCATCGGACGGCGGCGCAGCTTCTGGTTGACCCAGCGGCCGATCGTCCGGCGCACGATCTGCGACAGCGCGTGGTTGTCCCGCACGCCGTTGCCCGCGGCCTCCTTGAGCGCCGCCACGATCTTCGGCGCCACGTCGTCGAACACCGCGTCGTCCTCGGCGACACCGCGCGCGTGGATCTCCGGCCCGGAGATGATGCGCCCGGTCGCGGAGTCGACCACCACGATGACCGAGACGAAGCCCTCCTCGCCGAGGATCCTGCGATCCTTCAGATCGGCCTCGGTGATCTCGCCCACCGTCGAGCCGTCGACGTAGACGAACCCCAGGTCGAGCTGGCCCGCCACCCGCGCCTCGCCGCCCTTGAGATCGATCACCGTGCCGTTGGCGGCGATGATCGTGCGCTCCTCGGGGATCCCGGTGTCCTGCGCGAGCTTCGCGTTCGCGATGAGGTGGCGGTACTCGCCGTGCACCGGAAGGACGTTCTTCGGGCCGAGGATGTTGTAGCAGTAGAGCAGCTCCCCCGCCGCGGCATGACCGGAGACGTGCACCCGCGCGTTGGCCTTGTGCACCACGTTCGCCCCGAGCTTCGTCAGCCCGTCGATCACCCGGTAGACGGCGTTCTCGTTGCCGGGGATCAGGCTCGAGGCGAGGATCACCGTGTCCCCGGGGCCGGGCTCGATCGCGTGATCGAGGTTGGCCATGCGGCTGAGCACCGCCATCGGCTCGCCCTGCGATCCGGTCGACATGTACACGATCTGGTCGTCGGGGAGGTCGCGCGCCTTCTTGTAGTCGATGAGCACGCCGTCGGGCACCTTGAGGTAGCCGAGGTCCTCGGCGATCGTCATGTTGCGCACCATGCTGCGACCGAGGAACGCGACGCGGCGGCCGTGAGCGTGCGCGGCGTCGATGACCTGCTGCACGCGGTGGACGTGGCTCGAGAAGCTCGCCACGATCACCCGCCGCGGTGCCTTCCCGATCACCTGGTCCAGGACGGGTCCGATCGAGCGCTCGGTCGGCGTGAACCCGGGGACGTCGGCGTTGGTGGAGTCCACGAGGAACAGGTCGACGCCCTCCTCCCCCAGGCGGGCGAATGACCGCAGGTCGGTGATGCGGCCGTCGAGGGGCAACTGGTCCATCTTGAAGTCGCCGGTGGCGAGCACGAGCCCCGCCTCGGTGCGGATGGCGACCGCGAGGGCATCCGGGATCGAGTGGTTGACCGCGACGAACTCGAGGTCGAACGGACCGACCTGCTCACGCTGCCCCTCCTTCACCGTCAGGGTGAAGGCCTTGATCCGGTGCTCCTTGAGCTTCGCCTCGACGAGCGCAAGGGTCAGCCCCGAACCGATCAGAGGGATGTCGTTCTTGAGCCGCAGCAGGTAGGGCACGGCGCCGATGTGGTCCTCGTGACCGTGGGTGAGCACGACGCCGACGATGTCGTCGAGGCGCTCCTTGATCGGCTCGAAGTCGGGCAGGATCAGGTCGACGCCGGGCTGGTGCTCCTCGGGGAAGAGCACGCCGCAGTCGACGATCAGGATCTTGCCGTCGATCTCGAAGATGGTCATGTTGCGGCCGACTTCGCCCAGCCCGCCAAGCGGGGTGACGCGAAGGGTGCCGGAGGCCAGCGGTTCGGGATCGGCGATCGGGATGGACATGATGTCTCCTCAGTCGGACACGATCGTGCCCGTTCGTTTCGTGCCGGCGCAGTGCGACGCGATGTTCACCTGGTCGTGCCGTGCACCTTGGGCAGGGCGCCGCCGGCGGCCGCATTGCGGTCGGGGCGGAAGTTCGAGAAGTCGGCGCCGGGGATGTCCGTCACGAGGGCGAGTTCGTCCTCGATGATCGCGGCCTCCCACTCCTCCGGTCCGACGAGGGGCAGACGCACACGGGGGCTGCCGATGCGGCCGAGCCCGTGCAGGACGTACTTCGCGGAGACCGTTCCGGGGACGTGCGTCATCACGGCGCGGACCAGCGGCTCGAGACGCTGGTGCTCGGCCGTGGCGGCGGCGAGGTCGCCGCGGTTCACCGCGTCGACGATCGCCCGGTACGGAGCCGATGTGATGTTCGCGGTGACGCCGATCATCCCGGTCGCACCGATCGACAGGTGCGGGAGCACGTTCGCGTCGTCGCCGGAGAAGTACATCAGGTCGGTCTGGTTCAGCACGCGGCTGACCTCCGAGAAGTCACCCTTGGCATCCTTCACCGCGAGGATATTCGGGTGCTTGGCGAGGCGCAGGATCGTCTCGTACTTGATCGGCACGCCGGTGCGCCCGGGGATGTCGTAGAGGATCACCGGGAGGTCGGTGGCGTCCGCGACGAGGCGGAAGTGCGTGAGGATGCCCGCCTGGGTGGGCTTGTTGTAGTACGGCGTGACGATCATGATGCCGTCGGCGCCGGCCTTCTCGCTGGCCTTGTAGAGCTCGATCGCGTGGGCGGTCTCGTTCGAGCCGCCACCCGTGATGATCTTCGCGCGACCGGCGGACACGTCCTTGCCGACCTCCACGAGGCGCAGCTTCTCGGCATCGGTGAGGGTGGAGGTCTCGCCGGTGGTGCCGGTGACGACGATGCCGTCGGCGCCGCCGGAGATGACGTCGTCCATGTGCTTCTCGACGGCGGGCCAATCGACTTCGCCGTCGGCTGTCATCGGAGTGATCAGCGCGACGAGGACCTGGCCGAAGGGGTTGCCCGAGTGCGTCATGCTCCCAGGCTAGCGCCTCGGCCGCCGCTCACGCGCCGGGAGCCACCCGGATGATGTCTCCCCGGCCGACCTCGACCTTGCCCGCGAGCAGCAGGCCCGCGGAGACCCCGGCGGGTGCCTCCGTCGCGCGCTTCCGGAACATCTCGATGCCCGTGATACGGGTCTCCGCCGAATCCGCGCCGGCTCTCAGCACGACGACGCGGTCGTCCACGCGCATCGTGCCGAGCGTCGTCCTGCCGGTGACGACCTGCCCCCGACCCGTGATCGTGAAGACGTCCTCGACGACGAACTCCGAGATCGTGCTCGATGCCCGGGCGCTCGTCCCGGAGGCGGCATGTCGCACCGCCTCCTCCGCGTGATACTGCCGCAGCATCTCGTCTGCGTCCTGCGGACGGTTCTTCCTGCCGAACGGCCAGCTCATACGACGAGTCTACGAGGACGCTCAGACACGGCCGCGTCGCGCGACACCGGCCGTCAGAGAGCGCGGCAGCACACCGGTGAGGGCGACCACGAGCTTGTAGCGCAGCGACGGGATGGACACGGCCTTCCCGCGGGCCGCATCCCGGAGACCTTCACGCACCACGCTGCGGGCGTCGAGCCAGGCGATCGCCGGGATGCCTTCCCTCCCCGGGGCGAGGCCCATGCGCTCGTGGAAGGTCGTGTGCGTGAACCCCGGGCACACGGCGGTGACCGTCACGCCCTCGCGGGAGTACTCCGCGTTCGCCCAGCGGCTGAAGCCGATCAGCCAGCTCTTGCAGGCGGAGTACGTCGAGCGGGAGATGAACCCGGCGACCGAGGCCACGTTGACGATCCGCCCGCCACGACCCCTCATCGTCTGCAGGGCGGCGTGCATGAGACGCATCGACGCCTCCACGTGCACCCGGAGATGCCGCACCTCGTCAGCGATGTCGTTGTCCGCGAACTGCAGCGGGAGGCCGAAGCCGGCGTTGTTGACGAGCAGGTCGACGGGGTCCGCACCGTCCCGGAGACGGTCGGCGACCCGTTCGACTTCCGACTCGACGGAGATGTCGGCCGGGAGCACCTCCACGGCGACCCCGTGCTCCTCCCGCAACTCCGCCGCGAGCGCGTCCAGCGCCTCGGCCGTGCGGGCGACGAGGATCAGATCCGCGCCGCGCGCCGCGAGCTGTCGCGCGAACTCGGCCCCGAGCCCTGCGCTCGCTCCCGTGATCAGTGCGGTGGGCATCAGCGCTCGTACCTCAGGAACCGGAAGCGCACGCCCGTACGCGACGTCTGCCACTCCCCCTCGGAGACGAGCCGCCATCCCTCTTTGGAAGGAGCATAGGCATCTCCCGCGACCTCGAGGTCGAGCTCCGTGACCTCGAGGCGGTCGGCGTCGGCGATCACCTGGGCGAAGATCTCGGCCCCGCCGATCACCCAGACGCGGTCGAGCCCGCGGACGGCGTCCTGCACATCGGACGCGCGACGCGCCCCCTCCGCCGACCAGTCCTGCTGCCGGGTGATGACGATGTTCTTCCGGCCGGGCAGAGGCCGGAACCGGTCGGACAAGGAGTCCCAGGTCTTCCGCCCCATCACCACGGGCTCGCCCATGGTCGTCTCCTTGAAGTGCGCGAGATCCTCCGGGACGTGCCAGGGCATACCGCCGGATGCTCCGATGACGCCGCCGCGCGCCTCGGCCCAGATCAGTCCCGCCCAGGTCATACCGCGACCGCCGCTCGGATCGACGGGTGATGCCGGTAGTCCTCGACGATGAAGTCGTCGTACTCGTAGTCGAAGAGCGACGCGGGCTTCCGCGCGAAGCGCAGCGTGGGATACGGATACGGTTCCCGGGTGAGCTGCTCGACGACCTGGTCGACGTGGTTGTCGTAGATGTGGCAGTCGCCGCCCGTCCAGACGAAGTCGCCCGGCTCCAGCCCCGCCTGCTGGGCGATCATCATCGTGAGGAGCGCATAGGAGGCGATGTTGAAGGGGACGCCGAGGAAGAGGTCGGCGCTGCGCTGATAGAGCTGGCAGGACAGGCGGCCGTCCGCGACGTAGAACTGGAACAGCGCGTGGCAGGGCGCGAGAGCCATGTCAGGGATGTCGGCGGGATTCCACGCCGACACGATGATGCGCCGGGAATCGGGGGTCTGCCGGATCTGCTCGATCACCTGCGCGAGCTGGTCGATGTGCCCGCCGTCCGGAGTCGGCCAGGATCGCCACTGCACCCCGTAGACGGGGCCGAGGTCGCCTTCGGCATCCGCCCACTCGTCCCAGATGGTGACCCCGTGCTCCTGCAGCCAGCGCACGTTCGAGTCGCCGCGCAGGAACCACAGCAGCTCGTAGGCGATGGACTTGAAGTGCACCCTCTTGGTCGTGATCAGCGGGAACCCCTGCGACAGGTCGTACCGGATCTGACGGCCGAAGACGCTCGTCGTGCCGGTGCCGGTGCGGTCGTCCTTGTGCGTGCCGTTCGCCAGCACGTCGCGGAGCAGGTCTTCGTACGGCGTGGCGACGATCATGCAAGCCACGATACCCGCGGCTCCCGACATCGGGGGCGTCATCGGACGTCACATCCGCGACGGTCTCCGGCGGCGCGGCGTAGCCTCGTGCCGTGCACCTCTCCCTCGCCCTCGTCCTTCTGGGCGCCCTGGTCCTCGCGGCGACCGCCGTAGGTCTGGTCTGGCGTATCAGGGACGGCCGACGACGCGGCCCCTCCGACCGCGACGCCCGCGTGGCGCCCTCCGAGCTGGACGGGCCGCTCGGAGACCGCGGGACCCTCGTGCAGTTCGGCACCGAGTTCTGCGCCCGCTGCCCGCAGGTGCGGAGGATGCTGCGCGACCTGGTCTCCGGCGCCCACGGCGTCGCCCACCGAGAGATCGACCTGACGCACCGCACCGACCTCGCGGCCCGCCATCGCATCCGCACGACGCCCACGACCTTCCTCGTCGACGGTCACGGCACGGTGCGGGCCCGTTTCGTCGGCGTGCCGGCGAGGTCCGATGTCCTCCGGGCTCTCGACGAGCTCCCCGCTCTCCAGGAGGCACGATGACACCGGTAGGTATCGATCCCCGCGGCCCGCGCATCGCCGCGACCATCACGGCCGTCCTGACCCTGCTCGCCACCTTCCTCGGGCTCGTCGGCGCATCGGCCTCCCGCCTCGTCATCAGCGACTCCCCGAGCACGGACGGCGGATGGGGCCTCCCCTCCGCACCGCTGGACGAGCGCGTGGTCGATCCCGCCTTCCTGCTGACCCTCGTCATCGCGGCGCTGTTCCTCTGGGGCGTCCTCTCCCCGCGGACGCAGCCCTGGGCCGTCCTCTTCCGCACGGTCGTGCGTCCCCGGCTCTCCGCCCCGAAGGAGCTCGAGGATCCGAGGCCGCCGCGTTTCGCGCAGGGTGTCGGCCTCTTCGTGGTGGTCGTCGGGCTCGTCCTGCAGCTCGTGGGCGTGCCGCTCGCACTGCCGATCGCGACCGCCGCCGCGTTCGTCGCGGCGTTCCTCAACGCCGCCTTCGGCTTCTGCCTCGGCTGTGAGCTCTACCTGCTGCTGCGGCGAGCCGGGGTGCTGCGCGACGGCATCGCCTGACCGGTTCCTTCCGGCGTTCCCGCTGGGTAGGCTGGCCGCACGACCTGCCCCGAACCGAGGAGGAACCATGCCCGTCACCAGCGAAGCCACCAGCACCTGGACCGGATCGCTTTTCGAGGGATCCGGCACCGTCGCGTTCTCGTCCTCGCGCCTCGGGACCTTCCCGATCGACTGGAAGGCGCGCAGCGAGGGCTCGGACACGACGACCACCCCCGAGGAGCTCATCGCGGCCGCCCACGCATCGTGCTTCAGCATGGCGCTCTCGAACGCGCTCGCCGAGAACGGGACGCCGCCGGAGCGGATCAACACGACCGCGTCGGTCACGTTCAAGCCGGGGACGGGGATCACCGGCAGCCACCTCAACGTGAACGCCAGCGTCCCCGGCCTCACGCCCGAGCAGTTCCAGCAGCTCGCCGAGGGCGCCAAGGCCGGATGCCCGGTCTCCCAGGCGCTCGCCGGCATCGAGATCACCCTGGAGGCCGCGCTCGCCTGAGCGTCGCGCGAGGCGGTCTCAGGCGGCGGTCCTCGCCAGCCGGATCGCCTCGCGGATGCTGCCGCGGGCGTCCTTCCGGCGTCCCGCGGCCTCCTGCACCACCCCGAGACGGTAGCGTGCACGCCAGTCCCCCGGCGCCGCGCCGGCCTCCGCCTCGTACTTCTGCACGAAGGGCCCAACGTCCTCCGCCAGCAGCCGACCGCTGGGCCTGAGGTTCTCCGGCGCCTCCGGCATCCCGCCTTCGCCGTCGAGCTGCTTGCCGAGCCGGTCGGCGGCGAAGCCGAACACCAGCTCCCGGATCATCGCCCAGAGTCCCAGCGGCGCGAGCACGATCAGGGCGACGCCCATTCCGATCGAGACCGGCGTCCCGGTCGAGAGGAACATGACGGCGAGCCAGCCGACCACGACGATGTACAGCATCAGAGCGGCGGCCATGACGGCGACGCCGAGGCGAGAGGACATCCTCCGATCCTAGTTTCGGCCGAGCCGGTCCGCTGACAGGGGGCGACAGCGGACCGACAGCGCGGTGAAAGTGCGGCGGCGGATGCTCGTCCCATGACACACACCTCTGCCGACTGGGCCCTCGAGGCCGACGGACTCGTGAAGGTCTTCGGTGAGAACCGCGCGGTCGACGGCGTCGATCTGCGCGTGCGCACCGGATCCGTGTACGGCGTCCTCGGCCCCAACGGCGCAGGCAAGACCACCACCATCAACATGCTCGCGACGCTGCTGCGTCCCGACGGCGGCAGCGGCCGCATCTTCGGCCACGACGTGGTGCGCGAGGCGCACATCGTCCGCCAGCTGATCGGCGTGACCGGGCAGTTCGCCTCGGTCGACGAGACGCTCTCCGCCAACGAGAACCTGATGATCTTCTCGCGGCTGCTCGGCCTGTCCCGCGCGGAGGCTCGGACCAAATCCGCCGATCTCCTGGAGCGGTTCGGGCTGACCGACGCCGCGCGACGTCCGCTCAAGCAGTTCTCCGGAGGCATGCGGCGCCGTCTCGACCTCGCCGCCTCCCTCATCGCGCAGCCTCCGCTGATCTTCCTCGACGAGCCCACCACGGGCCTCGACCCCCGTACCCGGGGCCAGATGTGGGACACCATCCGCGACCTGGTCCGTACCGGGTCCACGGTTCTCCTCACGACGCAGTACCTCGACGAGGCCGATCAGCTCGCCGATCGCATCGCGGTGATCGACCACGGCAAGGTCGTGGCCGAGGGCACCGCCGACGAGCTCAAGGCCTCGGTCGGCACCTCGTCGCTGCAACTGCGGGTCGCGGATTCCGCGGACACCGAGGACGCCCTCCGCGCCGTCGAGCGCGTGCTCGGTGTGCGGGGGACGCTCTCCCCCGAGGCCTCACGGATCACCGCCCCCATGGCGGACGCCGATCGAGTGACCGACCTGCTGATCACCCTGCGCGAGGCCGGGATCCGCCTGACCGAGATGAGCGTGCAGAAGCCCACGCTCGACGAGGTCTTCCTCACCATCACGGGCCGCTCCACCTCGGACGAGACGCAGCCCGCAGAAGAGAAAGCCGAGGTGCGCGCATGAGCGCCATCGCCGCCACATCGATCGTCCCGGCATCGGAGCGTCGTCTCCGCAACCACGCCAGCCTCGGGCTCGCCCTCCGGAACACGCTCACCATGGCCGGGCGCGGGCTGGTCAAGATCCGCCGCACCCCCGAGCAGCTGATGGACGTCACGCTGCAGCCCATCCTGTTCACCCTGATGTTCACGTACATCTTCGGCGGCGCGATCTCCGGCAACGTGGTCGACTATCTGCCGGTCATCATCCCCGGGATCCTGGTGCAGACGGTCATCACCACCTCGGTGGTCACCGGCGTCCAGCTGCGCGAAGACATGGACAAGGGCGTGTTCGACCGGTTCCGCTCCCTGCCGATCGCCCGCATCGCGCCCTTGTCCGGGGCTCTGCTCGCCGACACGGTACGGTACGGGATCGCCACGGCCCTCACGTTCGCGATGGGCTTCGTGATGGGGTTCCACCCCGCCGGAGGAATCGGAGCCGTGGTCGCCGCCGGGCTGCTGGTGATCGTCTGCTCGTGGGCGGTGAGCTGGATCTTCGCGTTCTTCGGCGTGATCGCGCGCACGGCGTCGAGTGTGCAGGGGATCTCGATGATCATCCTCTTCCCGCTGACGTTCCTGTCCAACGCTTTCGTCCCGGTGGACACCATGCCCACATGGCTGCAGTGGTTCGTGAACGTCAACCCGGTGTCGCACCTGGTGACCGCAGTGCGCGACCTCGTCAACACCAGTACCTTCGGCGCGGACGCGTGGATCTCGCTGCTCGGTGCCGCGGTGATCGTCGCGATCTTCGCACCGCTCACGGTGCGCGCCTACATGCGCAAGGCGTGACGCGGCCGCGTTCGGGGGCGGAGCGGCTCCGGTCGTTCCGCCCTCAGGCGTCCCCTGGACCCTCCAGCACCGCGTATCCGCGGATCACCCGGTCCGCCGGAGTCAGCTTCCCGGCGGCATCCCGCGCGGCCGCGACCGGCGCCGCGCCGACGAGGCGCTCGGCCCGCTCCCGGTGCCATGCCAGTCGCAGACTGGGCAGGTCCTGCCGCACTCCGAGCACCTCGGCGAGCGCGATCGCCTCGATCCCGCGATCCGTCAGGGCGGGACGGCCCAGCGCCCAGGCCGACCAGCCCAGCAGCACGGTGCCGAGCACGGGACGGTCCACCGTCTCGAGCCGCATCCGCAGGCGGTAGCCCGCAAGGGCTCTCCCCCGCAGCCTCCGCGCCCAGCGGTCGACCGGCAGAGCGCCGGTGATGGGGTCCGCCGTCCTCGCCGACACATAGCCCGCCATGGCGAGCAGATACCACGGCGACCGCCGCTGGTCGGCGGTGTGGAACCGACTCATCGCGCGCTCATAGGCGTCGGAGGCCTCCGCCCACTCCCCCGCCAGCCGATGACCTTCGGCGACGCCGAACCAGCCGATCCCGGCCATCTCCAGTCCGTCCCCCGAGAGGTCGGCGGACTGGGCGAGCCGCATGAACAGCTCCCGGGCGTCGTCCTGTCGTCCGAGGGCGAGGAGCACCCCGCCCCGCACGCTGTCCAGCTGCCGCAGCTGATCCTCCGCGGCGTAGAGCTCATAGCCGGTCCTGGCGCGGTCGAGCCAGACGAGCGCGTCTCCGGGGCGGTCGGACTGCGCGGCCATCTCGGCGGCGTTGTCCGCGGCGAGCGCGGCCGCCCAGATCTCGTCGAGCCCGTTCGCGAGTTCCCACGCGCGCTTCGCCGACTCCATCGCGACCTCCGGAAGCCCGAGGTTCTCCGAGAAGTGCGCGAGGAGGAGCTCTCCGGTCAGCCGTGCCCAGGGATCGTCGGATGCGCGCAGCGTCGCCAGGGCGTCCTCGACCGTGTCCTGCCCCGCCGGGGCGGAGAAGACCCGGGCGAGCGCACGCCATGACGGGCTCATCCGCTCCCCCGCCGCGCGTTCCCTCCGGCGCAGCGCGGAGAGCCCGCGGATGCTCGCGGGGTCGTCGGACATGAAGCATCCGACCGTCGCCACGACGGTCGCCATCACGATGATGTCGACCGGGAGGTCGTCCTCGTGCACCCGTGCGGCCGCGCGCAGCAGAGGCGCCCCGAATCCGGTGAGCTCGCTGAAGCTCCCACGGATGAACCAGGACTGACCCAGCACGGCGAACAGCCGCACCGCCTGCACGTCGAGCCCTTCCGCGAGCAGCCGTCTCAGCACGAAGACGAGGTTGTCGTGCTCGGCGCCGATCTCGCGGTGGGCGTCAGCGGTGAGCGCTCCCGGGAAGTTGGCCGCTCGAAGGCCGTGCTCGGCGGTGAAGGCCTCCACCCAGTCCAGCACGGCATGCCACGCGCCGGTCTCGCCCTCGGCGCCGGCATCGGCCAGCCGCGCGACCCCGAACTCCCTGACCGTCTCCAGCATCCGGAACCGGACCCCGAGGGGCGACTCGATCACCTGCAGCAGCGACTGGTCGGCCAGCCGTCCGAGGACCTCGTCCGCGGAGCCGATGCGGAGGATCGCCGCGGCACTCACCCCGGAGAACCCTCCCGGCAGCAGGGAGAGCACCGCGAGGGCGCGGCGGGCCTCGTCGTCGAGGAGATCCCAGCTCCAGGAGATCACCGCCTCCAGCGTGCGATGCCGGGCGGGGGCCGTGCGGTCTCCGGAGGTCAGCAGCGCGAAGCGGTCCTGCAGACGCTGCTCGATCTGCGCGACGGACAGGGTTCGCGCCCGCGCGGCGGCGAGTTCGATGGCGAGCGGCAGCCCGTCCAGGTGGGCGCAGAGGCGGGCCACCGCGTCGAGTTCGATCGCGACACCGGGACGCACCGCCCGCGCCCGCTCGAGGAACAGGCGCACCGCGGGCGCCGTCTCATCCTCCGCGATCTCGAGCGGCTCCAGTGGGAGGAGTCTCTCCGCCGAGATCAGCAGGGGCGATCGGCTCGTGGCGAGGATGCGCAGCGCAGGCACGACGGCGAGCAGGTCGGCGGCCCAGTCGGCGACGCCGTCGATCACCTGCTCGCAGTTGTCGAGGACGATGAGCGTCTCCCGGTCGGCGAGCGCCGCCACGGTCCGCGCCCGGAGGTCGGGCCACGCTCTCGGATCGGAGAACCTGCCGCTCGCGGTGTTCGCCTCTCCGATGCCCAGCGCCGCCGCGATCGCGAGGGGCACGTCGGCGTCGGAACGGACGCCCGCGAGCGGCACGAAGACCGCCATCGGGGCGTCGGTCTCGGTCGCCACCGCGTGCGCGAGCCTCGTCTTCCCGAGCCCACCCGGCCCGATGAGGGTGACCAGCCGGGAAGTGCCGAGCAGCGTCACGGCTGCGCGCAGCGCCTCGTCACGGCCGATCAGGGCGTTCGGGGCGGCGAGGACGCCGATGCGCACGCGCGGCACCGCTCGTTCCTCCTGCTCGCGGAGCAGACACGCGTTCAGGTCGGTGAGGGCGCGGCCGGGTCGGGTGCCGAGCGCTTCCTCCAGCCGCGACCGGAAGACGGCGAAAGAGGACATCGCCTCGGCCGCTCTGCCGCCCTCGGCCAGCGAGGTCATCAGGCCGTGCTGCAGCGCCTCGTCGAACGGATGCGTCTCGGACAGCGTCGCGAAAGCGGCCGCCGCCTCCTCCGGGAGCCCGGAGAGCGCGAGGCACTCTGCGCGCCGCCGCAGCAGTCGCTCACGGACGACGCTCGCCTCGCGCCGCAGCTGCTCCCCCGCCGGTGCGTCGCCGATGTCGTCGCCGGGCTCGCCGCGCCACAGCGCGAGGGCCTCGTCGCACAGTGCCAGCGCCTCCGGGGCCGCCGCGGCCTCCGCCCCGCCCGCGAGCGCCCGCGCGCGCCCCAGGTCGGTCTCCTCCGCACGGACGGCGTAGCCCGTGGGAGTGCTGGTGACGAGATCGGCGCCGACCGCCGACCGTAGCCGCGAGACGAGGGTCTGCAGCGCGGCCCGAGGATTCTGCGGCGGCGCGTCGCCCCAGATCTCGTCCGCGAGGGCCGCCGCCGACCGCGGCTCGCCGCCTGCGGAGACGAGCGCCGCCGCCAGCGCACGCATGGCGGCTCCGCCGGCCTGTCGTCCCGCCAGCAGCACCGACCCGAGGACGGCGACGCCTGCGCTCATGCGCTCGGGCTGAGGCCGAGATCGATGATGTTCTCGAGGCCGACCACCACGCCGCGGGCGTCGCGGGCGTAGGGCAGCGCCAGACGGATGCCCGGAGCGTACGCGGCGGCGGAGTCGACGGTGTCGTGCGTGATGGTCAGCGACTCTCCGGCGCCGGACAGGATGACCTCCTGCCTGGCGATCACCCCGGGCCTGCGGAGGGAGTGGACGGGGACGCCCGCCACCCGCTGTCCGCGGGCGCGCTGATCAGCGTGCGGGGCGGCCACCGGGGCCTGCCCCTCCCTGGCGGCGGTCATCTGCTCGGCGGTCCGCACCGCGGTGCCGCTGGGAGAGTCGATCTTGGAGTCGCGATGCGCCTCGATGATCTCGGCGAACGCGAAGAAGGGCGCCGCCGCCGCCGCGAGCGCCGTGCCGAGCGCCGACCCGAGCGAGAAGTTCGGGATGAAGACCGCGCCCGTTCCGGCCGCGTCCACGAGCGGGCGAACCAGCGCGATGCGCTCCTGCGACCACCCGGAGGTGCCGATGAGCACGTTGAGTCCGCGATCGGTCGCCGCGCGCACGACCTCGACGCTCACCGACGGGGTGGAGGCGTCCACGACGAGGTCCGCGCCGTCGAGTTCGTCGAACTCGCTGGAGGATCCGAGCACGCGACGCACCTCGAAGCCGTCGAGCCCGTCGATCACCTCATGGATGATGCGACCGAGCTTCCCGGTTCCGCCGACAAGGGCAACCTGCGTGGTCATGACCCCAGTCTATGGATGCGCACGGCGTGCGGGCCGACGCCGGGCGGGTGTCGGCGGTACCGTTGCCACATGGTGACGTTCCGCGCTGTCTCCCCGGTCGCTCCCGAAGCCGTGGCAATCCTGTCCGAGTACTTCACGATGCGCGCGGAGACGTTCCCCGGCCACGCGTACAGCCCGGTCTTCCCCGGCGCGGACGCCTTCCGGGACCCCGACGGCGTGCTGCTGCTCGCCGTCGACGAGCACGACGGCGAGTCGGAGATCGCGGGCTGCGGCGCCATCCGGCGGCTGCCCGATGGGGACGCCGGCGTGCGCTTCGAGGTCAAGCACCTGTTCGTGCGCCCCTTCACGCGCGGTCGAGGCACCGGACGCGCGCTCCTGGAGGAGCTGGAGAGACGGGCCAGGGTCTTCGGCGCGACCGAGCTCGTACTCGACACCCATCACACGCTGGAAGCCGCCGGCGCGCTGTACGCACGCAACGGATTCACCTCCGTCGAGCCCTACAACGACAACCCCAACGCCACGGTCTGGCTGCACAAGGAACTCACCACGTCGTGAGGTGGACAGGGCCTCCTATACGGTCGCGAAGTCCGGCAGGCCCGTGCGCAGCTCCATCGGGAGATGGCCGAGGTCGTTGTGCGTGAGCAGGGACCAGGGCCTCCCCTGCTTCTGCGCGATCACGGTGAGCCCGCAATGCGCCTGGTTGAGCGTCATCCACCGCCACTCGGGCGCGCCGAGCACCTCCCGCACGAACCAGCTGATCACGAAGTTGTGTGTGATCAGCACCTCGTGCACCTCGCCGTTCTTGCGCATCAGGAACTCGTTGACGGCATCCGACATCTGCGCCCCGCCGGCCTCGATCTCCGCATCGGTGATCGAGCCGAAGAAGGGCTCGAAGGCCGCCGGCGTGTCATCGGTCATCCCGGTGGGGACGCAGTCGAACAGCAGCGCGGAGGGCTCGGGGTCGACCGACGGGAGCCTTTCGGCGATCGCCCTCGCGGTCTCCGCGGCGCGGAGCAGCGGCGAATGCCAGACGGCGTCGAGCGGGAGCCCGGAGAGCCGGTCGGCGATCAGCTCCGCCTGCCGCTGACCCCGTGGGGAGAGGGGTCCGTCGTCGACGCCGTGCTCGGCGTCCTGGTGTTCGCCATGTCGGACCAGATAGATGTAATGCGTCACAACCCGCTCGCTTCGTCGCCGCCTCATCGGGGCTCTTCCAGCCTAGCCGGTGCCGCCGACGTCGTGTCGGGCCCGGCCGTGGAACTCAGTTGCCGGCGCGCGTCAGCTCGGCCAGATGCGTGCGCGGGAGGGAGACCCCCGCGCCCTGCATGAGCTCGTCGACGTGCTCCGTCGCGAAGGCGTTGACGATCGGCGCGGCGATCGTGCGCTGGGCGAGCAGCCACGCGATCGACACCGCCGCGACCGGAACTCCGAGATCCGCGGCCGCGTCGTCCAGCGCCTTCAGCACGCGGATGCCCCGGCGGTTCAGGTGTCCGCGCAGCTGCTCTCCGCGCACGCCGCCCGTCCCGTGCTTGCTCCTGTGCCGCCCGGAGAGGAAGCCGTGCTCCAGCGCGTGCGACGGCGTCACCGCCAGACCCTGTGCACCGGCGACGAGGCGCAGATCGCCCTCGAAGACCTCACGGCGCAGGAGATTGTAGGGCTCGTCGAGCACCGTGATGCGCGGATAGCCGGCCGAGGCGAGGATGCGCGCCTCGACGAGCCGCTCCGCCGCGAAACGGAATGCGCCGACGTGGCCGATCTTGCCGGTCTCGCGAAGCCATTCGACGGTCGCCAGAGTGTCTTCGAGGTTCGTGGTCTGATCGAAGGTCGCGTCGAGGTACAGCACGTCGATCCGCTCGACGCCGAGTCGCGTCAGTGATCCCTCGACGGCGCGGACCAGGTTCACCGAGCCGAGCCCGGGGTTGTCGGCGTGCGCTCCGATGCGCACGCCGAGCACGATGTCGTCGTGGGCGCCGCGGGACCGCAGCCACTGCCCGATGATGTGCTCGCTGCGCCCACCGGAGAAGCCGTCGGCCGTGTGCACGGCGTTGCCACCGAACTCGAGGTAGCGATCGAGGATGCCGTGGCTGGTCTCGAGGTCGACGTTCCAGCCGAACTCCGCGGCACCGAGCACCAGCGGGAAGGTCGAGAGGCCGGTGTCTCCGAGGTCGACCCGGATCCCTTCGCCGATTCCGGGACCGATCACCGGAATCGGGGCGGACGGATGCTCCTGCGTCTGCGGCGTGGCGCGATCCGGTGCGGCTGTCGCGCCGACGCCGAATATGCGCATCTTCCTTCACCCCCGCGGACTCTTCCGAGATCCGGTAATCTACGCACCCCCGTGCGTACACATACGAGAGTAGGCGACGTTTCGCGGCATCCCCGCCGATTCAGTGAACGGCGGAGAACTTTCCCATAACGGTTTGGTCACAGGCCGAGAGCCCGGTCGCGCTGCGCGGGACCGGGCTCTCGGATGTCTGACGGACGGATCAGGCCTCGGCCGTCTCCTCGGCGGCCGGAGCCTCCTCGGCGGCGTCGTCGAGCACCGGCTCGAGCGACAGCTTGCCGCGGTCGTCGATCTTCGTGATGCGGACGAGGATCTTCTGGCCGACCGAGAGCACGTCCTCGACGTTCTCGACCCGCTTGCCACCGGCGAGCTTGCGCACCTCGGTGACGTGCAGCAGTCCGTCCTTACCGGGGAGCAGCGAGATGAAGGCGCCGAAGCTGGCGATCTTCACGACGGTTCCCAGGAACTGCTCGCCGATCTCGGGGTTGGTCGGGTTGGCGATCGCGTTCACCTGCGCACGGGCGGCCTCGGCCGAGGGGCCGTCGGTCGCGCCGATGTAGACGGTGCCGTCCTCCTCGATGGAGATCTGCGCGCCGGTCTCGTCCTGGATCGCGTTGATCGTCTTGCCCTTGGGGCCGATCAGCTCGCCGATCTTGTCGACCGGGATCTGCACGCTGATCACGCGCGGAGCGGTCGGCGCCATCTCGTCCGGCGAGTCGATCGCCGCGTTGAGCACGTTGAGGATCGTCAGGCGAGCGTCCTTGGCCTGGGTCAGCGCACCCGCCAGCACCTCCGAGGGGATGCCGTCGAGCTTGGTGTCCAGCTGGATCGCGGTGACGAACTCGCTGGTGCCGGCGACCTTGAAGTCCATGTCGCCCAGCGCGTCCTCGGCGCCGAGGATGTCGGTCAGCGCCGCGTAGCGGGTCTGACCGTCGACCTCGTCGGACACCAGGCCCATCGCGATGCCCGCGACCGGGGCGCGCAGCGGCACACCGGCGTTCAGCAGCGACAGGGTCGAAGCGCACACCGAGCCCATCGAGGTGGAGCCGTTCGAGCCGAGCGCCTCCGAGACCTGGCGGATCGCGTAGGGGAACTCCTCGCGCGTCGGCAGCACCGGGGCGAGCGCGCGCTCGGCGAGGAAGCCGTGCCCGATCTCGCGACGCTTCGGCGACCCGACGCGGCCGGTCTCACCGGTCGAGTAGGGCGGGAAGTTGTAGTGGTGCATGTAGCGCTTGCTCGTGACGGGCGACAGCGAGTCGATCTGCTGCTCCATCTTGAGCATGTTCAGCGTGGTGACGCCCAGGATCTGGGTCTCGCCGCGCTGGAAGATCGCGGAGCCGTGCACGCGCGGGATGACCTGCACCTCGGCGTCCAGCGGGCGGATGTCCGCCAGCCCGCGGCCGTCGATGCGCACGTTCTCGGTGAGGATGCGTCCGCGGACGATCTTCTTCGTGACCGACTTGTACGCCGCAGAGAACTGGCCCAGCGCCGAATCCGGCAGGGTGCCGGCCTCGACCGCGGAGACGAGCTCGCCCTTGACGCGGTCCTTGATCGCGTCGTCGGCGTTCTGGCGCTCGATCTTGTCGGCGATCTGGTAGACGCCCACCAGCTCGTCGTAGGCGCGCTCGGCGACGAAGTCGTAGACCTCATCGGCGTACGGCGGGAAGACCGGGTACACGCCCGGCTCCTTCGACGCCTGCGCAGCCATCTCGGCCTGTGCCTTGACCAGCTGGGAGATGAACGGCTTGGCGGCCTCGAGGCCCTGGGCCACGATCTCCTCGCTGGGCTTGGTCGCGCCGGCCTTGATGAGGTTCCAGCTGTTCTCGGTGGCCTCGGCCTCGACCATCATGATCGCGACGTCCTCGGTGCCGTCGGCCTTGGTGACCACGCGGCCCGCGACGACGAGGTCGAAGACGGCCTGCTCCACCTGCTCCACGTTGGGGAACGCGACCCACTGATCGGCGTGCTCGCCGTGTCCGGGGATGAGCGCCAGGCGCACGCCGGCGATCGGGCCGGAGAACGGCAGACCCGAGATCTGGGTGGACGCGGACGCCGCGTTGATCGCCAGGGCGTCGTAGTACTCGCCCGGGGCGATCGACAGCACGGTGATGACGATCTGGACCTCGTTGCGGAGGCCGTCGACGAACGACGGGCGCAGCGGACGGTCGATCAGACGGCAGACGAGGATCGCCTCGGTGGACGGACGCCCTTCACGGCGGAAGAACGAGCCGGGGATCTTGCCCGCGGCGTACGAGCGCTCCTCGACGTCCACGGTCAGCGGGAAGAAGTCGAAGCCCTCGCGCGGCTGCTTGCTCGCCGAGGTCGCCGACAGCAGCATGGTCTCGCCGTCGAGGTAGGCCGCCACCGAGCCCTGCGCCTGCTGGGCGAGGCGTCCGGTCTCGAAGCGGATGGTGCGGGTGCCGAAGCGGCCGTTGTCGAGAACGGCCTCGGTGGCAGTGATTTCAGGACCTTCCAAGAGGTCTCTCCTTCTTTGTTTAGGCTCGCCCGCCCGTGTGGCGTACGAGTGTTCATGAAGGAGCGGATACGGAGAGTTCCGGCGCGCGGGAATGCCCGCGGAGTGCGCCTGCGCTGGTCACCAGTAGAAGATCACCCGACGCCCGTCGAGGAACCCACCACAGGGGACCAGCTTCTCAGCCGACCGCTCCGTGCCTGTGTGCAGTTGTACGGGATGCCATAGGCAACCGCATCCAGCCTAGCAGTGCACCCGCCCCGTCTCACTCGACCCGCTCGCGCACCGGCGCGTTGGAGCGGCCGATCCGCACATAGTCGTCGTGCTTGGCCGTGCGACCGTCCCCTGCCGCCCGCCCGTGGAGCCGGCGCCAGACCCAGGGCAGCGCGTGCTTGCGCCACCACTGTCCCCTGGTGAGGCGCTCGTGGTCATGGAGCGCCTCGTCGAGTGCGCCGAGCGCCTCTGCGTGCGGGACGCCGAGCACCTCCGCCGCGCGATAGGCCAGCAGGCGATGCCCTCGCGACGACAGATGGACCAGGTCCTCTCCCCAGTTCGGGCGCTCTCCCAGCGTGGCCAGCAGGTCCGTGTCGACCAGGATCGCGCCCGTGCGCTCCGCGAGGGCGGAGACTTCGCTCGCGAAGGCGGAGAATCGCCTCCCGTACATCGCCGCCTCGGGTCGGGCCGGGAGGAAGGGGGTGACGAGCAGCACCTCGGCTCCGTCCGCGCGCAGCTGCCGGACGGCCTCCTCCAGCCTCCCGACGAGTGCCGGGATGTCGGCCCGCGCCTTCACCAGGTCGTTCGCACCGACGAGGATCGAGACCAGATCGGGTCGCAGCTCCCGCGCACGGCGCAGCTGCGGGCCGCACACGTCGGCGACCCTCTTCGAGCGCACGGCGAGATTCGCATAGAGCAGGCCGTCGCGGGAGGCGAGCAGCATCGCCAGACGATCGGCCCATCCACGCAGGGCCCCGTCCGGCGCCGGATCGCAGATGCCCTCGGTCAGTGAGTCGCCGAGCGCCACGTAGCGCTGCCATGCGCCGGGGCGCCGGGGCGCCGGTTCCGCACGACGAGAGCGGGGATGACGCCGGGCGCGGTCGACGCGGTGCAGCTCCCCCGCCTCCTGGAAGTGGCCGATCAGCTCATCGCACACCGCCTCCCAGGTGCGACCGGAGACGGCGAGGCGTCCTGCTTCACCGAAGGCCCGCCGCTTGCGGGCGTCGCCGGCGAGGTCCGCGACGCGCATCCTCAGATCGGCGAGGTCGCCGGGCCGGTAGAGCCACCCGTCGATGCCCATACGGACGAGGTCGAGAGGCCCGCCCGCCCCCGTGGCCACGACGGGGACGCCGCTCGCATGCGCCTCCTGGAGCGTCTGACCGAAGGTCTCGCTCTCCCCCGGGTGCACGAACACGTCCAGGGAGGCCATCGCGTGTGCGAGGTCGGCCCCGCCGAGGTGTCCGAGGAAGCCGACATCAGGCATCAACGCCTCGAGGGCCGGACGCGAGGGTCCGTCGCCGACGATCACGACCCTGGCCCCGGGGATCCCGGAGAGCACGCGGAGGTCCTCGACCTGCTTCTCGGGGGCGAGCCGTCCGACGTAGCCGATCAGCACCTCCCCGGGCTCGCGCCGCATCCACGCGTCGTCGCGGTTGCGGGGGTGGAAGCGCTCGGCGTCGACGCCGCGCCCCCACCGCCGCATCCGGTCGACCCCGAGCGCGGCGAGCTGTGCGGCCGACTCCGACGACGGTACGAGGGTGAGCGTGGCGCGATGGTGCAGGCGTGCGATGTGCCGCTGCGCGAACCCGGTCGTCGCCGCGATCCGGTAGCGCTCCGCATATGCGGCGATGTCGGTCTGGAAAGCGGCGACCGACGGCAGGTCGAGCCGGTCGGCGGCGAGGACGCCCCGCCACCCGAGCGCGAACGGGGAGGCCAGGTGCACCACGTCGGGACGGAACCTCGCGAGCGATGCGGTGACACGCCGCGACGTGGTGGCGGCGATCCGTACGTCACGGTAGCCGGGCATCGCCAGGGAGGGGATGCCGTCGACACCTGCTCCGCCGGAACGGCGGGGCAGGTCGCGGGCGGCCGGGGCGATCACATGGGCGTCATGGCCGGTGCGCTCCAGGTGCCTGAGGATCTGGAGCACCGAACCGGTCACTCCGTTCATGTGCGGAAGGAAGGACTCGGCGACGATCGCGACTCTCACGATCACAGGATGGCGCGGCGCCGCACCGCCGATCGGCGATAACCACACGCGATCACCGAGAGTTCATCTGATGCTGGGCGGACGGTCACCATCCATCTGCCGGTGGGTTGCCGTTCACCCGTTCCGCGCACACTGGACCCGTGCCGACGGACTTCCTCGCCGACCTGGTCTCCTCCCCTTGGGCGCTCGTCGCCATGGCCGCGCTGGTCACCGCGGACGCCTTCCTCGTGGTGATCCCGGGCGAGGTCGCCGTGACCGCTCTGGGCGCCATCGCGATCACGAACGGCTCCCCTCCCCTGTGGCTCGTCATCGTCGTCGCCGCTGCCGCCGCGCTCGCGGGCGACGCCGCGTGCTACGCGATCGGGAGGGCTGTGGGGACCGAGCGCTGGCGATGGATGCGGATGCCCAAGGTGCGGGCCGCACTGGACTGGGCGCGGCGACGGCTCGACGGCGGGACGGCGACCGTGCTGTTCACCGCCCGGTTCGTGCCGTTCGCCCGCCTCGCGGTCAATCTCGTCGCGGGGGCGTCTCGTCTGCCGGCTCCCCGGTACCTCGGGCTCGCGGCCGTCGCCGCGACGGGCTGGGCCGCGTATCAGGCCGCGGTCGGCGCGCTGGTCGCCGCGATCGTGCCCGGAGGGCCCGTCGTCGCGATCATCGTGTCCGTAGCCGTGGCCGTGGGCCTCGGCCTCCTCATCGATGTCATCGTCTCGCGGCGGCGGAAGGGCCGAAATGCGGGCGTCCCCGACCCGGAGCGGCCGGTTCCGCACTAGGCTGGCGCGCATGAGTACCGAAGACAGCGCCGTCCCCGAGGACGATGTGAAACGCAAGTTCCGTGAGGCGCTCGAGAAGAAGAACGCTCGCAACCGGTCGGGCGAGGCGCACCTCGACGGCGACTCCGCCGTGCATGCGACCCACGCTCCCCAGATGAAGCGCGAGTTCCGCCGCAAGAGCGGTTGACCCTCACACCACCTGGAAGGGCCCCCGGCGTCATGCGCCGGGGGCCCTTCTCATCCGGTCACTCCCCGGACAGTCCGCCGAGCAGATGCCCGAACGAGCGCCCCTTGCCCAGATAGGTGTCCGGATCGAACGGATCGGCGTCCGCGGCCTCCGGACGACGGGAGATCGCCGCTGCGAGCTCGCGGGCGCCGCGCTCCACGCGCGCGCTGAGCGGCGCGACGTCATCCGCGCTCGAGCCCCAGTCGCTGGAGGCCGCGAACACCCCGGTCGACACGGGTTCCGCGTGCAGATACGTGAAGAGCGGACGGATCGCGTAGTCGATCGCGAGGGAATGCCGGGCCGTGCCCGCGTTCGCACCGATGAGCACCGGCGTCCCCGTCAGCGCGTCGGGGTCGAGCACGTCGATGAACGACTTGAACAGCCCTGAGTAGCTCGTCGAGAAGATCGGCGTGACCGCGATCACCCCGTCCGCCGAGACGACGGTGTTGATCGCGGCCTCGAGAGCCGGCGGCGCGAAACCGGTCAGCAGGTTGTTCGTGATGTCGTGCGCGAGGTCGCGCAGCTCGATCACGTCGACGGTGACCTCCACACCCTCCTCGCGCAGGCGCGCGACGGTCTCCGCCGCGAGCCGATCGGCGAGCATCCGGGTCGACGACGGGTTCGACAGCCCTGCGGAGATCACCGCGATGCGACGTCCGCCCATGTCAGGCACCCGCCTTCGTGGCCGCGGCTCCGAAGGCGGAGCCCGCCGGGGCGATCCCGCCGTCCTGGTAGGGGGAGCCGGCGGTGAGGTTGTCACCGCGGTTCGCACCGGGACGCGCCTCGCGGGCCGGACCGTCGCCGTAGACCGCCTTCACCCGGGCCGCGTGGGTCGGTGCGTCCGGAACGTTCGCCGGGCGGTCCTTCGCCAGCTCCTTGCGGAGCACCGGCACGACCTCGCCGCCGAGAATGTCGAGCTGCTCCAGCACGATCTTCAACGGAAGGCCGGCGTGATCCATCAGGAACAGCTGGCGCTGGTAGTCGCCGAAGTGGTCGCGCATCCCCGCGTAGCGGTCGATCACCTGCTGGGGGGAACCCACCACCAGCGGGGTCATCTCGGTGAAGTCCTCCATCGAGGGGCCGTGTCCGTAGACCGGGGCGTTGTCGAAGTAGGGTCGGAACTCGTTCACGGCGTCCTGCGAGTTGGGGCGGATGAACGCCTGCCCGCCGAGGCCGACGATCGCCGTCTCCGGGGCGCCGTGCCCGTAGTGCGACCAGCGCTGCCGGTAGAGCTCGATCAGCCGCTGGTAGTGCTCCTTCGGCCAGAAGATGTTGTTCGCGAAGAACCCGTCGCCGTAGTAGGCGGCCTGCTCGGCGATCTCCGGCGTGCGGATCGAGCCGTGCCAGACGAACGGTGCGACGCCGTCGAGGGGCCGCGGCGTGGCCGTGAAGCCCTGCAGCGGCGTGCGGAACTTGCCCTCCCAGTCGACGACGTCCTTGGTCCAGAGCTCGTGCAGCAGCGCGTAGTTCTCGATCGCCAGGGGCAGTCCCTGCCGGATGTCCTTGCCGAACCACGGGTAGACGGGGCCGGTGTTCCCGCGGCCCATCATCAGGTCCATGCGGCCACCCGACACGTGCTGGAGCATCGCGTAGTCCTCGGCGATCTTCACCGGATCGTTCGTGGTGATCAGCGTGGTCGACGTCGAGACGATCAGACGCTCGGTCTGGGCGGCGATGTAGGCGAGCGTCGTGGTAGGGCTCGACGACCAGAACGGCGGATTGTGGTGCTCTCCGATCGCGAAGACGTCGAGGCCGACCTCTTCGGCGTGCTTGGCGATCGTGAGGGTCGCCTGGATGCGCTCGCTCTCGCTCGGGGTCACCCCGGTGATCGGGTCCTGCGTGATGTCGCTGACCGACATGATGCCGAACTGCATGCCGGCGCCCTGTGCTTCGTTCACGATTCTCTCCAGTCGGGATGCGGTGGCATCCGTTTCTATTCATGTGAATGTATCTGGTAGAACGCCCTCGCCGCAAATCTATTCCCGCGGGTAGCCTCGAACGATGAGCAGCGCCGAGCAGCACTCTTCCGGCACCGCTTCCGAAGGTGCGACGCACGCCCGCAGACGGGTGCCCTTCTGGGACAACGCACGCTTCGCATGCATCGTCCTGGTCGTGCTGGGCCATGCGATCCAGCGCCTCACCTACGACTCCGACATCGCGATGGCCCTGTACCTGTGGACCTACGCCTTCCACATGCCGGCGTTCGCGCTGATCTCCGGATACTTCTCCAAGTCGCAGAGTCCGACGCGGCGGCAGATGGTGCGCGTCATCACCGACATCGTGGTCCCCTATGTCATCTTCGAGATCCTCTGGACCCTGACGAAGTGGCTGGTCGAGGGCCACGCCGATCCCAACCTCACGCTGCCGATCTGGACGATGTGGTTCCTGCTCACCCTCGGAATCTTCCGGCTGGTGCTCCCCTACCTGGCGCTCCTCCGCTGGCCGCTGCTCTGGGCGGTCGTCATCTCGATCGGCGCGGGCTACCTCAGCAATGTCGACAGCACGTTCTCCCTCTCCCGCACCCTCGGGCTGCTGCCGTTCTTCACTCTCGGATGGTGGCTGCGCGAGCGCGACGTGGTGCGACGGATGCGCCTGATCGACTACCGCCCCTGGTGGCTGCGAGTGGTCGCGTTCGCGGTGCTCGCCGGCTGGTACCTGGCGTGCTGGCGCTGGCTGGGCATCTGGCAGGATGCCGAGCTCTGGCGCTGGTTCTTCTACCTCGACTCGTACTCCGACCTCGGCGACGCGCAGTGGTGGTCGGGCGGAGTGCGGCTCGCGATCATGATGCTGGCCCTCGTGCTCAGCCTCGCGTTCTTCGCGCTGGTCCCGCGGAAGATCACCTGGTGGACCCGCTTCGGCCAGTACACGATGTACGTCTATCTGCTGCACTCCTTCGTGCTGTACCCGTTCCGGCAGTCCGGCGTGCTGCGCGGCCTCGACCCCACCTGGGTCTGGCTCCCGCTGGTGGTGCTGCTGTCGATCGCCGTCGCGTTCGCCCTGTCGACCAGGCCCGTCCGCTGGGTGTTCCGCCCGCTCGTGGAGCCCCGACCTCGCTGGATGTTCGCGGATCCGTCGCTCGTCTCGGCGACGGGCAGCCGTCATGACCCGACAGGCTCGCGGCGGAGCCCCTAGGGAGACGTGCTCAGGAGAGCAGCCCCGCCCCGACGTACGAGCCCTCGGCGGCCCCGGGCGGGATCGCCCAGATGCCCGACCCCACGTGCTTCACGTACTCGTTCATGAGGTCGGTCGACAGCCTCTTCTGCAGCGTGACGAAGTGCGCGGGATCGCGCTGATACGCCAGGAAGAAGAGGCCGGCGTCCAGGCGCCCCAGCTCGTTGTTGCCGTCGACGTAGTTGAAGCCGCGGCGGAGGATGCGGACACCGCCGTTGGTGTCCGGATGCGCGAGCCGGACATGGCTGTCGGCGTCGAGACGGGAGAGCTGCGGCTCCGTCTCCTCGGTCCCGCCGGACAGCGGCGCCCCCTCCCCCTTGTCACGGCCGAAGATGCGCTGCTGCTCGGCGAGGCGCACGCGGTCCCAGGTCTCGATGAGCATCGCGATCTTGCGCGCGACGAGGTACGAGCCGCCGGCGAGCCAACCCGGTCCGTCTGCGGCGGGGACCCACACGTGGTCGTCGAGGGCGGCCTTGTCGTCGGCGAGGATGTTCGCGGTGCCGTCCTTGAAGCCGAAGAGGTTGCGCGGGGTCTGCTGATCCGCGGTCGTGCGCGAGGTCTTGCCGAACCCGAGCTGCGACCACCGCAGCCGCGCCCGCCCGAAGGCGATCCGGCTGAGGTTGCGCACGGCGTGCACGGCCACCTGCGGATCGTTCGCGCAGACCTGGATGCAGAGGTCGCCGTCGGAGGAACCGGGCACGAGGTCCTCGCCGAGGAACGGAGGAAGGCGCTGCAGCGCGGCCGGCCGCCGGTCGCGGATGCCGAAGCGGTCCTCGCCGTCCCGTTCGAAGAGCGTCGGGCCGAAGCCGAAGGTGACCGTGAGCCCGCTCGCCGGGAGTCCCAGGGCTTCGCCGGTGTCGTCCGGGGGCGACTCCGGGGAGCCTCCGACGGCGCCGGTGGCGCTGACCTCGAGGCCCCGCGCCATGCGGGCCGCCGCGTAGGACCAGTCCTGCATCAGCTCGACGAGATCGTTCTTCCGCATCCGCGGCATCATGTCGAAGACTGCGAAGTGCAGATGCTCCTGCACCGGGGTGACGATGCCGGCCTGGTGCGCGCCGAAGAAGGCGAAGGCTTCGTCGGACCCGCCGGAACGCTGAGCGGCGGCGAGCGCATAGCCTCCGACGCCGCCGGCGGCGATCGCCGCGGCGCCGCCGCCGATCGCCAGGCCGAGGAGGCCGCGGCGGCTCAGCCCGGCATGCTCCGCGCCCACCTCCGGGGTGTCCTCGGTGCCGCCCACCTCAGGACAGCACCTTCCCCGTGAGCTGCGAGAGCGGCTCGGCCAGCGCGTTGATCAGGTCGACCAGCTCGCGCTTCTGCGCGTCGGTCAGTTCGCGGAAGCCCACGAATCCCTTGTCGAGCGATCCGTGCTCGGCGAGCGCCTCTTCGAGGTGGGTGTAGCCGGACGAGATCCGGTCGGCGAGCTTCTTGCCCTCGGCGCCCTGCGCGGCGGCGAAGTCCTTCACCAGGGAGAACGCCATCTTCGATCCTTCGACGTTCGCGGCGAAGTCGAACAGATCGGTCCCCGACCACCAGTCCTCCTCGCCGGTGATCTTGCCGGTGGCCACCTCGTCCAGGAGGGCGATCGCCCCGTTGGAGATGTTCCCGATCCCCTGGTCCTCGAGCGTCTTGGTGAAGGTGTCCGAGTGCACGTAGTCGTACAGCTCCTTGACGTCCGCCTTGAGCTTGGCGCCGTACTCGGCGCGCTGCGCCGGGGTGGACGGCGCCCAGTCCTTCCAGGCCGGGGTCTCGCCGTCGGCGTTCAGCGCGTCCTTCGCCGGCTGCCAGAGATCCTTCTCGATCCGGTGGAATCCCGTCCAGGCGAGCCCTTCTGCGACGGCGTCCACCTCGCGGAAGTCGATGCGCGGATCGAGGTCGCCCAGCGACTCGGCCACAGGCTCGATGCGCTCGTACGGCGCGCGGGTCTGCGGGAAGAGCGCACGGGCCTTCGCGTCGTCCCCGGCCTCGTAGGCGGCGACGAGCTCGTCGACGGCGGGCATGAGCGCGCCCACCTGGTCCTTGACGAAGGCGGCGTAGAGGTCGACCGCCTTCTTCTTCTGCTCGGCGTCGGCGCCCTTGACCGCGACGCGATCCCCGGTGACCGTGAAGGGCGCCTTCCCGACGCCCGCGCCGACCATCCCCGGCTTGCAGACGGTGAAGTAGTCGCCCGGCTGGACCAGCACGGTGAGCGTGCGCGATGCGGCAGGGGCGACGTTCTCCACCTCGCCGACGATCCGCATGCCGTCATCGGCGAGCAGGTAGAACTCGGACACCTGGTCGCTGCTGTTGGTGACGTCGAACGTCAGCGTTCCGCTCTTCGCTGTGGCGGCCGAGACGGCGCACTTCGCGTCGTCGGACGCGACGGTGAACGACGAGGACGGATCCGCGGCGAGATCGGACTTCGCCACGCAGCCGCTCAGCAGCAGCGCGGCGACTCCGGCTGTCGCGAGGGCTCCGAGGACTCGGGGGGACGTCGTCATGCTGCTCCTTCGGGGGCGGTTGCTGTGGCGGCCGCCTGCACGGCGGGCTTGTTCTGCGGACGGCGTCGGGGCAGGCCGCGGAGGAAGAAGGTCCCGACGATGACGATATAGAGCACCCACGCGGTGACCTGCAGCCAGGTCATGTGCGGCATGAAGCCGACGGTGGCCTGCAGGATGGTGGCGAGCGCGCTTCCCGGCGCGATCGCACTGCTGACGTCGAACGCCCACCCCAGGGGGAACTGGGCCCAGCCCGTGGCGGTGTCGAGGGGCGCGCCGCCGGGGAGGGCGCCCGCCTCCTGCAGGTCGAGCACGGCGTAGGCGAGCACGCCGGCGGCGACGATGACGAGGAATCCCCCCGTCCAGGCGAAGAAGCGCCGCAGGTCGAGACGCACGGCGCCGCGGGTGAGCAGCCAGCCGACGACCACGGCGATGAGCAGACCGAGGAGGGCGCCGAGCAGTGCCATCGGAGCGTTGCCGAACGACTGCACCATCGACCAGAGGAGGAGCGTCGTCTCGAGACCTTCCCGCGCGACCGAGACGAACCCGATCGCGACGAGGGCCCAGAGCGTCCCCTGCGCGAGGGCGCGATCGAGCCCGCCCTCCAGCGTCGCCTTCATGGTGCGCCCGGCCTTCTGCATCCAGAAGATCATCCAGGTGACCATCGCCACGGCGAGCAGCGACAGCAGGCCGCCGATGAGCTCCTGCGCCCCGGGCGCCAGAGCGTAGGCGCCGAAGGTGAGCACCGCGCCGAACGCGATCGCCAGAAGGATCGCGAGCCCGATCCCCGCCCAGAGCTTCGGGATGATGTCGGGGCGTCCGATGCGCCGCAGGTAGGCGATGAGGATGCCGACGACGAGCGCGGCCTCAAGGCCTTCGCGAAGGCCGATGAGAAGAGTGGCGAACACGGACGGGCTGCTCCCTGCGGAAGTAGAGGTAAGGGATGCCTTACCTTGCTACATTAGCACCCGGTAATCCTCCGCAACATTCGCACCCCTCCCGCGAGGGCGACGTAGCGTCGACACATGGCTGAACTCACGCTTCCCGTCCTCGACCTCTCCCGCCTCGACGCCGGCCCCGAGGAAGCGGCCGGATTCCGCGAAGACCTGCGCGCCGCGACCCACGATGTCGGGTTCTTCTACCTCACGGGAACCGGCATCGCCGAGGGACTGGAGACCCGCCTCCACCACGCGGCACGCGAGTTCTTCGCGCTTCCCGAGGAGGAGAAGCTCGCCATCGAGAACGTCAACAGCCCGCACTTCCGCGGATACACACGGATCGGCGGCGAGCGCACCCAGGGCCGGGTCGACTGGCGCGAGCAGATCGACATCGGCCCGGAGCGTCAGCCGGTCGCCGACGGTCCTGCGTACAACCGTCTGATCGGACCGAACCTCTGGCCGTCGGCGCAGCCCGAGCTGCGCGAGGTCGTCTCGGAGTGGCACGAGACGCTGAGCGAGGTCTCCCGCAAGCTCCTCCGCGCCTGGGCGCTCGCCCTCGGCGCCGAGGAGTCGTACTTCGACCGGCACTTCGGCGAGCCCTCCACCCTCATCAAGATCGTCCGTTACCCCGGCACCCATGAGCCGGAGCCGCAGCAGGGCGTCGGCGCACACAAGGACTCGGGCGTGCTCACCCTGCTCTGGGTCGAACCCGGCAAGGGCGGCCTGCAGGTCGAGCGCGACGGCCAGTGGGTGGACGCCCCCCCGGTGCCGGGGGCGTTCGTGGTGAACATCGGCGAGCTCCTGGAGTACGCGACCGGCGGCTACCTCAAGGCCACCAACCACCGCGTCGTCTCACCGCAGGCCCCGGACGAGCGGATCTCGATCCCGTTCTTCTTCAACCCCGCGCTGGACGCACGGCTGCCGCTGATCGAGCTCCCCGCCGACCTCGCGGCGCAGGCGCGCGGTGTCACGGCCGATCCCGCCAACCCCATCCACGCCCTGTACGGCGAGAACGCGCTGAAGTCCCGGCTGCGGGCGCACCCCGACGTCGCCGCGATCCACCACGCGGACCTCGTCGCCGCGGTGTAACCCCACCCCACCCCACCCCGCCCGCGGCCCGCTCACTCCGCCCCGCTACCCCCGCTACCCCCGCTGGGTGGTCAGTTTCGGCAGGTTTTCGCCCGAAAACCTGCCGAAACTGACCACCCTGCGCGGCGGGCCCGCGGAACCCGACGCGGCGGGCCCGCGGAAACCCGGCGCGGCGGGTCTGCAGCGGCCGCTCCCCGTGGGCTAGGGCGACAACCCCGTACCACCGCCGAGCTCGACGATCTCGCGGAGGGCGGCGAGATGCGCGGCGAAGGCCTCACGTCCCGCCCTGCTCGCCCTCACCCAGGTCCGCGCTCTGCCTGCGACGACGCCCTTGCGGGTCTCCACATAGCCCACGTCGTGGAGGTAGGACAGCGCCTTGCTCAGGGCGGAGTCTCCGACGTCGAGGATCTCGCCCACCGTGCGGAAGTCGAGCTCGACGTCCTCCCCCAGCGCAGCCATCGCCGAGAAGCGGATCGGACTGGCGAAGCTGTCGTCGAGTCTCATCCGCGGATGCCCGCGGCGCGGCGCGGCGCCCTCAGGCATCCCGGACCTTCGCGAACGAGGCCGCGAACAGGAGCGCCAGCGCGAGCAGACCCGCCCCCGCGGTGACAGCGGGCGACAGCCGCACACCCGAGAGCACCACGATGACGGTCGCGACGAGGACCAGGTTCGCTCCGGCGTAGGCGCCGAGCTGCGGGCCGCGCCACCGCATCCCGAGCGTCATCAGTCCGGCATCGGTGCGTGCGGTGATCATCAGCACGACGAGGAGCATGGTCATCAGCGCGACGAGGAGCGCGGACGCCAGACCGTCGAGGGCACCGAGAAGCGCGGTGGCGAGGCCGATGAGCGCTCCGACCCCGATGGTCGCGAGGCGCGACGGCAGCGGAACCGCGACCGCATCGGGCTCCGATCCGGCCGCGGTCCGCCGACCCTTCCAGAGTTGCACGGCACCGGCCACCGCGGCCGCCGCGAACACGACCGCCCCCACCGTGAAGGCGATCCAGGGCGGCACGGCGCCCCGCGTGCGCATGATGTAGCCGATGAGGAGCGCGACACCGCCGATGCCGACGACGAGGATGACCGGGACGAGCCAGCGTGCCCGAGTCGTGCGCCACCGGAAGCCGAGGCGCTCCATGAGCCCGCCGGACACCTGCACCCAGACGAGGAAAGGGATCAGCAGGATCGACATGACCGGCGCGCGGGTCGCCGTGGTGTTGATGGACAGCAGGAAGAGGGTGATGTAGAGACCGAGAGCGACGGCGCTCACGCACTGCACACGCCCGAGGGACCGACGGTCCAGACGCGTCCCCCGCACACGCCGCACCTGCTCGGCGGTGTCCAGGTACTGCTGTGCGAGGCCGGCGTCCGGCGGCGCGAAGACATCCTGTCCGGGAATCGGCTTCTGCTCCATCGCATCCTCCATACTTTCCCAATGGAAAGTAATCACTTTCCTACCGGAAAGTTCCGCGAGGGTCAAGCATCCGCAGACGATGAAGGCCGCCCCACACCTGGGGCGGCCTTCTCAAGAATGTTCTGCGCGATTGAACGCTGGTTCGCTCTGCCTTATCGGCGCAGTCCGAGACGCTCGATCAGCGAGCGGTACCGCTCGATGTCGATGTCCTGGAGGTAGCCGAGGAGACGACGGCGCTGACCGACGAGCAGGAACAGCCCACGACGCGAGTGGTGGTCGTGCTTGTGCTCCTTGAGGTGCTCGGTCAGGTCCTTGATGCGCTGCGTCAGCATCGCGACCTGCACCTCGGGGGATCCGGTGTCACCGGGGTGCGTCGCGTACTCTTCGATGATCGCCTTCTTGACGTCTGCTTCCAGTGCCATAGATTCGATCCCCTTTCACTCATTGCGCGGTGCCCGGCGCCTGATGCGCGAGCTCTCTTTATCCGCGGCCGATCTAACGGCAACTAAACGAGTCTACCAGCGAATCGCGGCGGGGAACGCCGTCACCGCGAGAGCGAGAACGGGTAGCGCACCGAGCCTCCGGCCGTGAGCTCCCCAATGAGGAGCAGGTCGTCCTCCGAGTCGACCAGCTGGTCGATCTCCATCGCGGTGGAGGACAGAGCAGGAAGCCCGGTCTGCGTCGTGAAGACCACCGTGTTGCCGCTCGCCGCCACCGTCCACCCCGGAGCCGCCCGCCAGGCCATGACCTGGGACGCTCCCGGAGCGTTCACGTAGACGGTGACGGGCGCGTCGCTGACGCTCTCGGTGGTGTTCGCCACCGTCGCGACGATCGTGCGCGGCCCGTTGCCCGGTGCCGGCGCGCCGAACGCCGCGGTGATGCTTCCGGTCGATGCCGCAGCGGCCGGGAGCGCGACGGCAGCGGCCACCACGGGGACGCCCCAGCCTGCGGCGGCCAACACACGTCGCCTCGGGATCTCTGCGCCCATGCGCGAATGCTCCCACGCCGAAGCGCGCCCCGTCCAGATCCCGGACGCGCCGAACCCGTCGGTGGATCGATAACCTCGGACGGTGAGCCAGTTCATCGACCTCCGCCCGCTGAGGAGCAGTCCCGCGTTCGCGCGCATGTGGATCGGCTCGGCCCTGGCGGGGATCGGCGGCCAGCTCACGACGGTCACCGTGATGATGCACGTCTACGACCTCACGCATTCGAGCCTCGCCGTCTCGATGATCGCGATCGCCGGGCTCGTCCCGATGATCCTGGCCGGGCTCTACGGGGGGATGCTCGCCGATGCGTTCGACCGCCGCCGCGTCGCCCTGATCGCGGCGACGGTCGCCTTCGCCGCGACGGCCCTCCTCGCCACCCTCACCTGGACGCACAACGAGTCGATCTGGTGGCTGTACGCGTTGAGCATGATCATCGCGGCGGCGAACTCCGTGGGCATGGCGACGCGCACCGCGATCGTGCCCCGGCTGATCCCCCGTGAGCTGCTCGCGCCGGCCTCGGCGCTCAACGGCATCTCGTTCGGCCTGACCGTGATGGTCGGCCCTGCGGTGGCGGGGCTGCTCGTCTGGCTCACCGGCTACGGCTGGACCTACACGATCGACGTCGTGCTGATGCTGGCGATGTTCCTCGGGCTGTGGACGCTCCCGTCCCTGCTGCCGGAGGGGACGATCGTGCGCCCGGGCCTCGCTTCGCTCGTCGACGGCTGGCGGTTCCTGCGCCGGGCGCCCAACATCCGGATGCAGTATCTGCTCGATCTCACCGCGATGACCTTCGGTCAGCCGCTCGCACTCTTCCCGGCGCTGGGGACGGTGCTGCTCGGCGGAGGCACGGTGACGACGGGCGTGCTCACCGCGGCGGTGGCCGTCGGCACGTTCGTGTCGAGCCTGTTCTCGGGCCGCGTCGTCCGCTATCAGTGGCACGGACGCGGGATCGCCCGGGCCGTGCAGGCCTACGGCGCCTCGATCGTGCTGTTCGGGCTCGTGCTGCTCACCGGCGTCTTCCTGCCCTCCGCCTCGGAGCAGAGCCCGAACCTCGTCCTCATCGCGCTGGCCTGCATCGCGCTCGCACTGTCCGGCGCCTGCGACAACGTGAGCTCGATCTACCGGAACACGATGATGCAGGCCGCGGTACCCGACAGCATGCGCGGAAGGCTGCAGGGCGTCTTCATCGTGGTGGTCGCGGGCGGCCCCCGACTCGGCGCCCTGTACGTCGGTGCACTGGCCACCATGACCGCTCTGTGGTTCCCACCGCTCCTCGGCGGCCTGCTGGTGATCGGCCTGGTCGCGGTGCTGATGCGGCTGAACCCGCGGTTCCGCGCCTATGACGCAGAGAACCCCGAGCCCTGAGGCCCGGGGTTCTCCGAACGGCGATCGTCAGTCCTGCTGCAGCGCGCCCTGCAGGTCGAGGTTGATCGTGACGTCCTTGCCGACGAGCACGCCGCCGGTCTCGAGGGCGGCGTTCCAGGTGAGGCCGAAGTCCTCGCGGTTGATCGTGGTGGTCGCCGAGGCACCCGCCTTGTAGTTGCCGTACGGGTCGGTGCCGAAGCCGCCGAAGTCGAAGGCGAAGCTGACGGGCTTGGTGATGCCGCGGATGGTGAGGTCGCCATCGACGAAGAAGTCGCCGTTCTCGACCCGGGCGCCGGTGGAGACGAACTCCATCGTGGGGTGGTTCTCGGTGTCGAAGAAGTCGGCGGAACGGAGGTGCGCATCGCGGCCGTCGTCCTTCGTGTCGATCGAGGTCACATCGACGCTCGCCTCCACCTTGGCCTCGAGCGGGTTCTCCGGCGCGACCAGAGTGGCGCTCTTCATGCCGAAGGTGCCCCGCACCTTCGAGATCATCATGTGGCGCACGCTGAAGGTGACCTCGCTGTGAGCGGGGTCCAGCACCCAGGTGCCGCTGCGGTAGCCGGGGACGTCGATGGTGGTCATGCTGCTCCTCGTAGAGAAAGTCGGTGCCGCCGTTCGGCGACACACGATGAAACTTACATGCAGTCGAATATATTCCGATGAATCAGAATTTTTCTCCGGGAGCGACGGAAAGCCCCCGTCTCGCGATGCGAGCGGGGGCCTCCGGGGATCGTGCGTCAGCCGACGGCGACCAGGTCGATGATGAAGATGAGGGTCTTGCCGGACAGGAAGTGACCGGCGCCCGCCGGGCCGTAGGCGAGGTGCGGCGGGATGACCAGCTCGCGGCGTCCGCCGACCTTCATGCCGGGGATGCCCTCCTGCCAGCCCTGGATGAGGCCGCGCAGCGGGAACTGGATGGTCTCGCCGCGCCCCCACGACGAGTCGAACTCTTCGCCGGAGTCGAACTCGACGCCCGCGTAGTGGACCGTGACGGTGTCGCCGGGCTTCGCCTCAGCGCCGTCACCGTCGATGATGTCGCGGATGACGAGCTCCGCGGGAGCCGGGCCGGTGGGGGCGTCGAACTCGGGCTTTGTGCGATCAGTCATGTCTCCATGTAACCGGAGCGATCCGCGACGGTCAACGCCGCTGCACCAGCCGAGAGCGAACATGACGTCTCCGGGCGAAACCCTTGACACTCCCTTCGCCCGGGTGCACCCTGGGATCAGGCCAACTCAGCGCCCGGGAGACATGCAGGCATCGCCGCAGCACCGGGCGCTGAGTCTTTCCCGGAGCGGTGTCCGTGCCGATCAGTAGGCGAGCAGGGCGGCCCTGGTCGCCCGGGTGCGCACGAGCAGCGCCTGCTCATCGGAGGCGGCGTAGGCATCGTGTCCATGGAGAGCGCGCTGCCTCACGGCGGCCAGAGCCGTCGCATCCTTGATGAAGGACTTCATCAGCGGACGCCGATCGCCCCGCAGCGTCGACGCCCACGCGAGCCCGGTCTTCCGCCCTGCGGGGGTCGCGAGCATCGTGACCTCCTCCGGGGTGAACCATCCGGCCGACGCATAGTCGCCGAGGCGCTCCCTGGTGAGACGGGCCTCTTCGCGGCGCAGCATGATGATCCCGAGGATGAAGCCGACGAAGAGCGGCACCTGGAGCGAGGCGTAGAGGGCGAAGAAGTCGCCGAAGATCGAGGAGCCGTTCCAGAAGCCGTGCAGCACCATCGCGCCGAGAAGGCCCAGAAGACCCGCGCCGAACGCGCCGCCCGCGGTGGCCCCGCGTCGCGCCGCCAGGCCGATCGCGAAGCCGGTCAACGAGGTGAACATCGCGTGCGCGAACGGCGAGAGCAGACCGCGCAGCACGAAGGTCACCGTGAGCTCGCGCGCGCCACCGTCGATGTAGCTCACCGCGAAGTACTGGATGTTCTCGGTGAACGCGAAGCCGGCGCCGACGAGCGCACCGTAGACGATCCCGTCGATGGGACCGTCGAACGTGCGGCGGGCGATCAGGAAGATGAGGAAGACGCCGAGGCCCTTCGCGGTCTCCTCGACGAGAGGCGCCTGGATGACACCGGACACGACGGAAGGCAGATGTCCGATCGTCAGCTTCACCCCGAGGTCGACGAGCAGCGCGATGCCGACCGCGGCGATCGCGCCCCAGGCGATCGCGAACACGACGAGGGTCTTGGGTTCCGGCTCCCAGCGGTCGATGAACCGCACCCCGAGGAGGACGATGGCGAGCGGGATCAGCGCGAGCACGAGACCCACGACGGATGCCCCGGCGCCGAGCGCCATCACGTAGTAGCCGATCAGGGCGATGAGCAGGAAGCCCAACACGCCGAAGAGCCACACCGACACGGTGCGCCCCTTGCGCACCGGCATCGGGATCGCGGGAAGCGCGGGGGCGGGAGCGGGCGCCTGCGGAGCGGGCGGAGAGTACGTGGGCTGCTTGGCGAGCGCCGAGGGGTAGCGAGGCTGCGGGGGCTGCCCGTAGGCCTGGGCCTGCTGCGGATACTGCGGCGGCGGAGCCGGCGGCTGTCCATACGGCTGCTGTCCGTATGTCGGCTGCCCCTGCGGCGGCTGGTAGTCGGGGCGCTCCCCTCCGAAAGTCATGGGGAAAGCCTACGGTGTCGCTATGCGCCGGGCCGGGAGACGGGCCTCAGGCGTCCTCGCTCAGATCCCGGTAGTACCTGTCCGTCGCACCCTGGACGACACCGGCGAAGAACTCACGGTCAAGAGGGGGCAGCTCGATCACGGCACCGGCGAACGGCCCCTCCAAGCCCGGAACGACAACCTCCCGCACACCAGCCCGATCTTCGAGAACCCTGACGCCATAGCCATGGACCATGCCCGACAGTCCCGTGTTGAGGCGGAGTGTTTCTCGTCCCGGATACCCGTAGATCACATGGTTCTGATACGACATGCTCTTCTTCCCCCAGATGAAGAACTCCCACCGCAACCCCGGCAACCGATCGATCAGCAGATCACCAAGGAACAGCGCAATGTCCTCGCACACCGACAAGGACCGCCCGTTCGGCACCTCATGACCCACCAGCGGCTCCATCGCCTCGATGAACCACGCATCGAGATCCGCCACACTCCGATCCGAGAAATCAAGCTCGACACCCGACCTCCCCAACAACCCACGAAGCTGCCTGAGCCGATGATCCTTCAACCCCATCACCCGGTTGTACTCCGCCCGCGCCTCACGCCGCGGCAAATCCCACAACTCCCAATACGGAACAAAATCATTCAACACATACCCGTCCCACATCACCCAAACCCCAAGGGGATCTTGTTCTCGTCCAAGAGCTTCGCCAGAGGCCTGCTCGGACCTCCGCGGCCTGTGGGCTGGGCGTCCGTCTCAACGGATGTGTTCGAGGGCGCCGGCGATTTCGGTCCGGGGTTCGCGAACTCGCCCTCGGGCACGACCGGCTCGTCGACCGAAGTGGGCTGGGAGACCAAAGCGGGGGCGACACTCGGCGCAGCGCTCGCTGCTGCCGCCGGGGCTGAATCCGGCAGCGTGAGTCCTGCAACCACCATGACGATCGCCGTCGCCACGGCAACCCACCACAAACGCGCGACGTGCACCATCGCCGTCGACCTCTCTCGGCGCAGGCCAACGGCTGCGTCCCCCCGACGCGTTCCCCCGAACGCGGTGGTCAATTTCTATCGGTTCGCTGAGAGCCAGGGCAAGATCCGCATTCCAACGATTACGCAACGCGTGTTGTGCCCACCCTCCAACCTCGACCCGCACCCCGCCCGGTAGCGTAGAGAGCATGCGGTTCGCTCATCTGCGCCGACCCGACTCCTCTGAGATCGCACTCGCCGTCATCGACGGAGACGACGCGATCCTCGTGTCCGACCTCATGGAGTCGCCGGCCCCCACCCTTCAGCAGTTCATCGACGCCGGAGACGGCGCGCTCGACGAGGTGCGCGCCTCGCTCGCGACCGGCGTCGCACTGCGGCATCCGCTGAACGGATTCGGGTATGCGTCCGCCGTGCTCGCTCCTCCCGCAGTGCTCGCGGTCGGCCTCAACTACGCCGCGCACTCCAGCGAGCTCGGGCTGAAGACCGACACTGCGCCGACGGTGTTCACCCTCTGGCCGAACTCCCTCACCGGGCACGAGCAGACCACTGCCTGGCCGCGCTCCCTCAGCGAGTCGGTCGATTACGAAGCCGAGCTCGGGGTGATCATCGGGCGTCCGGCGAAGGACGTCTCGCGTGAGGACGCGCTCTCCTATGTCTGGGGATACACGGTGGTGAACGACATCACCGCCCGCGACATCCAGTTCTCCGAGGCGCAGTGGTGCCGCTGCAAGTCCTTCGACGGGTTCACCCCCACGGGACCGTTCGCAGTCACCGCGGACGAGATCCCCGACCCGCAGGCTCTGCACATCTGGACCGTCGTCGACGGGCACACCGTGCAGGACGCGACCACCGGGCAGATGGTGCGTCCGGTGTCGGCCCTCGTCTCGCACCTGTCGCAGTCGGTGACGCTGCTCCCGGGCACGCTGATCTCGACGGGCAGCCCCGGCGGCGCCGGCTACTCCCGCGATCCGCAGATCTTCCTGCGCGACCGATCGACAGTCACCGTGGGCATCGACGGCATCGGCGAGCTCACGACGCACTGCCGCATCCTCGACTGACCCCGGCACACGCACGTGCACGCACATCGCGTGGTCAGTTTCGGCAGGTTTTCGAGCGAATTCCTGCCGAAACTGACCACGCGATGAGAGCGCTGACCACGCCGTGGAGCGTGGAGCGGGCGGGGTCAGTCGTCTTCGGCGGCGATCACGGGGATCGCGGCGGTCACGGTCTCGAGACCCGAGAGGCGCGCCGGCGAGATCTGCTTCATGACCTCGTCGCGGGACATCAGACCCGCCTCGACGACCAGGTCGGCCACGTTGCGGCCGGTGAGCAGCGCCGTCTTCGCGAGAGCGGCGGAGGCCGCGTACCCGATGAACGGGGTCAGCGCCGTGACGACCCCCACCGACGCCCCCACCATCGCGCCGAGGCGGTCGGTGTTCGCAGTGATGCCGTCCACGCAGTTCACGCGCAGGGTCCACATCGCCTGACGCATCCAGGTGATCGATTGGAAGATCGAGTGCGCGATCACGGGCTCGAAGGCGTTGAGCTGCAACTGACCGCCCTCCACCGCCATCGTCACCGTCATGTCGGCGCCGGCGACCGCGAAGGCCACCTGGTTGACGACCTCGGGGATCACCGGGTTGACCTTGCCCGGCATGATCGACGAACCGGCCTGCTTCGCCGGCAGGTTGATCTCGCCGAGACCGGCCTGCGGGCCGGACGACAGAAGACGCAGATCGTTGCAGATCTTCGAGAGCTTGATCGCATTGCGCTTCAGCGAGGAGGAGAACGACATGAACGCGCCCGTGTCACTGGTCGACTCGACCAAGTCCGATGCGGTGAGCAGATCGAGTCCGGTGATGTCGCGGAGGTGCTTGAGCACCGCCGGCGCGTAGCCCGGGTGGGTCGTAATGCCCGTGCCGATCGCCGTCGCGCCCATGTTGATCTCGAACATCAGCGAGGCGTTCTCGGTGAGGCGGCTGTGGTCCTCGCCGAGGGTCGTCGCGAACCCGTGGAACTCCTGGCCCAGGGTCATCGGCACGGCGTCCTGTAGCTGCGTGCGGCCGACCTTGAGGATGTCGTGGAACTCGACGGCCTTGCCGAGGAAGGACTTGCGGAGCAGATCGAGCTCCTCCAGCAGCGAGCGCAGCGTGAGCGAGAGGCCGATCTTGATCGACGTCGGGTAGACGTCGTTGGTCGACTGGCTGCGGTTGGTGTGGTCGATCGGAGAGAGGAAGGCGTAGTCCCCCTTCTCGCGACCGGCCATCTCGAGCGCGATGTTGGTGATGACCTCGTTCGCGTTCATGTTGGTCGACGTGCCCGCGCCGCCCTGGATGACTCCGACGACGAACTGGTCGTGGAACTCGCCATCGATCACGCGCTGCGCGGCGGCATCGATCAGGTCGGCGCGCTCGGCGTCCAGCACGCCGATCTCCTTGTTCGCCCGGGCACTGGCCTGCTTGACCATCGCGAGCGCCTTGACGAGATCCGGATAGACCGAGATGGGGCGCTTCGTGATCGGGAAGTTCTCCTCGGCGCGCAGTGTGTGCACGCCGTAGTACGCGTCGGCGGGAACCTCGACGCTTCCCAGCGAGTCGGTTTCAGTACGTGTGAGGGCAGGCGAATCGACGGCCATGTCACATCCTTGTGGGTGTCGGCGGGTGAGTGCGAGGGGGATGCGACCAGTCTACGCCGTGCCCTGATCAGGCTTGCGCGAGAACGCCTCGAGTCGCTGATCCGCGGTCAGAGCGGCCATCTCACGCAACCACTCCTCCGAGAAGAAGTCCGCCGTCGGAGCATCTGTCACCGGTACGACGGTGTGCGTGATCGTGTCGGGATAGACGTGCACGAGGTGGAACGACTGCGCAGCGTCCATCCCGTTGACCTCTGCCGCCGGGAGGGCGACGTTCATCGTGTAGCAGGTGGAGGAGGCGACGCTCACCGGGACCCCGGCGAAGATGCCCGAGGACGAGTAGTGCAGGTGACCCGCGAGGATGCCGCGTACGTCGGATCCGCGGATCGCCGCGGCGAACTCGTCCTGATGCCGCAGCTCCAGGATGTCGAACAGCGGCACGTGCGCCGGAAGCGGCGGATGGTGCAGTGCCAGCAGCGTCCCGTGCGGTGCCGGGGTCGCGAGCGCCTCCCGCAACCAGGAGAGCTGCGCCTCGTCGAGATCCCCGTGGTGCCAGCCCGGCACGCTGCTGTCGAGGGCGATCAGCCGGAGACCGTCGAGGTCCCACACGCCGGTCACCGGTTCCTCGGTCGGCTCCTCGTCGAGGAGCTCCGCGCGGAGTGCCGGCCGTTCGTCGTGGTTCCCCGCGACCCAGATCACCGGGCAGCCGAGGGCGGTGCCGACAGGCTCGAGTGCCGTGCGCAGCCGCCGATAGGCATCCGGCTCGCCGAGATCGGTGAGGTCGCCGGTGACGACGATCGCCGCAGGGCTCGGATGCACCCGGCGGACGGCCTCGAGGGTCTTCGCGAAGTTCGCATCGGTGTCGGCACCGCCGGGGTGACGCGCTCCCCCGGCGAGGAAATGGGGATCGCTCAGGTGGATGATCGCGTGCGACGCCGCGTCATGTCGTCCGAACGAGGGCAGACCGTCCATGCGTCCAAGTCTAGGAGCGGCTCCGACATCCCCGCCGGGTCGTCAGTGTCCGAAGACGATCAGCAGGATGCCTCCCAGTACCGCGGCCGCGCACATCGCGAAGCACGCATAGGCGGCGACCAGAGCGAGCGTCTTCTGCCCCTCGGTCAGAGGGCTCCGTTTCGCCGCCTTCTCGGCCTGCTTGGCCGCCCGACGGATCTCCTTGTCGGTGAGCACGGTGATCGCATCGGTGAACTCCGCCGGGGTCACCAGCGGAACACGTCCGGCGCGCACCAGCAGCCGGAGCCCCAGCGCATAGAAGGACACGATCACGACCGCGCCCACGAGGGCGGCGCCGAACACCCGGACGAAGGCCTCCCAGTCGATGACGATGCTCATCGCGGATCCTCCCGTCCGGTCGACGGATCATCCGCCGCGGTCTCGGCGAGCTCAGCACGGGCCCGTCGGCTCGCGCTGAGCAGCTCCCACTCGGCGGCGGCCTTCTCCGCCTCGGCGAGCTTCTTCGCGGCGTTCTCCGCCGCGCGCTTGGCAGCCTTCACCTCCGGCCCCTTGCCCACCGACTTCTCGAGCTTCTTCGCGCGGCGTGCGGCCTTCTGGGCTTCCGCGGCCTTCCGGTCGGCGCGGCCGCGCGCCCGGGCGAGCTCGATCCGCGTCGTGCGGCGGGTCGGCGGTGGCGTGTCGGGCAGGTCGACCGCGTGCCCGGACTCCGCGACGTCGCTCATCGCGTTCGCGTGGGTCACGGCGTTGCGGCGCGAACGCAGGAACAGGCCGACGATGATGACGAGGGCGAGCACGGCGTCGATGACGATGCCGACGGTTCCGAAGTTCACCACGAGAACGGCGGCGAGCGCGCCGACTCCGCCCGCGGCGGGCAGGGTCAACAGCCACCCGATCGCGATGCGTCCCGCCGTCCGCCAGCGCACCGTCGATCCGCGCCGGCCGAGGCCGGAGCCGATCACCGACCCGGAGGCGACCTGCGTCGTCGACAGCGCGAACCCGAAGGCGCTCGAGGCGAGGATCGTCGCGGCGGTCGAGCTCTCCGCGGCGAAGCCCTGCGCGGGCTTGACCTCGGTGAGACCCTTGCCGAGCGTGCGGATGATCCGCCATCCGCCGAGGTAGGTGCCGAGCGCGATCGTCACGGCGCAGGACACGATCACCCAGAGCTGCGGCTCGTGATGCGCCCCCGACTGCCAGCCGACCGTGATGAGCGCGAGGGTGATGACGCCCATCGTCTTCTGCGCGTCGTTGGTGCCGTGTGCGAGCGCGACCATCGACGACGTGAAGATCTGCCCCCAGCGGAAGCCGGAGCGTCCATCGGGCTTCCCGTCGTAGCGGCGGGTGATGCCGTAGGCGACCTTCGTCGCGATGAAGGCGATGATGCCGGCCGTCAGCGGCGCGATGAGGGCAGGCAGCACGACCTTCGAGAGCACCACGCCGAAGTTGATACCGGCGACGCCGACGCCGACCAGCGTGGCGCCGATCAGCCCGCCGAAGAGCGCGTGCGAGGAGCTCGACGGCAGTCCGAGCAGCCAGGTGAGCATGTTCCAGGTGACCGCGCCGATGAGACCGGCGAAGATCAGCGACGGCAGCTGCGCATGCGAGATGTCCGCCTCGTTCACGATGCCGCCGGAGACCGTCTTGGCGACCTCCGTGGACAGGAACGCGCCGACGAGGTTCAGGGATGCCGCGAGCAGCACGGCCGTCCTGGGCTTGAGGGCGCCGGTGGCGATGGGCGTCGCCATCGCGTTCGCCGTGTCGTGGAACCCGTTGGTGAAGTCGAAGAAGAGTGCCAGCAGGATGACCAGCACGACGATGAGGGCTGCGGTTTCCACCGTTCGCTTTCGTGGGAGATGCAGGGGGGAATGCCGACGAGATCGGCGTGACGAACGAAGAGTTCACCGTGGGTTTGACATCCGTTAATCGGCCCGCATGAATCCTCCCACCCTGTCTGGCGATGGTCAACTCGCCCTCCTCGGCTAGCGTTGGGGGGTGACCGAGCAGAGCATCGCCGCCCCCGTCGCGGAACGCCGTCCCTTCACCCGCACGCATCACGGCGACAGCGTCGACGACCCGTACGAGTGGTTGCGGGACAAGGAGGACCCCGCGGTCATCTCCCATCTCGAGGCCGAGAACGCCTACACGGACGCCCGCACCGCTCATCTGGAGGACCTGCGCGAGCAGCTGTTCCAGGAGGTCAAGGGGCGCGTCCTCGAGACCGACCTCTCGGTGCCGACCCGCCGCGGGCAGTGGTGGTACTACGGACGCACCGTCGAAGGGGCGCAGTACGGCATCCAGTGCCGCACCGCCGCCGCGGACGACGACTGGACGCCGCCGGAGCTGGAACCGGGCGTCCCGGTCCCCGGCGAGCAGATCCTCCTCGACGGCAACGTCGAGGCGGAGGGGCTCGATTTCTTCTCGATGGGCTCCTTCGACATCTCCGAGGACGGCACCCGGATGCTGTGGTCGGTGGACTCCTCCGGCGACGAGCTCTACGCCGTGCACGTGCGCGACCTCGGCACCGGTGAGGCCTTCGACGACGTGATCGAGAACACCGGTCAGGCGTTCTTCACCCCCGACGGCACCGGGATCGTCTATACGACCAGGGATGAGGCGTGGCGCCCCGACACGCTCTGGCTGCACCGCATCGGCACCCCGTCGTCGGAGGACGTCTCCCTCTTCCACGAGCCCGATGAGCGCTTCTGGCTCGGTGGGGGCATCACCCGGAGCCGGAAGTACCTGGTGATCGAGATGGGATCGAAGATCACCAGCGAGACGCATCTCGTCGACCTTTCCGATGTCACGGCGCCTCCGCAGGTCGTGTGGCCGCGGCGTGACGGGGTCGAGTACGAGGTCGACCACGCGGTGATCGACGGCGAGGACGTGCTCTTCGTGCTGCACAACGACGGCGCCCTCGACTTCGAGCTCGTCGCCGTGTCCGCAGCCGATCCCCGGGGCGAGCGCCGTGTGGTGCTCCCGCACACGCCGGGACGGAGGATCATCGAGATCGACTGCTTCCGCGACTTCGCGACCGTGGAGTACCGGAGGGACGGACTCGGCCGGATCGCGCTGATGGACTACGCGACGAGCGCCCTCGACGAGGTCTCCTTCGACGAGCCCCTCTCCTCGTCCTGGTTCGGCGGCAACCCGGAGTGGCACGCTCCCTGGCTGCGGATGGGGTTCACCTCGTACGTCACCCCCTCCACCGTGCTCGACCTCGACCCGGTGAGCGGCGAGCGCATCGTGCGGAAGCAGCAGCAGGTGCTCGGCGACTACGACCCCGCCGAGTACGGGCAGCGTCGTCTGTGGGCCACGGCCGACGACGGCACACAGGTGCCGATCTCCCTCGTCTGGAAGCACTCGTTCGGCGATCCCGGCGCGGAGATCCGTCCCGTGCACCTCTACGGGTACGGCTCCTATGAGACCCCGATGGACCCGGGCTTCTCGGTCATGCGGCTGTCGATGCTCGACCGCGGAGTCGTCTTCGCGATCGCGCACGTGCGCGGCGGCGGCGAGATGGGTCGTGGATGGTACGACGACGGCAAGATGCTGACGAAGAGGAACAGCTTCACCGACTTCGTCGCCTGCGCGCGCCACCTCGTCGACTCCGGAGTCACCCGCCCCGACCTCATGGTCGCCGAGGGAGGCAGCGCTGGCGGCCTGCTCATGGGGGCTGTCGTGAACCTCGCACCCGAGCTGTTCGGCGGTGTGCTGGCGGAGGTGCCCTTCGTGGACGCCCTGACCTCGATCCTCGACCCGTCACTGCCGCTCACCGTGGTGGAGTGGGACGAGTGGGGCGACCCGTTGCACGACCCCGAGGTCTACGCCTACATGAAGTCCTACACGCCGTACGAGAACGTCCGCTCCGATGTCGCCTATCCCCCGATCCTCGCAGTGACCTCGCTGAACGACACGCGCGTGCTGTACGTGGAGCCCGCGAAGTGGGTCGCGAGGCTGCGCGAGGTCGGTGCCGATGCGCTGCTGAAGTGCGAGATGGTGGCTGGACACGGCGGCGTCAGCGGGCGCTACAACGCCTGGCGCGAGCGCGCGTTCGAGCTGGCCTGGGTGCTCGACAGGATGGGACTGGCCGGCTGAGCGCCGGCCGCCCCACCGCTCAGCCGAACAGGGCCGCGGCCTCGTCGTAGCGATGCCTCGGTACGGTGTTCAGCTCGCCCAGCGCCTCTTCGAACGGGACGCGGACGATGTCCGTGCCGCGCATCGCCACCATCTGGCCCCACGCGAGCTCGACGAGCGCGTCGGCGGCATGGAGACCGAGCCGGGTCGCGAGCACGCGATCGAACGCCGACGGCGACCCGCCGCGCTGGATGTGCCCCAGCACGGTCGAACGGGTCTCGATGCCCGTGATCCGCTCGATCTCCGGCGCGAGGATCTCGCTGATCCCCCCCAGACGGGGACGGTTGAAGGCATCCAGGCCCTTGTCGCTGTACGCCTCGTCCATGCCGGTGAGGGTGAAGCCCTCCGACACCACGACGAGGGGGGCGCGTCCGCGGTCGTGCGCGCTCGAGACGAGGGAGCAGATCTCGTCCATCGACATCGGCACCTCGGGGATGCAGATGACGTGGGCCCCCGCCGCCATGCCCGCGTGCAGGGCGATCCATCCGACGTGGCGGCCCATCACCTCGGCGACCATGCACCGCTGGTGCGAATCGCCCGTGGTGCGGAGACGGTCCATCGCATCGGTCGCGATGTTGACCGCGGTGTCGAACCCGAACGAGTAGTCGGTCGCACGGAGGTCGTTGTCGATCGTCTTCGGCACGCCGAGCACGTTGAGCCCGTCCTTCGCCAACCGGTCGGCGGCGGCGAGGGTCCCCTCCCCGCCGATCGCCACGATGCCGTCGATGCGGTGCTTCGCCAGGGTCTTCGCGATGTTCTCCGCGCCGCCGCGCGGCCCCTCGTAGGGGTTGGTCCTGCTCGTGCCGAGGATGGTGCCGCCGACCTTCGACAGCCCCTTGACCTCATGGCGGGTCAACGGGAAGAAGTCCCCGTCGACGACGCCGCGCCAGCCGTCGCGGATCCCGACGAACTCGAGGTCATAGGTCGTGGTGCCCTTGAGCACGATGCCGCGGATGACCGCATTGAGGCCGGGGCAGTCGCCGCCGCTGGTCAGGATGCCGATCTTCATGCTGCTGCCTTCATGCTTCGGGAAAGGGGGAAAGGCGACGCTGCCTGCCTCCGACCCTAGCGTCGAACGCCGTCCGTGCGCCATTCAGATCGCTCGAAAACGGCCGATCTTGCGCCCGATACCAGCCCTGATGGAGATTCTTCGTCTCGATACCCGCCGAAGACACAGAACGGGCGTCAAGAACGTAAGTTCTTAACGCCCGTTCTGCAGAAGCCTCAGGCGGCCCCGAGCGCCTCCCGCAGCAGGTGCATCAGCGCGCCGAGCTGCACGGACTCGGTGCCGCCCGCCTCGACGTCCTCGCCGTCGAGTGCACGGCCCGCGAGTCCCTGCTTCTGGTCGATCAGCTCCGCGATCTTGGTGTCCAGCGTGTGGGCGGCGATGATCCGCCACGCCGTCACCGGCTCGTCCTGGCCGATGCGGTGCACGCGGTCGATGGCCTGCGTCTGCTCGGCCGCCGTCCAGCTGAGCTCGGCGAGCACCACGTTGGAGGCCGCCTGCAGGTTCACCCCCACGCCGGCCGCGGTGAGCGAGCACACGGCGATGCCCACCTCGGGGTCGGCGTTGAACGCGTCGATCGCCTGCTGACGCGCCGGGGTGGACTGATCGCCACGGATCGACACCGCCTTGATGCCCGAGGCGGCGAAGTGCGCCTCGGCCTGGTCCATCACGTCGATGTGCTTGGCGAAGAAGACAACCTTGCCGACCGAGCGCTGCAGCTGCGCCGCATAGTCGGCGGAGAGCTGCGCCTTGGCCTGGCCGATGCGGCGCACCATCGTGAAGACGTTGTCTCCGCCGGTGCCGGCAGCCTTCGACTCCTCCAGCTCGCCGTGGGCGACCAGGCGAACGATGTCCTCGTCGATCTCGCCGGGCGCGAGACCGCGGTCTCCGCGGGCCTCGATGATCCGACGGTACTTCGCCGCCATCCTCTCCCCCAGCTCGCGCTCGGCCTGGCGGATGCCGCGGCCGAACTCGTCGTCGAGCTGCACCGGGAGGTCGGCGATGAGCTTGTCGGGGAGATCCGCGGCGACGTCCTTCTTCTTGCGTCGCACGATCCCCATCGAGATCACCGCGTCGCGCGCCTCGGCGTAGAACGACTTGTCAGCCGGGGTGAGCCCGGTCGCGTCGAGCTTCTCCATCAGCAGGCTCTCGGGCTTCTCGCCGTTGGTCCAGCCGAGGAAACGCCAGATCGCGTCGAAGTCCTCGACGTCGTTGATCAGCGGCGTTCCTGTGAGCGCCAGCATGAGCGGATCGCGCTCGCGCTCCCGGATGCGGGAGGCCAGGGCCAGCACGTTCTGCGAGCGCTGCGACGACAGGTTCTTGATGAAGTGCGCCTCGTCGACGACCATGCCCTTGAGCCCGATCGAGGACAGCCAGGACAGGTGGCGGTCGAGGATCTCGTAGTTCACGATGAACACGTCGGCGAACGCGTCGATGTCGTCGCCGTCGCCCTGGATCACGGTCGCGCGGCGGTGCGGCGTCCACCGCTCCACCTCGCGCGCCCAGTTCATCTTGACGACGTTGGGAACCACTGCCAGCAGCGGATACGCGCCCGCAACCGAGGCCGCGATGGCCGACTGCGCGGTCTTGCCGAGGCCCGGCTCATCCGCCAGCAGGAAGCTGCGGTGCCCGGCGCGCACGGCTTCCAGGAAGCGGGCCTGGTGGGCCATCACCTCGAGGCCCTTCGGCGACACGTGGTCGTACTCCGGGGTGGGCGGGAGGTCCATCGTCGCGGAGCCTCCGCCCGCCCCCGACTCGAACGCCTTGTAGAGCGGTCCCATCAGCTCCCAGCCGTCGAGGCGACGGCGCGGGACGGATGCCGGGCGCGGCGTGAGATCGGGTTCGAGGAACGGGTTCGCGAGCTGCCGCGACTCCACCGAGGGCGGCGTGACCTGCCGCTCGGCGAGCGCCGCGGGGACGACCGTGGTGGTCCGCACCGGTGCGACGTCGGTGATCACCAGCTCCTCGGGCGCGAGCTCGGCACCCGACTCGAGGAGCCAGTCGCGGCGCATGCGCTTGGCGACCGGGCTGGTCGCCTGGTCGGCCTCCAGCAACTGGATGAGGGACGTGTCACGGGCCGCGGTCTTGGCGAGGATCGTCGCCACGCCGTCGAGGCGTTTGAGCAGCTCGGCGCGCGCGGCGTCGGTCAGCTCGGCGTCGGCCTTCACGCGGGCGCGCTCCTCGCGCACCAGGAACGCGATCACCTGGAACTTGACGCGGTTGGTCGGGCCCAGCTTCCCGCGCTGGGCCTTCGCCTCGATCTCGCGCACCTTGCGGGCGAGGATCGGGATCAGGGGCGCCTCGTCGTCACGACGGGACGTCTTCTTTCGCCGCTGAGCGGCGGGTGCCGTGGTCGGCATGCTCCTCCTGAGCGTGTGATGTCGAAGCCGAGGCATCGGCCTTACATGTCGTCCGCGTGTGGCGCCAGCCAGGACCGTGCGGACCATCGGATCATCGTCGCCACGCAGCTGAGGCGTCCGGCGGAATCCGGGGCCCATTCTACGCCATCGACTCCCCCGCCCGCTGGCCGCCGCTCCGGTGTGTCAGCAGAGCGCGCGTCAGGACCGGAGTCCGAGCACACTCCGCGCCGCAGTCACGTCGGCGTCGATCTGCGCGACGAGCGCGTCGATGCCGTCGAAGGCCACCATCCCGCGAAGTCGCTGCGTGAACTCCACCGTGACCACGTGGCCGTAGAGGTCGAGATCGGTCTCGCCCAGCACATGCGCCTCGACCTGACGGCGCGGGACGTCGTCGAAGGTGGGGTTGGTGCCGACCGAGATCGCGGAGGGGTGGCGCATGCCGTCGTCGATCAGCCAGCCGGCATAGATCCCGTCCGCGGGAATCAGCGCGTCGACGGTCTCGGAGAGGTTGGCGGTCGGGAATCCGAGCTCGCGACCCCGCTTGAGGCCGTGCACCACCTCTCCCGTCACGGACACCGGACGGCCGAGCAGTCGCGCCGCCTCGGACACGGCGCCGTCGTCGAGCAGCTCGCGCACCCAGGTGGAGGACACCCGACGATCGGTCCCCTCGGGATAGACGTCCTCCACGACGTCGACGGTGAAGCCGTGCACCGCACCGAGCTCGCGCAGCAGATCGGGGCTGCCGGCGCCGCCCTTGCCGAAGCGGAAGTCGCGGCCCACGAGCATGGTCTTCACGTGCAGTGCGCCCACCAGGATCTCGTCGACGAACTCCTCCGCGGTCCGCGAGGAGAGCGCCTTGTCGAAGGTGAGGAGCAGGGTCGCGTCGATGTCCTGGTCGCTGAGCAGCTCGAGCTTGCGCTCGATGTCCACGACGTTGTCGGGGCAGATGTCCGGGCGCAGCACCGCGAGCGGGTTGCGGTCGAACGTCACGGCGACCGTCCGGGCGCCGGAGGCCGCGGCGTCCTCCTTCATCCGGCGGATCACCGCCTGGTGCCCGATGTGCACACCGTCGAACTTGCCGATCGCGACGACGGACGGGCCGAAGTCCGCCGGCACCTCCTCGAGGTTGCGGAAGACGATCATGCCTGGACCCCCGGACGGTGAGTGCGCAGCCACCACAGACCGAACAGCGGCAGCACGAGAGGGATGAAGAGGTATCCGCGCCCGAAGAACGACCAGACGGAGTCGTGCCCGAAAAGCTGCGGGAGCACCAGGCTCAGGGTCCCGACGACGAGGACGCCGACGAGCTCGAAGACGATGGCGATCCAGGCCACGGTGTACCACCCGCGGCGATGGGCGAGGATCAGGGCGAGCGTCGCCAGGATGTAGACGACGGCCGCGAGGGCGGAGAGCGAGTACGCGAGCGGAGCCTCGTCGAACCGACGCACGATCTGCACGAAGCTGCGGCCGGTCGCGGCGAGCGCCATCACGGCGTAGACGATGACGAGGACGCGGCCGATGCCCGTCATGCGGGCGCGCGAAACGGTGTTGGTCATTGCATCCTCCATCCTATGGTCCGGCCGGAACGACTCAGGCGATCTGCACGGTCCAGATCGTCTGCATGCGCCACAGCATCACCGCGAGCGCGAGCCCGACCACGCCGAGGATCACCGTGCTCCACCGGCTGCGCTCGAGGAGCGCCCAGGCGACCCCGCCGAGCGGCAGCAGCACAGCGGCGACGAGATACACCCAGTACTCGAGCAGGTCGCCGGTGGGCGGGTTGCCTGCGAGCGGCGCCACGATCGCGACGACGACCTGCACGATCAGCAGCAGCTCGACCAGCGCGAGACTGCCGACCGTCCAGTCGCTCGGACGACGTCCGGCGAGTCCCGCGATCACGCAGAACAGTCCGGCGGCGCAGGTGACGACGATCTGCACGATCGTGAACCACAGGATCATCGGGCCTCCTCGGGCATGTTCATGGCGCTCTTCAGATCGGCGCCGCGGGCCTCGACGATCCCGACGAGCGCCCTGCCGGGGTCGATCGCAGCGGCCTGCCGGGCGGGGAGCCGGACGGCCTGCCCCGAGAGCCTCTTCCCGTGCCGCAGGTCCCGCGCCTCGTCGGCGGTGACGTCCAGCACCGGGAGCACCCGCGCCGCCGCGTCGGCCGGTGCCAGCGTCGGCGCGCCGGCGAGGGCCTCGATCTCCACGGCCTCCGCGACGTCGAAGCCCCCGACGCGCGCGCGACGCAGTGCGGTCAGGTGGCCGCCGACGCCGAGAGCGGCGCCCAGATCCCGTGCGAGGGCGCGGATGTAGGTACCCGAGGAGCAGTCGACGACGACGTCGAGGTCGCGATACCCGTCCCCCTCGCGCACCGCGAGGACCTCGAAGCGCGAGACGGTCACCTCGCGGGCGGCGAGCTGGACGTCCTCGCCCGCACGCACCCGATCGTAGGCGCGCCGGCCGTCGACCTTGATCGCCGAGACCGCGCTCGGCACCTGCGAGATCGGACCGGTCAGCCGCGCGATCTCCCAGGCGATGCGCTCCCCGGGCAGCCCGGAGACCTCGTCGGGACCGGCGGAGGCGAGGATCTCACCCTCGGCGTCATCCGTGGTCGTGGACTGCCCGAGACGGATCGTCGCCTCGTAGGTCTTGTCGGCGCCGACGATGAAGGTCAGCAGACGCGTCGCCCCCTCGATGCCGATGACCAGCAGCCCGGTGGCCATCGGATCGAGCGTCCCGGCGTGCCCGACCTTGCGGGTGCCGAACGCGCGCCGGACGCGCGCCACGACGTCATGACTCGTGAGTCCGCCGGGCTTGTCGACGAGGAGGATGCCGGGCGAAGCCATGCCTCCAGGTTATCCGTCCTCAGCCGCACACCTCGTACAGCGGCTCGTTCCTCGTGGTCACCGCGACCCCGCTCACGGTGCTCTCCCCTCCCGGGACACGAAGAACATGCGGTCGACGCGCAGCAGGCGTCTTCCGCCGATCGCCGGCTTCTGCGCAATCGCGTCGCGGACGCCCGGATAGGCTTTCCTGGTGCCCCGACCGTCCGCTGCCGCGCCTCCCGGCTGGGCCGCGACCCTGAACGCCTGGTACCGCGAGGCCGCCCGCGATCTCCCCTGGCGGCGTCGGAGTTTCGCCGATGCGTACGGCGCCTGGGGCACACTGGTCAGTGAGTTCATGCTGCAGCAGACGCCGGTGAACCGCGTGATCCCGCACCTCGCCGCTTGGCTGGACCGCTGGCCGACGCCCGCGACCCAGGCCACCGCGACCCCCGCCGAGGTCGTCAGCCAATGGGCGAACCTCGGCTACCCGCGGCGCGCCCTCTGGCTGCACCGCGCCGCCGTCGAAGTCGTCGATCGGCACGGCGGCGTGGTCCCGCGCGACGTGGAGTCCTTGCTGGCGCTGTCCGGCATCGGCGACTATACGGCGCGCGCCGTCGCGGTCTTCTCCTACGGCGACCGGCATCCCGTCGTGGACACGAACGTGCGGCGGGTGCTGGCACGGGTCGTGGACGGCCGATCGCAGCCCGGGCCTCCGGCCCGCTCGGACCTCGTCGCGATGGACGTGCTGCTCCCCGAGGACGCCTCCGAGGCCGCGACCTTCAACGCGGCGACGATGGAGCTCGGCGCGACCGTCTGCACGGCACGGGCACCCCGATGCGCGGAGTGCCCGATCGCCGCATCCTGCGCCTGGCTCGCGGCGGGCAGGCCGGACACCGGCGACGAGCGGCGGCGCCAGGCGAAGTACGAGGGCTCCGATCGTCAGGCCCGGGGAGCCCTGCTCCGGGCGCTGCGCCACGCCGACGAGCACCGGATGTCCGCCGATGAGGCCGCCGCCGACTGGCCGGACCCGGGCCAGCGCGACCGCGCGATCGACTCCCTGATCGCCGATGGCCTCATCGAGGCCGCCGACGGAATGCTGCGACTCCCCCGCTGAGATCGTCTCAGCGGTCGTCGTCCTCGTCCTCGGCCCGGTACGGGTCGGCCTCGCCGGCGTGCGTGGCCGTCGAGGCGAGCTTGGCCACCTCCGCATCGCGCTCGTGCGCCTGGCGGAGCAGTTCGGAGATGTGGTCCGCGTTCTCCGGCAGCGCATCCGGGATGAACTCCAGCGTCGGCACCAGACGGGTGCTGAGCTGGCGGCCCACCTCACTGCGCAGCATGCCCGTGGCCGAGGTCAGGGCGGCGCCGCTCGCGACGCGCTCCTCCTCGGTGCCGAGCACCGTGTAGAACACCGAGGCGTGCTGCAGGTCGCCGGAGACCCGCACGTCGGTGATCGTCACGAACCCGAGCCGCGGGTCACGAAGCCCCTTCTCGAGACGCTCCGCGAGGATGACGCGGATGCGGTCCGCGAGCCGTGCCTGTCGTTCCCCAGCCATGTTCCCTCTCCCTGCTTCACACGATCGTCGAGCGAGCGCCGCGAGACGGAACGCCCTCAGTCGAACTGAAGGCGTCCCGTCTCGTCACTTGCTTTCACGACTCGTCTGCATTTCGCTCGACGAGCGGCGGATCAGCCGCGCGGCTTCTCCACCAGCTCCGTGGTCTCGATCTCGTCGCCGATCTGGATGTCGTTGTACTTCCCGAGGCCGATACCCGCCTCGAAGTCCGTGCGGACCTCGGTGACGTCGTCCTTGAAGCGACGCAGCGACTCGATGGCCAGGCCATCGGCGATGACGACGCCGTCGCGGATGACGCGTGCCTTCGCATTGCGCGTGATCGTTCCCGAGCGGACGATGACACCCGCGATGTTGCCGAACTTCGAGGAGCGGAACACCTCGCGGATCTCGGCGACGCCCGACTGGACCTCTTCGAACTCCGGCTTGAGCATGCCCTTCAGCGAGCTCTCGATCTCGTCGATCGCGTTGTAGATCACCGAGTAGAACCGGATGTCCACGCCCTCACGGGACGCCGCTTCGCGGGCCTTCGCGTCGGGACGGACGTTGAAGCCGATCACGATCGCGTTGTCGATCGTCGCCAGGTTCACATCCGACTCCGTGATGGCACCCACACCGCGGTGGATGATCCGCAGCTGCACCGAGTCGTCGACCTCGATCTTGAGCAGCGACTCCTCCAGCGCCTCGACGGCACCGGACACGTCGCCCTTGATGATGAGGTTGAGCGTCTCGACCTTGCCCTCTTCGAGAGCACGGGTGAAGTCCTCGAGCGAGATGCGCTTGCGGGCCTTCGCCAGCTGCGCGTTGCGCTCGACGGCCTCGCGCTTCTCTGCGATCTGCCGGGCCATGCGGTCCTCGTCGGTGACGATGAAGACGTCGCCGGCGCGAGGGACCGAGTTCAGACCCTGCACCTGCACCGGACGCGACGGCGCCGCGGCCTCGACCTGGTCGCCGTTCTCGTCGAGCATCGCGCGGACGCGTCCGTAGGCGGTGCCCGCGACGATCGCGTCGCCGACGCGCAGCGTTCCCGACTGGATGAGCACGGTTGCGACCGAGCCGCGGCCCTTGTCGAGCTTCGCCTCGATGGCGACGCCTCGCGCGGCCTTGTTCGGGTTCGCCGTGAGGTCGAGACCCGCGTCGGCCGTCAGCAGGACGGCGTCGAGGAGATCCTGGATGCCGGTGCCGGCACGCGCCGAGACGTCGACGAACATGACGTCCCCGCCGTACTCCTCGGCGACCAGACCGTACTCGGTGAGCTGCTGGCGCACCTTGGCCGGGTTGGCCTCCGGCTTGTCCACCTTGTTCACCGCGACCACGATCGGAACTTCCGCCGCCTGGGCGTGGTTCAGTGCCTCCACCGTCTGCGGCATGATGCCGTCGTCGGCGGCGACCACGAGGATCGCGATGTCGGTCACCTGCGCACCACGGGCACGCATGGCGGTGAACGCCTCGTGACCGGGGGTGTCGATGAACGTGATCGCGCGCTCGTTGCCCTCGTGCTCGGTCCAGATCTGGTAGGCGCCGATGTGCTGCGTGATGCCGCCGGCCTCGCCCTCGATGACGTTGGTCTGACGGATCGCGTCGAGCAGTCGGGTCTTACCGTGGTCGACGTGGCCCATGACGGTGACCACCGGCGGACGGATCTCGAGGTCCTCGTCGCTCTCCGCCTCGAGCTCGGCCTCCAGGTCGAGTCCGAAGCCCTCGAGGAGCTCCTTGTCCTCGTCCTCGGGCGAGACGATCTGCACCTTGTAGCCGAGCTCCTCACCCAGCACCTCGAAGGTCGCCTCATCGAGGGACTCGGTCGCGGTCGCCATCTCGCCCAGGTTGAACAGGATGGTGACCAGCGTGCCGGGCTGCACGGTGTAGCCCCTCAGTGCCTCGAGCTTGTCCGCGAAGTCGGCGATCGATGCGCCGCGACGCAGGCGGATGATCTCGCCGTTGCCCTTCTGGACGTTGACGCCGCCGACGACCGGCGCCGACCGCATCTCGAACTCTTGCCGCTTCGCCCGCCGCGACTTGCGCTGCTTGCTCTTGCCGCCGCCCTTGCCGAACGCGCCGGCCGTGCCGCCGCCGGGGCCGCGACCGCGACCGCCGCCGCCACCGGGACGGCCGGCGAAGCCGCCGCCCGGACGCTGGAAGCCGCCGCCTGCACCTGCTCCGGCGCCACCGGGGCCGCCGCCGCCCGGACGGCCGGGGCCGCCGGAGCGCTGCTGGAACGGTGCGCCGGGGCGACCGCCCTGACCGCCGCGTGCGCCGCCCGGACGACCGGGCCCGCCGGGACGGGGCGCGCCGATGCGCGGCGAACCGGGACGGGGAGCCTGCGGACGCGGGATGTTGCCCGGCGTCGGGCGCTGGCCCATGCCCTGCGACGACGCGAACGGGTTGTTGCCCGGACGCGGGCCGGCGGGACGCGATCCCATGCCCTGCGAGGACGAGAAGGGGTTGTTGCCGGGACGCGGAGCGCCCGGCTTGGGGGCGCCACCCGGCTTCGGGGCGTCGGAGGCCTTCGGCGCGGCGTCCGCGGGCTTCTCCTCAGCGGGTGCGGCCGGAGCCGGAGCCTCGGCGGCCGGAGCCTCCGGGGCGGCCGGGCGCGCGGGACCGGGCTTCGGCCCGGGGGTGGGCGCGGCCTTCGCGGCCGGCGCCTTCGGGCCGGGGGCCGGAGCCTTCGTCTCGGGCTTGCCCGGGGCGGGCTTCGCCGACGGGTCCGCCTCGATCGCGGCGCGCAGCTTGCGCGCCACCGGCGGCTCGATGGTCGAAGAGGGGCTCTTGACGAACTCGCCGAGCTCCTTCAGCTTTGCGAGCGCGAACTTGCTGTCGACGCCGAGTTCAGCGGCGATCTCGTGCACACGTGGTTTGGCAGCCACAATTCTCCTGTCTGGGTCGGTCCGCCCAGGCAGGGCAGACCACTAGTCGCGGACGGGTCTCATTTCGAGCCGTTCACTTTGTTTCCATAGCCGTTCAGCCGTTTCTCGATGGTCTGCGCGTCCTCCGCCTCCGAAAACCGGAGGTCGGGGGACACACGGAGTGCTCGTGCGAAAGCCCGGCGCCGCAGTGCGGCGTTCAGACATTCGGGCGTCGGATGCAGCCACGCGCCCCTCCCGCTCAGCACGGCTCGCTCGTCGAGGATGAGGTGACCGTTCTGGGCTACCACCCTGATCAGGGCGGATCGAGAGGCACGACCGCGGCAACCGACACACGTTCGTACAGGTTCCATCTTACACCTCACCCCTGAGGGGAACGTCCCACCGCCACGCGTCAATCCATGACGCTGTCAGGCTGGATGTCGATCTTCGCGCCCGTCAGCTTGGCGGCGAGGCGGGCGTTCTGCCCCTCCTTGCCGATCGCGAGCGACAGCTGATAGTCCGGGACCAGCGCGCGGACGGCCTTGGTGCCCGCGTCGAGCACGAAGGCGCTGGTCACCTTGGCGGGAGAGAGCGCGTTGGCCACGAAGGTCGCGAGGTCGGGGTTGTGGTCGACGATGTCGACCTTCTCCCCCGCGAGCTCCTCGGTGACGGCGCGCACACGACGTCCGAGCTCGCCGATGCAGGCGCCCTTCGCGTTGATCGACGGATCGTTCGCCTTGACGGCGATCTTCGTACGGTGGCCCGCCTCGCGAGCGAGGGAGACGATCTCGACGAGTCCGGCGGCGATCTCCGGCACCTCGAGCGCGAACAGCTTGCGGACGAGACCGGGGTGGGTGCGCGACACGGTGATCGCCGGGCCCTTCACACCCTTGGAGACGCTCGTGACGTAGACGCGGAGCCGCGAGCCGTGCGCGTACTCCTCGCCGGGCACCTGCTCCTCGGGCGGGAGGATCGCCTCGACGGAGCCGAGGTCGACGTGGATCATCCGCGGGTTCGGGCCCTGCTGGATGACGCCGGCGACGATGTCGCCCTCCTTGCCGCGGAACTCGCCGAGCACGGCGTCGTCGGCGATGTCGCGGAGGCGCTGGCTGATGACCTGCTTGGCGGCGAACGCGGCGATCCGGCCGAAGTCCTCGGGAGTGGTCTCCTCCTCGCCGATGACCGCGCCCTCGTCGTCGAGCACGGGCTGCAGGACCGCGACGTGACCGGTCTTGCGATCGAGTTCGACGCGCACGCCCTCGGGGGCGACGGCGCCCTCGGGGGACTCGTTCTTGAGGTAGGCCGTCAGCACCGCCTGCTCGATGATGTGCACGAGTTCGTCGAAGGGGATCGCCTTCTCCTTCTCGATGCCGCGCAGCAGTCCGAGTTCGATGTCCATGACGGCCTCCATATTCAGCTCTCCCCGCCGGCCGGGATCGCCGCGGGCATCCGTCCAGAGTACCGGAAACCGGCCCCCCGACGCCCGTCGGTGGCCGGCCCGCGAGGTGGACGGGACCGCCCCGCTCTGCGCATACTGTTCGCCATGGATGCGATCAACGACTGGCTGACGACCTGGGGCGACAACTTCTGGACCTGGCTGGTTCTCCCGATCGTCGTCCTGCTGGGCCTCTACTTCACCGTGCGGTCCGGCGTCGTGCAGTTCCGGATGATCCCGGAGATGTTCCGCACCCTCACCGACCGCACGCCGCGGACGGCCGACGGCGCTCCCCAGTCGGTGTCGGCGTTCCAGGCGTTCACCATCTCCGCCGCATCCCGCGTGGGCGTGGGCAACATCGCCGGCGTCGGCACCGCGATCGCGATCGGCGGCCCCGGCGCGGTGTTCTGGATGTGGCTGATGGCCTTCATCGGCGGGGCGTCGAGCTTCATCGAGTCGTCGCTCGCTCAGCTGTTCAAGGTGCGCGACGCCAGCGGCTTCCGCGGCGGGCCTGCCTACTACATGCAGCACGGCCTCCGCTCGCGGTGGATGGGAATCGCCTTCGCCGTCGTCCTCATCGTCTGCTTCCCCATCGCCTTCAGCTCGCTGCAGGCCAACACGATCCAGGCCACGCTCTCGGGAAGCCTCGGCGACGCGGCCGCCCCCTGGCTCCCCGTGGCCACCGGAGCGGCACTCGCCGTGCTCATGGGACTCGTGATCTTCGGCGGGGTCCGCCGCATCGCCTCCGTCACCCAGACCCTGGTGCCGCTGATGGCGGTCGGCTACCTCCTGCTCGGCCTGGTGGTCGTCGTCCTGCACGCCGACCGGATCCCCGAGGTGATCGGCGCGATCTTCGGGCAGGCGTTCGGACCCAACGAGATCCTCGGAGCGGCCTTCGGCTATGTGGTGCTGCAGGGCGTCAAGCGCGGCATGTTCTCCAACGAGGCCGGGCTCGGCTCGGCGCCGAACGCCGGCGCGACCGCCGCGGTGACCCATCCGGTCAAGCAGGGCCTCGTGCAGACCCTCGGCGTCTACTTCGACACCTTCCTGGTGTGCTCGATCACGGCGTTCATCATCCTCGTCTCGGTCCCCGACCTCGCGAACGCGCAGCGCGGCATCGACCTCACCCAGGGCGCCCTCGTCAGCACGCTGGGCAGCTGGTCGAACATCGCCCTGAGCATCATCATCTTCCTGCTCGCGTTCAGCTCGGTGCTCGGCAACTACTACTACGGGGAGTCGAACCTCGAGTTCATCACCACCCGCCGCGGCATGCTCACCGGCTACCGCCTGGTGGCGATCGCGGCGGTCTTCGTCGGATCGGTGGTCTCCGCCGACATCGTATGGAACTTCGCCGACGGCGCGATGGGCATCATGGCCCTGATCAACCTGGTGGCGATCGCGCTGCTCTCGGGTGTCGCGTTCCGGCTGCTCAAGGACTACCGCCAGCAGCGGCGCGAGGGCTTCGACCCGATCTTCACGCGCGACCGGATGCCCGACATCCGGGGCATCAGCGTGTGGGAGGACGCCGAATCGGTCACCGGTCCGATCGAGACGATCCGGCGGCGCTGACCCCGGCGGCCTCAGACCACGGCACGCAGCCAGCCGAGGATGTCCTCCACCGCCTCCGGGTCGAGGCGCGTGCCCGGCTCGTTGTAGCCGCCGCCGGGCGCCGCGGCCCGCTCCTCCGGAGTCCGCACGTCCTCCTTGAGCACATGGTTCGCGTTCTCCGGGAAGACGAAGGAGACCTGAGGCATCCCCGCCGCCGCGGTCTGCAGCGGCGCGCCGTCCGCCTCCGCGTCGACCTGCACGTCCTTGCGGCCGATGAGCACCAGCAGGGGGATACGCACCCGGGGCAGCGTCGCCGTCGCGTCCTCGGCCCAGAGCTCGCGGGCGAGAGGCAGGTTGGCCGGGGCCTCGAAGCTCGCGAGCACCATCCTCACCCCCTCCGGGAGGCGGGGGTCGGGGTCCATCGGCTCCCCCGCGTCGTAGCGCTCCGCCGCTTCCCGCACGAGAGGGAAGAGCTCCGCGCCGCCGGGGACGAGACCGAGCTGGGTGCGCAGCTGCATCATCAGCACCGCACCGACGCTGCGTCCCGGAGGCGCGGCGAGGATCGCACCGGCGAAGGGCGTCCGCTGCGAGCCGGTGACGTAGTGCAGCACGTGGAGACAGCCCTCGCTGTTGCCGAGTCCCACGATGCGCGCGGCGTCGACCGACGGATCGCCGGCGAGGACGTCGACCGCCCCGACGAGCTCGTCGAGGTGGGACTGCATGCTCATCCTGCCGATCAGTGCGGGAAGGTTCTCGGCGACATGGGGGCCGGAGGCGCGCTTGTCGTAGCGGAGCGAGGCGAAGCCGGCCTCGGCGAGCACGTCCGCGAGCAGCGCCGCGCTCCCGTTCTCCCCCGACAGCAGAGGAGAGGTCCAATCACGGTCGGTCGGTCCTGACCCCGCCACCATGACGACGGCGGGGAACGGGCCGTCCCCGTCCGGCCTGGTCATGGTGCCGAACATGTCGATACCGTCGAGCTGCCAGCTCACCTCTGCGGAGTGGGTCATGTGCTCATCGTGTCACCACGGCGCCCTGAGCACGAGCCCTCAGGCGGCCGACGGCAGGCGGTTGATCGCGCGGATCAGCAGGTGCAGGGAACCCACTTTGTACTGGTTGAGGACCAGGGTCACGCGCGGGAGGTCGAGCAGGTCGTGGTCGGCGCGCTCGGGGGCGAGGGGCTCGGAGCGCTCGATGCGACCGCGCAGCAGCAGATCCCCGAATCGGTCGTTCAGCTCATCGATCTCCGCGTCGGTCGGCTCGTGACGCAGCCGCAGCACGAGCCGGTCCCCCACCCAGCGCAGCGAGTCGTAGTTGCGCCAGAACCCCAGGATCTCCGCCACGGCCGCATCGACGGAGTCGGTGATCAGCGCCCTCCCGAGATCGCCCGGGGAGATGTACCCGCCCGCCTCCAGGTTCTGCGAGACGAAGGTCGACAGCCCCTGCCAGAACGTGCCGCCCGGCTCATCGAGCAGGACGATCGGCATCGGCTCCGCCTTGCCGGTCTGCTGCAGCGTCAGGAGCTCGAACATCTCGTCCATGGTGCCGAACCCGCCGGGGAGGCATACGAAGCCCCGGGACTCCTTCATGAGCATCAGCTTGCGGGTGAAGAAGTACTTCATGGACACGAGGTGGGAGTCCTCCGAGACGACCGCGTTGGCCTTCTCCTCGAAGGGCAGCCGGATCGACACGCCGATCGACATCTCGCGTCCGGCCCCCTCGGCTCCGGCCTGCATGATCCCGGGCCCGGCTCCCGTGACGACCATCCACCCCTCCCGTGCGAGCTTCTCGGCCACGTCGTGCGCCTGACGGTACAGCGGGTCGTCCTGCCGCGTGCGGGCCGATCCGAAGATCGTCACCTTCGAGGCGCCCGCGAGCGGCGCGAAGAGCCGGAACGCGTCACGCATCTCGCTCAGGGCCGCGGAGGCGATCTTCAGGTCGAGCCGATCGGTCGCGTCGAGCCCGAGGTCCGTCGAGGTCTGGAGCATCCGGCCGATCAGCGTGCGGTCGCTACGGATGCCGGCGGCATCGAGCAGCCCTTCGATGCGGGAGCGGATGTCGGCGGCGAGAGCGTCGGACGGCGTGGTCATGCCTCTACCCTCGCACGTCCGGCGACCCGTGCGGATCAGCGCGCCGCAAGCCGCGCGACGGCGGCGCGCACCTCCTCGTGCGGGAGCGCGGGGCTGAAGTGGCCGCTCCGGCCCGTCATGTCCTCGGCGGCGATCAGGGCGTTCCACACCGCCTCGTCGACCGCCTGGACGACGGCGGTCAGGAGCGGATCGATCCGCCCCCACGGCAGGATGCGCAGCCGCTCGTGGGCCACCGGCTCCTCACCGGGCAGCCGCGAGGCGAGCGCCCCGGAGTTGGCCGTCGAGAAGGCGAGCATGATGTCACCGGAGAAATGCCCTCCCGCCGTGCCGCTGCGAGCGAGGCCCAGCGGACCACGGCGGGCGAGCGCGGCGCATTGCCCGGGGAGCAGCGGTGCGTCCGTCGCGATCACCACGATCGCGCTCCCGGCTCCCGGACGCGACCGCAGCCGCTCTCCATCACGACGCAGCCAGTCCTCGGTCTCCATTCGATTGGGCGCGGCCGAACCCGCCCCGATCCGGATGCCGGCGAGCTCGAGCTCCTCGCGCGCACCGAAGTTCGCCTGCACGAGCACGCCCACGGCGTACCGCTCGTCCCCGATCGGCACCACCCGGGACGAGGTTCCCGTCCCGCCCTTGAAGCCGTAGCAGTTCATGCCGGTGCCTCCCCCGACGTTCCCCTCCGGGACGGCGCCTCCGGTCGCCGCGTCCAGCGCGGCCTCCGCATGCTCCGGTCGGACATGGCCGCCGTTGATGTCGTGGAGGTAGCCGTCCCAGGTCTCCCCGACGACCGGGAGCATCCACTCCGCGGCGACCTCCGGAGCATGCCTCGCCACCCATGCCTCGACACCCGAGTGCACGGCTCCGACGGCGTGCGAGCTGGTGATCGCCACCGGCAGGGTGAGGGCTCCCGCCTCGTCGATCCAGCTCCGGCCGGTCAGCTCCCCGTTGCCGTTGAAGGAGTGCACCGCGGCGGCGCAGGCGTCGCCGACGCCGCCCCTCCCGCGCGGGAGGATCGCGGTGACGCCGGTACGCACCGCCCGCTCCCCCTCCCCCTCGATCAGGGTGACGCAGCCGACCTCCACCCCCGGGACGTCGGTGATCGCTCCGTGGCGCCCCGGCTGCCCGCGGAACGGGACGCCGAGGTCGCGTGCACGCGGCGCGGCGCCGGCGGATGCCGGGAGGAGAACAGGCTCCGTTGTCATCGATGACTCCGATTCTGTCTTGAACGAATGTTCAGATCTTAAGCGACGATTTGAATATTTGCTTGACTTTTCTCGACTGACACTCTTGAATCACTGTTCAAGCAGCTCTGCCGCTGCCTCCCGAAACGCAGACCCCGATCCTGGAGCCGATGATGTCCCAGTCGAAAATCCTGCCCACGACGACCAGCACCTCCCTCGCCCGCCGAAGGCTGGGCGTCTGGGCGATCGTCTTCTTCGTCGTCTCGGCGGCCGCCCCGCTCACCGTCGTGGCCAGCGCCGCGGCCACCGACTTCCGGATCGCGGGGATCGGCGGTCCCGGCGCCATGCTCGCCAGCGGGGTCGTCCTGATGCTCTTCGCCGTCGGGTTCACCGCGATGTCGCGCTATGTCCGCAACACCGGGGCGTTCTACGTCTACGGCGCGCGCGGCCTCGGCAAGCCCGTGGGCATCGGGATCGTGTTCGTCACGATCTTCTCCTACGCCGCGCTCTGCATCTGCTTCTACGGGTTCGTGGGCTTCTTCGGCGAGATGACCTTCTCCTCCCTCTTCGGGATCGAGCTGCCCTGGACGGTCTACGCGATCGCCGCCTTCCTCATCGTCGCCGTGCTCGGCTATCGCAAGATCGACGTGGGCGCCAAGGTGCTGGCCGTCCTGCTCACCGCGGAGGTCGCGATCCTCCTCGTCCTCTCCGTCGCCGTGCTCGTGCAGGGCGGCCCGGAGCCCGTCTCCCTCGCCTCCTTCGCTCCGCAGAACGTCTTCTTCGCGGCGGGGAGCGGCGCCCTGTTCGTCTTCGGTTTCGGCGCCTACCTCGGCTTCGAGAGCACCGCGATCTACACGGAGGAGGCGAAGGACCCCGGGCGCACCGTGCCCGCCGCCACCTACATCGCGATCGCCTTCCTCGGCGTGTTCTACGGCTTCACGTTCTGGATCCTCACCGTCGCGTTCGGAATCGACGGCGTGCTGAAGCTGGCCATGCAGGACGACTTCCAGGACATGGTGTTCCATGCGGGCGACCAGTACCTCGGCGCCTGGGCGGGCATCACGATGAGGGTGCTGATCGTCACGAGCTTCTTCGCCTGCCTGCTGGCGTTCCACAACGCCTGCTCCCGCTACCTCTTCGCGATGGGCCGGGAGCGGCTGCTGCCCGCCTGGTTCGGCGAGACGCAGGAGAAGACCAAGGCCCCGCATCATGCGAGCCTCGCGCTCTCCGCGCTGTCCCTCCTCGCGATCCTCGTCACGATGCTCAGCGGCGCCGACCCCTTCCTCGGCTTCGCCCTCCCGGTGTACTCGATCGGCGTGGCCGGCCTCGTGCTGGCGCAGGGCGTGGCCGCGATCTCCGTCGTCGGCTTCTTCCTCCGGGATCGGCGGGGGCACAGCGTCTGGCGGGTGATCGTCGCCCCGGCCCTGGGTGCTGTCGGACTGCTGATCGGCGTGGTCCTCATCGCGCTCAACTTCGACCTCGTCTCGGGGCTGGAAGGCCCCGTCAACGGCGCGCTGCTGGCGCCGATCCCGCTGCTGTTCGTCGCGGGCGTGGTGGTCGGCTTCGTCATCAGGGCGCGACGCCCCGAACACTATGCTGAGTTGACCGCGTACGTCCCCGACGAGGACTGAGACGCCCGAGAACGAGGGGGCACCCGGTGGCAGGCCAGCCGAAGCACGCCGCGCGCCGCGCGGAGCTGATCTCCGCCACGCGGCGGGTCGCCGGGCGGAGCGGGCTCGGAGGGACGAACGTGCGGGCCGTCGCCGCGGAGGCGTCGATGAGCACCGGGAGCGTGCTCTACTACTTCCCCAGCTTCGACGACCTCATGTACGCCACGGTCGAGGGCGTGCTGGAGGAGATGTACGACCGCCGGCGCACCATCGCCGAGAGCGAGCCGGATCCCGCCCGCCGCCTGAAGAAGCTCATCGTCGCGGGCGTCCCCGATACGATCAGCGACCATCTGCGGATGGCGTACGAGAGCATCCCTCTGCTCCGCGACCAGCCGCAGTACCGTCCGCTGCACCGGTCGATCGTCGAGCGTCAGGTCTCCCTCTACCGATCGACGATCGAGATCGGCGCGGCGACCGGTGCCTTCCGCCCGCAGACGGACCTCACGACCATCTCGCGCAACATCGTGGCGCTGGAGGACGCGTACGACCTCTACCCGCTGATCGGCTTCGAGCTCGATCCCCAGGTCTTCCGCGGCAACATCATGTCCTACGTGCGCATCGTGCTCGACTGCGAGCTGCCGGAGGACTGACCGCGGCCGCGCGGCCGTCATCCCGCGGACTCAGCCCAGGCGGGCGATCAGCTCCGACGCGGGGATCGTCTCACGCTCTCCGGATCGGCGGTCCCACAGCTCGACCTGGCCGTCGGCGGCGCCGCGTCCCACGATGACGATGGTCGGCACGCCCAGCAGCTCGGCGTCGCCGAACTTCACGCCCGGCGACACCTTCGGACGGTCGTCGTAGAGCACCTCGCGCCCCGTCCCCTCGATGCCGGCCGCCAGCGACGCGGCCAGTTCGTAGGCGACCTCGTCCTTGCCGGTGGCGATCACGTGCACGCCGAACGGCGCGATCGCCTCGGGCCAGATGAGGCCCTTGTCGTCACTGTTCAACTCGGCGATCGCCGCGAGGATGCGGGTGACGCCGATCCCGTAGGAGCCCATCGTCACCGTGGCGAGCTTGCCGTTCTCGTCGAGCACCTTCAGGCCGAGCGCCTCGGCGTACTTCCGTCCGAGCTGGAAGACGTGTCCGATCTCCATGCCGCGGGCCAGGGTGACCGGCCCGGAGCCGTCGGGGGCCTCGTCGCCGTCACGCACGCTGGCGACCTCCACGAAACCGTCGGCCGCGAAGTCGCGTCCCGCGACCACGCCGACCGCGTGCTTCTGGTCGATGTTCGCTCCGGTGATCCAGCTCGTGCCCTCGACGACGCGCGGGTCGAGGAGATACCGGATTCCGGTCGCGGACTCCTCGCCCAGTACGGCGCCCTCGGCGCTCCACGGGCCGATGTAGCCGCGCACCAGCAGGGGGTTCTTCGCGAAGTCGGCATCGGTGGCGGGCTCGACCTCGGCCGGGGCGAAGGCGACCTCCGCGCGCTTCTCGTCGACGTCGCGGTCTCCCGGGATGCCGACGATCACGAGCTCACGGGAGCCGTCGAGGTGCGTGAGCGCGAGGACGACGTTCTTCAGCGTGTCCGCCGCGGTGTACGCCCCGTCGAGCACCGTGTTGCTGTGCGCCACGAGGGTCTCGATCGTCGGCGTGTTCGGCGAGTCGAAGACGACGGGCGCGCCGGAGGCGTCGAACGGGACCGCATCGCGGGCCGGGGTCGCGTAGGCCTCGACGTTCGCGGCATATCCGCCCGCTGAGCGCACGAACGTGTCCTCACCGATCGGCGTCGGGTGCAGGAACTCCTCGCTGCGCGAGCCGCCCATCGCCCCGGCATCGGCCTGGACGATGACGTACTCCATGCCGAGGCGCTGGAAGATGCGCTCATAGGCGTCGCGCTGCGCCTGGTAGGAGACGTCGAGCCCCGCGTCCGAGGCGTCGAAGGAATAGGCGTCCTTCATCGTGAACTCGCGCCCGCGCAGGAGGCCGGCGCGCGGCCGCGCCTCGTCGCGGTACTTGTCCTGGATCTGGTAGATCGTCAAGGGCAGGTCCTTGTACGAGGAGTAGAGGTCCTTCACGAGCAGGGTGAAGGCCTCCTCGTGGGTCGGGGCGAGGAGGTAGTCGCCGCCCTTGCGATCCTGCAGCCGGAACAGCAGATCGCCGTACTCCTCCCAGCGACCGGTCGCTTCGTAGGCCTCGCGCGGCATCAGCGCCGGGAAGTGGACCTCCTGCGCGCCGGCGGCGGCCATCTCCTCGCGGATGATCGCCTCGATCCGGGCGCGCACGCGCAGCCCCAGAGGCAGCCAGGCGAAGATGCCGGCGGCCTGGCGACGGATGTAGCCGGCGCGCACCAGGAGCTTGTGGCTGCGGACCTCGGCATCGGCCGGGTCCTCGCGCAGCGTGCGGACGAAGAGCTGAGAGAGACGGGTGACCACGGCACAAGTCTAGTGACGACCGGGAGCCCCCTCCGCCGCCCCTCCTACGGGTGGTGTCACGAACCGCAGAGCATCCGGTCGGATCCGCCCGCGATCCGTGACACCGCCTGCCGATCGGGCGAGGGGTCAGTTCAGTGCGCGGGTGCTCGCCGGGATCACGCCGTCGGCGTACAGGCTCGATGCCACGTCCTGCAGCGCGGTGAGCGCGACGCGCTGGGGTAGCGGCCCGTACGAGATGCGCGCCACGCCGAGTGCCTCGTACTCCGCGGCCGTGAGCGCGCCGGGCAGTCCGATGACGCTGAGCCTGCCCGCGCCGATCCCATCGACGAGCGTGCGCGTGGCGTCGGCGTCGAGCACGCCGGGCACGAACACGGCCGTCGCGCCGGCGTCGAGGTACGCACGCCCGCGCTCCACCGCGTCGCGGAGCTTGTCGGCGAGCGGCTTGTCCCCACCGCGGACGATCGCGTCCGTACGGGCGTTCAGCACGAACGGGACGCCCTCGGCCTCGCCGGCCTTGATGATCGCCTCCACCTGGGCGACCGACTCCGCGAAGGGCTTCAACCGGTCCTCGACGTTGGCGCCCACCACTCCGGCGCCGATCGCCAGGCGGGTGGCCTCCCCCGCGTCTCCATAGCCGTCGTCGAGGTCGGCGGTGACAGGTAGCTCCACAGCGGCGGCGATCCGGCCGACCATGTCGATCATGAGCTCACGAGGGATCTGGCCGTCGGCGTAGCCGAAGGTCGACGCGATCGAGTGCCCTGCGGTCGCGATCGCCGTCGTCCCGGGAAGGGCGGCGACCGCTTGGGCGGAGACGACGTCCCACACGTTGACGACGCGAAGGATCTGCGGAGCGGCGTAGAGGCCGGCGAGGGCGGCTGCGGAGGAGGAGATGCTCATGGATCTCACGCTAGTCGCCTGCGGGGACGCGAGGGCCGATGCGCATAGGCTGACCCCATGCCTCAGCGCCGATCGCACATCGCATCCTCCGTCGCGCAGAGCGAGCTGGCCGCCGCCCTCGAGGCCGTGCGTGCGCCGTTCGATGTGCCGTTCCCGCCCGAAGCCGTCGCCGAGGCGGAGCGGGCGACCGCCGCACCGCCCGGGCTCGACCTGCGGGAGATCCCTTTCGCCACCCTCGACCCGCTGGGCTCGAGGGACCTGGATCAGGCGTTCCAGCTCGAGCGCACGGGCCGCGGCTACACGGTGCGCTATGCGATCGCCGACGTGCCGGGGTTCATCGTCCCCGGCGGCGCACTCGACGCCGCGGCCCGTTCGCGCGGGCAGACCCTGTACGCCGCCGACGGATCCATCCCGCTGCATCCGCCGGTGCTCAGCGAGGGCAGCGCATCCCTCCTGCCGGAGCAAGAACGCCCCGCATTGGTGTGGACCTTCGTGCTGGACGGCGACGGCGTCGCGACCGACACCCGCCTCGAGCGGGCGCTGATCCGCTCCCGGGCGCAGCTGGACTACGCCTCGACGCAGGCGGCCCTCGACGCGGGACAGGACTCCCCCGCCGCGCTGCTCCCCGAGGTCGGACGCCTCCGACTCGAGCAGGAGGCCGCGCGGGGCGGCGCGAGCCTCAACCTTCCCGACGCCGAGGTGGTCCGCGGCGACGACGGCGCCTATCGGATCGAGCGGAGGCACCCGCTCCCCGTCGAGGACTGGAACGCCCAGCTGTCGCTGATGACCGGGATGGCGGCCGCCGACCTGATGCTCGGCGCGAAGGTCGGCGTGCTGCGCACGATGCCGCAGCCGGACGACGAGGCCTTCGCGACCTTCCGCCGGCAGACCGAGGCCCTCGGACGCCCCTGGACCGATGGTCGGTACGGCGACTATCTCCGCGGCCTCGATCGTGCCGACCCGCTGACCCTGCCGGTGCTCGAGGCGGCGAGCGCCCTATTCCGGGGCGCCGGCTACGTGGCCTTCGACGGGGCGGCTCCCGAGCAGACGATGCAGGCGGCGATCGGCGCGCCCTACGCCCACGCCACCGCGCCACTGCGGCGGCTGGTCGACCGCTGGTCGCTGGCGATCTCCCTCGCGGTCTCCGAGGGACGGGAGATCGCGGACTGGGCCCGCGAGGGCCTCTCCGAGCTGCCGAAGCTGATGCAGGACTCCTCCGCCCGCTCCTCCCAGCTCAACGCGCAGACGATCGACCACGTGGAGGCCGCGCTCCTCGCCCCGCACGTCGGGGAGGAGTTCGACGCCGCCGTGATCCGGCCGGCGAACGGAGACGGCGTCGCCACCGTGCAGCTGACCGAGCCCGCCGTGACCGCACGCGCCCCCGTCCCCGAGGGGACAACCCCGGGTGCCGTCGTGCGCCTGCGCCTGCAGTCGGCGGAGATCGCCTCCGGGAAGATCTCCTTCGCCGCGCCCGGCACCGCCCGATGACCGTCCCGCTCCCGCTGGACCCGGAGCAGCGCGACTGGCTGCGCGAACGCCTGCCCGATGCCGTGCTCGTGCGCGACATGTCATGGCGGCTCATGGCGTCGACGGTGCTCCGCGTGCGCTCCGGCGGCGCGGACTACGTGGTGAAGGCCGGCGGGCCGGAGAACCATCACATCGGACGGGAGATCGCCGCCCATCCGCGGCGCACCGCCGCCCTCACCTCCTCCGGTCACGCCGCGCGGATGCTCGACGCCGACCCCGACCTCCGCGTGATGCTCCTCGAGCACCTGCCCGGCGTTCTCGTGGAGGGCACGCCGGCCGAGTGGCGACCGGACACCTACGTGCAGGCGGGCGACCTCCTCCGCCGCCTGCACGCGCAGGAGACGCGCGAGGACCCCGACCACGAGAGGATCGCAACCGACCGCGCCTTGGGGTGGCTCGACCAGCCCCACCGGGTCGATCCCGACGCCGAGAGGGCGGCACGACGCATCCTCGAGAGAGCGGAGACCCCCTCCGTCCGTGTGGTGCCGGCACACGGTGACTGGCAGCCCCGGAACTGGCTGATCTCCCCCGACGCGGAGGCCGGCGACGGGGTCATCCGGGTGATCGACTTCGGGAGGTTCGCCTTCCGCCCCGCGAACTCCGATCTGGGCCGGCTCGCCGGACAGCAGTGGCGCGGACGCCCCGATCTGGAGCGCGCCTTCTTCGACGGATACGGCGAGGATCCCCGCGATCCCGTCCTCTGGCCGCTGCATCTGCTGCGCGAAGCCGTCGGCACCGCGTGCTGGGCGTTCAAGGTCGGCGACACCGCCTTCGAGCAGCAGGGGCACCGGCTGCTCTCGGAAGCGCTGGCGCGGTTCTGAGCGACGCTTCGACGACGTCGTGATCGTCGGATATGCACCGCCCGCGGTCCAGGACTCACCGCAGCCCGCCCCCGATCTTCGACAGAGACGGCCACGCCCAGACCTATGTACCCCAGAGTCGGCGCCCGCCGCGGAGCCACAGGCGCGGGCGCGTCGGCCACGGAAGCCGGAGCGGCGGGCGCTGCCGCTGCCGCCGTTCCGGGGCCCGGCACCGATGGCGAGGACCCCTGCGGGAACGTCGTCGGCCGCAGGCGCGGAGCTCTCCGTCCACCGCGATCCGTTCCACCGGCCCTGCCGGGGCTCCCGTCACACCTGCAGCGCATCGGGAGGCGCTCTCTAACGGTCGATCGTTCCCATCTGCGCGGCGTTGTACCGCTCCCCGTGCACGCCGATCCGCTCCGCGAGGGTATCCAGGTCGGCGAGCTCCCCCGGCGTGAGCCCCACGTCGGCGGCGCCGATGTTCTCCTGGATGCGCGACACCCGCCGCGTCCCCGGGATCGGCACGATCCAGGGCTCCTGCGCGAGGAGCCAGGCGAGGGCGATCTGTCCCGGCGTCGCCCCCTTGGCTCTGGCGAGCTCGGCGACGTGGTCGACCAGCGCACCGTTCGCCGCCCGGTTCGCCTCGCTGAAGCGGGGCAGACCCGCGCGCATGTCGTCGGCGGCGAAGACGGTGGATCCGTCGACGCCCCCGGCGAGGAACCCTCTGCCGAGCGGGCTGAAGGGCACGAAGCCGATGCCCAGCTCGGCGAGGACCGGCAGCACCTCGGTCTCCGGATCCCGCGTCCACAGGGAGTACTCGCTCTGCAGGGCGGTGACCGGGTGGACCGCATGCGCCCGGCGGATCGTCGCCGCCGACGCCTCGGAGAGCCCGAAGTGGCGGACCTTCCCCTCGGCGATGAGCTCCGCCACCGTTCCGGCGACGTCCTCGATCGGGACATCGGGGTCGACGCGGTGCTGGTAGAGAAGGTCGATCGTGTCGGTCCGCAGTCGTCGGAGCGACTCCTCGGCGACCTCGCGGATGTGCGCGGGGCGACTGTCCAGCCCCGTGCTCCTGCCGGCCTCGATGCGCCAGCCGAACTTCGTGGCGATCACCACGCGGTCGCGGACGGGTGCCAGCGCCTCACCGACGAGCTCCTCGTTGGCGAAGGGCCCGTACACCTCGGCCGTGTCGAAGAGCGTCACGCCGAGGTCGACAGCGGTCCGCAGTACCTCGATCATCTCCTCGCGCGTCCCGGGATTCGGGCCATAGCTCTGCGACATCCCCATACACCCCAGCCCGATGGCCGAGACCTGGAGTCCCCGTCCGAGTGTCCGCGTCTTCATGGCCGTCCTCCGTCGCGTCGATGCCGGGTGCGCCTTCGATGCTAACCCCGGGCGTACGCTGAACGGCGTGGAGGAGCAGACCGACCCGCTCGGACGTTGGCTGCGCGCCGAGGCGCCGCGCCTGCGCACCGTCGACCCCGATGATCCGGACGACTCCGACCTCGAACCGATGCTCGACATCGTCGGCGATGCGAGGGTGGTCGCCGTCGGCGAGTCGATGCACCGCGTACACGAGTTCCTCGCGCTTCGGCACCGGATCTTCCGATTCCTGGTCCGGCGCGCCGGGTTCACGACGCTCGTGATGGAGAGCGGCCTCCCGGAGGGGCTGCGCGTCGACGACTGGCTGCGCGAGGGGACCGGCGGCCTCCGAGCGGCGCTGAGCGCGGGGATCACCTACCGCTTCGGCGCATGCGAGGAGATGCTCGACCAGCTCACCTGGATGCGACAGCGCAACGCCGGAGGGGAGCATCCGGTGCGCTTCGCCGGCATGGACGTCCCCGACTCCTCGGCGAGCGCGTTCCCCGGCGTCGTGGCGGCGCTGGAGCTGCTGGACCGGGCCGATCCCGCGTACGCGGCGCACGTCCGCCAGGAGGTCCTGCCGCTGTTCGACTACCTCCCGGAGGACCGCACCGGGCTCGCCCAGTCGGCCACGGCCATCCAGGCCTATCTCGCGCTCGACGCCGATCTCCAGCGTCGGCTCTCCTCCGCGATCGGAGACCTGGTCGCCCGGATGAGGGCGCGTCGCACCGACATGCGCCTCCTGGCACCGGCGGCCCGCGTCGACGAGGCGATCCGCGCCGCGGAGAGCGCCCGCGCCGCCGATGACTTCCTGCACGCGATGACCAGCGGCCCCACGCGCACCTGGCCCGCCGCGAACATCCGCGATGCCTGGATGGCCGAGTCCGTGGAGCGTCTCCTGGACCGGGAGCCGCGGATCCTGGTCGCGGCGGCGAACGGCCACGTCCAGAGGACGCCGTTCTCGGCGCCTCCTTTCGTGCCGGAGCCGATGGCGACGATGGGCGGACATCTGTCCGCCGCCCTCGGCGACGACCTCGTCGTGATCGGCACCGCGTTCGGCGGCGGTGAGGCGTGGCTGCATCGCCCGGATCCCGAGGATCCCCCCGGGCACTCCCGCCCTTTCGTGCAGCCTCTCGCACCCCTGCGTGAAGACAGCGTCGACGCGGCGATCGCCCGGACAGGCACGGGCGATGTCCTCATCGATCTGCGCCGCCTCCCTCCGGAGGCGGCGACCGCTCTCGACCGCAGCGCGGGCCTGCACAACGGTGACGTCCTGCAGCCGCTGGCGGTGCGCGAGGCCTTCGATGCGATCGCCTTCGTCCGCACGATCACCCCCTGGCACACCTGGATCGACGATCGAGGTGTCGACGAACGCGCCGCCCCCTGACCTCCGACCGTGTCAGGCCGGAATCGCCGTCGTCGTCATGACGAGCAGCTGCGGATCGCTGAGATCGAGCGTCACCGAGATCGAGGAGAACGCGGAGAGCGACGGCACGTGGGTGCCGCCGCAGAGGATCGAGGCCGTGCCCTCCGGCAGATCGCAGACCCACCGGCGCCGGTCCACGATGGTCGGCCCGTCGGTGTCGATGCGGCTCGGGGCAGCGGAGACCACCCAGGTCGCCAGCCGCTCGTTGATCGCGCGCTCGCGCTCCGCGAGCGTGGCGGCGAAGGTCTCCGCATCGAACCCCGCCTTGCGCAGGCTCTTCCCGAGCCGGTACTCGTCCACGGCGCCGTCTTCGCCGATGCGGCTGCTCTGGTTGGCTCGGCCCTCGAAGTCCGGGGTGCCCAGCGCATCGGCGCCCGGATCCTTCCGCCAGAGATCCGCGACCGCAAGGTCGAGCGCGAGCGAGGCCAGATGGCAGGCCGTGTGGCCTCGGCTCAGGCCGGCGCGACGGCCCGCGTCCACCGTGAGGTGCGCCGATGCCCCCGTCGCATCCTCGGGAGCCGCGCCGGAGAGGATGTGGCCGACGAGCCAGGTCCACCCCTCGGAGCCCCGTTTGACGGGGATGTCCGCCCCGACGCGGAACTCGCCGTCGTCAGAGATCGCGCCCATGACGGCCTCGGACACCGCAAGGTCGACGCCGCCGACCGTGACGGTCCCGGAATCGCCCGGCTGGTCGGGCCAGGTGTGGTCGACCGGGTGGAAAGGCGTCACGTCGACGACGAGGATCGCGCCCTCGCCGTGCGGCCGCACGATGAGCACGGTCCCGTCGCCCGCCAGCTCGCCCGCAGGAAAGGTGACGACGGTCGGGGTGCGGAGTGCTTCGGAGCTCATGACTCCACTCTCGCATGCCGCTCGCTGACTCGCTGCTCCGCGTGGCCCGGTCGTCCGCGGAGCGTCAGTGGTTCGGCGGGATCGTGAAGCTGGCGAGCCTGTCGCCGTCGACGACGAAGATCCCGGTGGACTCGCCGTTGAACACACGGCTGGTCCACCCGAACCGCGTGGTGACGGTGTCTCCGTCGACGTCCGCGGAGAGGATCGTCATCCGCGCGCCGGCGCCGATCGCATCCGATCCGGCCCAGCTGCGCACGCCGTCCGGACCGCGGAGCACGCGCCCCCAGTCGTCGACGTAGCCGCCCTCGGTGAACGCCGCGACGAACGCGTCGGTGTCCGCGGCGTTGATCGCGTCGACCATCGCCTGCGCGGCGGCGGGAAGGGGATCGCTCATGACAGCTCCTCTGCGGTCGGACTCTCCGATGAGCGGCAGCCTACTTCGTGAGGACCTGCGCCGTCCCGATCGGCGCATCCGGCCCCATCTCGGCGGCGATCCGGTTCGCCTCCTCGATGAGGGTCGCGACGATGTCCTCCTCGGGCACCGTCTTGATGACCTCGCCCTTGACGAAGATCTGCCCCTTGCCATTGCCGGACGCGACGCCGAGGTCGGCCTCACGCGCCTCCCCCGGGCCGTTCACGACACAGCCCATCACGGCGACGCGCAGCGGGACCGTCATGTCCTTGAGCCCCTCGGTGACGTTCTCGGCGAGCGTGTAGACGTCCACCTGCGCACGACCGCAGGACGGGCACGAGACGATCTCGAGCTTGCGCTCGCGCAGGTTCAGCGACTGCAGGATCTGGTGGCCGACCTTGACCTCCTCCGCGGGAGGCGCCGAGAGCGACACGCGGATCGTGTCGCCGATGCCCTCACCGAGCAGGATCCCGAAGGCGGTCGCCGACTTGATGGTTCCCTGGAACGCGGGCCCCGCCTCGGTCACGCCGAGGTGGAGCGGCCAGTCGCCCATGGCCGCCAGCAAGCGGTACGCCTTGACCATCACGACCGGGTCGTTGTGCTTGACCGAGATCTTGAAGTCGTGGAAGTCGTGCTCTTCGAACAGCGAGGCCTCCCAGCGTGCGCTCTCCGCGAGCGCCTCGGGAGTCGCCTTGCCGTACTTCTGCAGCAGACGGGGGTCGAGGGATCCCGCGTTCACGCCGATGCGGAGCGACACGCCGGCGTCCTTCGCCGCCTGGGCGATCGCCCCGACCTGATCGTCGAACTTGCGGATGTTCCCCGGGTTCACGCGCACCGCGGCACAACCCGCGTCGATCGCCTGGAACACGTACTTCGGCTGGAAGTGGATGTCGGCGATCACAGGGATCTGGCTCTTCTTCGCGATGATGTGCAGCACGTCGGCGTCGTCCTGGGACGGCACTGCGACGCGCACGATCTCGCAGCCCGACGCGGTCAGCTCGGCGATCTGCTGGAGGGTGCCGTTGATGTCGGTGGTCTTCGTCGTGGTCATCGACTGCACGCTGACGGGGGCGTCACCCCCGACGAGCACCTTGCCCACCTTGATCTGGCGGGACTTGCGTCGAGGAGCGAGGACGTCCGGGATGCGCGGCATCCCCAGGTTCACTGCTGGCACTCCCCCAGCCTACGCCGCCGTCACATGCCGGGGCCGGATGCCGGCTGTGTGATAGTTTCAGCGCATGTCCGCGAACCGCACCTGGTGGCCCGCCTTCTAGGCGGAGTTTCGCGTACCCACGAGAACGAGACCGCCTTCCGGGGCGGTCTTTTCCTTTCCCACCGCACCGGATCCCCGAATCAGGAGACACCGATGACCGTCGCAGACCGCCTCAGCGCTCTCGCCGCCGACCCCGCCGCATCCTTCGTGCTGATCGCCAGGGACGGAGGCGTCGAGCTGCTCTCCGGTGAGGTGCGCGATGTCGAGCTGCTGGCCGACATCCCGCTGGACGAGACGCGTTCCGTCTTCGCGCTGATCCCCTACCGGCAGGTGCGCGAGCGCGGATTCGACGCCCAGGACGACGGTGCGCCGCTGCGCTGCATCCTCGTCGACGAGCACGAGCGCTCCGACGCCGCGGAGCTGCTCGCCGCGCTCCCCTCCGCGCCGATCCCGCTGCGCGACGGCGGATTCGATCTCTCCGACGAGGAGTACGCGGCGATCGTCGAGCGCGTGATCGCCGAGGAGATCGGACGGGGCGAAGGCGCCAACTTCGTCATCCGGCGCGACTACACGGCCGCCTTCTCCGCCGACGACCGCACCGCGGCGCTGACCTGGTTCCGTGCGCTGCTCGCCCACGAACGCGGTGCCTACTGGACGTTCGCGGTCGTCACCCCCGGCGTCGTCGCGGTGGGCGCGAGCCCCGAGGCGCACGTCGTCGCGCGCGACGGGATCGTCACCATGAATCCGATCTCCGGCACCTTCCGTCATCCGGCGGGAGGTGCGACCAAGGAGTCCCTCACGGAGTTCCTCTCCTCTGCGAAGGAGACCGAGGAGCTCTTCATGGTCGTCGACGAAGAGCTCAAGATGATGAGCCAGGTGTGCTCGGACGGCGGGCGGATCACCGGTCCGCACCTCAAGGAGATGTCTCGCCTGACCCACACCGAGTACATGCTGCGCGGCCGCAGCAGGCTCGACCCCCGGGACATCCTCCGCGAGACGATGTTCGCCCCCACGGTGACCGGATCGCCGATGCAGAACGCCTGCACGGTGATCCGTCGCCACGAGCGCCGGCCCCGCGGCTACTACTCCGGCGTCGCCGCCCTCTTCACGCCGGACGGCCGAGGCGGGCACGACCTCGACGCCCCGATCCTCATCCGCACGGTGTATCTCGACGACGGACGTCTGAGGGTGCCGGTCGGCGCGACGCTCGTGCGCCACTCCGATCCCCAGGGAGAGGTCGGAGAGACCCACGGCAAGGCGGCCGGGGTGCTGGGCGCGATCGGCGCGATCGAACGCGACCTCGCCGCGGAGGCGCGCGACGACGCCGATGAGCCGGGTGTCCCGCTCACGCTCGCGGAGGATCCCGAGATCGCCGCGCTGCTCGCCTCGCGCAACTCCCGGCTCGCGGAGTTCTGGATGCAGCCCCAGGACGCCGAGGGTGCGCGTCCGCTGTCCGGCCGCAGCGTGCTCGTGGTCGATGCCGAGGACCGCTTCACGACGATGCTCGCGCACCAGCTGCGTCATCTCGGCCTCGATGCGCGGATCGTCCCGTGGCACGAGGTCACGGACGACGAGGTCCGCGACGCCGATCTCGTCGTCGCGGGCCCGGGCCCCGGCGACCCGCGCGATTCCGCCTCGCCGCGGATCGCCCGCATGCAGCAGGTGGTCTCCCGGCGGCTCGACGCCGGCGCGCCGCTGCTCGCGGTGTGCCTGAGCCACCAGATCCTCGCCGATCGGCTCGGGATCCCCCTCGTCCCCCTGGACGCGCCCCATCAGGGCGTCCAGAAGACGGTGCCGGTGTTCGGCGAGGAGGCGTCCGTGGGCTTCTACAACACCTTCACCGCACGCGTCGCGCCCGGCACCGGTGAGGTCGGTGGCGCCGAGGTCTCCACGGATCCGGTGAACGGCGACGTCTACGCGCTGCGCGGCGAGGGCTTCGCCTCGGTGCAGGGGCATCTGGAGTCGATCCTGTCACGCGACGGCATCCGCACCCTGCAGCGCCTGGCCGAGCACGCTCTGGCGTAGACCGACCCCGCCGCACGAGTCTCAGCCCAGGAGCTTCACCGGGTTGAAGAGGTCGGCGACGAGCAGCAGCCCGCCCATGCCGATCATCAGCACCGCGACCACCACCGTCAGCGGGACGAGCCTCGTCGCGTCGACGGGTTTCGGAGCACGCCGCCCGGTGAGCTTCGCCCACGCCTTCTTCACGCCCTCCCAGAGCGCGACCACGATGTGCCCCCCGTCGAGCGGCAGCAGCGGGATCATGTTGAACACGAACAGTGCGATGTTCAGCGCGCCGAGCAGATTGAGCAGCATCACCAGACGGTTCAGCACCGGCGCATCGGTCGCCGCCACCTCACCGGCGATCCGCCCGACCCCGACGACGCTCAGCGGGCCGTTCGGGTCACGCTGGCCGCCTGTGACGAGGGAGACGCCGACATCCCAGATACGCGCGGGCAGCGTGACGATCATCGACGACACGGCGCCCACCTGGGTGAACGCCGCCTCGGCACCTGTGCCGATGGGCTGGGGCATGTACTCGAGCTGCGCGTACACGCCGGCGTAGCCGACCTCGTGGGTCACCTGCTTGCCCTCGGCGTCGAGCACCGGGCGACCCCTCGCGTCCACCTCGCCGCGCTGTGCGGGAACCGGAGTCAGGGTGAGGTCGACCTTCTGCCCCTTGCGGTCGACGACGACCGGCAGCTCCTTGCCCGGGGAGGCCTGGATGATCGCCGACGCCTCGGCGAAGGTCGCGACCTGCGTGCCTCCGACGCTCACCAGCACGTCATCGGGCTTGATCCCCGCTTTCACCGCCGGCGACGCGGGGTCGCCGGGCTGGCACGCGGTCTGCGCGCTCCCGGCCGGCAGCACGCACTCGCTGAGCGATGCGACCGTCGTGCTCCCCTGCTGCACGCCGATGCCGGAGGCGAGGACGGTGAAGATCAGGATGCCCAGCAGGAGGTTCATGAGGGGGCCGCCGAGCATCACGACGACGCGCTTCCAGACCGGAAGCCGGTAGAACACCCGTTCCTCCGCACCGTCGACGATCGTCTCGTCGTTCGCCGACCTCGCGTCCTGCACGAGCGATCGGAACAGCCCCTTCGCCGGGCCGGTCTTCTTCGAGGGCGGGTACATGCCCGACATCGAGATGAAACCGCCGAGGGGCAGCAGCTTGAACCCGTACTCGGTCTCACCGATGCGCCGCGACCACAGCCGGGGCCCGAAGCCGATCATGTACTGGCCAACGCGCACACCGAAGAGCTTCGCGGGCAGGAGATGACCGACCTCGTGCAGGCCGATGGACAGCCCGAGGCCGATCAGCATGAAGAGGATGCCGCCCAGATACAGCAGGATTTCCACGGACCCAAGCTACTGCCTGCAGGCGAGGAATCCGCTGTGACCGCGTACGGCGGCGGGTTCCGGGGTGCGCCATGAGAACATGGATGCGCCATGACGATCGATCATCCGAGCCTGCCCCCTGTGCTCCGTCCCGCCGACCCACCCCGTCGCGCGCTGACCGAGCTCGCCGCCCGATTCGGGAAGGAGGTCCGCGGAGACACCGCGGACGTCACTCTCAGCGGCATCACCCTCGCGACCGCGGATCTCCGCCCGGGAGAGGCGTTCGTCGCCATCCGCGGCGTCAACCGCCACGGAGCCGACTTCGCCGCGACCGCCGCGGAGAAGGGCGCGGTCGCCGTCGTCACGGATGAGGACGGCGCGGAGATCGCCGCCGATGCCGGGCTGCCGATCGTCGTCGTGGATGACCCCCGCGGCGTCCTCGGCGCACTGAGCGCCTGGGTGTACGGCACCGGCGCGGGCGACCCGCTGCCGAAGCTCTTCGCCACGACCGGGACGAACGGCAAGACCAGCGTCTCCCACCTGCTCGAAGGCATCCTCGACCAGCTCGGCGTCGTGACCGGTCTGTCCTCCACCGCGGAGCGGCACATCGCCGGCCAGGTGATCGTCTCACGCCTCACGACGCCCGAGGCGTCCGAGATGCACGCCCTCCTCGCGCTCATGCGCGAGCGACAGGTCGAGGCCGTCGCGGTCGAGGTGAGCGCCCAGGCCCTCTCCCGGCACCGCGTCGACGGGATCCTCTTCGACGTCGCGGGCTTCACGAACCTCTCGCACGACCACCTCGACGACTACGCCGACATGGAGGAGTACTTCGAGGCGAAGCTGCCGCTGTTCCGCCCCGATCGCGCCCGCCGCGGTGTCGTGAACCTCGACTCGGCGTCGGGGGCCGTCGTGGCCCTGCGTGCAGAAATCCCTGTGGTCACGATCGCGACCCCGTCCATCGCCGCCGATCCGGACGCGGCGGCACAGGCCGACTGGGTGGTCACGATCGACGAGGAGCGGCAGAACGGGACCGTCTTCACGCTCGCCGGTCCCGGCGGCCGCTCGCTGACGACGCTCGTGCCCGTGATCGGGCCCCACATGGCCGCGAACGCCGGTCTCGCGATCGTCATGCTGCTGGAGGGCGGCTACGCCTGGGAGCGGATCGCCGAGACCCTGCAACGCGACGGCGGCATCCGCGCGTATCTCCCCGGCCGCACGGAGTTCGTCTCCGGCGAGAGCGGCCCGGCGATCTATGTCGACTTCGGGCACTCGCCCGACGCGTTCGAGAAGACGCTCGCCGCCGTGCGCCGCGTGACGCCCGGCAAGGTGCTGATGCTCTTCGGCGCCGACGGCGACCGCGACGCGACGAAGCGCTTCGACATGGCGCGCACCGCCGTCGAGGGCAGCGACATCCTGGTGATCACCGATCACCACCCCCGCTTCGAGGATCCGGAATCGATCAGGGCGACGCTGCGGGAGGGAGCCCTGGCGGTCCGTCCGGACGGTGACATCCACGAGTTCTCCCCGCCCGAGGAGGCCATCGTCGCCGCCGTCGGCATGGTCGGAGAGGGAGACGCGATCCTGTGGGCCGGTCCCGGTCATCAGGACTACCGCGACATCCGCGGCGTGCGCACGCCGTACTCCGCGCGGGAACTCGCGCGACGCGCGCTGCGGGACGCCGGTTGGCCGGTCCCCGAGCCGCGCTGGACCGTGCCGTACACGGACTGACCGCTCGGCCGCCCGCCGCGCCGTGTCAGGCCGAGCGGGCGGCGATCAGCGCGTCGGCCTTCTCACGTGCCCATCGCTCGGCCTCTGCGAGGCTCTCCACCGTGAGGCGCTCCGGAGGCTCGTGCGCGTCCACGACCCGCGCGATGGTGTCGACGATCCCGAGGAACGGGAGACGCCCGTCGTGGAACGCGTCGACGGCCTGCTCGTTGGAGGCGTTGTAGACGGCGGGGAAGGTCGCCCCCGCGCGGCCGACCTGCTTGGCCAGTGCCACGGACGGGAAGGCATCGTGGTCGAGGGGCTCGAACGTCCAGTGGGAGGCCTGCCTCCAGTCCAACGGCTTCCCGACGCCGCCGACGCGGTGCGGCCAGTCGAGCCCGAGAGAGATCGGCAGGCGCATGTCGGGGGGCGAGGCCTGCGCGATCGTGGACCCGTCGACGAACTCGACCATCGAGTGCACGATCGACTGCGGGTGCACGACGACCTCGATGTCGTCGTAGGCCACGCCGAACAGCAGGTGCGCTTCGATCACCTCGAGGCCCTTGTTGACGAGGGTCGCCGAGTTGGTGGTCACCATCCGCCCCATGTCCCAGGTCGGGTGGGCGAGTGCCTCGGCCGGTGAGACGTCGGTCATCTCCGCACGGGTGCGTCCGCGGAACGGGCCGCCGGAGGCCGTGACGACGAGGCGGCGCACCTCATCCTTCGTCCCGGAGCGCAGGGCCTGGGCGAGTGCGGAATGCTCCGAGTCGACCGGCACGATCTGGTCGGGCTGCGCGGCACCGAGCACCAGCTCGCCCCCGACGATCAAGGACTCCTTGTTCGCCAGTGCCAGCGTTCGTCCGGCCTCGAGGGCGGCCAGCGTGGCCCCGAGGCCGATGGAGCCGGTGATCGCATTGAGCACGACGTCGGCCTCGACCTCTCGGACGAGCGTCTCCGCCTCCGCCGCGCCGAGCGCGGTGTGCTCGACGTGGAACTGCTCCGCCTGCTCGGCGATCATCGCGCTGTTCACGCCCGCGGCGATCCCGACCAGCTCGAACCTGCGCGGGTTCGCGCGGATCACATCCAGGGCCTGGGTGCCGATGGAGCCGGTGGAGCCGAGGACGATGACGCGACGCATGCCGCCAGCCTATGCGGTCGCGGTCACTTCTCCGCGGGGGTGGTGCCGAGGATGTCGATCACGAAGACGAGCGTCTCCTTCTCGAGCTCGTGGCCCTTGCTCGCGCCGTAGCCGTCCTTCGGCGGGATCTCGGCGAGGATCTGCGAGCCGACCTTCTGCCCCTCCAGGGCCTTGCCGAAGCCGGAGACGACCTGCGTGGTCGCGAACTGCGAGGGGAAGGCCGCACGCCCCCAGGACGAGTCGAACTCCTTGCCGTCGCTCCACTTGACGCCGCGGTACTGGATGGTGACCAGGTCGCCGGAGCCGACCACCGGGCCATCGCCCTGCTTGAGCACGCTGATGGTGGTCTCGGTCGGGGCCGCGGTCTTCGGGACCGTGATCGTCGGAGCGCCGTCCTTGCCGAGCTTGACGGTGGCCAGGTCGCCCGAGGAGGCCAGGACCTCCTTGCCCGTGGCGGTGGTCGGGAGCTTCTCGAGCGTCTGGACGTACAGGGCGACGGAGTGCGCGCCCTCGCCGAGCCTGCTCGCCGGGATCGTCAGGACGACCTCGGATCCGACGGGGACGCACTCCGCGGCGACGACGAAGATCGACGACTGGGTGAAGTCCGAGATCTGCTGCTGCTGGTTCGGGTTGAGGAGAAGCGGGAGGACGCCCTCGGGCCCGCGCTTGGAGGTGTCGAGTACCTCGCCGGTCTCCGCGTCGACGAGCTGGTACCTGGCCGAGACGAAGTCGCCGGGCTTGATCTCCTTGCCGTCGCCCTTCTTGACGACGGTGCGCTCCACCTCGGAGATCTTGGTGTCCTTGGGGACGGTGATCTTGGCGTCGAGACCCGATCCGTCGACCTTCACTGCGTCCGATCCGGCGCCGGGCTTGGTGTTGAGCATGCAGCCGCTGGAACTGCTCGGGCTCGGGCTCGGCGAGCCGCCCGCCTCCGGCGAACCGGCGCAGCCGGCGAGGATGAGCGTCGCTGCGGCGACGGTGGACAGCAGGGCGAGCGGACGGCGCAGGCGCACGATAGGACCTCTGTTCAGACGGAAGGGACGCTCTATCTTGCCTCATCGGGCTTTGCCCCCGCTGTACGACGACGCTGGAGAGGGGCGATCGCCCATTCCCGTCACGGCATGAGCCCTTCGATAACCTTGCCGAATGAGCTCTGAGCAGTCGATGGAGTCGGACCCTGCGCCCGAGGACGAGCACACCACGCGGCACGCCGGTTTCGTCTACTCCCTCGGCCGGACCGCCGTCACCCCGATCGCACGGATGATCTACCGTCCTCGGGTCGAGGGCCGCGAGAACGTCCCCCGCAGCGGTCCCGTCATCTTCGCGAGCAACCATCTCTCGTTCATCGACTCGATCGCGATCCCCGTCGCCGCCCCTCGCCCCGTGCAGTTCCTCGCGAAGTCGAGCTACTTCGAGGGCACGGGGATGAAGGGCACGCTGATGCGGACGTTCTTCCAGTCGATCGGCGCGGTGCCGGTCAAGCGCGGCGCCGGTCAGGCCGCGCTGGACGCACTCGACCAGCAGCGCAAGCTGCTCGACGAGGGACTCGCCGTGGCCCTCTACCCCGAGGGCACCCGCTCGACGGACGGACGACTGTACAAGGGCCGCACCGGCGTGGCCTTTCTCGCGCTGCAGACCGGTGCTCCCGTGGTGCCGGTCGGTCTCATCGGAACCGACCGGGTGATGCCGGTCGGAGCGTCGCTCCCGTCGATGCGCGAACGCGTCACGGTGAGGTTCGGCGAGCCGCTCGATCTCAGCGTGCACGGCCCCGCCGCGAGCGGGAAGGCACGGCGCCTCGCCACGGATGAGATCATGGCTGCGATCCACGGCCTCTCCGGCCAGGAGCTCGCCGGCATCTACAACGAGCCTCCGGCGCAGGGTCCGATCGAGAAGATCAAGCAGGCCCTTCCGCACGAGCGCCGCTGAGGCGACGAGTACCGCCGCGGAGCGGCTCAGGACTCCGCGATGACATCGGCCTCGTGGCGCACGGGGAAGTTGACCGAGTTGGCGATGAAGCACCACTCGTGCGCCTGGTGGTGGGCCTGCTCGGCCGCGGCGATCATCGACGGGTCTGCGACGGTCACCCGGGGGCGTAGCACCACCTCGTCGAAGGCGCCCCCGCCCCGCCCGTCCTCCTTCATCGTGCCCACGGCCTCGTCGCGATAGGACATCACCACCACGCCGGCGACCACGCATGCGTGCAGGTAGGAGAGCAGGTGGCATTCCGACAGAGCGGCGAGCAGCATGTCCTCGGGATTCCATCGACTCACGTCGCCTCGGAAGGGCTTGTCCGAGGAGGCCAGGAGATCGGGCTTCCCCTCGATCGTCACCGTCACGTCGCGCGCATAGTCCCGGTACCCGCTGGTGCCGGTGCCGCGATTGCCCGTCCAGGTCGAGACGAGCGCGTAGTGGTGTTCTCCGAGGGGCATGCGCCCAGTCTGCCATCGGCGTCCGACATCGTGGCGGGCGTCCGCGCGGCGATAGGCTGGATCCGTGCTGGAGACCTTCACCGTCGCGGATGCCGTGGAACTGGCCGTCGTCGAGCGGAGCGGATTCGTGGAATCCCGCCATGCCGGCGCGGCGGTCGTCCTCTCCCCCGACGGCGACGTCGTCGCCCGGTACGGCAACACGGATGCGCTGATCCTTCCGCGGTCGAGCCTGAAGCCCCTGCAGGCGATCGCCTGCGTCACCGCCGGAGCCGCTCTCGAGGGAGAGCAGCTGGCCCTCAGCACCGCGAGCCACAACGGCACCGATAGGCACGTCGAGGTCGTCCGCGACATCCTGACGGCCGGAGGCCTGAACGAGGACGATCTGGACTGCCCTCCCTCCTGGCCCGGAGACTCCGCGACGCGGGACGAGCTGGTGCGCGACCACGGCCAGCCATCCCGGATCCGGATGAACTGCTCCGGAAAGCACTCCGCGATGCTGCGCGCCTGTGTGGCCTCCGGATGGCCGACCGAGGGCTATCTCGACCCCGCACACCCCCTTCAGGTCCACATCCGCGAGGTCGTGGAGAGGCTCATCGGCGAGAAGGTCGCCCACACCGCGGTCGACGGCTGCGGCGCACCGGTCCATGCGATGACGCTCACCGGGCTGGCGCGCGGCATCCACAGGATCGGCTCGGCCTCCGACCGCTCGCCCTTCGCGCTGCACCGTGTGGCCGGGACGCTGGTGCGCGCGGTCCGGGACAACCCGTGGACCGTCGCCGGTCCGGGGATGCCCGACACGATCGCGATCGAGAAGCTCGGCGTGTTCGCGAAGATGGGCGCCGAAGGCGTGATGGCGATGGTCGCCCCCGACGGCACGACCGCCGTGCTGAAGACGCTGGACGGAAGCGGGCGTGCTGCCACCCGCGTCGCCGCGCAGCTGCTCGCCGGTGCCGGCGGGCTGACGCACGCCGACGTGGACGCCCTCGCCCCCGCACTGCCGCTGTCGGTCCTCGGCGCCGGAGCCCCGGTCGGCTCCATCCGCGCGACGGTCTGATCCTCGGCGACCGTTCACGGCAGGAGCCGCACTCTCTCCGGCCGCTGCCCGCGATCGACAGCCCACGCTCTCCCGGCGTGGAGTTCGGCGAAGGGCGGCAGGTCGCGCACGCCGGCGATCTGCCGGAGCTCGGCGGCGCACTCCGCGGCGACGAGCAGCTCGCCGTCCGATCTGATCCGCTGGGCGAGCGCCCACTGCGCACGCCACCCCTCGGGGTCGCCGACGACGATGAGCCCCTCCGCCGCGAGCGCCGTGTGCGCGGCGTCGACCTCCGTCACCGCCACGACCCGCCGATCGGGGTGCCGCCTGCGGAGGGCCTCCACGACGTTGCCCGCGCGTCCCGTCACGACGCCGCTGAGCGGCCCGCCCGGCACCCACATCACGCCGTCGCGCCCGGCGGTCGCCGCTGCCTGTCGCTCCTCGGTCCAACTCCACTGCACCTCCCGTCCGTCGATGGCGGCCCGCCCCGCCGGCCGATCCCGGCGGAAGGCCTCGGGCTCGCCTCCCGCCGCGAGGTGCTCGGCCTTCCCGGGCATCCGCAGCAGCGCCCGTCGCGGGATCGCATCGATCACACGGGCCAGAGGCCCGGAGACGCGGGACAGCCCGACGGCGACGGGTGCGAGCCGCACGATGCGCTCCCACATCGCGACGAAGGCCTGCGCGTACTCCGCGGGATACGCCGCGACGAGGAGATCGAGGTCATCGCAGACCACGAACGGGGCGCTGCGCTCCCCCAGAGCGAGTGCGCTGACGGCGTCCCAGGCCGTCTCCGCATCAGGGGAGACGACCAGGGCATCGGCGGCCTGCCGCTCGAGGCCCCGCAGCGCGGTCGACTTCCCGGCACCCGGCCCTCCGATCACGGCGATGCCGTCCCTCGGGCGCAGGAGCTCCAGGGGCTGACGCTGACGACGAGGGTCGTCGGCGCGCCCGATCACCCGGGCATCCGCATCCTCTGCGCCGCGCTCCCGCAGGAGGTCGTCCAGCGGAAGCATCCCCGGAAGCGCCGGCAGCCACGGGCTCACCGGACGGACCGCGGCGTGCCATCGTCGGGCCGCGTCGTCCACATCCGCGGCAGACGTCCTCGCGACGCGGACGGCGAGCGCGTCCTGATCCCGTGGACGCCGGATCAGCGCCAGCCCGCGGGCACCGGCGTCGCCCGGAAGACCGGCTGCGGCATCGGTGCCGACGACGAGACGGCTGTCCGCCGCATCGGCGACCCGGAGGCTCACGCGCAGCGGGCAGTTCGCGGCGAGAGCGTCGCGGATCACCCCCGTCGCGCGCTGTGTGCCGAGGACGAGATGCATCCCCAGCGCTCTTCCGCGCGCCGCGACATCCGTGAAGACCATGGCCAGGTCGGCATGCTCCTGCACGAGAGCGGCGAACTCATCCACCACCACAACGAGGCGGCCCAGTCCGGGATGGTCCCGGATGTCGCGCACGCCGGCGGCGGCGAGCGCCTCCTCACGGCGGCGCAGCTCGGCGCTGAGGCTCTCGACGCCGCGCCGCGCCCCGTCCGTGTCGAGATCAGTGACGACCGCCGCGACGTGCGGCAGCTCTCGAAGAGGGTCGAAGGCCGTCCCGCCCTTGAAGTCGGCGAGGACGAAGGCGACCCGCTCCGGGCTGTGGCTCCGGGCGATCGAGGTCACCCAGGTGATCAGCAGCTCGCTCTTCCCCATCCCCGTCATCCCGGTGACGATGGCGTGCGGACCGTCTTCGACGAGGTCCAGGCACAGGCTCTCGTGCTCTCCGCTCCCGATCGCCGCCAGGAGGCCCGTCTGCTCCGGCGGCGGCAGCTCCGCGAGAGCCACGGACTCCGGCAGTCCGCCGGCGGCTGACCTCCGCTCGAGCAACTGCTCCGCGATCACCCGCGTCTGCTCCGCCGACAGCCCCTCGACCGCGATCGCACTGCTTCCCCGCGCCGTCCGCAGCATCGCCTCCTGCGGATCGACGACGTCGAGCACTGTGGTGACCCCGTCGGGCGCCTCCGCATCGACATCGCAGGACACGATGCGCGCATCCACCGCCTCGCTCCCCCCGCCGAGGGAGAGACGGAACGCGCCACGGGCCGATCGGGCGGCGTGGGGCAGCCGGTCCAGACCGGTGCCGGTGAGCCCCTCGCCGCAGAGGCTCAGCTGCCCAGGCGTGAACCGCAGCGCGAGCTGGACGACGAGCGCTCGCGTCACGGCGTCTGCGAGGGGCTTCGCGGCGCGGATGCACAACCCGCCACTGAGGGACACGGCGATCGGCGCCTCGCGCAGCACCGATGCGCGCCGCCGGAACTCCCGCGCCCGCTCGTCGTCGCCACCGCTGAGACGCACCGAGCTCGGCACCGTCCCGCGTCCCACGACGAGGGAGGTCTCGGCGGACGGAGACTCCGTTCCGCACAGCGGCGGCTCCGCCAGGCAGGCCGCGGTGTCGGGGTGGCGTCGCAGGAGCTCGTCCCTCTCTGCACGATGGAAGGATGTGAGGTCCTCCTCGGCACGGTTCCACGCCGCCTCGACCTCCGCGACCCGATGCCGCTCGTCGCGGCGACCGGTGCGGAGTCGGTCGATCGCGGAGCCGGCGAGCATCAGAGGCCCGAGAGCCGCGAAGCAGAGGGCGAGGAGCGACTGCGTGACCATCCACATCACGACACCGGAGACGATCGGAATCGCCGCGGCGAGCACCGGCAGGGACGGCCGGCGGGCGGCGGCGGATGCGGAGGGCACGACGATCGCAGGGGCTTCCATGCCCCCACTCCAGCGCACGCGCCGGCCTCAGGACGGGCTGTCCACAGACCTCTGCGCCTATTCGCCGGATTCGACGGCTGTGGATCCCGAGTGGGTCTCCACCTGCACGATGATCAGGGTGACGTTGTCGCGTCCGCCGTTCTTCAGGGCGGCGGCGAGCATGGCCTCGACGGCCTCCGCCGGATCGGCGTTGCCCCGGAGGAAATGCAGGATCCCGTAGTCGGTCAGCTCCTTGGTGAGCCCGTCGGAGCAGATCACGAACCGGTCGCCCGCGAGCAGCTCGACGGCCACGTAGTCGGGCGGGGCGAGCTCGCTCGCGCCGACGGCACGCGTGATGACGTTGCTGTACGGATGCCCTTCGGCCTCCTCGGGGCTGAGCTTGCCGGCGGCGATGAGCTCCTGCACCACGGAGTGATCGGTGGTGATCTGCACGAGACGGTCGTCCCGCTGCAGGTACACGCGGGAGTCGCCGATGTTCAGCACGATCCAGCGGGGGACGCCCTCGCCGTCATCGAGGAAGACTCCGGTCAGGGTCGTCCCGGTGCCTTCGTCCGTCGTGTCGGGATGATCCGCGATGTCCGCGACCGCGAGCTCGAGCGCCTTCTCGATCGACTCCGTCGACACCGTGCCCTCGGCGACGACCGCGTCGAGCCGTGAGATCGTGCTGGTGCTGGCGATCTCCCCGCCCGCATGCCCGCCCATGCCGTCCGCCACCACGAAGAGCGGGAATCGGGCGAGGAAGGCGTCCTGATTCGTGTCGCGGCGCCGGCCCTGATCGGTGGCGCCGGCCCAGACGACCTGCAGATCGTCATCGATGCGATGCGTCTGGGTGGTGGTTTCAGCCACGTGTGGTCTCCGGGTTGCGGTCAGCGGTGCATACGACCGCGGGATATGTGCTCATCGTAGTCGACCTCGCCCTACATCCCGACCGCGGGGTCGGCGGGGAGGGGGAACAGCTCGTCGATCGCTGCGAGGTCCTCGGCGCCGGGGACCCAGGCCGTCGCCGCCTGCGCGTTCGACTCGACCTGCGCGGGCGACGTGGCGCCGGCGATGACGCTCGAGACACCGGGCTGCGCGAGCAGCCATCCGAACGTCGCCTGCAGCATCGTGATGCCGCGTTCCTCGCAGAAGGCCGCGTAGCCCTCCAGCGCGTCCCAGGGCGCCGACTCCCAGATGTGCCGGCGCGTCGACATGATCCGGCTGTCCGACGGCCCGCCGCCGCGCGTGAACTTGCCGGTGAGCAGGCCGTTGTGCAGCGGGAAGAACGGGAAGAAGCCGAGGCCGTAGCGGTTCACCGCCGGCAGCACCTCCCGCTCCGCTCCGCGGGCCAGCAGCGAGTACTGGTTCTGGGAGGAGACGAAACGGCCGCCGGCGCGCCCCCGCGCGGTGAACTCGGCCTCGGCGATCTGCCATCCGGTGAAGTTGGAGTGACCGTAGTAGCGGATCTTCCCCTCGTCGACCAGCTCCTCGAGCGCGTCGATCGTCTCCTCGATCGGAGTCTCCGGATCCGGGAGGTGCAGCTGGTAGAGGTCGATCCACTCGGTGCGGAGGCGGCGGAGTGACTGCTCGACCGCGAAGCGCACATATCGTCGCGAACCGCGTCCTCCGGGGAAGTCGTATCCCATGTCGAACTCGTGACCGAACTTCGTCGCGAGCACCACCCGGTCCCGACGCCCCTCGAGCGCCTCCCCCATGAAGCTCTCGCTGGTGCCCTTGCCGCCGTAGATGTCGGCGGTGTCGAAGAAGAACACTCCGCTGGCGAGAGCCGCATCGATGACGGCACAGCTGCCTTCGACGGTCTCGGTGACCGTCCCCGCGCGGCCGAAGTTGTTGCACCCGAGTCCCGTCGCGGAGACCACCAGACCGGACGCGCCGACGCGGCGCTGCGTGTTGTCCATACCTCCACGTTATCGCGTGCGAATGGGGTGATCGTCCGTCTGCGGCGCCGGACCCACGACAGAGCCCCCGATGCAAGGATCGGGGGCTCTGTCGATCAGCGTCAGGCCGGAGGCGGCGTGGGGTTCTCCCCCTGCTCCGGGGCGCTTGCGCCGGGCTGCTGCGGCGGCTGGCCGAAGTCGATCGACGGCGCTGCCGGCGGCTCGGGGTCGACGACGGGCGCGGCCTGCGTCGGCGGTGCCGGCGGCACCGGAGGCGCGGGCGGAGCCGGCGGCGCCGGAGGAGCGGCGGGGGCACCGTAGCCGGGGGCCGGCGGCGGGACGGGGGCACCCGGAGCCGCGGGGGCACCGTAACCCGGCTGCGCGGGCTGACCGTATCCGGGAGCCTGCGGCTGACCGTAGCCCTGCGGCTGTCCGTACGGGGCGCCGTAGCCCGGTGCGGCCGGAGCGGCGCTCGGCTGCGACGGGATGCCGTCCCACACCGTGCGATCGCCCATGAATCCGTTGCCGCCCCAGGGAGCCGGCGCGATCGCCGGGTTCCAGCGCGACTGGTCGAAGGCGTTGATGCCCAGCCAGATGAGGGTCGTGATGCCGCCGGTCAGTGCGCCCGCGGCGTACAGGACCACCCAGCCGGCGCCCTTCTGCAGCTTGAGGCCCACCCGCCAGGCGGCGAGCACGAGGACGACGAACGTCGCGATGCCGAACAGCGGGCCGATGACCGGGATCCAGCTGAGGACGAGGCCCGCGCCGATGCCGATCAGCACCAGCCAGGGGCTGAGATCGCCGAGCTTCGCGAACACCATCAGGTTGTAGATCGGGACCCACGCCCGCCACTTGCCCTGCACACCGGCCTTGTCGAAGATCTTCATGAAGAAGATCGAGCCGATGACGTAGATGCCCAGGGAGAGGATGAGGGAGATCACGCCGATCACCGCCGCGAAGGCGAGCAGGGATCCGGCACCGAGAGTGCCATAGTCGTCGTACATGTGGTTCCCGTTCCGTTGGGGGGAAGGAAGCCGGCGGCTCCCTCGGCGAACTTCTTCGCACTGGACATGGTACTGACGGCCCGTCGCCCCGGCAACGCCCTCAGCCGTCGGTGACGAGCTCCAGGATGCCCGGCTCACCGGTCGTGCGCAGGTGCTCTCCGTGATCGGAGGCCCAGCGGAGCAGTCCCGGAAGCGACCGCACCCTCGGGCGTGTCGACGCGAGCCTCCGGACGAGCTCGCCCTTGGCCTTCTTGTTGAAGTGGTTGAGAGCGCGCCCCTCCCCCGTCACCACGCGGACATAGGCCGAGGACACCGATGACGGGATCGGGCCGAGAGCGGCGTACGCCTCGCTCCGGAGGTCGAGGACGAATCGCTCGCCGGACAGCGCCGCGGAGGTCGCGTCGGCCCAGTGCCGCCTCATCGGCGGGATCCCCGGCAGCGTCGTGCCGGCCGCGAGCCGATAGGAGGGGATCTGATCGAAGGCGCCCACCGGCCCGAAGGGAGCGGAGTGGATCAGGAGATGGTCGCGCAGCCAGCGCCGCCCCGGTGCGCCGAGCGTCCCGGCGCCGAGGGCGTCGTAGATCACTCCCGTGTACCGGTCCACCGCGGCCATGGTCGGCGATTCGCGCAGCATCCGGTTGAGCGCGATCTCGTCCACCTGACGGTCGCTGAGCTTCAGGACCTTCTGCGCTGCGGAGACGTCGCCGGCGAGAGCGATGAGGGCGTCCACCACCGCCTCCCGGTGCGCGTGGAGAGAGGGCAGCGCCAGGCCGGTGAGGTCCAGCGGAGCTCCGGCACCGCCGGGACGCTTCGTCTCCGACGGCGGCAGCAGGATCTTCATGGGTCTCCCGAGACGGCGACGAGTCCGCCCCGGCGCTCAGGGGCCGGGGCGGACTCGTTCAGAGATGGTGCGTCAGGCGATCAGCGCCGCGTTGCCCGCGACGATGGTGAGTTCATCGCCCGCCATCGACAGGAAGCCGTCCTGTGCGTTCGCGAGGATCTTGCCGCCACCGGGCTCGGTGATGCGCACCTGGCCCTCGGCGAGGATCGCGAGCACCGGCTCGTGACCCGGCATGAAGCCGATCTCGCCCTCGACGGTCTTGGCGACCACGAGGCTCGCCTCTCCCGACCAGACCTCCGCCTCGGCGGAGACGAGACTGACGTGCAGCGCCATGATCAGGCGTTCTCCTTCTGGATCTGCGCCCACTTCTCCTCGACGTCCGAGATCGGGCCGACGTTGAAGAAGGCCTGCTCGGCGACGTGGTCGAAATCACCGCGTGCGATCGCGTCGAACGACTCGATGGTGTCCTTCAGCGGAACCGTCGAACCCTCGACACCGGTGAACTTCTTCGCCATGTAGGTGTTCTGCGAGAGGAACTGCTGGATGCGGCGCGCGCGGGCCACGGTGATCTTGTCCTCTTCGGAGAGCTCGTCGACACCGAGGATCGCGATGATCTCCTGCAGCTCCTTGTTCTTCTGGAGGATCTGCTTGACGGTGGTCGCCACGCGGTAGTGGTCCTCGCCCAGGTAGCGGGGGTCCATGATGCGCGACGTCGAGGTCAGCGGGTCGATGGCCGGGTACAGACCCTTCGACGCGATCTCACGAGAGAGCTCGGTCGTGGCGTCGAGGTGGGCGAAGGTGGTCGCCGGAGCCGGGTCGGTGTAGTCGTCGGCCGGCACGTAGATCGCCTGCAGCGAGGTGATCGAGTGGCCGCGGGTCGAGGTGATGCGCTCCTGCAGGATGCCCATCTCGTCGGCGAGGTTCGGCTGGTAGCCCACCGCGGACGGCATGCGGCCGAGCAGCGTGGACACCTCGGAACCCGCCTGCGTGAAGCGGAAGATGTTGTCGATGAAGAGCAGCACGTCCTGCTTCTGCACGTCGCGGAAGTACTCGGCCATGGTCAGGGCCGACAGCGCGACGCGGAGACGGGTCCCCGGCGGCTCGTCCATCTGGCCGAAGACGAGGGCGGTCTTGTCGAAGACGCCCGCCTCCTCCATCTCGTGGATGAGGTCGTTGCCCTCACGGGTGCGCTCGCCGACACCGGCGAACACCGACACACCACCGTGGTCCTGCGCGACGCGCTGGATCATCTCCTGGATGAGGACGGTCTTGCCGACACCGGCACCACCGAACAGGCCGATCTTTCCACCCTGCACGTACGGGGTGAGGAGGTCGATCGACTTGATGCCGGTCTCGAACATCTGAGTCTTCGACTCGAGCTGGTCGAAGTTCGGCGCCTTGCGGTGGATCGGCCAGCGCTCGGTGATCTCGACCTGCTCGCCCGGCTCGGCGTTCAGCACCTCGCCGATCACGTTGAAGACCTTGCCCTTGGTGACGTCGCCCACCGGGACCGAGATCGGCGCGCCGGTGTCGCGCACCTCCTGGCCGCGGACGATGCCGTCGGTCGGCTTCAGCGCGATCGCGCGGACGAGGTCGTCGCCCAGGTGCTGGGCGACCTCGAGCGTGATCTCGTTCGCCTCGTCGCCGATCGTGATCGTCGTCTTCAGCGCGTTGTAGATGTCGGGGATCGAGTCGTGCGGGAACTCGATGTCGACGACCGGTCCCGTGACGCGTGCGACGCGCCCGACGACCGCGGTAGCGGCCTTCTCAGCCGTAGCGGTGGGGGTCATATCTTCGTCTCTCTCTTAGAGGCTTACTTGCTCGACGCCAGGGCGTCGGCGCCGCCGACGATCTCGGCGATCTGCTGCGTGATCTCGGCCTGACGCGCGTTGTTGCGCAGGCGGGTGTAGTCGGTGATGAGCTTGTCGGCATTGTCGCTCGCCGACTTCATCGCCTTCTGCGTCGCGGCCTGCTTCGCAGCCGACGACTGCAGCAGGGCGTTGAAGACCCGGCTCTGGATGTACACCGGCAGGATCGCGTCCAGCACCGTCTCGGCGTCCGGCTCGAACTCGTAGAGCGGGTAGACCGTGCTGCCCGCCTCCGACTCGTCCGCCTCCGCGATCTCCAGCGGCAGCAGCCGCACGGTCTCCGGCGACTGCGTCATCATGCTGACGAAGCGGTTGTAGACCAGGTGGATCTCGTCCACTCCGCCGTCCTCGCCGCCGCGGTTGAACGCCTCGAGGAGGGTCTCCGCGATCTGCTCGGCCGTGTGGAACTGCGGGGTGTCGGTGTCTCCGGTCCACTGCGCCGCGGACGGCAGCTGGCGGAACTGGAAGTAGCCGACGGCGCGGCGCCCGATGAGGTAGAACACCGGCTCACGGCCCTCCGAGCGAAGCAGCTCGGCGAGCTCGAGCCCCTCACGGAGGATCTGCGAGTTGAACGCACCGGCCAGACCGCGGTCCGAGGCGAAGATCACGACCGCGGAACGGCGGATCTTCTCGGGCTCACGGGTGAGCGGGTGGTCGACGTTCGAGTGCGTCGCGACGGCGGAGACGGCCCGGGTCACGGCCCGCGCGAAAGGCGAGGATGCCTTCACGCGTGCCATGGCCTTCTGGATTCGCGAAGCCGCGATGAGTTCCATCGCCTTCGTGATCTTCTTGGTCGTCTGAGCAGAACTGATCTTCTGCTTGTAGACCCTGAGTTGAGCGCCCATAGTTCGTTATCCGAGCGCGATCAGCCGCGACGGCCCTTGACGATCTTCTCCTGGTTGACGTCGTCGGCGTCGGCCGCAGCGTGCTCCTCGTGGCCGGGGGCGCCGATCGCGTGACCCTTGCCACCGGCGAACTCCAGGATGAAGGCGTCGGTCTGCTTCTCGAGCTCGGCGACGGTCTCGTCGTCCAGCACGTTCGTCTCGCGGAGGGTGTCCAGGACCTTCGTGTTGCGACGGAGGTAGTCCAGGAGCTCCCGCTCGAAGCGCAGCACGTCCTCGACCTCGATGGTGTCGAGCTTGCCGTTGGTGCCGGCCCAGATCGAGACGACCTGCTCCTCCACCGGGTACGGCGAGTACTGCGGCTGCTTGAGCAGCTCGGTGAGGCGCGCACCGCGGGCGAGCTGACGACGCGACGCGGCGTCGAGGTCGGACGCGAACATCGCGAACGCCTCGAGCGACCGGTACTGCGCCAGCTCCAGCTTCAGCGTTCCGGAGACCTTCTTGATCGACTTGACCTGGGCGTCGCCGCCGACTCGCGAGACCGAGATGCCGACGTCGACCGCGGGACGCTGGTTGGCGTTGAACAGGTCGGACTGCAGGAAGATCTGGCCGTCGGTGATCGAGATCACGTTGGTCGGGATGTACGCGGAGACGTCGTTCGCCTTGGTCTCGATGATCGGCAGGCCGGTCATCGAGCCGGCGCCCAGCTCGTCGGACAGCTTCGCGCAGCGCTCCAGCAGACGGGAGTGCAGGTAGAACACGTCGCCCGGGTAGGCCTCGCGCCCCGGCGGACGGCGGAGCAGCAGCGACACGGCGCGGTAGGCCTCGGCCTGCTTCGACAGGTCGTCGAAGATGATGAGCACGTGCTTGCCGCCGTACATCCAGTGCTGGCCGATCGCCGAGCCGGTGTAGGGGGCCAGGTACTTGAAGCCCGCGGGGTCGGAGGCCGGTGCCGCGACGATGGTGGTGTACTCCATCGCCCCCGCGTCCTCCAGCGCGCCCTTCACCGAGGCGATGGTCGAGCCCTTCTGACCGATCGCGACGTAGATGCAGCGGACCTGCTTGTTGACGTCGCCGGACTCCCAGTTCGACTTCTGGTTGATGATCGTGTCGATCGCCAGCGCGGTCTTGCCGGTCTGGCGGTCGCCGATGATCAGCTGACGCTGACCGCGTCCGACGGGGATCATCGCGTCGATGGCCTTGACGCCGGTCTGGAGGGGCTCGTGCACGCTCTTTCGCTGCATGACGCCGGGCGCCTGCAGCTCGAGCTCGCGAACGCCCTCGGTGGCGATCTCGCCCAGGCCGTCGATGGGAGCGCCCAGCGGGTCGACCACGCGGCCGAGGTAGCCGTCGCCGACGGGGACCGAGAGGACCTCGCCGGTGCGGGTGACCTCCTGACCCGCCTCGATGCCGGTGAAGTCGCCGAGGACGACGACGCCGATCTCGTGCTCGTCGAGGTTGAGGGCCAGGCCCTTGGTGCCGTCCGCGAAGGTGACGAGCTCGTTCGCCATCACACCGGGCAGCCCCTCGACGTGGGCGATGCCGTCGGCCGCGTCGATGACGGTGCCGACCTCGGTCGCCGAAGCCGACGACGGCTCATAGGCGGCGGCGAAGTCCTTCAGCGCGTCACGGATGACGTCGGGGCTGATCGATAGTTCTGCCATTGTCTTCCCTTTGTATCTGGGTGCGCGGTGAGTCGCGCGAAGTCGTGTTAGCCCGCGAGCTTCTGTCGGAGGTCGGCGAGCCGCGCGGAGATGCTGCCGTCGATCACGTCATCGGCGACCTGCACCCGCAGGCCCCCCACCACGGCGGGGTCGACGACGACGTTGAGCGAGACGCTCGTGCCGTAGCGGCGCGACAGCGCGTCGACGAGACGCTGCTGCTGCGCGGCGGAGAGCGAGGAGGCGACGTGCACGGTGGCGACGACGCTCTCGCGCTGCGCGGCGACGATCCCCATCGCACGGGAGAGCAGCTGACGCACGCGCCGCTCGCGCGGGTGGCGCACCAGCGACGAGACGATCAGCGAGGTGGCCCGTCCGGTGCTCGTGCCGAGCACCCGGTCGACCAGGGCGCCCTTGGCCGCGCTGTCGCCCAGGCGGCTGCCCAGCGCCAGCTCGAGCTCGGGGTTGGCCGCGATCACGCGGGTCACACCGAACAGCTCGCCGTCGATGTCCTCGCCGGGCGAGGCGATCGCTGCGGCGCGGATCGCCAGCTCCTCGATGCCGTCGACCAGGTCGGAGGCGTTCGACCAGCGCTGCGACACCGCGGTCCGGACGACCTCGAGCGTCGGAGCGGACGCGGTGCCGAACACGTCGCCGGCCACCTTCGCGCGAGCCTCGGCGGGGACCGAGGGATCTGCGAGCGCGCCGCTCAGCTGAACGGACTCATCGACCAGGCGCGCGACGGCGAACAGTTCGCCGGCGACGTCTACCGTGATCCCCTTCGTCGCGACCAGGGCCGAGGCCGAGGTCGCGAGCGCCTGAGTGGTCGCGCTGCCCATTACTTCGCCGCCGTCTCGGAAGCTTCGAGGTCGGCCAGGAAGCGGTCGACCACCGCGGAGGCGCGCTTGTCGTCGGAGAGCGTCTCGCCGACCACGCCGCCGGCGAGATCGATCGCGAGCGTGCCCACCTCGCTGCGCAGCGAGACGAAGGCCGCCTGACGCTCCGCTTCGATCTGCGTGTGCGCCGAAGCTGTGATGCGCGCGGCCTCCGACGAAGCGGTGTCCTTCGCCTCGGCGACGATCTTCTTGCCGTCCTCACGGGCGGCCTCGCGGATCTCGCCGGCCTCGGTGCGCGCCTCAGCGAGCTGACGCGTGTACTCCTCGAGTGCCGCCTCCGCCTGCTTCTGGGCCTCGTCGGCCTTGGCGATGTTGCCCTCGATGGCGGCGGACCGCTCGTCGAGCATCTTGTTCAGCCGCGGGAGCGCGACCTTCCACACGACGATGAGGATGATGAGGAACCACAGCGCCGACCAGATGATGTCGTACCACTGCGGAAGGATGGGGTTCTTCGCCTCATCCCCGGCAGCGAGGTTCGTGACAAGAGCGTTGAGCATCCTGTCTCCTTCGGAGGTCGGTGCGGATTACTTCGGGAAGGGGATGAAGCCGACGGCGATGCCGACGAATGCGAGCGCCTCGGTGAAGGCGATACCGATCCACATCAGCACCTGAAGGCGGCCGGCCAGCTCGGGCTGACGGGCGACACCCTCGATGGTCTTGCCCACGACGATGCCCACGCCGATGGCCGGGCCGATCGCGCCGAGGCCGTAGCCGACCGCAGCGAGGTGACCGTTGATGTCAGCGAGAACCGTAGTTGCGTCCACGGGTTTTTTCCTTTCGGTTGGTGGGCGGCTTTCGCCGGCCCGCTCAGTGCTCTTCGGCGACCGCGAGCTGAATGTAGACCGCGGTCAGGACGGTGAAGATGTACGCCTGGAGGACGGCCACGAGGATCTCGAACACCGAGAACGCGCCGCTGAACGCGAGCGTCCCGATGCCGAGGAAGGCCCAGCCGCCTCCGACGGTGAAGAAGAAGAACCAGGTCGCCGAGAAGCACAGCACGAGCAGCATGTGACCGACGACCATGTTCATCAGCAGTCGCAGCATCAGCGTGACGGGGCGGACCAGGAAGGTGGAGATGAACTCCAGCGGGGTGACGATGATGTACGCCGGCCACGGCACGCCCGCGGGGAAGAGCGCGTTCTTGAAGAAGTTCTTCGGGCTCTTGCGCAGACCTGCGTAGATGAAGGTGACGTAGCTGACGATCGCCAGCAGGAACGGCACGGCGGCGATGCTCGTGCCCGCGATGTTGAAGAACGGGATGAGGCCGGTCAGGTTGAAGAACAGCGTCATGAAGAAGATCGTGGTCAGCAGCGGCATGAACCGTTCGCCGTCCTTGCGGCCGAGCATCTCGTGCGCGACGTTGTTGCGCACGAAGCCGAAGCCCATCTCGACGACGCTCTGGAACCGCCCGGGGACGACCTTGAGCCGACGGGTGCCGAGCACCATGATGAGGACCAGGATCGCGACCGCGATCAGCTGGATCAGCGTGATGCGGTGGACCGGGACCCCGGCGATCGAGAACAGCGTCTCCGGGAAGAACTCATCGATCGAAGGGCCGTGGAACTCGCCATCGGTCGCGAGTCTTGGGGTGAGGGTCGCAGCGAGATTGAACAGCGCAGGCTCCAACTTCGGGGCACCGATCGAGATCGGCACGACGATGGTCATTGTGCTTGACACCGAGCACGCTCGCAGTGCGAGCGCCGGGCACAACTCAACACTATCAGATCAGTTGCGCGGCTCTTCCGCCCCCGGGGCGCGGTCCTCGGGCACCTCGGTGGGGAGGGACACGTCGCTGACGACGGGGATCCGCATCCGCACGACCACGATCGCGTCCACGACGAGCGACAGCAGCACGCCCGCGATGATCGACAGGAAGAAGACCATCGGCGAGATCCACGGCTGCCCGCTGAGCACCACCATGACGACGAAGAAGATCCCGAGCTTGAGCAGCCAGCCGCCCAGGACGATGGCGAAGAAGAGCTGCACGTAGAGCGGGTCGCCGTACCAGCGGTTGGCGATGAGGATGCTGGCGGCGGTGATCCCGAGGAACACGACGGCGAGGAGCACTCCGAGCAACCCGCTCCACAGGCCGTGGGGCCCGTCGACGAGGAAGCCGATCACCCCGGCGGCCGCCGCGACGACGATCGCGACGCCGCCCGACCAGATCAGCGTGCTGCGGAGGATGGGCGTGCTGGAAACGGGGCTCTTGCTGTTCATGATCTCTCCGGCGTGCTCTTGCGTGACCGTGCGGCCGCGCGTCGGGAAGGTGTGAGGGTGACCGCGAGGCAGGCCGCGCTGCCGATGACGCCGAACACGACGCCGTCGAGGTAGCCCCCCGGCCAGTCCTCGCGGGTGGCGATGTACATCAGCAGCACCGCGATCGAGATGACCGCCGTCCACGCGTAGAAGATCAGCACGGCGTCGCGGTCCCGGTGCCCGAGGTCGAGCATCCGGTGGTGCAGGTGCTTGCGATCTGGCGAGAAGGGCGACTTGCCCGCGCGCATGCGGCGGAACACCGCGAGGCCGAAGTCGAGCAGCGGCAGCAGCACCACAACGAGCGGGAGCAGGATCGGGATGAACGCGCCGAGCAGCTGCGACCGGCCGAACTGCTCGGGATCGAAGGCGTTCGAGGGCATCTGCCCTGTGAGGGAGATCGCCGAGGTGGCCATCAGCAGGCCGATGACGAGCGCGCCGGAATCGCCCATGAAGAGCTTGGCGGGGCTCCAGTTCAGCGGGAGGAAGCCGATGCAGGCGCCGATGAGCACGGCGGCGAGGAAGGTGGCGAGGTTGAAGTAGCTCGAGGCCCCGGAGTCCCGGGTGAGCATGTAGGCGTAGACGAAGAACACGCCGTTCGCGATCAGGCACACCCCCGCCACGAGGCCGTCGAGGCCGTCGATGAAGTTCACCGCGTTCATGACGACGACGATCGCGAGCATCGTGATGCCGATGCTCACCCAGCTGGAGACGAGGATCATCTCACCGAACGGGAGCGAGAGGATCTGCAGCCCTCCCCCGACGGTGATGATCCCGGCGGCGAGGAACTGCACGCCGAGCTTGATGAACCAGTCGAGGTCCCAGAGGTCGTCGAGGACGCCGACGATCGCGATCAGCAGCGCCGCGGCGAGCACCGACCACATCCGCTGCGGCGAGGCCCACATGATGTCGAAGAACGGGTTCGCCTGCGAGGTGAGGACCGCGGCGATGATCCCCAGGAAGATGGCGACTCCGCCGAGGCGCGGCGTCGGCGTGGTGTGCACGTCGCGCTCGCGGATGCCGGGGTAGATCTTGTAGCGGAGGCTGAGACGCCACACCGCCCAGGACAGCGCGAAGGTGATCGCCGCCGTCAGGATGATGGTGAAGACGTACTGCTTCACGCGCTGCCGTCCGAGCTGTCCGCAGGCACATCCCCCGGCTGCTCGGCAGGCTCCAGATGTTCGCCGAGAACTCCTTCGAGCTGCTCCCGGCTCACCGCCCCTTCGCGCAGGATGCGCACCCGGGGGCTGTCGGCCTCAGGATCGACCAGCGAGGTCGCGTCGACGATGGTCGACGGGATCCCGTCTTCGCTGAGGCCGCCGTCGAGGTAGACCGCGACGCTCTCGCCGAGCATGTCCTGCGCGTCGATCGCGGAGATCGCGGCGTCGCGGCCGGTGAGGTTCGCGCTCGACACCGCCAGGGGCCCGGTCTCCTCGAGGAGCTCGAGGGCGAGCCGGCGGTCGGGCATCCGCACGGCGACGGTGCCCTTGGTCTCGCCGAGGTCCCAGGTGAGCGACGGCTGGGCGGGGAGCACGATCGTCAGGCCGCCGGGCCAGAACGCGTCGACCATCCGCTGCACCGGCTCGGGGATGCTCTCCACCAAGGCGGCGAGCACGGTCTGCCCCGCCACGAGGACGGGCGGCGGCATGTCGCGGCCCCTCCCCTTCGCGGAGAGCAGCCGCTGCACCGCGGCGGGCGAGAAGGCATCGGCGGCGATGCCGTAGACGGTGTCGGTGGGCAGCACGACGAGCTCGCCACGGGCGATGGCCTGGCGGGCGTTGCGCATACCGGCGAGGAGCTGGGCCTCGTCGCTGCAATCGAAGACGGAAGACATGGCGGCCTCAGTCTACGCGGACAGCGCCCCGCGTCCGCTGATCGACGTGCCCGGGCGCGATGCGCGTTCAGGGGCGCAGTGCGGTCGTGGCCCGGTCGCGACGGGTGAGGTCCTGATGCGTCGCCGCGCTCCGCCACCCGTCCTCGGCGAGGATGCCCCGGATCTCCGCCCCCTGCAGCTCGCCGTGCTCCAGGACGAGAAGACCGCCGGGGCGCAGGAGCTGTCGTGCCCGCTTGCTGATCACGCGCACCACGTCGAGGCCGTCCGGGCCTCCGTAGAGCGCCGTCGCGGGATCGAAGAGCCGCACCTCGGGGTCGCGCGGGATCGCCTCGTCCGGCACGTACGGAGGGTTGGAGACCACCACGACCGCGGTCCCGACGAGCTCATCGAAGGCCGTGCCGAGGTCGCCGTGGACGAGTGTGAGGTTGTCCACGGCGGCGGTGTTCCGCGCTGCCCACGGATAGGCCTCGTCGGAGAGCTCGACCGCGAACACGCGGGAGTGCGGCACCTCGGTGGCCATCGCCATCGCGATCGCGCCGCTCCCCGTGCCGAGGTCGACGCCCACCGGAGCGGGCTCGGCGGCGTTCAGCAGCGCGTCGATCGCGAACTGCACCACCGTCTCGGTCTCGGGTCGCGGGACGAAGACCCCGGGGCCCACCGCGAGCTCGAGCGAGCGGAACGGCGCCACCCCGGTGATGTGCTGGAGGGGTTCGCGCGCCGCGCGCCGCTCCCCCAGCGCATGCAGGGCGGACGCGTCGGCCTCGGAGAGCACGTCGCCGCGCATCGCCGCCGCCTGCACCCCTCCCCGGGATGCGCCGAGCACATGTCCCGCGAGCAGTTCGGCATCGACGAGGGGGTCGGGCACCCCGGCGCCCGACAGGCGTTCGGCGAGTGCACGCAGGGCGGTCGAGAGCGATTCCGGCATCCCCTCAGCGTAAGGCTGCGCGGGACGCGGTCACATTCGGAGAGCACCCCGGGAGCGCCCGTTAGGCTGGTGCGGCAATCCCGCTCAGGAAAGGTCGCGTCATGCCCGGCATCCACTCCGACATCACCACCGCGGTCGGCGGCACCCCGCTGGTGCGCCTGAACCGCGTCGCCGAGGGCTTGGGGGCCACGGTGCTCGCGAAGCTCGAGTACTTCAACCCCGCGTCGAGCGTGAAGGACCGGATCGGCATCGCGATGGTCGACGCCGCCGAGGCGGCGGGAGCGCTGAAGCCCGGCGGCACGATCGTCGAGTCGACGAGCGGCAACACCGGGATCGCGCTCGCCATGGTCGGCGCCGCGCGCGGCTATCGCGTGATCCTCACGATGCCCGCGTCGATGTCCAAGGAGCGCCGTGTGCTCCTCAAGGCGTTCGGGGCGGAGATCGTCCTCACCGATCCGACCAAAGGCATGACGGGCGCGATCGCCGAGCTGGAGCGGATCATCGAGGAGACGCCGGGAGCCGTCTGGGTCCGCCAGTTCGAGAACGAGGCCAACCCCCGCATCCACCGCGAGACGACGGCCCAGGAGATCCTCCGCGACACCGACGGCGCAGTGGACGTCTTCATCGCCGGCGTGGGAACGGGCGGCACGGTCACCGGCGTCGGACAGGCGCTCAAGGCGGCTGTCCCGGGCGTCCGGGTGATCGCGGTCGAGCCCTCCGACTCCCCCGTGCTCACCGAGGGCCGCCCCGGCCCGCACAAGATCCAGGGGATCGGCCCGAACTTCGTCCCGGATGTGCTCGACCGCGAGGTTCTCGACGAGGTCGTCACCGTCGAGTTCGACGACGCCATCCGCACCGCCCGCGACCTCGCCGCCCGTGAGGGCATGCTGGTCGGAATGTCCGCCGGCGCCGCCGTGTGGGCGGCCCTCCAGGTCGGCGCCCGTCCGGAGTACGCCGGCAAGAACATCGTCGTCGTGATCCCCGACACCGGCGAGCGGTACATCTCGACCGCGCTGTTCGAGGACCTCCGCGACGAGCCCAAGGCCTGATCCGGGTCCGGTTCGCAGATGGACGCGTTCGCGCGGATCCGCGAGGACATCACCGCCGCCAAGCGACGGGATCCCGCTGCCCGCACCCGGTTCGAGGTCGCCCTGCTCTACCCCGGCCTGCACGCCGTCTGGGCGCACCGGGTCTGGCATGCGATGTGGCGGCGCGGCTGGCGGCTGCCGGCACGCGCGGGCTCGCAGCTGACCCGCTGGCTGACCGGCATCGAGATCCATCCCGGTGCGCGCATCGGGAGACGGTTCTTCATCGACCACGGGATGGGTGTCGTGATCGGTGAGACCGCCGAGGTCGGCGACGACGTCATGCTCTACCACGGCGTGACCCTCGGCGGGAAGGGCTCGGACGACACCGGCAAGCGCCACCCCACGCTCGAGGACGGCGTCTCGGTCGGCTCCGGGGCGAAGATCCTCGGACCGGTGCGCGTGGGCACCAGATCGGTCGTCGGCGCGAACGCCGTGGTCACCCGCGATGCGCCCCCGTACAGCATTCTCGTCGGCGTGCCCGCCCGCCCGCGCGGCCGGAAGGGCGACGAGGATCTCGCCGCCCTCCTGACCGCGCCCGACTACGCGATCTGACCGGTCACCCCGCGACGAAGAACGGGACGGCTCCGGTGAGCACGCCGACGGCAAGCATCACCAGCGCGACGATCGAGGCACGCCACAGCACCTTCTTGTGGTGATCGCCGAGGTTCACGCCCGCGAGGGAGACGAGCAGCAGGATCGCGGGCACCAGCGGGCTCTGCAGGTGGACCGGCTGCCCGATGATCGACGCGCGGGCCATCTCCACCGGCTCGATGCCGAAGTGCGCAGCGCTCTCGGCCAGCACCGGAAGGATGCCGAAGTAGAACGCGTCATTGGACATGAAGAACGTGAAGGGCAGCGAGAGCACCCCGGTGATCGGCGCGAGGAACGGCCCGACCTGCTCTGGCAGCACGTTCGTGATCCAGGCCGCCATCGCGTCCACCATCCCGGTGCCGCTGAGCACGCCGACCAGCACGCCCGCGGCGATGACCATCGACACGACGCCGACGATGCTCGGGGCGTGGGCGACGATCTCCGACGCCTGGTCCTTCATCCGGGTGAAGTTCACCAGGAGCGCCACCGCGGCCCCGACCATGAAGACGTAGGGCAGCGGGAAGACGTCCAGCACCAGCAGCACCATCACGGCGGCGGTGAGCGCGAGGTTGAACCAGATGAGCCTCGGACGCAGCGTCGCGCGGTTCGGGTCGAGCATGGTGTCCGCCATCGCGGTGTCCGCCGGGTCGACGCCGGCGACCGCGACCGCGCCGTGTCCGCCGGCGACCGTGACGACGTTCCCGGTGTGCAGCGAGGCCCGGGCACCCGGCTTGGCGTCGGCTCCGCGGAAGATGCGCTGCGCCGAGGAGAGCGCGCCGCCCTCCGGGGCGCCGCCGAGGCGCGAGGGGTCCAGCCGTCCGAGCCGATTGCGCTCCTGCAGACCCAGCAGCCACGCGAAGCCCAGCGTGAGCAGGATGCCGACCCCGAGGGCCGGGAGCATGGGGACGAAGACGTCCGTGGGCTGCAGGCCCAGGGCCGTCGCCGCACGGACGGTCGGCCCGCCCCAGGGGACGATGTTGAGCGTGCCGTTCATGAGGCCCGCCACGCAGGTGAGCACGACCGGGCTCATCCCCAGGCGGAGGTAGATCGGCAGCATCGCCGAGGTGGTGATGATGAAGGTCGTCGAGCCGTCGCCGTCGAGCGAGACCGCCCCGGCGAGGATCGCGGTGCCCAGCACGACCTTGGCCGGGTCGTCGCCGAGCACCCTCGTGATCACCCGGATCAGGGGGTCGAAGAGTCCGACGTCGATCATGATCCCGAAGAACATGATCGCGAACATGAGCAGCGCGGCCGTCGGCGCCATCTTCCCGATCGAGTCGAGGATCATGTCGCCCAGCCCGAGGCCGGCGCCGGCGAACAGGCCGAACGCGGTGGGGACGAGGATCAGCGCCACCATCGGGGTCAGCCGCTTCGTCATGATGAGGGTCATGAAGACGATGACCATCGCGAAGCCGAGGGTCACGAGCACCCACTCCGGCGGCACGAAGGCCAGATCATAGGCGGGCTTTTCGGCGGCGGCGAGCACACCGGGGCTCGAGAGGGGCATGAGGACTCCTTCGTCGTCTCCGCCCGGTCTTCTGCGACGGGCTCCCGCCGATGCTAGGGAGCACGGAGGGGATGCGCGCGGTATCTCGCATTCCGTCGCGTTGTGCGCGTAGCGTGTGTTCTGCGCATATTGCTCGGAGGAGGTGGGGATGCCGCGGAGGGACCTGAGGCGGATGCGCTTCACCACGCGGATGCTGCTCATGCAGCTCGCTACCGTCGTGGTGGTCGTCGCGCTCTGCACCGCCGTCCACCTCGCCGTGACCGTGCAGCAGCTCCGCGCGGAGGCGGAGTCCACCGCGCTGGGGATCGCACGGACCGTGGCGGAAGAGCCCGCGGTGCGTGCGGAGGTCGCCCGGTTCTCCGCCGATCCGGGGACGCCCTCCCCCGACGTCCTGTTCGACGGGACGCTGCAGCGACTCTCCTCCGGCATCGCATCCCGCACCGGTGCGCTGTTCGTCGTCATCACCGACGACCACGGGATCCGCCTCGCCCATCCGGATCCCGCGCGGCTCGGCGAGACGGTGAGCACACCCTATGACGAGGTCCTGCGCGGGAACGAGGTGGTCGACTGGGAGACCGGCACCCTCGGCGAGTCCGCGCGGGCGAAGGTGCCCGTGCGGGATGAGCACGGCACGCCGGTCGGCGAGGTGAGCGTCGGCTTCGAGAGGGCGAGCGTCTTCGATGACCTGCCCGCCCTTCTCCTCGTCGTCGCCCTCGCCGCCGGTGCGGCCGTGCTGCTCGCCACGATCGCGAACCTGCTGCTGAGACGGCGCTGGGAGCGCCTCACGCTCGGGGTGCAACCCGAAGAGCTCGTCGCGCTGGTGCAGAACCAGACCGCGGTGCTCGACGGCGTCGGGGACGGCGTCGTGGCCGTCGACCTGGACGGCGCCGTGCGCGTCTGCAACCTCGCCGCGACGCGGATGCTCGGCGTCGACGATCCGATCGGCCGGCCGTTCGCGGAGCTGGGCCTCCCCCGGCGGCTGCTCGACACGACCGCAGAGGGGCGGGACGACCGCGTGGTGCGCGGAGAGCGGATCCTGCACCTCGACAGCCGTCCGGTCACGCGGGCCGGGCGTCCTCTGGGAACGGTCGTGATCGTGCGCGACCGCACCGATCTCGTCGCCCTCAGCGAACGCCTGGACACCGTGCGGGCGATGACCGGCGCGCTGCGCGTGCAACGGCACGAGTTCGCCAACCGGATGCACGTCGCCGCGGGGCTGATCGACGCCGCCCGTGTGCCGGAGGCGCGCGCCTTCCTCGCGGAACTCGTCGATCGCGGTGCGGTGGACTTCCCCGTGACAGGGCTCGACCAGGTCGCGGACGAGTTCCTCCGCTCGTTTCTCGGTGCCAAGGCCATCGAGGCGAGCGAGCGCGGTGTCGAGCTGCGCATCGCAGAGGACTCGCTGCTGCTCGGCGACGTGGTCGAACCCGAGGACGTCGCCGCCGTGCTCGGGAACCTCGTGGACAACGCGGTCAAGGCGGCCGTGGACGGCGCGGAGCCCCGGTGGACGGAGGTCGCGATCCTCGGCGACGACGATGCACTGGTGCTCACCGTCTCGGACTCGGGTTCCGGGATACTTCGGGGCCGCAGCGCCGGCGACGACACGGACGATGTGCACGGCCACGGCGTCGGGCTCCCCCTCTCCCGGGAGATCGCGCGGCGACGGGGCGGCGAACTGTGGATCATCGACGAGGGAGGCGACGGGCACGGCGCCGTCTTCGCTGCAAGACTCGCGGGCGTCGTCCGCCCGCCGACCGAGGAGAGCCCATGACGGATCCCATCCGCACGCTCGTGATCGACGACGACTTCCGGGTCGCCGGCCTGCACCGCGACGCGGTCGCCCTGCACGCGGCCTATGACGCCCTTCCGCCGGTCCGTTCGATCGCCGAGGCCAGGGCGGCGATCGCGTCCTCCCGGCCGGAGCTGCTGCTCGTCGACGTCCACCTGCCCGACGGCGACGGGATCGAGCTGGTGCGTGCCGCCGATGCGGACGCCGTGGTGATCTCTGCGGCCGATGACGCGGCGACGGTACGTCGCGCGCTCCGCGCCGGAGCGCTGACCTACCTCATCAAGCCGTTCGACCGCCGCGCGCTGGATGCCGTGCTCGACGGATACGTGCGGGCGCGCAACCTCCTCGCCGGGGCCCGGCCGCTCAGCCAGCAGGACGTCGACCGGGCGATCGCGATCCGGCACGGGGCCGCGGCGCAGACGTCCCTATCGCGTTCCGCGACCGAGCAGCTCGTTCTCGAAGCGCTCGGCGATGAGGAGGCGTCCGCAGCCGAGGTGGGCGAGCGCGTCGGCATCTCACGTGCGACGGCACAGCGCCATCTGGCCGCGCTCGCGGCCCGCTCGATCGTCGAGGTGCGACTCCGCTACGGTGCCACCGGACGCCCGGAGCACCGGTACGCGGTCCGGCGCTGAGCCGCGCGGAGGATCAGGACTCGCCGCCGACGGCCGCGAGCCGCTCCGCCTCGTCCGCCTCGATGCAGCTCGCGATCACGGGGGCGAGCGCCCCGTCCATCACCTGGTCGAGGTTGTACGCCTTGTAGCCGGTGCGATGGTCGGCGATGCGGTTCTCGGGGAAGTTGTAGGTGCGGATGCGCTCGGAGCGGTCCATGCCGCGGATCTGGCTCCTCCGCGCATCGGACGCCGCCGCCGCGAGCTCCTCCTGCTGCTTGGCGAGCAGTCGGGCGCGCAGCACGCGCATGCCGGCCTCACGGTTCTGGAGCTGTGACTTCTCGTTCTGCATCGACACGACGATGCCGGTGGGGACGTGCGTGATCCGCACGGCCGAGTCCGTCGTGTTCACCGACTGGCCGCCCGGACCGGACGACCGGAACACATCGATCTTGAGGTCGTTCTGGCTGATCTCGATCTCGTCGGGCTCGTCCACCTCGGGGAACACCAGCACTCCGGTGGTCGAGGTGTGGATGCGTCCCTGCGACTCGGTCGCCGGGACGCGCTGCACACGATGGACGCCCCCCTCGTACTTCAGGTGCGCCCAGACGCCCTGGGAGGGATCGGTCGACGACCCCTTGATCGCGACCTGGACGTCCTTGTAGCCGCCGAGGTCGGACTCGTTCCGCTCCAGGAGCTCGGTCTTCCACCCCATCGACGCGGCGTACTGCAGGTACATCCGCAGCAGGTCCGCGGCGAAGAGCGCGGACTCCGCGCCGCCCTCCCCCGCCTTGATCTCCATGATCACGTCACGGGCGTCATCCGGGTCCCGGGGGATCAGCAGCCGGCGGAGCCTCTCCTGCGCGGCCTGCAGCCCGTCCTCGAGGACGGGCACCTCCGCGGCGAACGCGTCGTCCTCGCGGGCGAGCTCGCGTGCGGCCTCGAGGTCGTCCCCCGCCGAGACCCAGGCCTCGTGGGCGGCCACGATCCTGCTGAGCTCGGCGTAGCGGCGGTTCACCCGCTTGGCACGGGCGGCGTCGGCGTGCACCGCCGGGTCGGAGAGCTCCTCCTGCACCCGGCGGTGCTCGTCGATCAGAGCCTGGACGGACTCGAACACGAAATCATCCCCTCTGCGCGGCGGCCCTGCGGCGCCGGATCAGCGGATGCTGTTCTCGTGTCCGTGGCTGGAGCCGGTGGCCGCGGGTGCGGGCATCGACTTCTGCATCTGCACGAGGAACTCGACGTTCGAGCCGGTCTCCTTCAGCTTGCCGAGCACGACCTCGAGTGCCTGCTGCGGGTCGAGGCCCGCGAGGGCGCGCCGCAGCTTCCAGGTGATCTTGACCTCGTCGGGCGAGAGGAGCATCTCCTCGCGGCGGGTGCTCGACGCGTTCACGTCGACCGCCGGGAAGATGCGCTTGTCCGCCAGCGCGCGCGACAGGCGCAGCTCGCTGTTGCCGGTGCCCTTGAACTCCTCGAAGATGACCTCGTCCATCTTGGACCCGGTCTCGACGAGCGCGGTCGCGAGGATGGTCAGCGAGCCGCCGTTCTCGATGTTGCGCGCGGCGCCGAAGAAGCGCTTCGGCGGGTAGAGCGCCGCCGCGTCCACGCCACCGGTCAGCACGCGCCCGGACGTCGGCGCGGCGATGTTGTAGGCGCGGCCGAGGCGGGTGATCGAGTCGAGCAGCACGACGACGTCGCGGCCCAGCTCGACGAGGCGCTTGGCCCTCTCGATCGCGAGCTCGGCGACCGTGGTGTGGTCCTCGGCCGGGCGGTCGAAGGTCGAGGCGATGACCTCGCCCTTGACCGAACGCTGCATGTCGGTGACCTCTTCGGGGCGCTCGTCGACGAGCACGACCATGAGGTGCACCTCGGGGTTGTTCTGCGCGATCGCGTTCGCGATCTGCTGCAGCACGATGGTCTTCCCCGCCTTCGGGGGCGCGACGATCAGGCCGCGCTGGCCCTTGCCGATCGGGGCGACGAGGTCGATGATCCGCTGCGTGAGCTTCTCCGGCGCCGTCTCGAGGCGCAGGCGCTCCTGCGGGTACAGCGGGGTGAGCTTGCCGAACTCGACGCGCGTGGCGGCGTCGTCGGACGAGAGGCCGTTGATCGAGTCGACCTTGACCAGGGCGTTGTACTTCTGACGCCCCTGCTGCTCGCCCTCGCGCGGCTGCTTGATCGCGCCGACCACCGCGTCGCCCTTGCGCAGGTTGTACTTCTTGACCTGGCCGAGCGAGACGTAGACGTCGGTCGGGCCGGGCAGGTAGCCGCTGGTGCGCACGAAGGCGTAGTTGTCGAGCACGTCGAGGATGCCCGCGACGGGGATGAGGACGTCGTCCTCGCCGATCTCGGTCTCGAACTCGTCGGCGTTGCCGTTCGCTCCGCCGCGGCGCTTGTTGCGCTGGCGGGTGCGGCCGTTCTGACCCTGCTCGTCGTCGGCGGCGGGGGCGGGGGTCTCCTGCTGCCCGTTCTGCGCGCCCTGTCCGCGTCCGCGGTTGCGGCTGCGGTTACGCGAACGCGAGCGTCCGCCGGTCTCCTCGCCGTCACCGGATCCATCGGCGCCGTTCTGCTCGGCGGACGGTGCGGCCTCGGCCGGCGCCTCGGCGGCCTTGGCCTCGGCGGCGGGCGCGTCCGCGGCCTCCGTCTCGGCGGCCGGGGCCTCCTTCTTGCCGCGCCGGCGCGGGGCCTTGGGCGCATCGGCCGGAGCGGCCTCGCCGTCGCCGGCGGGCTCGGCGGCGGCCGCAGCGGTGGTCTTGGCTCCGCGGCGAGCGGGCTTCTGGACGGGTGCCTCCTCGGCGGCCGGAGCGGCATCGGACGCCGCCTCCGCCGCGGGCTCCACGGCCTTCTTCGCACGGCTGCGCGCGGGGCGCTTCTTGGGCGCCTCCTCCGCGGGAGCGGCCTCCGCGCCGGCGGCGGGAGCGGAGACCTCGGTCTTCTCGGCCGGAGCCGCAGCGGCCTCCGCCGCCTTCGCCGCCGCAGAGGCGGTCGTGGCGCGGCGCGGCGCGCGCTTGCGGGGCGCGGCCTCGGCCGGCGCCTCCGCGGCGGCCGTCACCGGCGCCGCATCGTTCGCGGCCGGAGCCGCCTGGTCGTTCTGGGTCTCGGAGAAGTTCTCCACGAGTACTCCCTCATATGTCGTGGGAAATGAGCAATCCTGAGCGCACAGCGGATGCTGCGCGCTCACACGCGCGGACGTGGAAACGTCAGCCAGCCAGGGCCGTGAAGGATCTCCTCCATCAAGGATCTGGGGAACACGTGCGGATCTCGCAGAAGTGCGATGGGGCCAGATTCACGCAGTTACGTGGAGCCCTCCGCTCGATCCCTTACTGTACCACCCCGCACGTCCACGGCGAGCATGTGCGCCGTCCACGGGGTGTCCGTGACGTCATCGGCGAGCTCGACGGCCGCCTGACGGTTGCCCGGGCCGTCCGCAAGCACCAGCACGCTGGGCCCGGCTCCGGAGACGACGGCGGCGAACCCCGCCTGCCGCAGCTCCTGCACGAGTTGCAGCGTCTCGGGCATCGCCGCACCGCGATAGTCCTGATGCAGACGGTCGGCCGTCGCGTCCAGCAGCAGCTCGGGGCTCTGCGTCAGGGCGGCGACGAGCAGCGCGGAGCGCGAGACGTTGAACACCGCGTCCTCACGAGGGACCTGCGGGGGCTGCAGCGACCGGGCCAGCGACGTGGACATCGTGAAACCGGGCACGAACACCAGCGGGGCGACGCCGCGATGCACGAGGAGCTTCTTGTGCTGCGGCCCCCGCTCCCCCGTCCAGGCGATCGTCAGCCCGCCGAAGAGCGCGGGGGCGACGTTGTCCGGGTGCCCCTCGAGCTCGGTCGCGAGCCGCAGCAGCGCGTCGTGGTCGAGGTCGACGTCGCCGGCGAGCAGCCCCTTCGCGATCAGGATGCCCGCGGTCACCGCCGCGCCGGAGGAGCCGAGGCCCCGGCCGTGCGGCACGCCGTTCTCGGCGACGATCCGCAGCCCGGGCAGTTCGCGTCCGGCATCGGCGTACACGTGCGCGATCGCACGGACGACCAGGTTCGTCGCGTCCCGCGGGATCTCCTCCGCCCCCGAGCCGGTCACCTCGATCTCCAGCCGCCCGTCCGCGAAGGAGGAGACGGAGAGCCGGTCGTAGATGCTCAGAGCGAGCCCGAGCGTGTCGAAGCCGGGCCCGAGGTTGGCGCTCGTCGCGGGGACCGTCACGGCCACGGTGCGCAGCGCGCCCGCGGGGACGTCCTGCTCCGGAAGGTCGACGGGCTCCGCGCCGGGGAAGACGGTGACGCTCACCGTCACTCCCCTTCGACCCGCAGCACCGACACGACGCGCTCGACGACATCGCTGCCCGCGAGGCGCTCGACGGTGTCGCTGAGCGCCTGGTCGGCGGCGCGGTGGGTGCCGATGATGAGACGCGCCGTCCCGCCCTCGTCGCCGGCCTGATCGTCGACGGTCTGCACGACGGTCGCCACCGAGACGCCGCCCTCGCTGAGGAGGCCGGCCACCGTGGCGAGCACACCGGGCGCGTCCGAGACCTCGAGGGTGATCTGGTAGCGGGTGGTCACGTGGCCGATCGGCACGATCGGGAGGTTCGCCCTGGTCGACTCCCCGACGCCGGTGCCGCCCGCGATGTGACGGCGTGCGGCCGAGACCACGTCCCCGAGCACCGCGGACGCGGTCTGTACGCCGCCGGCTCCGGCACCGTAGAACATCAGCGATCCTGCTGCCTCGGCCTCGACGAACACCGCGTTGTTCGCACCGTGCACCGAGGCGAGCGGGTGGGTGCGCGGGACGAGGGCCGGGTAGACGCGCACCGAGATCGACTCGTCGCCGCCGTCGGCCAGACGCTCGCACACCGCAAGCAGCTTGATCACGAAGCCGGCCGCGCGGGCCTCCTCGATCATGTCCGCCGTGATCCGGGTGATGCCCTCACGGTGCACCGCCTCCAGCGGGACGGCGGTGTGGAACGCGAGGCTGGCGAGGATCGCGGCCTTCTGCGCGGCGTCGTAGCCCTCCACGTCGGCCGTCGGATCGGCCTCGGCGTATCCGAGGCGCTGCGCGTCGGCGAGCACGCCGGCGAAGTCGGCGCCCTCGGTGTCCATCCGATCGAGGATGTAGTTCGTGGTGCCGTTGACGATGCCCATGATGCGCACGACGCGGTCGCCCGCGAGGGAGTCGCGCAGCGGACGGATGATCGGGATCGCACCCGCCGCAGCGGCCTCGTAGTAGACCGACGCGCCCACCCGGTCGGCCGCCTCGAAGACCTCGGGCCCGTGGGTGGCGAGCAGCGCCTTGTTGGCCGTGACGACGTCGGCTCCGGAGCCCAGCGCGAGCAGGATGTGGGAGCGGGCGGGCTCGATGCCCCCCATCAGCTCGATCACGATGTCCGCACCGGTGATCAGCGCTTCGGGGTCGGTCGTGTAGAGCTCGCGAGGCAGCTCGACGTCACGCGGGGCGTCCGGGTCGCGCACCGCGATGCCGGCGAGCTCGAGCGAGGCGCCCGCGCGATCGGCGAGCTCGTCGCCGTGCCGCAGCAGCAGCGCCGCCACCTGGGATCCCACGGCTCCGGCGCCGAGCAGCGCCACGCGAAGTCGTCGGTAATCGGTCATCGTGCTCCTTCGGAGGGACTACGGGGAGCGGAGACGCCTGGTCTCCGCGGATCGGTCAGTTCCCGTCTGCGCCGGGATCGCGCGACAGCAGGTCGGCGATGGTCTCCCCGCGCACGATCACGCGCGCGGCGCCGTCGCGGACGGCGACCACCGGCGGGCGGGGGACGTGGTTGTAGTTGCTCGACAGCGGCGCGCAGTATGCGCCGGTCACCGGCACCGCCAGAAGGTCTCCGGGGGCGACGTCGTCGGGCAGGTATTCGTGATCGACGACGATGTCGCCGGATTCGCAGTGCCGGCCGACGACGCGGGAGAGCACGGGATCACCGGTTCCCTCGCGCGAGGCCAGACGGGCGGAGTACTGCGCGCCGTAGAGGGCGGTGCGCGCGTTGTCGCTCATGCCGCCGTCGACGCTCACGTAGCGACGGCTGCCCGCTTCGAGCTCGACCTCCTTGATGGTGCCGACCTCGTAGAGCGTCACGCCCGCGTTGCCGACGATCGCCCGTCCGGGCTCGAACGACAGCGCCGGGAGCGGGATGCCGCGCGCCGCGCACCCCTCGGCGACCGCGGACACGATGCCCTCGGCGAGTGCGCCGATCGGCGTCGGATCGTCCGCGCGGGTGTAGGCGATCCCGAATCCGCCTCCGAGGTTGAGCTGCGGGACGTCGCCATCGATCAGGAGCTCGGCGTGCAGGTCGAGCACCCGCGACGCCGACTCGCGGAAGCCTGCGACGCCGAAGATCTGCGATCCGATGTGGCAGTGCAGCCCGGCGAACTCGAGCCCGGGAACCTCACGGATGCGGGCGACCGCCGCGGACGCCGCAGACAGGGGGAGACCGAACTTCTGGTCCTCGTGCGCGGTGGCGAGGAAGTCATGGGTCTCGGCGTGAACGCCGCTGTTGACCCGCAGCATCACCCGCTGCCGTGCGCCGGTGCGCGCGGTGATCGCGGCCAGCCGCTCGATCTCGATGAGGCTGTCGATGATGATCGTGCCGATGCCCGTCTCGACGCCCCGTTCCAGCTCGGCCACCGACTTGTTGTTGCCGTGGAAACCCATCCGGGACGGCTCGACGCCCGCGGCCAGCGCGACCTCGAGCTCTCCCCCGGTGCAGACGTCGAGGGAGAGGCCCTCCTCGGTCACCCACCGCGCGACGGCGATCGAGAGGAACGCCTTGCCCGCGTAATAGACCCGCGCCGTGGTGCCGTGCTGCGCGGCGGCGACGTCGAACGCCGCTCGGATGTCGGATGCGCGCCGACGCACCTCCCCCTCGTCGAGCACGACGACGGGGGTCCCGAACTCGCGCACCAGCTCCGCCGCGGAGACCCCGCCGAGCGACAGCACGCCGTCGTCGCGGCGCGCGGAGGCCGGCCAGACACCGGGGACGAGGTCGTTCGCGTCAGCGGGCACGGCCAGCCAGTCCGGGGCGGGCGTGGAGGCAGCGGATTGCAACGGGGCACCAATCATGGGGTCGGTCCTCGGGCGGAGTCACGCACGACGAGGTTCCCCCGATTCTAGGACACCGGCGGGCGGCGGCCGCGCCGGCGGCGGGTCATGCCGGAGGGCAGACGCCGTTCTCCTGCAGCTTCGGATCGGTGGCGATGCGTCCGTCGACCGACACCTCGGCGACCGCCCGATCGCCGACGATCCGCAGCCCCGTCAGAGTGAGCCCGGCGGGCAGCCGGTCGGCGATGCAGATGCGCTGCGTCTCCGCGAGCATCGATGCGAGCGGGCCGAGGCGGTCGGCCAGCTGGGCCAAGTCAATCTCCTTGCCCGCGAGCGAGACCGAGACCGGCGTGAGGAGCAGCTCACCGGCATCCGCGCCCGGGGTCACCGTCAGTGCGAGCGGGAGCGAGGCGCCGAAGAGCGGCACGCTGCCACCGACCGTGACGTTCGGCGCCTTCAGCGTGACGTCCTCGATCGGGAGGTCCGCCTTCGCCACCAGCGTGCCGAACTGCTTCTGGTCGACGCTGATGGTGCCCGTGGCGCTGCCGAGGTCTCCCCCGCGCAGCGGCACGCCCTCGGCGGTCACGTCGGCCGACCCGGTGACGCCGCCGAGGGTCACGCTGTCGCTGGTGAGGCGCAGCCGATCCAGGCGCCCGCCGATGAGCTGAGGGAGCAGCACGCCGGACGCGTCGACCTGCATCTGCTGGTCGGCGGGCAGGCCCACGCTGTTGATCACGGACTGCCGGACGATGCCGGGCAGCAGGGCCCGCGCCAGGAGCTCGGCGGCGATCAGCAGGACGGCGATCACGGCGACGACCGCGAGCACAGCCCAGGGCCAGCGGCGGCGGCGCCGTGGGATCTGCTCCTCGGGCAGCGGCAGAGTGGGGTATGCGGTGGTGTCGCTCACACGACCATCGTCTCAGAACCGCTCACATGCGCTCGGGAGCGGAGACCCCGAGCAGTGCGAGCCCATTGCGGAGGACCTGCCCGGTGGCGTCGTTCAGCCACAGGCGGGTGCGGTGCACCGTCTCGACGGGGTCGTCGCCCTTGGGGATCACACGGCAGTTGTCGTACCAGCGGTGGTACAGGCCGGCGAGCTCCTCGAGGTAGCGGGCGATCCGGTGCGGCTCGCGCACCTCCGCGGCGAACGCGACCAGGCGAGGGAACTCCTGGAGGGAGCCGAGCAGCGCCGACTCGGTCTCATGGGTGAGCAGCTCCGGCGCGAACTCCGAGCGGTCGACTCCGGAGTCCGCGGCGTTGCGTCCGACGTTGTGCGTGCGGGCGTGGGCGTACTGCACGTAGAACACCGGGTTGTCGTTCGTGCGCTTCTGCAGCACGTCGAGGTCGACGTCGAGGTTCGAGTCGGTCGTGCTCCGGGTCAGGGCATAGCGCGCGGCGTCGACGCCGACGATTTCGACGAGGTCCTCCATGGTGACGACCGTTCCGGCGCGCTTGGACATCCGCACGGGCTGTCCGTCCTTGACGAGGTTCACCATCTGGCCGATGAGGATCTGCAGGGAGACGCCGGGCTCGTCGCCGAACGCCTCGCACATCGCCATCAGACGCTGCACATAGCCGTGGTGATCGGCGCCGAGCATCATGATGCACCGGTTGAAGCCCCGCTCGCGCTTGTCGAGGTAGTAGGCGAGGTCGCCGGAGATGTAGGCGGGCTCGCCGTCGGACTTGATGACGACGCGGTCCTTGTCGTCGCCGAACGCCGTGGTGCGCAGCCAGACGGCGCCGTCCGCCTCGAAGATGTGGCCGAGCTCGCGCAACCGGGCGACCGCGCGGTCGACGGCCCCGGAGGCGTGCAGGTCGTTCTCGTGGAAGTAGACGTCGAAGTCCACGCCGAAGTCGTGCAGGCTCTGCTTGATCTCGGTGAACATGAAGCCCACCCCGAGCTCGCGGAACGCCTCCTGCTTGGCATCCTGGTCCAGTGCGTCGAGGTCGCCCTCGTAGGCCAGCGCAACCCGGTGCGCGATGTCGGCGATGTAGCCGCCGCCGTACCCGTCCTCCGGGGTGGGCAGCCCCTCGTGCGCGGCGACGAGGCTCCGGGCGAAGCGGTCGATCTGCGCGCCGTGGTCGTTGAAGTAGTACTCGCGGGTCACCGCGGCGCCCTGCGATTCCAGGATGCGGGCCAGCGCGTCTCCGACCGCGGCCCAGCGCGTCCCGCCCAGGTGGATGGGACCGGTCGGGTTCGCCGAGACGAACTCGAGGTTGATGACCTCGTCGGCGCGGCTCGTGTTTCGCCCGTACCCGGATCCCGCGTCGACGATCGTCTTCGCGAGCGCGCCGGCAGCGGCGGCCTCGAGCCGGATGTTGATGAACCCGGGCCCCGCGACCTCGGCGGCCGCGACGCCCTCGGTGAGCGCGATGCCGTCGGCGATGCGCTGCGCGAGTTCCCGCGGGTTGGTCCCCAGCGGCTTCGCCAGCCGCATCGCGACGTTCGACGCCCAGTCCCCGTGCTCACGGTTGCGGGGTCGCTCCAGCACGATGTCCCCGGCGGCGAGCGCCGGGGTCTCCTCGGGTCGCAGCGAGGCCGCGATCGGGACGATGACGGCGAGGAGTGCTTCGGCGAGGGTCTCAGGGTTCATAGACGACCAATTCTAGGCCGCCCGAGAGCGCTCCCCGACCGGGCGCCCCGACCCTCGCCGGGCCGGCTGCTACCGTGCGCGTGCCGCAGCCACGGAGGCCGACAGGATGGCGTGTCCTGCGGCGTCCAGGACCACCCCCGCATGACGGAGCGCGAGGTAGGCGGCGCCCACCACGCCGTCCCCCACCAGGCGGAGCTGCACGTCGGCGTCCCGCTCGGCGATCCTCCGCGAGAAAGTGTCGGAGAGCACACCGGGCTGGGCGAGCACGCTTCCGCCGACGACGAGCGGCCCCGTGCCGCGATGCACGGCCGTGAAGGTCTTCGCCAGCAGCTCCCCCGCCTCGACCAGGATCCGTCGCGACACGGCGTCGTCGGTCGCGGCGAACGCGAGCGGCGCGAGCCGGGAGAGCTCCACGGGACGGTGGAGGTAGATCTCGCGGATCAGCGCCTCCAGCTCGACCTGTCGCCCGTAGCCGAGCGGCTTGCCGGGCGCGATGTCGAAGGCGGCGAGCACCGCGGGCGTCAGAGACGTCGCCGGCCCCCTGCCGTCAAGCTCTTCGACCGCCGCCAGCGCCACGTGGTGGCCGATCCAGAAGCCGCTGCCCCGGTCCCCGAGCAGCCAGCCGAGGCCATCCGCGGTCGCGTCGATGTCGCCCTCGGCGACGCGGATCACCGCGGCTCCGGTGCCTGAGACGATCGCGTACCCCTCCGGCTCGGAGGCGCCCGAGTAGTACAGCGCGAGCAGGTCCGACTCGAACCCGAGGGCGCCGTCGATCCCGGCGCCGGCGAGGGCGTCGGCCAGCCACCCGCCCTCGCCCCTCGCACCGTGCCCTGCCATCGCAGCGGTGATCCCGCGCACCTCGTCGAGGCGCCGTCCGCCGGCGGCGACGGCCCGGGAGACCGCGTCGACGACGCTCTGTGCGGCCCGCTCGGGGCCGGCGGAGGTGGGGTTGCCGCTGCCGGATGCACCGTAGCCGATGCACCGCCCTGAGCGGTCGAGAAGGGTTGCGCGGGTGGAGGTTCCACCGGCGTCCACGCCGATGAGGAGTCCTTCGGAGACAGGTTGTGACGTCACTGTTGACCTTCGAGCCGATCGAGAATATCTTTCAGAAAGACGCTTACCAAACGTATGCGGTTTTCACTGGAGGCAATGGTGCCACGGACCCAGCGAGCGGGCAATGATGTCAGCATCGCACGGCGGATCGACGCCGGACGGTCGCGTATGCCCTCCGCCATGGCGCGTGTCGCCGATGTGGTCGAGCAGCACCCCTCCGCCCCTCTCGAGCTCACCATCACCGAGCTCGCCGAGCAGGCGCGCACGTCCGCGGCGACCGTCACGCGCTTCTGCCGGCTCATCGGCTTCGACGGCTACACGCAGTTCCGCGTGCGGGTCGCCTCGGAGATCGGGAGGGCGAGCGCGGAGTCCGAGAGCCCGCCCGCTCCCCGCCCCCGCCGGGACCTCGCGCCGGACGACCCGCCCGAGGTGCTGCGGCAGACGCTGCTGGAGACGCTCGTCCGCGCCTTGGAGAACACCGCGCAGGCGCTGGACCTCGAGGCCATCGAGTCGGCGGCCACCGAGGTCATCGGCGCCGAGCACCTCGACATCTACGGCGTCGGCGACTCGGGGATCATGGCCAACGCGCTGCAGTCGCGCCTCTACCGCATCGGCATCAACGCCCACTCCTGGACCGCCGTGCACGACGGACTCGCCTCAGCCGCCCTCAGCGGCCGCGGCAGCGTCGCGATCGGGATCTCCAACACCGGCCACACGGCCGACACCGTGCACATGCTCGCCGAGGCAGCCGCGTCCGGCGCTTTCACGATCGCCCTCACGCACGACGCCAGGTCGCCGATCGCGAAGGTCGCCGACGTCACGCTCGCCACGGCTGCGTACGTGCCGGGCCTCCGCCCGGACGACCTCTCGGTGAAGCATTCGCAGATGTTCGTGATCGACCTGCTGTACCTGCTGGTCGCCCAGCACGACTTCGACGCGGCGACAGCGCGGCTGAGCGCGACCTCGCGTGCGGTCGCCGCCCGCCGCCGCCCCCGCCGACACGGCACCCCCCGCCCCTATCGAGGAATCCAGGAGATCCGATGACCGCCACCCCCTCCGACCTGCTCCGCGAAGCGACCACCCGGCTGGAGCGCATCGCCGGCGATGCCGAGGCGGGCGCCCTCGACGGGGCGATCGCCCTGCTGACCGACGCGCTCCGCGGCGGCGGCGTCATCCACGCGTTCGGCACCGGGCACTCCGAGGCGTTCGCGATGGAGATCGCCGGACGGGCCGGCGGCCTCATCCCGACCAACAAGATCGCGCTCCGCGACCTCGTGCTGCACGGCGACCGCGAGGCGGAGATCCTCACGGGCTCACTGGAGCGCGAGCCGTGGCTGGTCGACGAGCTGATGGCGCTCACCCCGGTGGGAGAGAACGACGTGTTCGTCATCGCCTCGAACTCCGGCGTCAACGGCTCGATCGTCGGGGTCGCCCTCTGGGCGAAGGAGCACGGCCATCCGGTGATCGCGGTCACCAGCCTGCAGCACACCGCCCGTGTCGAGCCGAAGCACCCCAGCGGGAAGCGGCTGAGCGAGGTCGCCGACGTCGTGATCGACAACCTGGCCCCCTACGGCGACTCGACCCTCGAGGTCGCCGACGGCATCGGCGCCGGCGCGATCTCGTCCATCACGGCGGCGTTCATCGCGCAGTTGCTCACGCTCGGCGTGGCGAGGTCCATCGCCGAGTCGGGCGAGAAGCCGCCGATGTACATCTCGGCCAACATCCCGGGAGGAGACGAACACAATCACGCACTCGAAGAGCTCTATTCCGGTCGCATCAGGCGAGGCGCCTGAGACCATCCAGCGGAACAGCGCTCTCGTCCCGGCCGCGAGGCCACAACACCCAGAACCCCAGCGTCGGGGAAAACACCAAGGGAAGGTAGTCACAAGATGGAACTGGAGAACACCTCCATCAGCCGCAGGAACCTCCTGCGCGGAGCGATCGCCACCGCCGCACTGCTGCCGTTCGGCATGACCCTCGCCTCGTGCGCGGCGCCCGGCGGCGGCAACACCGGCGGCGGCGGAACCAAGGGCGAGGTCACGGCGGACAACCCGTTCGGCGTCGCGGCGAACTCGAAGGTCGACGCGGTCATCTTCAACGGCGGCTACGGCATCGACTACGTCGAGAACTCCGCCAAGATCATGGAGAAGGGGAAGACCAAGGTCACCGTCAAGGTCTCCTCCTCCACCAAGATCGCCCAAGAGCTGCAGCCGCGCTTCGTCGGCGGCAACCCGCCGGACCTCATCGACAACTCGGGCGCCAACTCGATCGGGTGGAACACCATCCTCGAGCAGCTCGAGGAGCTCGACGACGTGCTCGAGGCGAACAACCTCGAGGGCACGAAGATCAGCGAGACGCTGTACGGCGGCGTGAAGGACCCGGGCACCTTCGACGGGAAGTTCAAGGCGCTCAACTACGTCATGACCGTGTACGGCCTCTGGTACTCGGACAGCCTGTTCCAGGCGAACGGCTTCCAGGTGCCGAAGACCTGGGAGGACCTGCCCGCGCTCGGCGCGGCGGCGAAAGCCAAGGGCAAGTTCCTCTTCCTCTGGGGCAAGGAGGCGGCGACGTACTACAACACCTTCGTCATCGACTCCGCGGTCATCCAGTCGGGCGACGACGTGCGCCTCCCGCTGGAGAACCTGGACGCGAAGGCCTGGTCGCACCCCACGCTGCAGAGCATCCTGACGATCCTGTACGACCTCATCAAGTCGGGCTACATGAAGCCGGGCGGTGCGGGCACGCAGTTCACGCAGGCGCAGTCGCAGTGGAGCCTCGACCAGGCGGCGCTGCTCTACCCCTCGGGCTCGTGGATCGAGAACGAGATGAAGAAGCAGACCGCGCCGGACTTCAAGATGATGGGCATCCCCGAGCTGCCGCTCGACGGGAAGCAGACCACCCCGGCGGGCTTCATGCGCGCCGAGGCGGGCGAGCCGTTCATCGTCCCGTCGAAGGCCAAGAACCCGGCCGCGGGCAAGGAGCTGCTGCGCACCATGCTGTCGAAGGAGTCGGCCACCTGGTTCGCCCAGAACAAGCTGGCCCCGACGATCGTCAAGGGCACCGTCCCCGCGGACGGCTTCGGCTCGAGCGCGCTGGTCTCGCAGTCGAAGATGCTCGAGGCCGCGGGCGACAACGTGTTCACGATCAAGTCGACCAACCTGTACGGCATGAACTCCGACCAGCTGCCGATCTGGAACCAGTTCCTGGGCGGCGGCATGACGGTGGCCGATCTCACGAAGCAGCTGCAGGCGATCGTGGACAAGGTCCGCGAGGACAGCTCGGTCACGAAGATCGAGATCAAGTGAGCTACTCGACACCCAGCGGTGGACCGGGGCTGCAGACGGCCGCGGTCACCGCAGCACGCACGGGGCGACGCAGGTCGCCCCGTGCGGGGCTCCCGCGCAAGCTGACGCTGGACTACGTGTCGTTCCTGGTCGTGTTCCTCGGGATCCCGGTGGCGCTGTTCCTCGTCTTCGTGATCTCGCCGTTCGTCCAGGCGCTGTACTACTCGATGACGAACTGGACCGGCTTCTCGCCGAACATGCAGTTCGTCGGGCTGAACAATTTCGTCAAGCTGTTCCAGGACGCCACGTTCCTGCAGGCGATGGGCAACAACATCCTGCTCGCCATCATCGTCCCGCTGATCACGATCGTGATCGCCCTCGTCTTCGCGAGCATGATCACCGTCGGCGGGCCGAGCCACGGCCAGGTCCGCGGCCTGAAGGGCTCGAGCTTCTACCGCGTCGTCTCGTTCTTCCCCTACGTCATCCCCGCGATCGTCATCGCGATCCTCTGGAGCATGATCTACACGCCCAGCGGCCTGCTGAACGGCATCCTGGGCGCCGTCGGCCTCGACACCAACCAGTTCGCCTGGCTCGGCGAGCAGTCGACCGCGATGGGCGCCACGATCTTCGTGATCGTCTGGAGCATGGTCGGCTTCTACATGATCCTGTTCGTCGCCGCGATCAAGGGGATCCCCGCCGAGACGCTCGAGGCAGCGCGCATCGACGGCGCCGGCCGCTTCCGCACCGTCACGTCGATCCTGCTCCCGCAGATCCGCGACAACGTGCAGACCGCATACATCTACCTGGGGATCATGGCCCTGGACGCCTTCGTCTACATGGCCGGCCTGAACTCCACCGGCGGCCCCGGCAACAGCACCCTGGTGATGAGCCAGTACCTGTTCCGCACCGCCTTCGAGAAAGGTCAGTTCGGACTCGCGACCGCCATGGGCGTCGTGCTCGCGGTCATCACGCTGCTTTTCGCCGCTCTCGTGATCGGCGTGTTCCGCCTCATCGGCGGCAAGGACGAAGGGGGACGCTCGTGAGCACCGACACGCGCGCCGCGGTCACGATCGACCGGAAGGGCAAGAGGCCCGCGGACGGCACCAGGAAGACGAAGTCGACGACCGGCGACAAGGTCGTCGGCGGTGCGTCGCACGTCATCCTGGCCCTCTGGTCCCTCGTCGTGATCCTGCCGATGCTGTGGACCCTCATCGGCTCGTTCAAGACCACGAAGGAGATCTTCCAGTCCCCCTTCGGTCTGCCGAGCGAGTGGAACTTCAACAACTACGTCAGCGCCTGGGTGGGGAACAACTTCGGCGGCATGTTCGTGAACACGGTCATCGTCGTGGGCTGCGCGCTCGTGCTGGTGATGGTGCTCGGCGCCATGTGCGCCTACGTGCTCGCACGGTTCTCCCTGCCGGGCAGCCGGGTGATCTACTACCTGATGCTCGCCGGGCTCACCTTCCCGGTGTTCCTCGCGATCGTCCCGCTGTTCTTCATCCTGCAGGGGATGGGCCTGCTGAACACCCTCCCGGGCCTGATCATCACGTACGTGGCGTTCGCCCTGCCGTTCACGGTCTTCTTCCTGTTCTCGTTCTTCAAGTCGCTGCCGTACGAGATCCAAGAGGCCGCGTACGTCGACGGTGCGAGCGAATGGCGCACCTTCTTCCAGGTGATGCTGCCGATGGCGAAGCCCGGGATGGCGGCGGTCGCGATCATGAACTTCCTCGGGCTGTGGAACCAGTTCCTCCTGCCGATCTCGCTGAACGCCGACCAGGGCAACTACGTGCTGTCGCAGGGCATGGCGGCGTACGCCTCGTCCGCGGGGTACGCGCTCGATTTCGGCGAGATGTTCGCCGCCGTGATGATCACGATCATCCCGGTGCTGGTGGTCTACGTCCTGTTCCAGCGCCAACTGCAGGGATCGGTGTCCCAGGGGACCTCGAAGTAACCCCCTCAGGGCGGGGTCACGAAGAAACGTCGGACGACCCCGCCCTCATCATCCTCGCCTCCGCGTGCACGCGGCCGACACCGCAGGCGCTCCCCGCGCTGAGGGCGGGATCATCGACACGGGGGCGACGGGAAGAACCACCCCTCCACCGCCGGGCGCCGCTATCTCGCGGAGAAGCTCGCCGACGCCTTCGACGCGATGCACGCCACACCGGTGACGGTCGCCGTCGAGTCGGATGACACCTCTCAGCAGTGATAGGGTCGATCGGTACGCCTCCGTAGCTCAGCGGATAGAGCGCCGGTTTCCGGTACCGTAGGTCGCAGGTTCGATTCCTGTCGGGGGCACGTCCGAATCCATCTGAAACCCCGCCTGGTCCCAGGCGGGGTTTCGTCGTCCCGAAGGCCTGCCGCGCTGTGCGGAGCCGACGGGGAGACGGCCTCCGGAGGCCGTCAGCCCTCGTAGTCCTCCAGCACCAGGTCGGTCCGCTCTGTCTCGGCGTCGCGTACCCCGAAGGCGGCGAGCACCCGGCGCGCGATGCCCGTCTGGAGGGCGACGGCGAGCACGGATCCCGCGAGCCCGAGCGTCAGGCACACGCCGCCCACCCAGCCGGCGGCCTCGAAGGGGTTCACGGTGAGCCGCGCCGCATGCACGGCGATGTAGGTGAGCACCGACGCGGGGAGCGACACGGCGATGAGGGTGCGCGCCCAGCGGCGCGGGGCCGGATCGTCGCCGAGGACCACGCCCAGATCGGCGCGCGGCGGGCGCTCGTGCCGGATGTCCACCTCGCGGAGCATCCGCGCCAGCGCCCGGACGCGGAGGATCACGACGAGCCCGGTGATCGCGCTGCCGACCATCGCGATCGCCAGCCCGGCGGCGAACAGCATCACCCAGATGTAGAGCGTGTCCTGCAGCCATTGCGGCGGGGTCGATACCCGGCGCAGCGCGTCGTTCGGCTGCCAGGCGGTGAGGACGAAGAGCGCGGCGAACATCAGCGCCGTGCCCGGCCAGGTGACGATCCGGCCGATGAGCGCCACCCCGCGGAAGCCGGGGATCGGCGCGACGGCCATGCGGGAGGAGCGCGCGGCGGCTGCCTTGTCTGCGCGGAGCACGGCGCCGCGCGCCCACGCCTCCGCTGCGCGCCCGGAGGCGTCCTGGAGGCGGAGGTTCGCGGCGCCGCTCTGACGGCCGCCGTGGACGAGGAGCACGCCGATGAGCGTGATCACCGTGAAGAAGCCGAACATGATCGTCCCGACGCCCTCATCGTTCTTGAAGAACATGACGAAGAACGAGATGACGGCGAGAAGCCCGAAGACGGACAGCAGCACCCAGCCGATCGCGACGATCACGGCATTGTGGCTTCCTGCTCCGAGCTGGACGCGCTGATATCTCGGGGGCACGTCCCAGGGCGTCAGACGCGCACCGCGGTGCATGGACCGCAGCACGCCGATCTGCTCGGCGCGGTGCGCCATCGGCCACACGATGAGGAACAGTGCGATGGCCCCGAACACCACCCCGACCAGCACACGGGCGTCGTTGGGGAAGCCGAGGTCCTCGATCGGATAGGACGTCTGCTCGTGGAGCAGGCCCAGCACGAGTCCGATCACCAGCGTCACGCCGGCACCGAGGAGCACGCCGATGGAGATGTCGCGGAGGATCGCGGCCGTCGCGCCGAGGGCACCGGGCGGGTACGCGGCGAACCGCTCCTCGGCCCCCGTGCTCCTGCTCACCACGAATCCACTGTAGGCGCAGGCGCCGGCGCCGTATCGGCTCTGCCGTCATCCATTCGTGATGAACGTCCGTCCGAATCCTCGGTTACATTCGGAACATGGCCCGAATCCCGATCCGCCGTCTCGCCGTCGCGCCCGTTCTCGCCGCGCTCGCGCTGAGCCTGAGCGGATGTCTCTGGGCCGCGATCCCCTCCGAGTACATCGGGTTCGCGGACGCCGACGAGGAGACCTCGACCCCGGACTCGGAGCCGCAGGCCGCCGGCGATTGGAACGTCCTCCCCTCCTGCGAGGTCGATGACGCGACGGCCTGGGTGCTGCTCGACGATTTCCCCCGGAAGCAGGTCGAAGACGCGGAGCTGTTCCCGGTGTGCGGCGACATCTGGCATCCCCTCGGAGAGGAGGCCTTCGCCAGCATCGCCCTCGACTCCGTGGGCGTCGACCAGCTCGAGGAGATGGGTTCTCTGCTGGAGGACGCCGGCTACGAGCTGTCCTTCGACGACTTCGATCCCGAGGCGTCGTCCGACGAGGGCTACTACGGTGCACGCGACTACTACCTGAACGGGGACGACTCCCCCGGCTTCACGCGGGTCGCGCTCGAGATCTACCCGTCGGACGAGGAGCCGGGCGAGTGGACGGTGTACGTCGACTACCTCGCCCCCTCCACGCGGGAGCTCACGAAGTCGTCCGTCTGACGGCCCGGAGCCCGAAGAGGTCGGCGCGCGTCGAGCGCCGCCGTCGCGAAACCCGGTCGGTCCGATACGGTGAGGCCGAGGGACATTCTCCGAGAGGACGCCATCATGACGCAGCCCGCCGCACCCGCGCCGCCCGGATGGTACCCGGACGCGACAGGAACCCTCAGATGGTGGGACGGCGTCGCCTGGTCCGCCGCGGCGATGTCCGCCCCGGCGCCCATCGGTCCCGAGCCGGTCCGGCCCGTGCCGCAGGGCACGAGGGTGAACACGGTGTGGATCTGGCTGGTCGTCGCCGTGCCCGCGCTGCAGGCGATCATCGCCGCCGGCTCCCTCGTGCTCATGCAGCAGTCCATGACCACGATGCTGCAGGAGATGCAGAATGCGCTGATCGACTCCGGCCGCATCGAGGCGAACGGAGTCGCGGTCTGGATGAACGCGATGACATCGGCGATGGGCGGGCTGACGGCGCTCTCGCTCCTGTCCTTCGTCCTCTACGGCGTCGGCGTCGTGTTCGCCGCGCTGGACCACCAGGAGCTGGGCAGGCTGGGCTATCAGAGGCGCTTCCACTGGGCGTGGAACTTCCTGAGCCCCGTCTATCCGATCGGCCGGTCGATCGTGGTGCGGCGGCAGGCCGGGCGCGGCGTCGCGCCGATGTGGGTCGCGATCGCCATCACCGCCGCCACCTGGATCGGCAGCGTGATCTGGTCGTTCGTGCTCATGCAGAGCATCCTGTCGGCGACGCTGAACACTGTGACGCAGTTCTCCTGAACGCGATCAGGCCAGCGCGGCGCCGATCCCGGTCGCGATGACCGCGAGCAGCGGGAGCATCCCCTGCATCGCGGCTGCCCGCGCCTTCGAGCCGTCGGAGAGGACGAGCACCAGTGCCGCGGCGAGCATCGTGCCGGTGCCCGCGAGCACCAGGGCGACCCCCGCGGGAAGGAGCCCCACGGCGACGAGGACGACGCCGACGAGCGTCATCAGCGCGAGGAACAGGTTGTAGAAGCCCTGGTTGAACGCCAGCTGCTTCATCGTGTTGGCGTCCTCCTCGCTCTGCACGCCGAAGACGCGGCGCGTGGACGGCTCGGTCCACCGCATCGACTCGAGCACGAAGATGAAGACGTGGAACGCGGCGGCGGCCGCGGCGAGGACGAGTCCGGCGATCAGCATCCGTCGATTCTCCTCCCGGCCGGACCCGTGCGCCAGCTCAGCCCTTCGACACCTTCCGGTACGCCAGGTCGCGGATCTCCCGCCCCTTCGCGATCCCCTTGCGCTCGAAGGCGGTCATGACCCTCCCGTCGAAGCGTTCGGCCCAGTCCCCGTCGAAGGCGCGCTCGAACCCGGGTGCCGCGTCGAGCACCTCCCGCATCTGCAGGGCGTAGTCCTCCCAGTCCGTCGCGAGGCGCAGGGTCCCTCCGCCGGCGAGTGCACGGGCGACGGTCTGCGGGAATCCGGGGCGCACCAGGCGGCGTTTGGTGTGGCGCTTCTTGTGCCACGGGTCGGGGAAGAAGATCCAGACCTCCTCCGCACGCCCCTCCGGCAGATAGGTCGACAGCACCTCCGGTGCGTTCGCCTCGATCAGGCGGAGGTTGACCGCGCCCGCCTTGTCCGCGTCGAGCATCGTCCGGGCGAGCCCGGCGCGGAAGACCTCGACGGCGAGGAAGTCGTCGTCCGGTCGCGTGGATGCGGCGTGGACGATCGCATGCCCCTGCCCAGACCCGATCTCGACGATCAGACGACCGTCGCGGCCGTACTCCGCGGCGGGGTCGAGACGCGCCTCGGGGTGCACCGAGGTCCAGGCGACATCGCGCGGCACCTCGAGCAGATACCGGGGCGACAGCTCGGCGAACGCGCGCTCCTGCGCCTCCGACATCCGCCCGGAACGACGGACGAAGGACACCGGCTCATCGCGGAAGGTGCGGGGTTCAGGCATTGCTCCAGGGTATTCGGTCCGCGGAGCCGCGAGCCCCCACGGCGCTCAGGCCGGAGCCGTGACGAAGTCGATGAGCTCCTCGACCCGGCCCAGGAGGGAGGGCTCCAGGTCACGATAGGACGAGACGCGCGAAAGGATGCGCTTCCAGGCGTGGGCGATGTCCGCCTGCGACTCGGCAGGCCATCCGAACGCCCGGCAGATGCCGGTCTTCCAGTCCGTGCCGCGCGGGATCTGCGGCCACGCGCGGATCCCGAGCGCCGCGGGTGTCACGCACTGCCAGACGTCGACGTACGGATGCCCGACGATGCGCAGGTGCGCCCCGTGCGGGCCCCGCAGGATCTGCTCGACGATGCGCGACTCCTTCGAGCCGGGGACGAGGTGGTCGACGAGCACGCCGTACCGGCGATCGTCCGACGGCGGCGCCTCGGCCAGCAGGTCGTCGAGGAGGTCGATCCCCTGCAGGTACTCGACCACCACGCCCTCGACCCGCAGGTCGTCGCCCCATACCTTCTCGACGAGCTCGGCGTCGTGCCGCCCTTCGACGAGGATGCGGCTGGGCAGCGCCGTGCGCGCCCGCGCGTCCGCGACGGCGAACGACCCCGACGCCGTGCGCGCCGGCCCCTTCGCCCTGGCCGCCGGCGGGACCAGTCGCACCGGCTCGCCGTCGATCATGAACCCGGCGCCGAGGGGGAAGCTGCGCGTGCGCCCCTTCCAGTCCTCCAGCTCCACCATCCCGGCCTCGACCCGCGTCACCGCGCCACAGAACCCGTCGGCGGCGACCTCGACCACGAGATCCATCTCCGCGGGCACGTCGGAAGACTTCTTGAAGGCCTTCTCCCGCCATCCCGGGGCGAGCACATCGGTTCCGTACCGGTCGTCCATGCCGTCCAGCGTATGCGTCGCCTCGGCGCGCTTCGCGGAGGGCGGACGGCGATTGGAGTTCTCACCTGTCGCGCATAGGCGGCAGTGCATAGACTCCTATCAAACGGCTTGCCCCCGGCGCGGAGGAGACGGAATGCGGACTCGCTGGTCGATCGTGCTGGGCATCGTGCTGGCGTTCTTCGCGACGGGACTGGGCGTCCCCGCGGCGTCGGCGACCGCCCCCGTCGCGCTCGAGTCCGGCTTCGTCACGGATACGTCCCACACCCTCAGCTCCGCGGACAGGGCAGCGGCGGAGAAACGGCTCACCGAGCTGTCCGAGAAGTCCGGGCTGGACCTCTACGTCGTCTTCGTCGACGCCTTCACGAGCCCCGACGACGCCCAGCAGTGGGCGGACGCCGTCGCGGAGAAGGCCGGCCTCGGTGCACGCCAGTACGTGCTCGCCATCGCCGTGGAGCAGCGCAACTACTACATCTCCGCCGACGGCGGCGGCCCGATGACCGACTCCCAGCTCGATCAGATCGAGCAGGACATCAGACCGCTGCTGCGCAGCGGCGACTGGCTCGGCGCGGTGGAGAAGACGGCCGACGAGTTCCAGGGGGACGGCGGAGCCGGCATCCTGGTGTTCCTCGGCGTGCTCGTGGCGATCGCGATCGTGATCGTGGTCGTCTGGCTGATCGTGCGGGCGAGGAAGGCCGCGGCGCGACGCAAGCGCGGGGCGATGCCGGAGGTCGCCGACCCGAACGACCCGTACTCCACGATCACCGACGACGAGCTCGCGGCCCGGGCGGGCTCGGCGCTCGTCCAGGCCGACGACGCGCTCACGTCGAGCCGCGAGGAGCTCGGCTTCGCGGTCGCGGAGTTCGGCGAGGGCTCGACGGCGATGTTCACCGACGCCCTCGACGACGCCAAGGAGCGCGTGTCCGATGCGTTCGCGATCAAGCAGCAGCTCGACGACGAGATCCCGGACACCGTCGATCAGCGCCGCGCCTGGCATATCCAGATCATCGAGCTCTGCAAGGAGGCGGCAGACCTTCTCGACGGGAACGCCGACGCCTTCGACGAGCTCCGCAAGCTCGAGCAGGACGCTCCGGCCGCGCTCGAGCGCGTCCGCACCCGTCGCGGTGAGCTGCAGACGCTGCTCCCCACCATCGCGCCGGCCCTCGCCGCCCTCGCCGGGAAGTACGACCAGCAGGCGCTCAGCACCGTCGCGGACAACGCCGCACAGGCACAGGAGCGCGCCGCCCTCGCCGACCGGTCGATCGACGCGGCGGTCACCGCTCTCACCGCAGGCCGCAACGGGGAAGCCGCCTTCGCGATCAGGACCGCGGAGCAGGCTCTGGCGCAGGGCGCCCAGCTGGCCGGCGCCGTCACCGGCCTCGGCTCCGACCTCGAGGCGATCGAGCAGCAGGCCAGGGCCCTCATCGCGGACATGCAGGGAGACCTGGTCACGGCGTCTCAGCTGCCCGATCCCGGTTCGCTGTCGCCCGTCGTCGCCTCGACGAAGCAGCTCCTCGATCAGGCCGCGGCCAACCTCGACGGGGCCGCACGCAGCCCGCAGCGGATGCTCGAGTCGCTGACCGCCGCGAACACCCAGATCGACGGCGCGATCGCCCAGGTGCGCGAAGGCGTGGCCCGCGCCCAGCGGGCCCAGCAGATGCTGCAGCAGCAGATCCTGCAGGCGCAGGCTCAGATCCGCGCCGCCCACGAGTTCATCGACACCCGCCGCGGCAGCATCGGCTCGACGGCGCGCACACGTCTCGCCGACGCCGAGGCCGCGCTCGACCAGGCCGTCGCTCTCCAGGCCACCTCCCCGGAGCAGGCGCTCCCCCTCGCCTCCCGCGCCCTCGGCAGCGCCCAGCAGGCGATCTCCGCCGCCCAGAACGACGTCTCCGGGTTCGGCGGCGGCGGGTGGGGCGATCCCTTCGGTGGCGGCGGGAACCGCGGCGGGGGCGACCTCGCCGGAGACATCCTCGGCGGTATCATCGGCGGCCTCATCGCCTCCGGAGGCTCCCGAGGCTCGCACGGCGGCGGTTGGCGCTCCTCGGGGAGCGGGTTCCGCACCGGCGGGTTCGGCGGCGGCTTCCGCAGCGGCGGGGGCGGTGGCGGCGGAGGCCGCGGTCGCTCCGGCGGCGGCAGGTTCTGATCCGAGACACCGACCCCCGACTCCCCGTCCCTCGAAACCTCGAAAGTCCTACGAAAGGAAGAAACCATGGCCAAAGAGTCCATCTTCGGTCGCATCTCCACTCTGGTGAAGGCGAACATCAACGCACTCCTCGACTCCGCCGAGGACCCGCAGAAGATGCTCGACCAGCTGGTGCGCGACTACACGAACAACATCGCGGACGCCGAGTCGGCGATCGCCGAGACGATCGGCAACCTGCGTCTGCTCGAGCGCGACCACGAAGAGGACGTGCAGTCGGCGACGGAATGGGGCAACAAGGCGCTGGCGGCGAGCCGCAAGGCCGACGAGCTCCGCGGCAGCGGCAACGCCGCCGACGCGGACAAGTTCGACAGCCTCGCCAAGATCGCCCTGCAGCGCCAGATCGGGTCGGAGCGCGAGGCGAAGGCGGCCGAACCGCAGATCGCGGCGCAGACCGAGATCGTCGACAAGCTCAAGGGCGGCCTCAACGGCATGAAGGAGAAGCTCGAGCAGCTCAAGACGAAGCGCAGCGAGCTCCTCGCCCGCGCCAAGGTCGCCGAGGCGCAGACCAAGGTGCAGGACGCCATTGGCTCGATCAACGTGCTCGACCCGACCAGCGAGCTGGGACGCTTCGAGGACAAGATCCGTCGCCAGGAGGCCATCGCCCAGGGCAAGGCCGAGATCGCGGCGTCGTCGCTCGACGCACAGTTCGAGAGCCTGGAAGACCTCGGCGAGCTGACCGAGGTCGAGGCCCGTCTCGCCGAGCTGAAGTCCGGCGGCAAGCCGCAGGCCGCGCTCGAGGCCGAGTGATCCCCCGGGGCGGGCGGCGCCCTCGCCGCCCGCCCCTCCCCTTCGGAACCGCATTCCCATGACCCGTTTCCTCGTCATCCCGCAGTGGCAGGGCTCCCCTGCCGCGCGGGCCATGCTCCTCGCCGACGGTGCGCTCGCGATCGCCGGCGACCTTCCGCGGGCCGCGACGACGGTGCTCGACGTGCCGATCGAGGCCGGCGAGTCGCTCGGCACCGGCGTGCACCGGCTCAGCTCCCTGCGGCGGATCCGTGCGCAGGTGCAGGACGCCGGGACGGAGGGCACGGTCGTCATCGGCGGTGACTGCGGCGTCGCGGTCGCCGCACTCGCGGCACAGGACACGTCCGGCCTCGCAGTGCTCTGGTGCGACGCCCATCCGGATCTGCACGATCCGGACACCTCCCCGTCCGGCGCGTTCTCCGGGATGGCGCTGCGCGCGGTGCTCGGTGAGGGCGAGCCGCAACTCGTCCTGAGCCCTGGCATCCCCCGCGATCGCGTCCTCGTCGCCGGGGCTCGCGCGATCGACGATGCCGAAAGCCCCGAGCTCGACCGGCTGTCGGTCCTGTCGGCGGCCGATCTCACCGACCCGGAGAGCCTGCGTCGCGCGGTAGCCGATACCGGCGCCGGCCGCGTGTGGGTGCACATCGACGTGGACGTGCTCGACCCGTCGGAGTTCTCCGGGGTCTCCGACGCCGAGCCCTTCGGCGTCTCCGTCTCGGCTCTCGTCGCCGCGATCCGCGCGCTGCGCGAATCCGTCCCTCTGGCGGGCGCGTCGATCACCGGATTCGCCCCGCGCAGCCCGGCGGATGCGGTCGACGACCTCGGCGCGATTCTCCGTCTCGTCGGTGCGGTGGCCTGAGGACGGCACCGCACCGTGCGCGGATAGACTTCCCCCATGCCCGACGCCCGCCCTCCGTACACCGACGGACGCGAGCAGCAGGAGATCCTCGACCGCGGACGCCGCGCCGACCTGCGGATCCCGTCCTTCCTCCTGCGCTCCCCCCTCAGCAGGCTCGGCTATCTGTGGGGCACGGCGGTCGGCTGGGCGTGGGGCTCTCTGTGGAGCACGGGTCCCGTCGAGAGGCGCAACGGGCTCTGGGTGTTCCGCGGAATGCCCGGATGGGCCTACGGCCGCGGGGGCGTGTGCGTCGGCGGCTGCTATCTCACCGGAGACGTCGATCCGGGCGATGACGTGCTGCGGCACGAAGCGGTGCACAAGGCGCAATGGCTGCGGTACGGCTTCCTGATGCCCCTCCTGTACCTCTTCGCCGGACGCGATGCACTGCGCAACCGCTTCGAGATCGAGGCCGGCCTCGAAGACGGCGGATATCTGCCGCGATCCCGCTGAGGCCCGTCCGCAACGAAGACGTCAGCGACGCTCGGCGAGCAGTCCGAAGTGCTCGGGCGCGTGGATCGACGCCGCGTCCACACCGAGCGACTCGGTGAGGTGGTCGACGATGTCCGCCGTGCCGAGGAATCCGCCGAGCAGGATCACCTGGGCGCGGGGCGCGGAGCCGTCGTCGTCACAGAACATCTCGTCCGCCCAGGCGTTCGCCGCGCGGCTGACCGCCTCTCCGGCCCCGCAGCGGCGACCGGTGCCGGGGGCGCCGGAACGACGGGAGCGGGGAAGCCAGGTGACGGTCATCCGGGGCGGCGCGGAGACCGCGGCCACGTCGGACTCCTCGGGGACCTCGATGAACACCCGTCCGACGGCGCAGAGCGGCAGCGTGGACAGTGCGGCCTCGAGCTCGGCGAGGGAGTTCTCGTCGGCGGTGATGAGGTGCTGCGCATGCGGACGACGAGCGGCGCGTCGTGCCGCCCGCGTGGTCGTGGTGATTGCAGAGGTCATTTCTCCACAATGATATCACTTAGCAAAGGGTTGCCTTACCTACCCTGGATCAGGCGACGAGCACGGACCCGAGCGCATCCAGCTCCGCGGTCGAGAGCCCGCTGCGGCGGAGGTAGTCGGCGACCGAGCCGTGGCGCGCGTCGATCTCGTCCAGCAGCTCCCTCATCACCGGCGCCGGGGAGGCGGTGGCGAGATCGATCAGGTGCTGTGAGCCCGGATGCTGCGACTGCAGGAACTGCACGATCCGGCGGGTCCGCGCCTCGGGCAGCTGCGATGCGGTGAGCGCGTAGTCGGCGACGACCTGCTCCCGATCGGCGCCGACCGCGGACAGCGCGAGCGCCACGGTGACCCCTGTGCGATCCTTGCCGACCGTACAGTGCACCAGGGTCGGCTCCCCCGCCGCGATCACGCGGATCGCATCGACGAGCCGCGGGGCCGCATCGTCGACCAGGTGCCGGTACATGCCCGCGAGACTGACGTCCCCTTCGAAGAAGGAGGCCACCGATCCGACGAACAGCGGGATCCGCGTCGTCACCACGTCGGTGAGCGCCGATGGCTCCGCGGCGACCTCGGCATCGTCGCGGAGGTCCACGACGTGACGCACCATGCCACGCAGCATCTCGCCGCCGCCGGGCGTCAGCCCGGCGAGCTGCCCCGAGCGGAAGAGCACCCCGCTGCGGACCGAGGAGGATCCGACCGCGATCCCGCCGACGTCGCGCAGGTTGGCGACGCCCGAGACCTCCAGGACGGTCACTTCGCCGCCCGGGGCGCCACCGGATACCGGCCGGCGATCACGATGCGGTTGAAGGCGTTGATCGAGACGCACGCCCAGCTGAGCGCGGCGTACTCCTTCTCGGTGAAGACGCTGCCGACGCGGTCGTAGACGTCGTCCGGGATCCCGTCCTCGTGGATGAACGTGAACGCCTCCGCGAGCTCCAGTGCCGCGCACTCCCGATCGCTGAACACGCCGCTCTCCCGCCAGGTGGGGACCTGTGTGAGGGTGTCGACGTCGATCCCGGCCGCGACCGCGCGATCGACATGGATGCGCGTGCAGTAGGCGCATCCGTTCAGCTGCGAGCAATGGATCATGACCAGCTCCTTGAGCCGGTCGTCGATCCCGTTGGCGGCGCAGATCTCGGATACCGTCGTGGAGAAGGCATCCAGCGCCTGATAGGCGGCCGGCTCGGTCCTGGAAAGATGCACGCGCTTCTCGCTCATACGCCCAGCCTATTCGAGTCTGCCCCTCACGGACCGAGGCCATCGAAATGCAGATAGACAAGTCATCTTCGTTCTGATCAAGCGTTATGCCAAATGTTACGCCGCAATCGATTGACAGACTGCTCCCGCATTTCCTCCACTCATGCCATGAGGTAGAGAATTCAGCCGTGGCGAATGACACCGACGAGTTCCGTTACCTCCCCGCGCAGGCCGCGGCCCTCGGCACCGACCTCCCGGCGGCCGAGCGGCTGTCCCTCACGCTCCCCGACGGACGCGCCCTCAGCGCGATCCGCTACGGCGAGGGAGAGCCCGAGGCGACCCTGCTGCACGGCGCCGGACTCAACGCGCACACCTGGGACACCACGGTGCTCCTGCTGCGTCGCCCGACGCTGGTCATCGACCTCGCCGGTCACGGCGATTCCTCCTGGCGCGAGGACATCGACTACACGCCCCATACGCTGGCCGACGACGTCGTCGTCGCCCTCCAGACCTGGACCGCCCGTCCGCAGGTGCTCGTCGGCCAGTCGCTCGGCGGGCTGACCGCCGCCGCCGTGGCCGCCGCGCACCCCGAGCTCGTCGCCGCGCTGATGATCGTCGACATCACACCCGGCATCGACACCGCCGCAGCGCCTGCGGTCCTCGCCCGCTTCTACGAGCAGACCGACTTCGCGACCCGCGACGAGGCGGTCGACCGCGCGATCTCCCACGGCTTCGGCGGAACACGGCCGGACACCGAGCGCGGCGTCTTCCTCAACACCCGGGTGCGCGATGACGGACGTGTCGAGTGGAAGCACCACTTCGCCCATCTCGCGGCGCATGCGCTCGGAGCCGTGCCCGAGCGCCCGGAGGCGGCCGTCGTCCGCGCCGATCAGGGCTGGGCCGACCTCGCCTCCGTCCGGGCGCCGATCGCCTTCGTGCGCGGAGCCAGCGGCTTCGTCAGCGAGGGCGACATGGCGGAGTTCGCCCACCGCGTCCCCGCCGCCTCGATCGTGACGCTCGACGCCACGCACAACGTGCAGGAGACCGCGCCCGCGGAGCTCGCCGCACTCATCTCCGACCGGCTCGACGCGACCCCGCGCTGAGCGACCTCTCCCCCGTCACACAGCACCTGCCGTCTGAAAGGACCGCGCATGTTCCGACGCACCACTCGTCTCGGGCTCATCGCCCTCGTCGCCGCCGGCGCGCTCGCCCTGAGCGCGTGCAGCGGCTCGCCCGAGCCCGGACCGACCGCCTCGTCCGCGAAGCCCGACCCGGGGGCCACGCTCACCGTCGGACTCGTGCTCGAGCCGACCAACCTCGACATCCGCCACACCAGCGGAGCGGCGATCGAGCAGATCCTCGTGGACAACATCTACGAGGGCCTCGTCACCCGCACCCAGGACAACAAGATCGAGAAGCGCCTCGCGAGCGAGTACGAGATCTCGCCGGACGGCCTGACCTATACGTTCACGCTCAACGACGGCATCACCTTCCACGACGGCTCGGCACTCACCTCCGCCGACGTGGTGGCCTCCTACGAGGCGGTGCGCACCGACACCGGTCTGCAGGGGAACAAGGACTTCGCCGCCGTGAAATCGATCACCGCGCCCGACGCCACGCACGTGAAGATCGACCTGACCGCGCCGAACCAGAACTTCCTCTTCGCGCTCACCGGCCCCGGAGGCCTCGTCTTCAAGAGCGGGGACGCCACCGACCTGAAGACTGCGGAGAACGGCACCGGGCCCTTCACCCTCGACCGTTGGACGAAGGGCAGCACCATCACGTTCCAGCGCTTCGACGACTACTGGGGCAAGAAGGCCGGCGTCGCCGAGGTCGTCTTCCAGTACATCCCCGACTTCACCGCGGGCGTGAACGCGGCGGTCGACGGCTCGCTCGACGTGCTGACCGCGGTCGACCCCAACCTCGTCGCCCAGGTCGAGCAGACCGGCGAGTTCACGATCACCAAGGGGCGCACGACCGACAAGGCCACCCTCGCGTTCAACAACGCCAAGGCCCCGCTCAACGACAAGAAGGTCAGGGAGGCCCTCCGCCTCGCCATCGATCACAAGGCGCTCGTCGAGGCCGTCGGCGCGGGCGAGACCCTCTACGGCCCGATCCCCGAGCTCGATCCCGGCTACGAGGACCTCTCCTCCGTCGCGCCCTATGACCCCGAGAAGGCCAAGAAGCTGCTCGCCGAGGCCGGCAAGAAGAACCTCGAGCTGACCCTCACGATCCCCTCGTTCTACGGCACGACGGTACCGCAGGTGCTCATCTCCGACTTCTCCAAGGTCGGCGTCACTCTGAAGGTCAACCGCGTGGAGTTCCCGGCCTGGCTCGAGGACGTGTACACCAACCACGACTACGAGCTGAGTTTCGTGCTGCACGTCGAGCCGCGCGACTTCGGCAACTTCGCCAACCCGGACTACTACTTCGGGTACGACAACAAAGAGGTGCAGAGCCTCTACGCCCAGGCGCTCGCCGAGCTCGACGCCGACAAGTCGGCCGCGCTCCTGGCCAAGGCCGCGAAGATCGTCTCGGAGGAGGACGCGGCCGACTGGCTCTACAACGGCGCGACGCTGACCGCGGTGCGACCGATCGTCAAGGGGTTCCCGAAGGACTCGATCAACTCCCGCATCAACCTCGCCGGCGTCACGCGCGCCGCGGACTGACGCGCGACCGTGCTCCGCTACGCGCTCACACGAGGAGCCCTGCTCATCGCAGGGCTCCTCGTGTCGAGCGTGCTGATCTTCCTCACCCTCCGGGTGTTCCCGGGCGACGTCGCGCAGTTGATCGCGGGGACCCAGGCCAGCCCCGAGCAGGTCGAGACGATCCGTCAGTCCCTCGGACTCGGACGGCCGCTCCCCGAGCAGTACGCGACCTGGATCGGCGGCATCCTGCACGGCGACCTCGGCACCTCCCAGCTGAGCGGTGCCTCCGTCGGCGCAGAACTGCTCGAGAAGTCACGCGTCACCATCCCCCTGGGGCTGATGGCCCTCGCGATCGCGCTGCTCATCGCGATCCCGTTCGGCATCGTCTCCGCGCTGCTGCGCGGCCGCGCCGGTGGGACCGCCATGAACGTCGCGGCGCAGACCGTCGCCGCCGTCCCCGTTGTCTGGGCGGGCATGATGCTCGTGGTGCTCTTCGCGCACACCCTCGGCTGGCTCCCCGCACAGGGCTTCCCGCGCACCGGCTGGTCGACGCCGGGCAAGGCGTTCGAGGCGCTGCTGCTCCCGGCCCTCACCATCGGCATCGTCGAGGGCGCGATGCTGATGCGCTTCGTCCGCAGTGCCACCCTGCAGGCCGCGGGGCAGGACTTCGTGCGCACGGCCGCGGCCAAGGGCCTCACGCGGCGGCGCGCCCTCATCCGGCACGGCATCCCGGCGGTCGGCCTGTCGATCGTCACGGTGCTCGGTCTGCAGGTGGCGGGCATCGTGGTCGGATCCGTGGTGATCGAGCAGCTCTTCACCCTCCCCGGCATCGGCAGGATGCTGGTCGCCGACGTCGGTACGCGCGACCTCGTGAAGGTGCAGAGCGAGCTGCTGGTGCTCACCGGCTTCGTGCTCGTGATCGGATTCGTCGTCGACCTCGTGCACCACACGATCGACCCCCGGCAGAGGGAGGCGGACTGATGCCCGGGTGGCTGCGCCGGCTGTGGGGATCGGGGATCGGGGTGTTCGGGTCCGCGGTGGTGGCCGTCGTCGCCCTCGCCGCCCTGCTCTCCCTGTTCTGGACACCGTTCGACCCGCTCATCGGCGACGTCAGCGGGCGCTGGGCCGGCCCGGGGTGGCCCCACCTCCTGGGCACCGACGGTACAGGACGGGACATCCTCAGTCTCGTCATGGCGGGTGCGCGCACGACCGTCTTCGTGAGCGTCGGCGCGGGGATCGTGGCGACGCTCGTCGGCGTGCTGCTCGCAGCCCTCGGCGCGCTCACCGCCCGGGTCGTCCGCGAGACGGTCGCGGTGCTGGTCGACATCCTCATCGCCTTCCCGGTGCTGCTCATCGCGATGATGATCTCGGCGGTGTGGGGAGGATCGCTCTGGGTCGTCGTCTTCTCGGTGGGGATCGGGTTCGGCGTGAACATCGCCCGCGTCACCCGCCCGGAACTGCGCCGCGTGCAGCAGAGCGACTTCGTGCTCGCGGGCCGTGCGAGCGGGCTCACCCCCGCGCAGAACCTGGTGCGGCATCTGCTCCCGAACATCGCCCCCGTCTTCATCGTGCAGCTCTCCTGGTCGATGGCCGTCGCCGTGCTCGCCGAGGCGGGGCTCTCCTACCTCGGCTTCGGCGCCTCGGTCTCCGAGCCGTCATGGGGTCTCCTCCTCGCCGACCTGCAGCGCTACATCGCCGTCCATCCGCTCTCGGTGGTCTGGCCGGGGCTCGCCATCACGCTCACCGTGCTCGGGCTCAACCTGCTCGGTGACGCGCTGCGCGAGGCCACGGACCCGACACTGTCGCGCCGCGGCGCGCAGACGCACACTCCGGGGGTGGTCGCATGAGCCTGATGGTGGACGGACTCACGGTCGACATCGATGGACGCCGGGTCGTCGACGGCGTGTCCTTCGAGGTCCCGGACGGCGAGCGGCTGGGGCTCATCGGCGAGTCCGGTTCCGGGAAGTCCCTCACCGCCCTCGCGATCCTCGGCCTGCTCCCCGACGGCGCGACCGCCGGCGGGAGCGTGCGCTGGAACGGCCAGGAGCTCATCGGGATGCCTGACCGGAGGCTCGCCGAGCTCCGCGGAGACGAGATCGGCATGGTGTTCCAGGAGCCGCGCACCGCGCTGAACCCGATCCGCACCGTGGGGCGGCAGATCGCGGAGTCGGTGCGCATCCACGAGCGGATCGGACGCCGGGAGGGACGCGAGCGCGCCGTCGCCGAGGCCGCCCGCGTGCACCTCCCCGAGCCGGAGTCGATCGTCGACCGCTATCCCCACCAGCTCTCCGGCGGTCAGCGGCAGCGCGTCGCGATCGCGATGGCGCTCGCCTGCCGACCGCAGCTCCTGATCGCCGACGAGCCGACCACCGCCCTCGACGTCACCATCCAGGCCGAGATCCTGCGGCTCATGCTCTCGCTCGTGGAGACCGAGCGGATGTCCCTCGTGTTCATCACCCACGACCTCGCGGTGCTGGCGCAGATCGCGACCCACGGCGTGGTCCTCGAAGAGGGACGCGTCGTCGAGAGCGCACCGGTGGCCGCGCTGCTCAGCGCCCCGCGGTCGCCGGTCACACAGGGGCTGCTGCGCGACGCGACGGCGACGCTGTGGCGTCCGGAGGGGACGTCATGAGCCTCATCCGGGCCGAAGGCCTCGCCCGCACGTTCCCGGCGCCGAAGCGCTCGATGTTCGAACGCGGCCGGCGTACGACGGCGCTGCACCCCACCGACCTCGAGATCGGCGACGGAGAGTCGCTCGGGATCATCGGAGAGTCCGGCTCGGGCAAGTCGACCCTGGTGCGGCTGCTGCTGGGACTGGACGCGCCGACGGAGGGCCGGGTTCTCGTGGACGGTCGGCCGGTCGACGCGGCGGCGTCGGCGCGCTCGCTGCACTGGCTCCGCCGGCAGACCGGACTCGTCTTCCAGGACCCGTACGCCTCCCTCGATTCCCGGATGACGGTCGGACGGATCATCGCGGAGCCGCTCTGGGCGCTCGATGTGCCGGGGGACCGTCGCGTGCGGGTGCGGGAGGTGCTCGGGCAGGTCGGTCTCGACGCCGACATGGCCGATCGCCATCCGCACGAGTTCTCCGGGGGGCAGCGTCAGCGCATAGCGCTCGCCCGCGCGATCGCGCACCGCCCCCGCATCCTCGTCGGCGACGAGCCGCTCTCCGCTCTCGATGTCACCGTGCGGGCGCAGATCCTCGCGCTGCTCGAAGAGCTGCGGCGCGCCGAGGGGCTCACCCTCGTGCTCGTCTCGCACGATATCGGCGTGGTCCAGAACCTCAGCGACACGGTCGCGGTCATGCGGGACGGGCGCATCGTCGAGCACGGCTCGACGGAGGCGGTGCTGCAGCACCCGCAGCAGGACTATACGAAGGCGCTGCTCTCCGCGATCCCGGTCATCCCGCAGACGCCGGACGCTCCGTAGCCACGGAGGCCGGGCCGGCGAGCGCGAGCCGCATGAGCGTGACGCCGAGCGCCTCGCCGAACTTCTCCCCGACCTCGGGCAGGACGCCGACGTCGACGAAGCCGGCACGGCGGTGCAGCGCGATCGAGGCCTCGGCGCCGCGGTCCGCGATCACCGCGATCACCGTTCGCAGCCCGGCCGCGCGACATGCGTCGACGAACGCGGCGAGCAGAGCGCTGCCGACGCCGCGACCGGCGGCCTCGGGCGCGAGGTAGATCGAGTTCTCCACGGTGAAACGGTAGGCCGACTTCGGCGACCACGGCTTCGCGAAGGCGTAGCCGAGCAGCGCGCCGTCGTCGTCGACCGCCACGAGGAAGGGCAGCCCGCGCGCGGCGAGCTCCGCCTTCCGGTGCGCCCAGTACTCCTCGTCGGCCTGGTCCTCGTCGAAGGTCACCGTCGAGGTGCGGACATAGTGGTTGTAGATGTCGCGGATGCGGAGGAGGTCGGCGTCGTCGACGTCCCTGAACCTCACCGCTCCCCCTCCACGCGCCAGTCGACCGGTTCCGCGCCCTGCTGCGCGAGCAGCTCGTTCGCCCGGGAGAACGGCCTCGAGCCGAAGAAGCCCCGGCTCGCCGAGAGCGGCGAGGGGTGCGCGGACGCGATCACCGGGGTGTCGCCGAGCAGAGGGCGGAGCCCGGCGGCGTCCCTCCCCCAGAGGATCGCCACGAGCGGCTTCCGTCGTGCGACGAGCGCACGGATGGCGAGCTCGGTGACCTGCTCCCATCCCCAACCGCGATGCGAGGCGGGTGTCCCGGGCCGCACGGTGAGCACCCTGTTCAGCAGCAGCACGCCCTGATCGCTCCATGCCGTGAGATCACCGTGCGGAGCCGGCGGGATGCCGAGGTCGGTCTGGCGCTCCTGGTAGATGTTGCCGAGGCTGCGCGGAAGCGGACGCACGTCGCCATCCACCGCGAAGGACAGCCCGATCGCGTGGCCGGGAGTCGGATAGGGGTCCTGCCCGGTGATCAGCACCTTCACTTCGTCGAGAGGGCGCTGGAAAGCACGGAGCACGTCGGCGCCCGACGGCAGGTACCCCCGTCCCGCCGCCTGCTCGGCGCGCAGGCGGTCGCCCAGCTGCGAGATCGTCGGCTGCACCGGCTCGAGCGCCGCGGCCCACCCCGGATCGAGCCGGCCGTGCTCGGCGAGCTCCGCCAGCGACATCGGCATCAGTCGTCGTCCCCGGCGACGCGCAGCGGGCCGCGGGCCAGCAGATGGTGCGCAGACTGCGCGACGGGGCGCATGGTGACCAGGTCGAGGTTGACGTGTCCCGGGGCGCCCAGCGCATAGGCGATCACATCGGCGACGTCGTCGGCGACGAGCGGGGCCTCGACGCCCGAGTACACGGCCTCGGCCGCCGCGCGGTCGCCGCCCAGGCGATTGAGGGTGAACTCCTCGGTGTGGACGAGGCCCGGCGCGATCTCCACCACCCGGATCGGCTCGCCGTTGAGCTCCTGCCGCAGCACCTGAACCAGCATCGACTCCGCGGCCTTCGCGGCGTTGTACCCCGCCCCTCCCGGATACGGCGTGCGCGCCGCCGTGGAGGTCACGAAGAGGGCGTCCGAGTGCCCGTCCTGCTTCGCCGCCCCGCGCAGCAGCGGCAGCAGCCGCGACACGAGGAGCTGCGACGACAGGACGTTGGCGTCGAACATCCACTGCCAGTCCTCCGGAGAGCCGTCCTGCACGCTCTGCGTGCCGCGGGCTCCTCCGGCCACCTGGACGAGGGCGTGCACGGGGCCCCCGGACTCCAGCTCCGAGACCAGCTCGTCCACCGCGTCGACGTCCGTCAGATCACAGGGGATCACGGACGCACCGGTCTCCGCCGCCACCGCGGCGAGGCGGTCCGCACGCCGGGCGACGCCGACCACGTCCCATCCGCTCGCGCGGAGCGCGCGCACCGTCGCCTCCCCGATCCCGGAACTCGCACCGGTCACCACCGCACGTCTGCTCACCATGCCTCCACCGTACGACCTTCGGGCTCCGATCGAGTGTTACGTCACATTTCCCGGGCGTTGTTGACGACCCGGCCCGTTCCGTACTCTCACTGCAGGGCCTGAAGCCCGAACGGCCCATCGACCACCCGGCAGCTCCACCCGCCGACCATCACGCAAGGGGAATCCCATGACCGCTCCTGAGAACTGGCGCTTCGAGACCAAGCAGATCCACTCGGGCGCCGCGCCCGACCCGGTGACCAAGGCCCGCGCGACGCCGATCTACCAGACCACGTCCTACGTCTTCGACAGCGCCGACCACGCGGCGAACCTCTTCGCGCTGGCCGAGTTCGGGAACATCTACACCCGCATCCAGAACCCCACCCAGGACGTGCTCGAGCAGCGCCTCGCCGCGCTCGAGGGCGGCACCGGCGCCCTCGTGCTCTCCAGCGGCCAGGCGGCGTCGACCTTCGCGATCCTGAACATCGCCCAGGCCGGTGACCACTTCGTCGCCTCGAGCTCGATCTACGGCGGCACCTACAACCTCTTCAAGTACACCCTCGCCAAGCTCGGCATCGAAGTCACCTTCGTCGAGAACCAGGACGACCCCGAGGAATGGCGCCGCGCCGTCCGCCCGAACACGAAGCTCTTCTTCGCCGAGACCATCGGCAACCCGAAGATCAACGTGCTCGACATCCGCACCGTCGCCGACATCGCCCACGAGAACGGCGTGCCGCTGATCGTCGACAACACGATCGCCACTCCCTACCTGATCCGCCCCTTCGAGCACGGCGCCGACATCGTCGTCCACTCGGTCACCAAGTTCCTCGGCGGCCACGGCACCACGATCGGCGGCGTCGTCATCGACGGCGGCGCCTTCGAATGGTCGAAGAACGTCGAGAAGTTCCCGGGTCTCACCGAGCCCGACCCCTCCTACCACGGCGCGAGCTACACGACCGCCGTCGGCGACGGCCTCGCCTACATCATCAAGGCCCGTGTGCAGCTGCTCCGCGACCTCGGCTCGGCGATCGCGCCGCAGAGCGCCTGGAACCTCATCCAGGGTGTCGAGACGCTGTCGCTGCGGGTCGAGCGTCATGTGCAGAACGCCCAGGAGATCGCCGAGTGGCTCGAGAACCACGACGACGTCGCCACCGTCAACTACTCCGGCCTCCCCTCGTCGCCGTGGTACGCGAAGGCCAACGAGTTCGCCCCGAAGGGCGTCGGCGCCGTGCTCTCCTTCGAGCTCAAGGGCGGCGTCGAGGCCGGACGCGAGTTCGTGAACAGCCTCTCGCTGTTCAGCCACCTCGCCAACATCGGCGACGTGCGCTCGCTGGTCATCCACCCGGCATCGACCACCCACGCCCAGCTCACCCCCGAGCAGCAGCTCTCGGCCGGCGTCACGCCGGGCCTGGTGCGCCTCTCGGTCGGGCTGGAGAACATCGACGACCTGAAGGCCGACCTCGACCAGGCCCTCGTCGCCGCGCGCGCCGTCACCGAGGCCGCTCGCGCCTGACGGACCTCTTCACGGACGGACGCCCCGGACCTTCGCGGTCCGGGGCGTCCGTCCGTTTCGGCGCGGTCCGTAACCTGCGGCATCCGGGACCCGGCACCGGCGAGAATGGAGGCATGGACTGGCAGACGACCTCGGCGGACACGGTGCCTTCGGCGCCCGTGTCCGAGGCCGACGTGCGCTTGCTGCGAGCCCGACCCCCCGCGACCGGAGCCTGGCGCGACGGCGATCCCCTGGGCGACCGGCGGTTCACGTCGCGCGGCGCCTTCCGCACCGAGAACGGCGCCGAGCTCCCGGGCATCCGGCTGGCGTGGGAGTCGTGGGGCGAGCTGAACGCCGCCCGCGACAACGCGGTCCTCGTGCTCCACGCCCTCACCGGCGACAGCCACGTGCGCGGCGACGCCGGCCCCGGGCATCCGACCGGCGGCTGGTGGGACGAGGTCATCGGGCCCGGCGGGGCGATCGACACCGATGAGTGGTTCGTGATCGCCCCCAACATGCTCGGCGGCTGCCAGGGCTCCACCGGCCCCGCGAGCATCGCCCCGAACGGCTACGAGTGGGGTGCACGCTTCCCCTACCTCACGATCCGCGACCAGGTCGCCGCACAGGTCATGCTCGCGGACGCGCTGGGCGTCGAGCGCTGGGCCGCCGTGATCGGCGGATCGATGGGCGGTATGCACGCCCTGGAGTGGGCGGTGACCCATCCGGAGCGCGTGGCACGGCTCGCCGTGCTCTCCTCTCCCCCGGTCACGACCGCGGACCAGCTGGCCCTCAACTTCGTACAGCTCGAGACCGTGCGAATGGATCCCCGTTTCGCGGACGGCGACTACTACGACGCCGCACTCGGCGAGGGGCCGCACCGCGGACTGGCGCTGGCCCGTCGCATGGCGCTGCTGAACTACCGCAGCCCGATCGAGCTGAACCAGCGGTTCCAGCGCTCCTGGCAGTCCGAGCTCTCGCCGCTTGGCCGGGGCGGGCGGTTCGCGGTGGAGTCCTACCTCGACTTCCACGGGAACAAGTTCACCCGCCGCTTCGACGCGAACAGCTACATCACGCTCGTGGAGGCGATGAACTCGCACGACATCGGGCGGGATCGCGGCGGGGTCGAAGAGGCGCTGCACCGCGTGACCGCGAGAACACTCGTGCTCGGGATCGACACCGATCGCCTGTTCCCGGTCGACGGGCAGCAGCGCATCGCGCGCAGCATCCCGCACACGATCGACGAGGGCGCCGTGGTGCTCACCAGCGACTTCGGGCACGACGGCTTCCTGATCGAGGTCGACGAGGTCGGGGCCCACCTGCGCCGCCTGCTCGAGGCCTGAACGCGCCGGCCGCTCCTCAGTTCCTCTCGTACCGCCAGGGCACGGCGCCGGCGGTGAGGCGATGCCGCGCACCGGGCGCTCCGGGACGGTCCGGATACTCCTCGTCGCCCTCCCAGAGGAACCGCTGCCCTCCCTCGACGGACTGCACCCGGGTGCGGAAGACCGCGGCGTCTCCTGCCGCGTCCAACGCCTCGTCGACGGTGCGGAACCGCCGGAGCCCGTCGAGCGTCACCCAGGTCGGCGGGAAGAGCGTGAAGCCGCCGCTCTCGTGCCGGGCGAAGGCGTCCGCGACCGTGAGCCAGGCCGCCTCCTCGATCTCGCCCTCGCTCGTCACGATCTCGTCGCCGTCTTCGCGCGCGAGGAAGAACCAGGTGCGGATGCGCTTCGGCGCCTCGGCGGGCGGCTCCCAGCAGGACAGCACCCGCAGGTCGCGGACGCGGATGCCGGCCTCCTCCTCGGTCTCGCGGAGCGCCGCGCTGCGGGCCCGGCCCTGCTCGTCGTCGCCGACGTCGCCCGGATCGACGCGGCCCCCGGGGAACACCCAGGCGCCGGGGAACGACCCGTGATCGGGGCGGCGCAGCATCAGCGTCTGCATCCCCTCGGCGCGATCCCTCAGCACCACAGCCGTCCCGGCGACGGGAAGCGTCTCGTCCATCCCGCCACTCTATGTCGCGGATCGTGTCCGTCAGACGGGGGCGGGCGTGCGGCTCTCCGCGCGATAGGCCGCCGCCGCGATGAGCAGGCCGACCAGCGCCAGCGCCGCCCCCACCCAGGACGGCGCCGTGAAGCCCCACCCGAGCGCGATCGCGGCCCCGCCGAGGAAGGCTCCGAGGCTGTTGCCGATGTTCAGGGCGGAGTGGTTCATCGCCGCGGCGATGGACTGGTTGTCGCCGGCGACGTCCATCAGGCGTGTCTGGATCGCCGGGCTCAGCACCGCCGACGCGAACCCCACCATCATGGCGAGTGCCATCAGCAGCACGATGTTCCAGGAGAGCAGCGCGAGCAGCACCAGCACGGCGGCGAGCAGGCCGAGTCCGCCGAGAAGGGTGCGGCGGAGATCGCGGTCGGCGAGGGAGCCCCCTGCGAGGTTGCCGGCCGTCATCCCGACCCCGAAGAGCACGAGAGTGACCGGCACCGCCCACTCCGGCGCTCCGGCGACCTCGGTGACGAGCGGGGCGATGTAGCTGTAGACGGCGAAGAAGCCGCCGAATCCGATGGCCCCCACGCCGAGGGTGAACCACACCTGAGGCACGCGGAAGACGCCGAGCTCGGAGCGCAGCGTTCGGCCCGGGTCCCCCGCGTGCTCCGGCACGAAGAGGGCGATGCAGACCGTCGCGAGCGCGAAGACGCCGGAGACGACGAGGAATGCGGTGCGCCATCCCCACTGCTGACCGAGGAACGTGCCGAAGGGCACGCCGACGACGTTCGCGATCGTCAGCCCCGTGAGGATGAACGCCACGCCCTTCGCCCTCTTGCCCGGGCCGAGCACATCGGCGGCCACGAGGGCGCCGATCCCGAAGTAGGCGCCGTGCGGGAGCCCGGCGAGCAGACGCGCGGCGCCCACCGTGCCGAACGTGGGGGCGACGACGGCGAGCACGTTGAAGACGGTCAGCGCGAGCGCCAGACCGATCATCACGCGGTGTCGTGGGAACCGTGCGACGAGGCCGGCGATCATCGGCGCGCCGATCACCACGCCGAGGGCGTACATCGACACGAGGATCCCCGCCTGGCCGATCGCCTGCCCCTGGCTGCGGGCCCAGAGGTCGGGCAGCAGATCACGGGCGATGTCGGGCAGCAGCCCCATGATGACGAACTCGGTCATCCCGATTCCGAAGCTGCCGATGGCGAGCGAGAGGAGCGCCCTCGTCGCCGCACCCCTCGAGAGATCCGAGGGTTTCACCCGTCCATGCTACCGGCCGCGCGGACTGCCACCGCGCCGCCTCACATCGACCGCACGCCGCTCAGCGATCGTCTTCGGACTCGTCGATCGCGCGCTCCAGACGCTCGATCTTCGCATCGAGCTCGCCCTCATAGCCGGCGCGGATGTCGGCCTTCAGCACGAGCGAGACGCGAGAGCCGTAGCGTGCGACGGCCTCGGTGGCCCGCCGCACGACGTCGAAGACCTCGTCCCACTCCCCTTCGAGCTCGGTGAACATGCTGGTCGTGCGGTTCGGCAGACCGGACTCGCGGACGATCTTCACGGCGGCCGCGACGGCGTCGTGGACGGACCCGTCCTCGCGGCCGGTGCCGGATGGAGCGACGGAGAATGCGATGAGCATGGGGGTTCCTCCCTGTCAGCCGGCGCGATGCGCCGGATCGGTTCGTGGTGCGGCGGGCACGCGCAGGAGTGCGCGCGACGAGATGATCAGCAGGACGACGAGGAGCAGGTTCCGCAGACTCAGCACCAGGATCGGTGCGTACTCGGCCCGCAGCAGCGCGTCGTAGGTCAGCGGGTAGACCAGGAAGGTCAGCGCCATCAGGCCGAGCGTGAGCAGCGAGGGCGCGACCGATCTGGTTCGGTCCAGCACGATCCAGAGCATCACCGGCACGAGCAGCCAGACCTGGAACTGCGGCGAGCCGACCTTGTTGGTCACGATCAGCGCCGTCACCAGCGCCAGGCCCAGCGGAGGGAAGAGCCGATGCCAGGATGCCCCGCGCGCGGCCTTGATCGCACCCGCCACAGCGAGGCCGAGCACGACCAGCACCATCACCGGGGTCAGCAGCGCGGAGACCGTCTCGGCGGCGTCGGCGCGGATCTGGAAGGTGAGGATCTCGTGGCTGTACTCGATCGCCGCCGCGCCGCCCAGCGCCATCCAGAGGAAAGGCGTCGCGGCGACCGCCTCGATCTGCAGCCCCCTCCCGGTCTGCTGGGTGAGGAAGGCGAACAGCTCGCGGTCCGCTCCGAGGAGGAAGAGCACGGCGACCACGGCTGCCGCGACGATCACGGCCGCCGCGAGCACGCGCACGCGCCTCTTCACCGCGATGACCGCGGCGAGCGCCAGCGCGCCGGGCCAGATCTTGATCCAGGCGCCGATCGTCAGCAGCGCGGCGGCGAGAACTGGGCGTCTGCTCAGCCAGAGTCCACCGATGAGGGCGATCGGCACCGTGACCGCGTCGATCCGGTACATCGCGATCGGGCCGAGCAGCAGCAGCGCCGCGCACCAGAACCAGCCCGCCGTGCGCCGCGGACCGGAACGCCCGCGGCGCGCCCCCGTGCGTCCGAGCCCGACGAGTACCGCGAACCCGATCGCATCGAGCACCGTGACGAGCACGGCCCAGGCCACGAGGTACGCGCCGGAGACGCCCATCGCGCCGACGAGGGGCCAGGAGAGGAGGTTGGCGAGCAGCATCGGCACCAGCGCGAGCTGCGGGTACACCCACGGCTCGGTGATCCCGACGATCGCGCCGCCCCCGAGCGCGGACGACGACCAGGGCTCGTAGACGAGCACGACATCGCCCATCGGCTGGCTGGGCAGCCACCATCCGAGGAGCGCCACCCACAGGTGCGCGAGCAGGAAGACGACCCACAGCGCCGCGATCTCGGCCCTGCCGCGTCCGGGGCTCATGCCGCGTCCCCCGGGGCGCCTGCATCGACGCTCACGCGAGGAGCTCCCCCACCGCCGACGGCAGGGCCTCGGCGACGTCGAGCGCGACGATCGGATGCCCGGGAGCGCCGTCTCTCGCGCCGGATGCGATCGACCCCGCGAGGGCGTGCAGCACGGCGGCGGACGCGGCGGTCTCCGCGAGCGACGCACCGGGGTTCGCCGCCAGGAGCGCGCCGAGCACTCCCGCGAGCACGTCGCCGGTGCCGGCGGTGGCCAGCCAGCCCGGAGCGACGCCGGTGAGGATGGTCGTGCCATCGGGGGCGGCGACGACCGTGCGCGCCCCCTTGAGCAGCACCACGCAGCCGAGCAGCGTCGCCGTCTCCGCCGCCTGATCGGCCCGGACGCCGTCGGCGGAGGCGGCATGCGGGTCGAGCCCGTTCCGCGCGCGGAGCCTGCCGAACTCGCCGGCGTGCGGCGTGATCACGACGGGGGCGGCGGCGCCGTCGACGAGGTCGAGTGCTCCGGCGTCCACGACGACGGGGGTCGGGCCCCGCAGGACGGCGCACAACGCGTCCCGCTCCGCGTCCGTGCGGTCCGCCGGATCAGTGCCCGAGCCGATCACCCACGCGTCCACGTGGTTCTCGCCGTCCGCCCCGATCACGGTCTCCGGCCTGCGGGCGAGCACCGCCTCGACGGCTCCACCCGCGTAGCGGACCAAGCCCGATCCGGTGCGCCATGCGGCCTCGACTCCGAGCACCGCTGCGCCGGGGTAGCGTGCGGAGCCGGTGCGAAGCGCGACGACGCCGCGGGTGCGCTTGTCGTCGGCGGGACCCGGCACGCGGAGGAATCGTGCCGTCTCGGCCTCAGACCATGCGCGCATCCCTCCACGCTAGTCTCCCGGCCCGCCGAAGTCCGGCCCTCCCGCACCCGGATCGCCCATCGGACGCGATACCGTCGGGAGGTGAGTCTGCTGTTCACCCCGATGACCATCCGCTCGTTCACCCTGCGCAACCGGCTCTGGGTCTCACCGATGTGCCAGTACTCCGCGGTCGATGGGGTGCCGCAGGAGTGGCATCACTCCCATCTCGCGCAGTTCGCCTCCGGCGGCGCCGGCCTCGTGGTCGCAGAGGCGACCGCCGTCGTGCCGGAGGGCCGCATCTCACCCGAGGACGTGGGCCTCTGGAACGACGGGCAGCGCGACGCGTGGGCGCCGATCGTCCGCGCACTGCACGTGCGCGGCACCGCGGCGGGCGTGCAGCTCGCGCACGCCGGCCGCAAGGCGTCGACCTGGCGCCCCTGGGCGGCGGAGCGCGGAACGGTTCCCGCGGACGGCGGCGGGTGGCGGACCGTGGCGCCCTCTGCGGTGGCCTTCGAGGGGTTGGCCGCACCCTCCGCTCTCGACGCCGACGGCATCGACCGGATCGTCGCGGCGTTCGCGGACGCGGCTGCGCGTGCCCTGGACGCAGGCTTCGACGTGCTCGAGATCCACGGCGCGCACGGCTACCTCCTGCACCAGTTCCTGTCCCCGCTGTCCAACCGCCGCACGGACGAGTACGGCGGATCCCTGGAGAACCGGGCGCGGATGCTGCTGCGCGTTGTCGACGCGGTGCGCCGGGCCTCCGGTCCCACCACGCCGCTCTTCGTGCGGATCTCGGCGACCGACCATGCGGCGGGCGGCTTCACGCTCGAGGAGGCGACCGAGGTCGGCTCCTGGGCGATCGGGCACGGCGCCGACCTCATCGACGTCTCGAGCGGCGGGCTGGTCGCCCATCAGCGCATCGACGTGCACCCCGGCTATCAGGTGCCGTTCGCCGCCGCGGTGCGACGCGGCGGGAGCGTGGCGACGGCGGCGGTGGGCCTCATCACCACCGCCGCACAGGCCGAGGACGTGCTGACGTCCGGCGCCGCCGATGCGGTCTTCGCCGGCCGCGAATGGCTGCGCGATCCGCACTTCGGCCTGCGCGCCGCGCACGAGCTGGGCGCCGAGGTCGCCTGGCCGCCGCAGTACGAGCGCGCCCGCTGGCGCTGACGCTCCCCGCTCTGCGGCGACGGGCGGATCAGCGGCCGTGCCCGCGACGCGTGGCGTCCTGCACCTCGCCGACGAGCTCCTCGATGATGTCCTCCAGGAACAGCACCGCGGTCGTACGCCCCTCGCCGTCGCGCACCTTCGCGAGGTGACGACCGGCGCGGCGCATCACCGCGAGAGCGTCCTCGAGATCCGTCTCCTCCTGCACCGGCTCCATCTGGTGGATCCGCTTGGCGGGGATCGGCGCCGTCACGTGCAGCGCCGCATCCGGGCTCTCCGCGGAGCGCAGCACGTCCTTGAGGTGCACGTAGCCCATCGGCACGCCCTCGTCGTCGACGATCACGTAGCGCGAGAAGCCGTAGCGCGCGACGGCCCGCTCGATCTCCTCCGGAGTGGTGCGCTGCGGAAGGGTCACCAGATCGGCCAGGGGCACAGCGATGTCCCGGGCCTTCTTGTCGGTGAACTCCACCGCGGCCGCGACGGTGCCCGCGGCGTCCGACAGCACGCCCTCACGGCGCGACTGGTCGACGATGGTCGCCACCTCGCCGATCGTGAAGGTCGACGCGGCCTCGTCCTTGGGCTCCACGCGGAACAGGTGCAGCACGCCGTTGGCGGCGGAGTTCAGCGTCCAGATCACCGGACGGAACACCTTCGAGACCCAGACCAGCGGCGGGGCCAGCAGCAGCACGGCCCGATCGGGAACCGAGAACGCGAGGTTCTTCGGCACCATCTCGCCGAACACGACGTGCAGGAACGACACGAGGACGAGAGTGATCGCGAAGGCGACGACCGTGACCACCGCGTCCGACCAGCCGAGCGCCTCCATCGGCACCGCCAGCAGATGGTGGATGGCCGGCTCGGAGACGTTCAGGATCAGCAGCGAGCAGATCGTGATGCCCAACTGGGACGTGGCCAGCATGAGGGTCGCGTGCTCCATCGCGTAGAGCGCGGTCTTCGCCGCCCCGGACCCCTTCTCCGCGAGGGGTTCGATCTGCGAGCGGCGCGCGGAGATCACGGCGAACTCGGCCCCCACGAAGAACGCGTTGCCGATCAGCAGCACGAAGAGCCAGACCAGGCCCGCCCAGTCGCTCATCGCTCCGCCTCCGTCTCATCCGAGGCGGGGTCGGCGGTGTACCGGACCCTGTCGATCCGGCGGCCGTCCATCCGCAGCACGTGGAGGGTGCCCGAGCCGACCCTCACCTCGTCGCCGACGATGGGGACGCGTTCGAGCTCGCTCATCATGAATCCGGCGACCGTGTCGTAGACGTCGCCCTCCGGCACCACGATCCCGGTGCGGCTCAGCAGCTCGTCCGGGCGCAGCTCGCCGGGGAAGGTGATCGAGTCGAGGCGGCGCACGATGCCCGCCCTGGTGCGGTCGTGCTCGTCGGACACCTCGCCCACGATCTCCTCGACCAGGTCCTCGAGCGTCACGATGCCCGCCGTGCCGCCGTACTCGTCGACGACGACCGCGAGCTGATAGCCCTTCGCACGCAGCTCCGCGATGAGGGCGTCGAGGTGCACGGTCTCCGGCACCCGCAGCGGCTCGGTGGCGAGCGCGCCGACGGGCACGTCCGCGCGGCGGTCGCGCGGCACGGAGACCGCGGCCTTGAGGTGCACGACGCCGACGATGTCGTCGAGGTCCTCCCCGTACACCGGGAAGCGGCTGTGGCCGGTGCGGCGCGCGAGCTGGATGACGTCGTCCGCGCTGTCGGACGAGGCGAGCGCATGCATGCTCGGCCGGGCCGTCATGATGTCCCCCGCGCTCAGGCGCGCGAAGGTGAGACTGCGGTCGAGCAGGGTCGCGGTGTCCGCCTCGAGCACCCCGGCGCTCGCGGAACGGCGCACGAGGGAGGAGAGCTCCTCGGCGCTGCGCGCACCGGACAGCTCCTCCTTGGGCTCGATGCCCATGGCCCGCAGCACGCCGTTCGCGCTGCCGTTGAGCAGCAGCACGGCGGGCTTGAAGACCGTCGTGAACAGCGTCTGGAAGGGGATGACCACCTTCGCCGTGGCGACCGGGAGCGCGAGCGCGAAGTTCTTCGGCACGAGCTCGCCCAGGATCATCGAGAGGACCGTCGCGACCAGCATGGCCACGAACACCGAGATCGGGCGGGAGACGGCCTCGGGGAGCCCCCACGCGGTGAACACCGGCGAGAGGAGGTTGGTCATCGCCGGCTCCATGGTGAAGCCCGTGAGCAGCGTCGTCAGCGTGATGCCGAGCTGTGCGGCGGAGAGGTGCGTCGACGTGATCTTCAGCGCGCTGATCGTCAGGCCGAGCCGCGTCTCGCCGCGCGCCTGCCGTGCTTCGAGTTCGGCGCGGTCGAGATTGACCAGCGCGAACTCGCTCGCGACGAAGAGACCGGTGCCGACGGTGAGGAGGAGCCCCACGCCCAGCAGGATGTAATCCATCAGCTGCTCCCCTCCCTGCGCGAGCGGCGGTTCCTGGGCGGAATCCCGTTCGTGCTGGTCCGGGGCGGGCGGTGGGGCGTGGTACTACAAGAAGGAGGGTCGTCCATTGTGCGGATGATTCTACATACTCCACCTGGGGCGGAGCGCCGGATGAAGACCCGCGCTCACCAGCTGACCGGGAGCGCCTTGCCCTCCTCGTAGCCCGCCGCGGACTGCAGGCCGACGAGCGCCCTCTCGTGGAACTCCGCGACCGTCGACGCCCCTGCGTACGTGAAGGACGAGCGGACGCCGGAGGTGATCATGTCGAGCAGGTCCTCCACGCCCGGACGCAACGGGTCGAGGTAGATGCGCGATGAGGAGATGCCCTCGGCGAACAGCTCCTTGCGGGCGCGCTCATAGGGGTCGAGACGGCCGAAGCGCGCCTGCACCGCCTTCGTGGAGGCCATGCCCCACGACTCCTTGTAGATCCGCCCGTCCGCGTCGTGCTGCAGCTCCCCCGGCGCCTCGATCGTGCCGGCGAACCACGAGCCGACCATGACCGACGCCGCCCCGGCGGCGAGCGCGAGGGCCACGTCGCGCGGATAGCGCACGCCGCCGTCCGCCCAGACGTGCGCGCCGAGCTCGCGTGCGGCGTTCGCGGTCTCGAGCACCGCGGAGAACTGCGGCCGGCCGACCGCCGTCATCATCCGGGTGGTGCACATCGCGCCGGGACCGACCCCCACCTTGAGGATGGTCGCACCAGCGCCCACGAGGTCGCGCACGCCGTCGGCGGTCACGATGTTGCCCGCGACGATCGGGATTCCGAGGCCGAGCCCCGACACGAGGGACAGCGCGCGCAGCATCCCCTCCTGGTGCCCGTGGGCGGTGTCGACGACCAGCGCGTCGACACCGGCGGCGGCGAGCGCCTTCGCCTTCTCCGCCACGTCGCCGTTGATGCCGACCGCGGCGGCGACCGCGAGACGCCCCGCGGCGTCGACGGCCGGACGGTAGAGGTTGGAGCGCAGGGCGGTGCGACGGCTGAGCGTGCCGACGAGATGCCCGTGGTCGATCACGAGGGCCATCTCCACGTCGAGCGCGTCGACGGCATCGAAGGCCGCCCTCCCCTCCCCGACGGCCTCGGCGTCGATCGCCGGGGCGTGCGCGTGCACGAGGTCGCCCAGCGCCGCGTCCGGGAGCGCGGTCGCGAGCCTGGTCGCGGGGAGGATGCCGTGGATCCGCTCCACGTCGATGCGCTCCCCCGGAGCGCCTTCCGCGACGACGACGCCGTGCCCCTCGGTCGGCGGCAGCAGGCGCAGCGCGTCGGCGACCGTCGCCGACGGCGGGAGCACGAGAGGGGTGTCCCAGCGCACCGGCTGGTCCTTCACCCAGCGGATCGCCGCGTCGAGCTCCTGCAGCGGGAGGTCCTGCGGGAGCACGCCGAGGCCGCCGCGCCGGGCGAGAGACGCCGCGAGGCGCGGGCCCGTCACCGAGTTCATGTTCGAGGCCACGAGAGGGATCGTCGCGGGAGTGCCGTCGCCGGGGGCGAGATCCACCTGCAGGCGGCTCGTCACCCCCGAGCGACGGGGCACGAGGAACACGTCCGAGTAGGTGAGGTCGACCATGGGTCGTTCGCCGGCAAACTCCATGTCCTCCACGGTACCGGTTCGGACCTCCGGATCGCCGGGGCTGCATGCGATCACCCAGCTGAATGGCACTAGGCTTGAATCCCGGAAACGTGCGGTCCCGAACCCAGGGGGCGCGCACTGAGATTCAGCGACGAAAGAGGGCGATCAAGCGTGTCGAACCAGGTGACCGGCGTCGGGGGAGACGGCGGGTTCGGAGCCAATTCCTGGCTCGTCGACGAGCTTTACGAGCAGTTCAAGAAGGATCGCAACTCCGTCGACAAGGAGTGGTGGCCGATCCTCGAGAGCTATCAGCCGGATGCCGCGGCCGCGCCGTCCGCACCGGCACCCGCCGCGGGGACCCCGCAGCCGGTTGCGCCCGTGACCGCGCCGATCCCCGTCATCGGCTCCCAGCCGGTGGCGCGGACCACCGCGAAGCCGGCCGCGCAGGCGCCGATCCCCGCCCAGGCCCCGAAGCCCGAGGCGAAGGCGGCCGACGAGGCCGTGGACGAGGACACCGTCACCGTCCTCCGCGGCATGCCGAAGACCCTCGCGGCGAACATGGACGTGTCGCTGACCGTCCCGACCGCCACCAGCGTGCGGACCATCCCCGCCAAGCTGATGATCGACAACCGCATCGTCATCAACAACCACATGGCGCGCTCGCGCGGCGGGAAGATCAGCTTCACCCACCTCATCGGATGGGCCCTGATCCAGACGCTCAAGGAGTTCCCGAGCCAGAACGTGTTCTACGCCGAGATCGACGGCAAGCCGTCGGTCGTCGCGCCCGCGCACGTCAACCTCGGCATCGCGATCGACATCCCGAAGCCCGACGGCACCCGCGCCCTGCTCGTCCCCAGCATCAAGCGCGCCGACACCATGTCCTTCGGCGAGTACCTGTCCGCGTACGAGGACCTGATCTCCCGCGCCCGCTCGAACAAGCTGACGGCCGCCGACTTCGCCGGCACCACCGTCTCGCTCACCAACCCGGGCGGCATCGGCACGGTGCACTCCGTCCCGCGTCTGATGAAGGGCCAGGGCTGCATCATCGGCGCCGGCGCCCTCGAGTACCCGGCCGAGTTCCAGGGCTCCAGCGACAAGACGCTCGCGGCCCTCGGCATCGGCAAGACGATCACGCTCACCAGCACCTACGACCACCGCGTCATCCAGGGTGCCGGGTCGGGCGAGTTCCTCAAGAAGGTGCATGAGCTGCTCATCGGCCAGCGCGGCTTCTACGACGACATCTTCGCGGCGCTCCGCATCCCCTACGCGCCGATCCGCTGGAACGCGGACATCGCCGTCGACCTCGCCGAGCGGGTCGACAAGCAGTCCCGCGTGCAGGAGCTGATCAACTCCTACCGCGTGCGCGGACACCTGATGGCCGACATCGACCCGCTCGAGTACGTGCAGCGCACGCACCCCGACCTCGAGATCGAGAGCCACGGCCTGACCTTCTGGGACCTCGACCGCGAGTTCGTGGTCGGCGGCTTCGGCGGCAAGCGCATCATGAAGCTCCGCGAGGTGCTGGGCGTGCTGCGCGACTCCTACTGCCGGACGGTGGGCATCGAGTACATGCACATCCAGGACCCCGACCAGCGCAGCTGGTTCCAGGACAAGGTCGAGGTCAAGTACGTCAAGCCGAACCACGACGAGCAGCTGCGAGTCCTGCGCAAGCTCAACGAGGCGGAGGCGTTCGAGACCTTCCTGCAGACGAAGTTCGTCGGGCAGAAGCGCTTCTCCCTCGAGGGCGGCGAGTCGCTCATCCCGCTGCTCGACGAGATCCTCCAGGGCGCTGCGAACGCGGGCCTCGAGGGCGCCGCGATCGGCATGGCCCACCGCGGCCGACTCAACGTGCTCACCAACATCGCGGGCAAGACCTACGGACAGGTGTTCCGCGAGTTCGAGGGATCGCTCACGCCGGGCAACCAGCGCGGATCCGGCGACGTGAAGTACCACCTCGGCACCGAGGGCACCTTCGTCGCCGAGGACGGCGCCGAGCTGCGCGTCTACCTGGCGGCCAATCCCTCGCACCTGGAGACGGTGGACGGGGTGCTGGAGGGCATCGTCCGAGCCAAGCAGGATCGCCGTCCGATCGGCACCTTCACCTGGCTCCCGGTCCTCGTGCACGGCGATGCCGCGTTCGCGGGACAGGGCGTGGTGGTCGAGACCCTGCAGATGTCGCAGCTGCGCGGATACCGCACCGGCGGCACCGTGCACATCGTCGTCAACAACCAGGTCGGCTTCACGACGATGCAGAAGGACGCCCGAACCTCGGTGTACGCGACCGACGTCGCGAAGACCATCCAGGCCCCGATCTTCCACGTGAACGGCGACGACCCCGAGGCCGTCATCCACGTCGCGCAGCTCGCCTTCGAGTACCGCGAGCGGTTCCACCGCGACGTCGTCATCGATCTGGTCTGCTACCGCCGCCGCGGGCACAACGAGGGCGACGACCCGTCGATGACCCAGCCGCTGATGACCGACCTCATCCAGGCGAAGCGCTCCACCCGCAAGCTGTACACCGAGGCCCTCGTCGGCCGCGGCGACATCACCGAGGAGGAGTACGACCAGGCCAAGGCCGACTTCCAGAACCGTCTGGAGATCGCCTTCGCCGAGACGCACGCAGCCGAGACCGGGGCCACCCCGATCGCGCCCGAGCTCGCGCCGGTCGACGAGCGCGTCGGCGAGCCGGATGTCACGGGCGTGTCGGCCGAGGTCATCCGCCTCATCGGCGACGCGCACGCGAACAAGCCCGAGGGCTTCACAGTGCACTCCAAGCTGCAGCAGCAACTGGACAAGCGCGTCGAGATGAGCCGCCAGGGCGGCATCGACTGGGGCTTCGGAGAACTGCTGGCGTTCGGATCGCTGCTGGTGGAGGGCACCCCGGTGCGGCTCGCCGGGCAGGACTCGCGGCGCGGCACCTTCGTGCAGCGCCACGCGGTGCTGCACGACCGCAAGAACGGCCAGGAGTGGCTGCCGCTGACGAACCTCTCCGAGAGCCAGGGGCGCTTCTTCGTCTACGACTCGCTGCTCAGCGAGTACGCCGCGCTCGGCTTCGAGTACGGCTACTCCGTGGAGGACACCGAGGCGCTGGTGCTCTGGGAGGCGCAGTTCGGCGACTTCGCCAACGGCGCCCAGTCGGTCATCGACGAGTACATCTCGGCGGCCGAGCAGAAGTGGGGTCAGCAGTCGGGAGTGGTCATGCTGCTGCCGCACGGCTACGAGGGCCAGGGACCTGACCACTCCTCCGCGCGCATGGAGCGCTTCCTGCAGCTGTGCGCCCAGGAGAACATGGTCGTCGCCCGGCCGTCGACGCCGGCTTCGCACTTCCACCTGCTGCGCCGCCAGGCCTACGCCCGTCCGCGCAAGCCGCTGATCGTCTTCACCCCGAAGGCGATGCTCCGCCTGCGGGGCGCGACAAGCCCGGTGGAGGACTTCACCCAGGGCCGCTTCGAGCCCGTATTGGACGACGACCGCGGCCTCGACCGCAATGCCGTCAAGCGCGTGCTCGTCCACTCCGGCAAGGTGCACTGGGACCTGCGCAGCGAGCTCGAGAAGCACCCGAACCCCGAGGTGGCGCTGGTGCGGCTGGAGCAGCTGTACCCGACCCCGATCGAGGGGCTCAAGGCGATCACCGACAGCTACCCGAACGCCGAGCTCGTGTGGGTGCAGGAGGAGCCGGAGAACCAGGGAGCCTGGCCGTTCCTCGCGCTCGCGTTCGCCGAGGTCCCCGGTCCGCGCTCGTTCCGCGCGATCGCCCGCCCCGCCTCGGCATCTCCCGCGACCGGCTCGTCGAAGGTCCACGCGGTGCAGCAGGCCGAACTGCTCAAGGCGGCGCTCACCCTGGGCTGATCCCCATCGCAGAGGGGCCCGGCGGCTGCGAAGCCCTCCGGGCCCCTCTGCGTATGTCGGCTGCACGCCACTCGGTAGTGTTGCGGGATGCGTGCGATCCCGTCCTCCCTCGACCGGTCCGTCGTCGGGGAGATCGATGAGCGCCTCGACGGGGTCGAGGACGCGCACGGTGTCCGCATCCCGTGGGCGATCGAGAGCGGGAGCCGCGCCTGGGGCTTCCCCTCCCCCGACAGCGACTACGACTGCCGGTTCCTCTACGTGCGCCCGCGTGAGGACTACCTCTCGCTGTGGCCGACGCGAGACGTGATCGAGACGCCTCTCGACGAGGTCTTCGACGTGAACGGCTGGGATCTGTCCAAGGCCGTGCGATTGGTGGCGAAGGGCAACGCCGCGGCGCTGGAGTGGCTGCGGTCACCGATCGTGTATCGCGGGGACGAGGCGTTCCGCGACCGGATGCTGCGGCTCGCGGAGGACGTCGTGGAGCGCGGCCTGATCGCCCGGCACTACCTGCACGTCGCACGGCAGCAGCGGACGGGGCGGTCTTCGCTGAAGCGCTTCTTCTACGTGCTGAGGCCCGCTGCCGCGCTGCGCTGGCTCGCCGACCATCCGGAGTCAGCGCTGCCGCCGATGGATCTCCCGACTCTCCTCGCCGAGTCCACCGCGAAGGTGGACGTGCGCGAGGCCGCGGAGGAGCTGATCGCACGGAAGGCGATCACGCGGGAGCTCGGCGCCGGGGAACCCCCGTCGATCCTGCTCCGTTTCGTCGAGGACGAGCTGATCCGCGGCACCCGCTACGACGAGGACTCCGCACCCTCCCACAGACGTGACGAGGTGCGCGCCCGCGCGGACGAGTGGTTCCGCGCGGAGCTCGCCGTCGGCTGAGGCGTGCGCCCGCTCAGTACCAGATGCCGAGCAGGGGCGCCTCCGCCGTGCGGAACGCGTCGTCGAGGGCGGCAGCGACCGCGGGCTCGGTACGGATCCGTCCGGCCGCGGCGAGCTGTGTTGCCCGGACTCCCCCGGCGTAGATCGCCGAGAGCTCCACGACGCCGAGCTCGACGTCAGGAGCCGCGTCGGTCACGGTGACCGTCGCGCGCCCCTCTCCGTCGACGACCAGACGCCACGCCCCGTCCGCGAAGCCGAGGGCGTCGTCCACGCGCAGCACGACGTCCAGCGGGGAGCGATAGGTCCTTCCCGTCAGCGCCGCCGGCACGTCGAGCACGCGCAGCCAGCCGTGGTCGTGCACCGTGAACTCGACCGCGCGCTGGTCTGCGACCAGATACAGGATCGGGTCGTCGACCGGGCGCAGGTCGACCCGCACCTCGTCGACGAGGTCGTGGTGCACGACGAAGCCCCAGAGTGCGCGGAGCGCCTCGTCGGTCTCGGTGACGAGCAGGTTGATCCCGAGCGAGGAGCGGAAGACGTCCGGCCGATCCTCCAGCCTGTAGGCGACCACACCGCGTGTCTCTCCGTCGGCGTCGAGATAGCGCACCCCGCGCACCTCGTCGCCCTTCGGGTTGTCGGCGCTGAGTCCCGCCGCGCGACGCCAGCGTGCCGGCCATCCGGGGATCTGCCCGGTGCGGAGCCGGCGCGCCCGATCGTGCATCTCCCCCAGCACCGTCGCGAGCTGTTCCCTCTCGAGGTACTCCAGCCGTCCGGGGGCGACCCCGCCGATCCAGCCGGCCCGGAGCGTGTCGACCTTGACCCTCGCCATCGGGAGGGCAGGTGCGAAGCCGTAACGCGAGTAGATCGTCGCCTCGGACACCGTGAGCCCGGCGATGGGGACGCCGGATGCCGCAGCCGCGCGCAGCTCGCCCTCGAGGAGGTTCCGTGCGATGCCGCGACGGCGGTGTGTGGCCGCGACCGTCACCGAGCTGATCGCCCACATCGGCAGCTCGCCGCCCGGGACGGTCAGAGGAGCGACCCAGGAGTTGACGGTCGCCACGGGCAGCGGCCCGGACTCCGCCCGCTCCTCGAACACGCCGATGTTGCGCCGGGTGCTCCACGCGTCGCGGAGCGCCTCGATCACCTCGTCCTTGGGCTCTCCGGCGAGGAAACCCCGGGAGTCCGCGCGCGCGAAGGCCGCGCCGGCGGCGGCGTCGGTCACGTCGACGATGCGATAGTCATAACCCGCGTCGTGCAGACGCTGTGTGGAGAGGGAGTCAGCCGGTACCGTGCGTGCGTCGAGGAGGCTCATCCGCCCACCCTATCGACCGGGCCCGACAACGGGATCGGAACCGCCGGCGGGAGGCCCCACGCCAGGCATCGGCACCCCTGTCGTCGTGATCGTCGAGACGGCGCACGCCTCGGGCCCGGCGACCCGTTCGCGACCCGCTGACGCGGTCCGCGAGCAGCGCGGGACGTTCAGTGCGCGGCGGCCTGTGCGGCGCGGAGCCGGGCGAAGACCTGGTCGCGGAGCTCCTCGGGCGCGGTCTCCTTGCAGGCCCGTGCGACGACCTCGGTCAGCGTGGTCGCGACGAGAGCCTCGTCACGGCACGACGGGCAGTTCTCGAGGTGGTCCCTGATGTCGCTCTGCTCGGTCTTGCAGACCTCGTCGCGCAGGTACTCCTCCAGGTCACGGCGAGCCTTCTCACAGCCGCAGTCCGTCATTTCTTGCTCCTCGTTCCGGCCGCGACGATGCCTCGCTCGGCGGCGTAATCAGCCAGCAGCTCCCGGAGCATCCGCCTGCCACGGTGCAGACGGCTCATCACGGTGCCGATGGGGGTCTTCATGATGTCGGCGATCTCCTGATACGAGAAGCCCTCGACATCCGCGAGGTAGACGGCGAGCCGGAAGTCCTCCGGCACCTCCTGCAGCGCGTCCTTCACGACCGACGCCGGCATGCGGTCGATCGCCTCGGCCTCCGCAGAGCGGCTGCGCGACGCGGTGGTCGACTCGGCGCCGCCGAGCTGCCAGTCCTCGAGCTCGTCGATCGTGCCCTGGAAGGGCTCGCGCTGCTTCTTGCGGTAGATGTTGATGTAGGTGTTCGTGAGGATGCGGTAGAGCCAGGCCTTCAGGTTGGTGCCCTGCGCGAAGGTCGCCCACGAGCCGTAGGCCTTCACGAAGGTCTCCTGCACGAGGTCGGCCGCGTCCGCCGGATTGCGCGTCATGCGCATGGCAGCCGCATAGAGCTGATCCATGTACGGGATCGCCTGCTCCTCGAAATCGCGCCGGGGGTCGCCGGATGCTGTGTCGTCCATCACCGGCCAGTCTAGGCCGGTGACCTCCACGATCTCCCGATCGAGCGTCGCGAGCATGCCTCTTCCTCTCCGCCCCTGTGATGAGCGTTCACTAGGGTAGGAACCGATGAGCGCTGCACGGTATTCCTCCCCCTCCGTCACGGGCCGGTATGCCGCGCCCGTGCACGACGACGCCGTGTCGGCGACGCTGACCATCCCCGGGTCGAAGTCGCTGACCAATCGCGAGCTGGTCATCGCCGCGATCGCGGACGGGCCCGGCCGGCTCGTCCGCCCCCTGCACTCCGACGACTCGCGGCGCATGGTCGAGGCCCTGCGCGCGCTGGGCGTCGGCATCGAGGAGGTGGACGCCGGCGGGGAGTTCGGCCCCGACCTCGTCGTCACCCCCGGCGAGCTCCGCGGCGGGAGCACCGTCGACTGCGGTCAGGCCGGCACCGTCATGCGCTTCATCGCACCGCTGGCCGGCCTCGCCTCCGCCGACGTGCTCCTCACCGCCCATGAGACGGCGCTGCACCGTCCGATGGGCACCATGATCCACGCGCTGCGCGACCTGGGTGTCGACATCGACGACGAGGGCACCTGGTCGTTGCCGTTCACCGTGCGCGGGCACGGACGGATCCGCGGGGGGCGCGTCGAGATCGACGCCTCCGGGTCGAGCCAGTTCGTCTCGGGCCTGCTGCTCGCCGCGCCGCGCTTCGACGTCGGACTGCACGTGGTCCACACCGGCGAGAGCCTGCCGAGCCTTCCCCACATCGACATGACGATCGAGGCGCTCAGCCTCCGCGGCATCCGTATCGAGCGTCCCGCGGTCGGAGAGTGGGTCGTCGAGGCCGGTGTGCCGCGCGCCAAGGAGATCGCGATCGAGCCCGACCTCTCCAATGCGGCGCCGTTCCTCGCCGCGGCCCTGGTCACCGGCGGCGAGGTCACGGTCACCGGATGGCCGCTGCACTCGACGCAGCCCGGGGCGCTGCTGCCCGACATCCTGCACGCGATGGGCGCGCATGTCTCCCGGCACTCCGGGGCCTTGACCGTGCGTGCGGGCGACGGCATCCGAGGCCTCGACCTCGACCTCTCCGCGGCCAGCGAGCTCACGCCGACCATCGTCGGTCTGGCAGTCTTCGCCGACGCGCCGACCACGATCCGCGGCGTCGGGCACATCCGCGGTCACGAGACCGACCGGATCGCGGCACTCATCGGCAACCTCCGCGCGATCGGCGGCGAGGCGGAGGAGCTGCCGGACGGGCTCCGCGTCATCCCCGCTCCTCTGCACGGCGGCGTGTGGCCCGCCCATCACGACCACCGGATGGCCACCACCGGCGCGCTGATCGGCCTGCGCGTGCCCGGGGTCGAGATCGACGAGATCGGCACCACGGCCAAGACCCTCCCCGAGTTCACCCTGCTCTGGCAGCGGATGCTGGAGGGCGGCGGCGCGTGAGCTGGCTGGGTCCGGACGACGAGGACGAGCTCGACGAGTTCGACGAGTCCGCGGTGCGTGTGCGTCCGAACCCCAAGGCGAACCGCCCGAGGACGAAGCGACGCCCCGCGCATGAGGACGCCGAGGTCGGCCGGGTGCTCGGCGTCGATCGTGGCCGCTACAGCGTGCTCCTCGGCGAGGACACCGCGGAGGAGCGCACGGTGACGGCGGCGCGGGCCCGGGAGCTGCGCCGCACGCCGATCGTCACGGGCGACGCGGCACGCGTCGTCGGCGACACCTCGGGCGACGAGGGCACCCTGGGGCGCATCGTCGGGATCGTCGACCGCACCTCCCTGCTGCGCCGCAGCGCGGACGACACCGACCAGGTGGAGCGCGTCATCGTCGCCAACGCCGATCAGATGCTGATCGTCGTCGCCGCAGCGGACCCCGAGCCCCGTGCGCGTCTCGTCGACCGCTACCTGGTGGCCGCGCTCGATGCGGGGGTCCGGCCGCTGCTGGTGGTCACCAAGACCGACCTCGCCGACCCCGCGCCCTTCCTCTCGCACTTCGAGGGACTCGACCTGCGCGTGTTCACCAGCGCACGCGGGGAGATGCCCGTCGCCGAGATCGGCGCGGCGCTCGTCGGGCACTCGACGGTGTTCGTCGGGCACTCCGGCGTCGGGAAGTCGACGCTCGTGAACGGCCTCGTGCCCAGCGCCGGGCGCGCCACCGGACACGTCAACGAGGTCACCGGGCGCGGGCGGCACACGTCTTCCTCCACGGTGTCGCTGCGCTATCGCGGCGCGGAGGGCAACGGCTGGGTCATCGACACCCCCGGCGTCCGCTCCTTCGGCCTCGGACACGTCGATCCGGCGAACATCCTCGCCGCGTTCACCGAGCTCGCGGAGATCGCCCAGGAGTGCCCGCGGGGCTGCACGCATCTGCCCGACGCTCCCGACTGCGCCCTGAACGAGGCGGCGGCATCCGGACAGCTGGGCGAGGCGGGACGCGCCCGCCTGGACTCCCTGCAGCGGCTGCTGGAGACCTTCGGCGTCCGACCTGCCGCCGGCGGCCACGGCTAGGCTGGGGGCATGACCGCCACGCGCCTGGAACCCGGAACGCCCGCCCCCGACTTCGAGCTCCTCGATCAGGACGGCGCTCCCGTCACGCTGTCCGGCCTCCGCGGGCGGAAGGTCATCCTGTACTTCTACCCGGCGGCGATGACCCCGGGCTGCACGACGCAGGCGTGCGACTTCCGCGACAGCATCTCCTCGCTGCAGGGCGCCGGGTACACCGTCGTGGGCGTCTCCCGCGACGAGCCCGCGAAGCTCCGGGCGTTCCGTGAGCGCGACGGCCTCACCTTCGAGCTGCTGAGCGACCCCGACCACGCCGTCCACACGGCCTACGGCGTGTGGGGCGAGAAGATGAACTACGGCAAGGTGATCGAGGGGGTCATCCGCTCCACCTTCGTCATCGACGAGCAGGGCGTCGTCGAGCTCGCGCAGTACAACGTGAAGGCGACGGGTCACGTCGCCCGGCTGCGCAAGACCCTCGGCATCGACGCCTGACCTCTCGGACGCGCTCCGGACTCATCCGGTCGAGGGTCAGTCCTCTTCGGCGGGCAGACGACGATCCGACCCGCCGTCCGCGCGGGCAGCGAGGATCACCAGCACGAGACCGATCATCCCGGGGACGCCGACCGCGAGGGCGAAGCCCCACCGCGGCGTCTCGAGGGTCACCGACGACACCGCGACGGCGATCGCCAGCACCTGGAACACGATCGCCCCCGACCGCGCCCATGACACGCGGCGCAGCACGCCGTAGGCGAACGCGACGAGCGCGACCGCGGCGAGGAGCGTCAGCACCACCAGCCCGGTGCCCGCCGGGGTGGACACCACCTCGCGTCGGGTGAGCTTCACCAGCTCGATGACGGAGACGATTCCGAGGGCGATGCCCTCGAGGGTCAGGAGCAGGGCCGCGAGGACGGCCGGCCGCGAAGCACGCATGATCACTCCAGAAAATCGGATGTGAGAAAACCCTTGATTTCAGAGGTTTCATGTAACAGAATAGACAAAGCCATGTGCTCCCACAGCGGCGTGGGGCGAGCCACCGCTCGCATCTCACTAGGGTAGCGGAACCCGAACTGCCGCCCGAAACCGAGCGTCACAGATCGTGATCGCTCATGACACATCCACACCGAGGAGCTCCCATGGATTGGCGCGACAAAGCCGCCTGCCTGACTGTCGACCCCGAGCTGTTCTTCCCCGTCGGGAACACGGGACCCGCCGTCGACCAGATCGAGAAGGCGAAGGCCGTCTGCGCCACCTGCACCGTCACGGAGATCTGCCTGCAGTACGCCCTCGAGACCGGTCAGGACTCGGGCGTCTGGGGAGGCCTCTCCGAGGACGAGCGCCGTGCGCTGAAGCGCCGCGCCGCTCGCGCCCGCCGCGCCGGCTGACACGGCTCTCCGAGAGCCCTCCGCCGGAGGGCCCTCCGCGGCTCAGGCCTTGATCCAGCGGAGGGGGATGTCGATGGTGACCTCGGTCCCCGCCCCCTCTTCGCCCTTCCACTCGATCGTGCCGCCCAGCTCCCCCTGGATCAGGGTGCGCACGATCTGCGTGCCGAGGCCCTGACCGACGCGACCCTCGGGCAGCCCGTGACCGGTGTCGCGGACGATCACCCGGAGGTTCTCCGCGGTGCGGTGGGCCTCGATCGTGACCTCACCCTCCTGTCCGGCGAGGCCGTGCTCGACGGCGTTGGTGACCACTTCGGTCAGCGCCAGCGCGAGGGGCGTTGCGTACTCGCTCGGCAGCACTCCGAACCGTCCGCTGGACTGCGTGCGCGCACGTGTGTTCGGTGCGGCGGCGACCTCTGCGACGAGTTTGAGGACACGGGCGAACACCTCGTCGAAGTCCACGGTCTGCGCCAGACCGCTCGCAAGGGTGTCGTGCACCACGGCGATCGACTCGACGCGGCGCATCGCCTGCGTCAGCGCTTCGCGGGCCTCCTCGGAGTGCGTCCGCCGCGCCTGGATGCGCAGGAGGGACGCCACCGTCTGGAGGTTGTTCTTCACCCGGTGGTGGATCTCGCGGATCGTGGCGTCCTTGGTGATGAGCTCCTGCTCCTGATGGCGGAGCTCCGAGACGTCACGGCACAGCACGATGGCTCCGATCCGGGTCCCGTGGTCCTTCAGCGGGATGGCCCGGAGCGACACGGTCACCCCGCGCGCCTCGATGTCGGTGCGCCACGGGGCCCGGCCGGTCACGACGACGGGGAGCGATTCGTCCACCTGTCGTGAGGGCGGGACGAGCCGGGTGGTCACCTCGGCGAGAGACTCCCCCTCCAGCTCGTCGTCGAAGCCCATCCGGTTGAACGCCGACAGGGCGTTCGGGCTCGCGAAGGTGGTGATCCCGTCGACGTCGATGCGGATGAGCCCGTCCGAGGCGCGCGGCGCTCCGCGGCGCGGAGACGTCGGCGCGGCGAGGTCGGGGAACTCCCCCGATGCGACCATGCGGAACAGATCGTTCGCGCACTCGTCGAAGCTGATCTGCTGGCGCGAGGGCATCCGCGCCTCGCCGAGGTTCGTGTGGCGCGTGATCACGCCGAGCACCGCGTCGGCGCCGTCGTGACGACGCACGATCGGCACCGCGCGCACCCGGGTGGGCGTCTCCTCGAACCAGTCGGGCGATGCGGAGTCGACGATCTCGCCGTCGTCGAACGCCGCCTGCACCTGGGTGCGCCACTGCGGCCGCACCCGCTCGCCGACGATGTCGCGGTAGAAGAGGGTGGCCGCGCCGCTCGGACGGGAGTGCGCGACGGCGACGAACGACCCGTCGGAGGTCTGCACCCACATCACGATGTCGGCTGAGGCCAGGTCGGCGAGCAGCTGGCCGTCCCCGGCGAGCCGGTGCAGCCACTCGACGTCGGCATCTCCGAGGCGGCCCTGTGCGTGGACGAGATCGCTGAGCGTGGACATCCTCCCAGCCTAGGTCCACCGCTGCGGGTTCCCGCACGACGGGAGGGTCAGAGCACGGCGAGGGTCGTCGCGCGCCAGCGCCCGTCCATGCCCTCCAGGCGGATGGCGACCGCCCGGACCCGACCGGGCCCCGCGACCACGAGGCTCGCCTCGATGACGCCGTCGGACGGCGAGGAGTGGTGCAGCGACAGGATGCGGAAGACCGGACGCGCCGGCGCGACGTCGCGGGCGCTGCGCGCCCGCGCGGACAGGTTCACCCGCACGACGAGCTTGCGATAGGCGTCCTCGCTCAGCCAGCGCACCAGCTGCTCCACCTCGCGCACCCCGGCGAGCGCCTCAAGCGCCCCCTGGGTGAGGCCGCGCAGCAACGGCGCAGGGTCCGGAAGATCGGCGGCGGACGTCTGCTGACGCGCGAAGTACTCCTGCAGGACCACGGTCGATTCCCCCAATGAAACCAACGCTGACCCCGCGTGTGAAAGTGCTTGAAAAGCTACACCAGGACGGGCACCCGGCGGCGCGCAGTCAGCCGAATGTGGATAACTTTCGGATCGACATCCGGAGTTCGCCTACTCTCCTGGGGTGGATTGGGATCATCTCTTCGAAGACCTCGAGGACCAACTGGCCGCCGACTGGGAGTCTGAGCGCGCCGTGCTCGATGCGGAGACCGCGCGCCTGCGGATCGCGACGCTGCCCCTCCGCGAGCGCATCCGCGTGCTCTGCGGCGCGGGCGAGACCGCTGCCCTCGACCTCGGCGGGGTCCGGCTCGGCGCGCGACTGCACACCCTGGGGGCGGACTGGCTGTCGGCGTTCGTGATCGGCGAGCGACGGCTGAGCATCATCCCCCTCTCCGCGCTCACCGGGATCGCCCTCGACCACGGTGCGCTGCTGAGAAGTCTCGACGACGGTTCGGACGGGACGACGCTGCGCGAACGGATGACGTTCGGATTCGTGCTGAGAGACCTCGCCCGGAGACGGGTGCCGATCCGTCTCTTCCCCCGCGACGGCGACGACCTGCACGGGACGGCCGATCGCGCCGGTGCCGATCACCTCGATCTCGCGGTGCACGATCCCGGAACGCCTCGCCGGGCGTCTTCGATCAGCGAGTTCCGGATCGTGCCGTTCGCCGCGCTCCGGCGCGTGAGGGTCGAGCCCATCGACGCGGAGCTGCTGTAGGGCGGACTCCGCGGAGCCACCCGGGCGTCATCTCCGGAGCCGGGCGCCGACGCCCCACACCTCCGGGAAACTCGCCTCGCCGGCCTGCCGCCACAGCGCGATGCGACGGGCCTCCTCGCGCTGGGCGTCGAGATACTCGGACAGACTCGACTCCTCGACCCGCCATCGCGGCGGCGACCCCAGCCGCGACCCGCGCAGCCGCCCCTCGTGGACCAGCGAGATCACCTCGCCGACCTCGATGCTGAGCAGTTCGGCGACCTGGGCGGGGGCCAGGAAGCGCGGCCCGAGCGCAGGTGTTTCAGCCATGACCCCATTCTCCCTACCTCCACGGCATCGCGCGCGCCGTTCACCGGCCTGTGGATAACTTTCCCGGCCCCACCGCCGGATCTGTGACCATGTGGGCATGACGCCCTCACCACGGTCACGCCGGGCTTTCCTCGGCGACGTGCGCTTCCTCATCGGGATCGTGCTGGTCATCGTGTCGGTCGCCGGCGTGTGGCTCACGGTCTCGGCCTCCCGGCGCACCACACCGGTGCTGCAGGCCGACCGCACGATCGTGCGCGGCGAGCCGCTCTCGGCGGCGGACTTCCGGACGGTCGACGTCGGACTCGGCGGATTGGTCGACGAGTACCTGACCCCGCAGCAGCTGGGAGCCGAGCGCGTCGCCGCCCGCACGATCGCGCGGGGCGAGCTCGTACCGTCCTCCGCCGTCGCCGCCGCGGGCTCCGCCACCACGACGACCGTCGTCATCGGAAGCACGAGCGCCCTTCCCGCCGGGGTGCGACAGGGAAGCGTGGTCGAGCTCTGGCAGGCTCCCCTCGAAGAGGACCACCGCACCCTCGCGGAGCCCCGGATCCTGGTCGCAGAGGCCGTGGTCGCCGCGGTCAAGGCGCCCGACGGCATGCTGGCGTCCTCGCGGACGGACGTCGAGGTCGTCATCGGCCGGGCTGAGGTCGCCGCCGTGCTCGCGGCGATCAACGGCGGCGCCGCGATCTCCCTCGTCCCCTCGGGTCCCGCGTCGTGACCTCCGTCGTCCTCGCCCTCGCCGACGGCGCACGACTCGCCGCGGACCTGGAGCTCGAGGGCGTCCGCGTGGTCGCCGTCGTCTCCCCCGATGCCGTCGACCCCGCTCTGCTGCACGGCGCCGACGCCCTGCTCCTGACCCCGTCCCGTCGTGTGCTCACCCCCGCGCTCGTGTCCGCCTGCGACCGGGCCGCCGTCCGCATCGTGCCCGTCGGGGACGGCGAGGGCAGGCTCGTGGCGCGTCTCGGGCTCGCAGCTCCCCTCCCTCCCGACACCCCCGCCTGGCGGATCGCCGAGGTGCTCGCGGACGAACGGCCGCCCGTCGCAGAGAGCCCGTCGCCCGGACACCTCTCGCAGATCGTCGCCGTATGGGGTCCGCACGGCGCTCCCGGGCGTTCGACGATCGCGGTGCAGCTGGCGGTGGAGTTCAGCCGTCTCTCCGGCCGCACCGCGCTGCTCGACGCGGACACCACCGCTCCGTCGATCGCGATGCTGCTGGGGCTCGGCGAGGAGTCCCCCGGGCTGGCCGCCGCCTGCCGCCGCGCTGAGCTGGGCAGCCTCGACGAGGCCGAGCTCACACGTCTCGCCGTCACGCTCGACCATGCCTCGGGCCGGATCGACGTGCTCGCCGGCGTCAACAGGCCGGCGCGCTGGCCGGAGATCGGCCGCTCCCGGCTCCGCGCCACGCTGGAGGCGTGCCGCGTCTGGGCGGACAGCACCGTCGTCGACCTCTCCGCGTCGTTCGAAGAGGAGGACGACGGATACGACCTCGCCGCGCCCTCCCGGCACGCGGCGACGACCGCCGCCCTCGGCACCGCTGACCGCATCGTCGCCGTGGCGTCCGCCGACCCGCTCGGGATCGCACGTTTCCTTCGGGGCCACGCCGAACTGCGCCGGGTCGTCGGATCCACTCCGATCACCGTCGTGGTCAACCGGCTACGACCTGGCCCGCTCGGGATCGACGCACGGCGGCAGGTGCGGCGCACCCTCGACCGTTTCGCCGGCATCGACGACGTGCTCTTCGCACCGTTCGATCAGCGTGCCGCCGACGCAGCGATGCTGCACGCGCGCCCCATCGCCGATGTCGCACCACGATCACCGCTGGTGTCCGCCGTGCGCCGCCTCGCCTCGTCCCTCCAGGCCGTCGAGACCCGGCCGGCTACTGCCGGTAGCTCGCGAGGAAGTTCCCGAGACGCTCGACGGCCTCGCTGAGCACGCGGGTCTCGGGCAGAGTGACCACCCGGAGGTGATCGGGGGTCGCCCAATTGAACCCGGTGCCCTGCACCAGCAGGATCTTCTCCGCCACGAGCAGGTCGTAGACGAGCTTCGCGTCGTCGCGGATCTCGTGGACGTTCGGGTCGAGCCGAGGGAAGGCGTAGAGCGCCCCCTCCGGCTTGACGCAGCTCACGCCCGGGATGGCTTCCAGTCCCTCCCAGGCCACGTCACGCTGCTCGTGCAGCCGCCCGGTCGGGGAGATCAGCGCATCGATGCTCTGCACGCCGGACAGCGCCGCCTGCAGCGCATGCTGCGCGGGGACGTTGGGGCAGAGTCGCGTGGAGGCCAGGAGCGTGATGCCCTCGATGAACCCCTTGGCGTGCGACTTCGGGCCGGTGAGCACCAGCCACCCCGCACGGTAACCGGCGACGCGGTACGTCTTGGACAGGCCGTTGAAGGTCAGGCAGAGCAGGTCGGGGGCGAGCGTCGCGGTGGGGATGTGCACGGCGTCGTCGAAGAGGATCCGGTCGTAGATCTCGTCAGAGAGGAGGAGCAGCTGGTGCTCCCTGGCGATCCGCACCATCCCCTCCAGCACCTCGCGGGAGTAGACCGCACCCGTGGGGTTGTTGGGGTTGATGATGACCATGGCCTTGGTCTTCGGCGTGATCTTCGCCCGGATGTCCTCAAGGTCGGGGTTCCAGCCGTTCTCCTCCTCGCAGAGGTAGTGCACCGGGGTGCCCCCGGCGAGCGAGGTCATGGCGGTCCACAGCGGATAGTCGGGCGCGGGGATGAGCACTTCGTCGCCCTCGTCGAGGAGGGCCTGCATCGTCATCGTGATGAGCTCGGACACCCCGTTGCCGAGGTAGACGTCCTCCGGTGTGAAGCGCGGGAAGCCGTCGATCTGCTCGTAGCGGCTGACGACGGCGCGGCGCGCGGAGACGATGCCCTTGCTGTCGCTGTAGCCGTGCGCGGTGGGCAGGGCGGCGAGCATGTCGTGCACGATCTGGTGCGGGGCCTCGAAGCCGAAGATCGCCGGGTTGCCGGTGTTCAGCTTCAGGATCTGGTGCCCCTCCGCCTCCAGACGCGCCGCCTCGACAAGTGCGTTTCCACGGATCTCGTAGAGGACGTTCTTGAGCTTGGCCGACTGGTCGAGGTTACGAGGGGTCATCGCAGAATCCTACTGCGCCGCGGAGGCCTGTCCGGACACGGCCCGCCCCACGGAGACGCCGAAGGCGCGGCGGCCCGTCGGGCTCACCGCGCCTTCGGCGTGGAGATCACTTCTTCTTGGAGTTGGCACGCCGCTGCGCGCGATTGCCCGCGGGGGGCTCCGAGGCCTCGACTCGCTGCCCGAAGGCGCCACGCTCGGCCGGCTGCTCCGGCTCGTCCTGCTGCTGCCGTGCCGCGGCGGCCTGGCGCATCCGGGCGGTCTCGGCCTGCTGCACCTGGCCGCGATCGTTGCGCACCTCGACCTCGCCGGCGTCGTTCGGCGCCGAGTACTCGAGCTTCTGCTCGGGCTGGCCGTTCGCCAGCCCCTTCGCCTCGACCTCCGCGGTCTCAGCGTCTCCCGCGGGGCGCACCTCGACCTCGAGGTTGTAGAGGTAGCCGACCGACTCCTCCTTGATCTGCCCCATCATCGACTGGAACATCGAGTACCCCTCGCGCTGGTACTCGACCAGCGGGTCGCGCTGCGCCATAGCGCGGAGACCGATGCCGTCCTTCAGGTAGTCCATCTCGTAGAGGTGGTCGCGCCAGCGACGGTCGAGCACCTGCAGCACCACGCGTCGCTCGAGCTCGCGGGTCGCCGCCTCGCCCAGGGACTCCTCGCGCCGCTCGTAGGCGATCAGGGCGTCGGAGAGCAGCTCTCGCTTGAGCCCCTCGGCACTGATCCCGCCCTTGCGCTCGGCTGCCTCGGCCACGACCTCGTCGATCGTGACGCCGACCGGGTAGAGCGTCTTCAGCTCAGTCCAGAGCGCGTCGAAGTCCCAGCTCTCGTTGTGGCCCTCGCTGGTGTGGTCCTCGACCACGCCGCCGATCGCATCCTCGATGAAGTGACGCACGCGGTCGGCGATGTCGTCGCCGTGGAGGATCTGCCGGCGGTCGGTGTAGATCGCCTCGCGCTGACGGTTGAGGACGTCGTCGTACTTGAGCACGTTCTTGCGCATCTCGGCGTTGCGGGCCTCGACCTGCGACTGCGCGCTGCGGATCGCGCGCGAGACCATGCCCGACTCGATCGGGACGTCGTCGGGGAAGTTCGTCCGCGCCAGGATCGCCTCGGCGGCCCCCGACTGGAACAGGCGCATCAGGTCGTCGGTGAGGCTGAGGTAGAAGCGGCTCTCGCCGGGGTCGCCCTGACGGCCGGACCGTCCGCGCAGCTGGTTGTCGATGCGGCGGGACTCGTGGCGCTCGGTGCCGAGCACGTACAGCCCCCCGGCCTCGGTGACCTTCTCGGCCTCTTCCGCGACGGTCTTCTTCATCGCGTCGTAGGTCTCGTCCCAGGCGGTCTCGTACTCCTCCGGGGTCTCCTCGGGGTCGAGGCCCTTCGCCTTGAGCTCCTGCACCGCCAGGAACTCGGCGTTGCCGCCGAGCATGATGTCGGTGCCTCGACCCGCCATGTTCGTGGCCACGGTCACCGCGCCCAGGCGCCCGGCACGGGCGACGATCTCCGCCTCACGTGCGTGGTTCTTCGCGTTGAGGACCTCGTGCTTGACGCCCTTCTTGGCGAGCAGGCGTGAGAGGTACTCGCTCTTCTCGACGCTGACGGTTCCGACCAGCACCGGCTGCCCGTTCTCGTGGCGCGATGCGATGTCCTCGACGACCTGGGCGAACTTCGCCTGCTCGTTCTTGTAGACGAGGTCCGGCTGGTCCTTGCGGATCATCGGCTTGTTCGTCGGGATCGGGACCACGCCGAGCTTGTAGGTCGACATGAACTCGGCCGCCTCGGTGTCGGCCGTTCCCGTCATTCCCGCGAGCTTCTCGTAGAGGCGGAAGTAGTTCTGCAGCGTGACCGTGGCGAGCGTCTGGTTCTCCGCCTTGACCGGCACGCCCTCCTTCGCCTCGATCGCCTGGTGGATGCCCTCGTTGTAGCGGCGGCCGACCAGGATGCGGCCGGTGTGCTCGTCCACGATCATGACCTCGTCGTTCATCACGACGTAGTCGGTGTCGCGCTTGAACAGGGCGAGGGCCTTGATCGAGTTGTTCAGGAAGGAGATCAGCGGGGTGTTGGCCGACTCGTACAGGTTGTCGATGCCGAGGTAGTCCTCGACCTTCTCGATGCCCGGCTCGAGCACGCCGACGGTGCGCTTCTTCTCGTCGACCTCGTAGTCGACCTCGGCTTCGAGGGAACGGGCGATCTTGGCGAACTCGGTGAACCAGCGGTTCGCCTCGCCGGAGGAGGGGCCCGAGATGATGAGCGGGGTGCGGGCCTCGTCGATGAGGATCGAGTCGACCTCGTCGACGATCGCGTAGAAGTGCTCGCGCTGGACGAGGTCCTCCTTGCGCCAAGCCATGTTGTCGCGCAGGTAGTCGAAGCCGAACTCGTTGTTCGTCCCGTACGTGATGTCGGCCGCGTACTGCTGGCGGCGGACGTCCGGGGTCTGTCCGGAGACGATCGTCCCGGTCGACATCCCGAGGGCGCGGTAGACGCGGCCCATCAGCTCGGACTGATAGCTCGCGAGGAAGTCGTTCACCGTGATGATGTGCACGCCCTTGCCCGCGATCGCGTTCAGGTAGGCCGGGAACGTCGCCACGAGCGTCTTGCCCTCACCGGTCTTCATCTCGGCGATGTTCCCGAGGTGAAGCGCCGCGCCGCCCATGATCTGGACGTCGTAGGCGCGCATGCCCAGTGTGCGCCGGGCCGCCTCGCGCACGGCCGCGAAGGCCTCGGGCATGAGCTGGTCGAGGGTCTCGCCCTTCTCGAAGCGGGCGCGCAACTCGACGGTCTCGCCGCGCAGCTCGTCATCGCTGAGCTTCTGGAAGTCCTCCTCCAGGGCGTTCACCGCCTTGGCGACCTGGCCGAGACGACGCAGGATGCGTCCTTCACCGGCGCGGAGCAGCTTCTCCAGAGGATTCGCCACGGATGTCATCTCCTTGAATGGGAACGAGTGCCGACGTGCAGCGTCGGACATACCGTGCCATGTTACCGGGCCGTGACCTGCACGGCGGCTGCACGGCGGTCAAGAGCGTCGACCGCGTGTTAGAGTCTCCTTTGCAGCACTTCGTTAGGCGAGGCTCCTGCACGAACACAGGCCACTGATCTCACGACGTCGAGAGACGCCCAAGATCAGGACAGGTCTCCCCGGCTTAAGGGGTGATCCCAAGTGGCTTCCCTCCGATGTTCGGAGGGACACGTCGTGCAGTGCCGAAGCTCTTACGTGGGAGTCGCGCATCGGAAGCCCCGGGTTTCCGCGTTCTCGCATGTCGTGCTGGCATTTTCTGAAGGACCGGCCGAGGAGGTGAGCGCCATGAGCGACGGCAGCAGTCATAGTCCCGTCCCCGTGCGACGCGTACTCTTCGCCGCACCGGCCTGACCTCCGCGCTCTTTCGGGCACCACGCCCCGCGGAGGAGACGCCGATGCGCGCCCAGAGCCGTCGGGCCGCGCCCTGCGCGTCCACGGGGAGACACGCCACCACTCCGTGAGCACCGCGCCCGCCGCTCGCGGCGAGTCCTCGCGACCCGCCGTGAGGGCTGCTCCGCCGTGCCCGAAAGACAGGACACAGACCATGGCATTCCTCCGCCTTCCCGAGATCCGCCCCACCCGTCGGCGTGCCGGCGGGTCAGACCGCACACCCCGCGGCGCCGTCGCGGAGGCGACGCGCAACGCGCTGATCGACATCTCCCGCGTGAGCGTGCAGCGCACCTACGGGCTGCTCGACTGCTCCCCCGACGGCCTCGACCGGGACGACGCGCGGCGCCGCCTCGCGCAGCACGGAGCGAACGAGGTGTCGCACGACCGGCCGGCCCCGGCCGTCCTGCAGTTCCTCGCCGCGTTCCGCAATCCGTTCATCCTCATCCTGCTGTTCCTCTCCGTCGTGATGTTCTGCACCGACGTGCTCTTCGCCGATCCGGCGGACGGCCCGGACCTCACCGGGGTCATCACCGTGTCGGTGATGGTGCTCGTGAGCGCGACGCTCCGCTTCTGGCAGGAGTACCGCTCCTCGCGCGCGGCCGAGCAGCTGAAGGCGATGGTGCGCACGACGACGGCCGTGACGCGGGTGCGCAGCGGCGTGCCGGTCACCGCTGAGGTCCCGCTGGCGGACGTCGTGCCGGGCGACCTCGTGCAGCTCGCCGCGGGGGACATGATCCCCGCGGACGTCCGCTTCGTGCGGGTGAAGGACCTCCAGGTCAACCAGGCGATGCTGACCGGCGAGTCGCTGCCCGCCGAGAAGACCGCGGACCCGCAGGAGGCCCTCGCCCCCGCCGAGCTGCTCGAGGCGCGCAACCTCGGCTTCATGGGGACCTCCGTGGTGTCCGGCTCCGGCACCGCGGTGGTCGTCGCGACCGGCGAGCGCAGCTGGTTCGGCAGCATGGCGCGCACGATCGTCGGCGCCCGCCCCGAGACGGCGTTCGATCAGGGGATCAAGAGGGTCACCCGCACGCTCATCACCTTCATGCTGATCATGGTCCCGGTCGTCTTCGTCATCAACGCGATCACGAAGGACTGGATCACAGCGTTCCTGTTCGGGGTGACCACCGCGGTGGGCCTCACCCCGGAGATGCTCCCGCTCGTGGTGACCGCGGGGCTCGCGAAGGGCAGCGCGTTCATGGCGAAGCGCAAGGTGATCGTCAAGCGGCTGAACGCGATCCAGAACCTCGGGGCGATGGACGTGCTCGCCACCGACAAGACCGGCACCCTCACCGAGGACCGGATCGTGCTCGAGCGGCACGTCGATGTGAACGGGGACGCGAGCGAGCGGACGCTGAGCTTCGCGGCGCTGACGTCGACGTTCCAGACCGGACTGCGCAACCTCCTCGACGCCGCCGTCCTCCGTGCCGTCGGCGACGAGGGCGTCGAGCGGCTGCAGTCGACCCACACGCTGGTCGACGAGGTCCCGTTCGACTTCGAGCGCCGGCGCATGTCGGTGGTCGTCGACGACGGGTTCGGCCGCCTCCTCGTGACGAAGGGGGCCGTCGAGGAGGTGCTCGCCTGCAGTGCCGGCGAGACCGTCGACGGCCGCGACACGGCTCTCACCGACGCCCGGCGCGCCGAGCTCGAGGAGTACGTCGCGGGCGAGAACGCCCTCGGCATGCGCGTGCTCGCGGTCGCGGTGCGTTCCTTCGACGGCGAGGAGGACCGGGAGTACGGCGCCGCGGACGAGAAGGACCTGACGCTGGTCGGGTTCCTGTCGTTCCTCGACCCGCCCAAGGCGACGGCGGGGGCCGCGATCGAGAGCCTGCGCGGTCACGGTGTCGCGGTGAAGGTGATCACCGGCGACAACCCGCTGGTGGCCGCGGCGGTGTGCACGGAGATCGGGATCGACGCCGACCGCCTGGCACTGGGCTCCGACACCGAGGGGCTCTCGCTGCGAGAGCTCGGAGAGCTCGCCGAGCAGGTCGACGTCTTCGCCAAAGTGAACCCCGCTCAGAAGGCGCGGATCGTCGAGTCGATGCGCGAGAACGGGCACACCGTGGGCTTCCTGGGCGACGGCATCAATGACGCCCCCGCGCTGCGCACCGCGGATGTCGGCATCTCGGTCGACACGGCGGTGGACATCGCCAAGGAGTCGGCGGACATCATCCTGCTGGCGAAGGACCTGACGGTGCTCGAGGGCGGAGTCATCGAGGGCCGCCGCACCTTCGTGAACACGATGAAGTACATCTCTATGACCGCCTCATCGAACTTCGGGAACATGTTCTCGGTACTCGTCGCGAGCGCACTGCTGCCGTTCATCCCGATGATCCCGCTGGTCGTGCTCGTGCAGAACCTCGCCTACGACCTCTCGATGCTGACCCTCCCGTGGGACCGCGTCGACGAGGAGGACGTCGCCCAGCCGCGCGCCTGGCGGGCAGACGCCCTGGCCAGGTTCATGGTGAGGATCGGCCCGATCTCCTCCATCTTCGACATCACGACGTTCGCGCTGATGTGGTTCGTCTTCCAGGCCAACGCCCCCGAGCACGCCGCGTTCTTCCAGTCGGGCTGGTTCGTCGAGTCGATCATCTCCCAGACGCTGATCGTGCACATGCTGCGCACCGCCCGACTGCCGTTCGTACGGTCGCGGGCGAGCCTCCCGGTGCTGCTCGCCACCGGTGCGGTGTGCGTCTTCGGGGTGCTGCTGCCCTTCAGCGGCTGGGGCGCCGTGCTCGGCCTGGTACCGCTGCCGTGGAGCTACTTCCCGTTCCTGGTGCTCACCCTGCTCGCCTACTGCGTCGTGACGCAGGTCGCGAAGCGGCTCTTCATCCGCCGCTACGGCGTCTGGATCTGAGACCGGTCCTCGCGGCCGGGGAGCGGGGCGGCTGGTCCGTCCCGCTCCCCGCCCTCTTCCCTCTTCCCCCTCCCCGAACGGAGCGGTCATGACCATCGACCTCCTCGACCACGTCCTGCGGATGATCGCCGGCGTCGGCCTCGGCGCCCTCGTCGGCCTGGAGCGGCAGTGGCGCGCCCGCACCGCGGGCGTCCGCACCAACGCGCTGGTCGCCCTCGGCGCAGCACTGTTCGTCGAGCTCGGCGCCCTGGCCTTCGACGGCCCCGGAGCCGACCCGACCCGCGTCGCCGCCCAGGTGGTGTCGGGGATCGGCTTCCTCGGGGCCGGGGTGATCATGAAGCAGGGGGCGAGCATCACCGGGCTCAACACGGCCGCGACGCTGTGGGCGTCCGCCGCCGTCGGCGCCCTCTCCGGCAGCGGGATGTATCTGCTGGCCGGCACCGGTACCGCGGTGATCATGCTCGCGAACACCCTGTTGCGTCCCCTCGGGCGGGTGCTCGACCGCCGTGCCGGCACCACGGGCCGTGAGCAGCCTCCCGCCGAGTATCGCTTCGTCGTGCAGTGTCCGACGGAAGCGGAGACGGCGGTGCGTTCGCTGGTCTTCGACGCCGTGCACCGCGACGGCTTCACGGTGCTCTCGATCGACGCCGAGGACGTCGCCGACGGTGTGCGCATCGCGGCGACGATCCTCAGCGCCGAGCGCAACGACGCCGGGATCGAGGAGGCGATCGCCGAGGTGATCCGCGAACCCGCCGTCACCGCCGTCCGCTGGAGCGCGCAGGAGCTCCCGGCCGCGGACTGACGCGCTGCTTGCGGATGAGCATGCTTTCTCGATATACATATACCGAGAAACGCAATACTCGGCATGGTGTTCCGGGCAACCGGCCGCCGACGGGGAGGAGATACCCATGTCCGTTCGTCAGAGCCTGCTCGCGATCCTCGACCAGGGACCGTGCTACGGCTACCAGCTGCGCGCCGAGTTCGACCGCCGCACCGGGTCGACCTGGCCGCTGAACGTGGGCCAGATCTACAACACCCTCGAGCGCCTCGAGCGCGACGGGCTCGTCGAGCGGGGGGACGCCGACGAGCAGGGCCACGTGTACTGGCGGATCACCGGGGAGGGGTCCCGGGAGGTGTCCGTCTGGCTCGCGTCTCCCGTCACCCGAGGCCAGGCGACCCGGGACGAGCTCGCGATCAAGCTCGCGGTGGCGGCCACCCTCCCCGGAGTCGATGTCGCCGCGGTCGTCCAGGCGCAGCGCTCCGCATCGCTGCGGCAGCTGCAGAACCTCAACCGGGCCAAGTACGCCGGCGACGACGGCACGCCGGAAGAGCTCGCGTGGTCGCTCGTCGTCGACTCGATGATCTTCTCCGCCGAGGCGGAGGTGCGCTGGCTGGACCACGTCGAGCAGCGCCTGGCCGCGCATCCGCAGCATGCCCTGGAGCTCGAGCTCTCCACCGATCGCCCCAAGCGCGGCCGTCCCGCGAAGGCGCGGTCATGACCGCCCCGGTGCTCCGGATGGTCGGAGTGTCGCAGCAGTACGGCGCCGGGGAGCTGGCGGTGTCTGCGCTGAGCGGCATCGACCTCGAGGTCTCCCCCGGGGAGCTGGTCGCGGTGATGGGGGCCTCCGGGTCGGGCAAGTCCACGCTGCTGTCGATCGCCGGCGGCCTGCAGACGCCGACGTCGGGCGAGGTGGTCATCGACGGATCGCACCTCAGCACCGCGTCGCCGAACGAGCTCGCCGCGCTGCGCCGGCGGTCGGTGGGCTTCGTGTTCCAGGACTACAACCTCGTACCGACGCTCACGGCGATGGAGAACGTCACGCTGCCGCTCGAACTGGACGGCGTCAGCCGACGGGCGGTACGGCGCGCGGGGAAGGACGCCCTGTCGCTCGTCGGACTCGCCGATCGGGGCGACGCCTACCCCGACGACCTGTCCGGGGGACAGCAGCAGCGGGTCGCGATCGCCCGCGCGATCATCGGCGGACGGCGTCTCATCCTCGCCGACGAGCCGACCGGTGCCCTCGACTCCGTGACGGGCGAACTGGTGATGCGGACCATGCGCGGGCGCATCGACTCCGGAGCGGCGGGCATCCTCGTCACGCACGAGGCACGCCACGCCGCCTGGGCCGACCGCATCGTGTACCTGCGAGACGGCCGCATCGTCGATGAGACCCGCCGGGACGCGGCGGAGTCGATGCTGGCGGTGCGGGCGTGAGAGGACCCCGAGCGGGCGCGACCCTGAGGCTGGCACGACGGCAACTGCTGCGCACGAAGGGCTCCTCCGTCCTCGTGGCTGCGCTCATCGCCGTCCCGGTCGCTGCGGCGACCGCCGGCGTGACCTTCATCGAGAGCCGCACGCCGACGCCCGAGCAACGGGTGACGCTGGAGCTCGGCCGTACTCAGTCGTGGATCGAGATCACCGGCGGCGCGGACGCGAGCCGTGTTCAGGCGATCGACATGCCGTTCCTCACAGAGGTCGCCCAGAACGACTCGGGCGCACCCCGCAACCCCGAGAAGGATCCCCCGAAGGGGCTCGAGGACGCGAACCTCCCCACGGGCACCGACGCCATCCCGATCGCCCTCTCGGGCGGCGCGCGCATGAAGACCCGCGACGGGATCGCGAGCTTCGACGTCGTCTCCGGCGACGCGTGGGATCCGCGACTCACCGGACGGTTCGAGCGGCTCGAGGGCAAGGCCCCGCAGCACCCCGACGAGGCGATGGCGTCGCCCGCCCTCCTCCGCCGTCTCGGGGCGGAGGTGGGCGGTGACGTGCAGCTGCCCGACGAAGGCAAGACCTATCGCATCGTGGGGACGATGCGCGCGGTCGACGGCTCGCGTGGCGCGGAGACTCTCTTCGTGCCGCTCGCGAAGGATGCGACCGGGCTCGACGGACCTCACGCGCTCACCTGGTTCCTCCCCGGCTGGCAGCCCGACGAGGCCCGGCTCGCGGCGCTGAACCACGCCGGCTACATCGCCTATGCCCGAGACCTGAACCTCGACCCGCCGGCGGGCGCCCGGATGCAGGTGCGGGAGCAGTCGGAGCAGGAGCGCTGGAACATCCTCTCCGTGCTGAGCCTCGGCGCGGCGTTCGCAGGGATCCTCGTCGCCCTCCTCTCCGCCGCGGCGATGGCGGTGAGCGCTCGGCGTCAGCAGCGCTCGCTCGCCGTGGTCTCGACGGTGGGCGCACGGCGACGGGACGTGTTCCGCGTCATCCTCCTGCAGGGCGGGATACTGGGGCTGGCCGGGGGCCTCGGGGGAGCCGCGCTCGGGATCGGCGCCGTCGCCGTGGCGCTGCCGCTGGTCGATCCCGGTGTGAAAGGGATGTTCTGGTCTTCCTGGGGCCTCCGCGTCCCGTGGACGATCGCCGTCGTCGTCGCCCTCGCCGTCATCGTGGGGCTCTTGGCCTCTGCCGCGCCCGCGCGCGCCGCCACGCACGGAGACGTCCTCGCTGCGCTCCGCGGCGCACGCCGCCCCGTCGAGATGTCGCGCCGACGTCCCGTCTGGGGCATCGTCATCCTCGTCGCCGGGGTCGCGGTCGTCATCGGCGGCGGCGTGCTCTTCGCCGTGGCGGCCGCGGCCGACTGGTCGGCATACGCGCGCCTGGCGATCCTCTGGTTCGTCGTGTTGGGTGTCCTCCTCGTGCTCACCAGCGTGATCCTCACCGGCCGGAGCATCCTCCAGCTCGTCGACCTCCTCCTGGCACGCTGCGGCACCGCCGCCCGGCTCGCCTCCCGCGATGCCCTGGCCAACTCCTCCCGCACGGTGCCCGCGTTCGTCGCGATCACCGCGAGTGCGGCGGTCGCGGCCTTCGTCCTCTCGGCCCTCGCGCTGTCGAGCGCGCAGACCGATCGCTCCTATGCGTGGCAGGGACCGAAAGGCAGCGTGATCGTCTCGTCCTGGGGGACGGCGGTCGGGAAGCCTCCGGCCTTCCTCATCGACGCCCGCCCCGACCGCATCGTGCCGATCGCGTCGACCGTCGACTCCGGGATCGTCCCGGACGGCGCTGAGAAGCTTCCCGAGGTCGTCTCCGTAGACACCTACCAGCAGGGCTCGGATGCCACGGCTCCCACCGGCTGGGTCGCGATGATGGGCACCCAGATCGCCGTCGTCCAGCCGGACGATCTCGAGGCCCTCACCGGGATCGCACTGTCCTCCGCCGAGCTCCGCGACTTCGCCGGCGGGGGCGTGATCGCCGCCGAGCACGCCATCGGCCCCGGCGGGAAGGTCTCGCTGTCCTTCTGGGAGCAGGCCGCCATGGCCGCGGCCGACCCGAGCCCGCTGCGCAGCATCGAGCTCGACGTCGACATCCGGCAGGGCAACGGCACGGCCTGGCCCGTCATCCTCTCCCCCACCGCCGCGGAGGAGGCGGGCATCGAGGCCTTCACCACGACGTGGGTGGGGATCTTCCGCACACCCGTCGCCGTGTCCGCACAGGACAGGATGCGCGCCGATGCGGAGACCGCGTCGAGGGGGGACGGCATCTACTCGGTCTTCGTCGAGAAGGGTCCTGACTCGACCCTCCCCTGGCTGATCCTCGTCCTCGCGGGCGTGAGCGTGATCGTGCTGGCCGCGGCGGGCATCACCCTGGGGCTGGCGAGGATCGAACGCCGCGACGACGACGCGACCCTCGCCGCGGTCGGGGCCACCAGAAGACTGCGGCGGGCCGTCTCGGCGTGGCAGGCGCTGATCGTCGTCGGCGTCGGATGCCTGATCGGCGTGGGCATCGGCGTGATCGGCATCTGGACCGCGACGCAGTCGATGCCCGGCTACTTCCTCATGCAGGATCTCCCCTTCGCTTGGCTGGCCCTGCTCGGCGTCGGCCTTCCCCTCGGCGTCGCACTGGTGTCCCTGACGATCCGCCCGACGCAGGCGGTGCTCACACGCCGGACCGCGATCGCCTGAGCCCACTGGATCCGCTTCGCCGCTGTTCGTCCAGGGCGAAGCGGATCCACAGCATTGCGAGCCGCCCGAAAAGTAGGATCTATCCATGTCCGGTTTCTGGGGTAAGCGCAAGCGCGAGCAGGAAGCACTCGCAGCACAGGACGCCGATCTGGCCCGCCGCGCCGAGCAGGCGCTGGTCGCGGCGGACGAGCGCATCCGCACCACGGGAGATGAGCTCGCGTTCGCGCAGGCCGAGCTCGGCGACGCGCTGACGGCCGATCTGAAGGCCGCACTCGACGCCGTGAAGACCCACATGCGCGAGGCGTTCCAACTGCACCAGCTGAACCACGACGAGATCCCCGACACCCCCGAGGAGCTCCGCACCCGCAACGCGCGGATCGCGCAGCTCTGCGAGTGGGCGGAGGACCTCCTCGACGAGAAGACGTCGGCGCTCTCCGACGCCGTCTCGCTGGTGCGCCGCTCCCCCGAGATCATCGCCCAGGTGCGCCGCGACGCCGAGTCCCTCACCGCCCGACTCCCCCAGGCGCGCGACACCGTCGCGCGCCTGGCACTGCGCTACAGCGACGAGGCCATGCGACGGATCGCGTCGTCGGCGAACGAGGCGGAGCAGCTCCTCACCTTCGCGACGCACGGCGCCGACGTCTCCGAGCGCCGCCGCGCCGCGAAGCAGAACGAGGAGGCGAACCTCGCGCTGGAGACCGCGACCGAGGCGGTTCGCCGCGCGACCGCGGTGATCGACGCCGTCGAGGACTTCGAGATCCAGGCGCTCCGGGCCGAGTCGACCCTCGCGAACGTGGCGGACGATTCCCGGGGCGACCTCATCACCGCCCGCTCCGCGCCGCAGACGCCGCAGGTGCAGGCCGCCTCGACCGCCCTGAACGCCGCTCTGAACGCGCTCGCACCCTCGGGTGCCCGCAACGACCCGTTCACCGAGCTCTCCGAACTGCGCGCCGCGAACACGGCGCTCGACGAGGCGGTCGCCGCCGCGCGATACCGCGCGGAGCATCCTCTGCCCTCGGTCGAGCAGGTGCAGCACTCGCTCGACGACGCCGACCGGCAGCTCGCCGTGGCTCAGGGCCTCATCTCCGGGCACCGCGGGTGGATCGGCGCGGACGCCCGCACCCGCCTCGCGGAGGCGGAGCGTCTGCGCGTCGACGTCCCCGGGATGCTTCCGGCCGAGGAGACCCGGGAGAAGGCACTCGCCAGCGCACGCCGCGTGGCGCAGCTCGCCGCGGAGGCCCTGCACCTCGCACAGCGCGACATCGACCAGTCCCGTCCGCGCGACGACGACGACTGGGGAGGCTGGGGCGGCGGCCAGGGACGGGGCCGGCGCGGAGGCACGGGCGGTGACATCGTCACCGGCGTGCTCGGCGGCCTGGTGATCGGCAGCATCCTCGATGGCATCTTCGACTGACGCGGATCTCCCGGCAGAGACATGACGAGAGAAGGCCCTCCCGAGCGGGAGGGCCTTCTCTCTGTCATGTCTCTGCGCTCAGGACGCGAGCGCCTCCGCGGAGGGAGGAGCCTGCGTGGCCAGAGCGATCACGCCGTAGTCCCAGCCCTTGCGGCGGTACACCACGCTCGGGTGGTCGGTGCGGACGTCCACGAAGAGGAAGAAGTCGTGTCCGACCAGCTCCATCCGGTCGACGGCCTCCTCGACCGTCATCCACTCCGCGTCGAAGTTCTTCGTGCGGATGACGACGGGCGAGTACACCTCGTCCTCGTCCGTCTGCACGGGGACGGTCCCGGTAGCGACCGCCTGCAGCACGTCTGCGGAAGCCGGCTGCACGTCGATCCCGGCGATCGATCCGCTGCCCTTCTCGAAGTGGGCGCCGCGGGGGTGCTGACGCCCGTCGATGCGCTTCTCCTTGGCACGGCGCAGCTGCTCGGCGAGCTTGTCGACCGCGAGGTCGAGGGCGACGAACTTGTCCCCGTCGACCGCCTCGGCCCGCACCACCGGGCCCTTCCCCACCAGCGTCAGCTCGACCGTCTCGTCCGGCACCCGGCCGCCGCGATACGCGCGGTGCGTGACCTTGACGTCGATCCGCTGGGCCTTGGCGGCAAGCGGTTGGAGCCGGCCGAGCTTCTCCTCGACAACCGTCCGGAAGCGGTCGGTGATGCCCACTCCGACACCGACGATGCTCGTTTCCATTCCTGCCTCCTTGTCCCGGTCCTCCCGGCCAAGGGCGGACCGTGGTCGCCTTGTGTCCCCCTACCGTAGTGCGCCGATCAGCGGATGTCACGACCCATTTTCACCGTGTCGCGATCCGCCGGCGTCCGGCCCGGCGTAGCCGCGAGAGCGACCGCGCCCACCACCAGGAAGCCGGCGGCCGAGAGCGCCCGCGCTGCCTCGTCGATCGTCGCGCCGGTGGTCACCACATCGTCCACGATGAGCACGTCACACCCCTGCCGCAGAGCCGCGCCGGCCCTCGCACGCACGCGCATCGCGCCGCGCACATTGCGGGCGCGCTCCTCGCGGCCGAGGCCCCGCTGATCCCGCGTCTTCCGTGCCGAAGCGAGGAGGCGGCACGATGAGCGCCCCGCCCCGCGGATCAGCGCTTCCGGCACGCGATACCCTCGCCGTCGGAACGCCGCACGGCCCGTCGGCACGGGCACGAGCAGCGCACCGGCCGGGGAGGGTGCGATCACCTGGCCCAGCGCCCGGCCCAGCGGGGCGGCGAGGAGCGTCTGCCCGTCCTCCTTGAGCCTGCGGACACAGCGGGCAGCCGCGCCCTCGTAGCTCAGCGCCGCGCGCACCTCCACGCCACCGGGCGTCGTCCGGCGCACCGCGACGGCGGCGAGCGCGGCGCCGCACGGCGCGCAGAGCAGGGTGCCGGGGGCATCGCATCCCGGGCATTCCGCCCCGAGCAGGAAGGCGAGGATCTCGCGGCCGGAGGCGCGGAGGGCGTCGGCGTTCATGCGTCGATGCTCTGCCCCGGTGACCCGGGCCGGTGAGCCAGAACGCCCGGACGGTGGAGAACGCCTGCGGATCCGCGCTATGTGCAGCTACTGTCCGGCCCGTGTGCCGAGCAGTTCGGCTTCGACGCCGGTCGCCTGCCAGATCGAGCCGCGCCTCGCGTAGACGACGCCGTTGGAGCCGAGGATCCGCACCCCGGACGAGGTCTGCGCTCCGGCGATCGCCATCGACCCCGTCGGCGCCGAGGAGGACTCCCCGGGGCCCCCGATCGTCTGGATGATCACCTGCGGGCTCTCCGCGCTGACCAGCACCGCGATCGCGTCGCCGCCCACCCAGGCGAGTCCCTGCGCCGGGCCGGACAGGCGCGCGACCGTCTCCATGGTGCCGAGCTGCACGGGGATGCCCTTGTCGTCGCGGACGACCGCGGCGACGACCGCGCGCCGCTGTCCCCCGACGGTCACGACCGCGGCGACGCGCGCGCCGTCGGCCGACACCCGCAGCTGGCTGATCGCCGAGGCGTCGCGCCAGGCATTCTCGACGTCAGCGGGGGCCGCATCGGCGCCGGTGACCTTCACCGCATGCGGATCGTCGCGCGGCACCGTCCAGGTGTAGCCGTAGATGTCGAGCGACGGCGCGATCAGCGACTTCCGGGTGTCGAGTTCAGTCGTGTCACCGTCATGCACGAGGTACACCCGGCCGTCGCGCAGCTGCACCGCCGCGCGGGAGTCGTTGACCGCGACGTCGACCGAGGCGAGGGGGTCGAGGATCTTCCCGATCTGCGCGGTGACGTCCCCCACCGCGCTGATCTCGTCGCCGACCGGCGTCCCGAAGCCCGATTTCGTGAGCACCAGCATCCCCGAGTCGGGGCTCTGCGTGTCGACCGAGGCCTTCCCCGCGTCGAGGGGCTGCCCGTCGACGGTGAGCTGCACCTCTCCGACGCCCAGCGGGGCGAGGCTCGCCTCGAGCTGGGTGCGCATGCGGGCGAGCGTCGCGGAGTCCTGCGAGAGCACCGCCGGCGTGAGATCGACCTTCGCGACCGCCTCCGCGGTCACCGTCACCGTGCTGCTCGCCAGCGTCACGTCGTCGGAGAACGCGCTGCGCACCCCGGGGGCGAGCCAGGCCGCCGGCTTCCCCCCGATGACCTTGCCGGCGACCGTCGTCGCGATGGACTTCAGACGCCGCGGGAACCAGCGCACGTCGGGGACCAGGTGCGTCCAGGAGCGGTCGAAGAACTGCAGCGCGTAGGAGTCGAACACCTGGGGGAAGAGCGCCTCGTCGAGGACGATCCCGTCCGGGGCCTGGGAGATGCGCCATTCGCCGTTCTGGTCGCGGATGACCTCGAACGTCGTCGGGCTCGGGCCCCGTAGCGGGGTGTACACGCCCTGGTCGTCGACGTTCGCGACCTGGTCGAGCTGCACGTCGACGTCCACGTTCTTCGACTTGTCGTCGACGTCGTGGCCGGGTGTGATCTGCCGGGAGCCCGCCGAGGAGTCGATCGTGACCCCGGCAAGGGGACGCCAGGTCTGCGCGGCCTTCTCGGTGAGGTACTTCCGCGCGATCTCCCAGTTGTCGGTCGGCGTGATCGCCGCATCGAGGAAGCCCTGCACGATCTGCGCCGGGCTCGCACCCTTCTCGGGGCTCGCCGCGATCTGCGTGAAGTCCGGGTCGGAGGGCTCGTCGCCCATGCCCCGCCCGACGCTGACGGGGCCGGAGGTGGGGAGCCCCGCGCAGGAGGTGAGCAGGAGGGTTGCGGCCAGGATTCCGGCCGCGAGCAGACGCAGGCGCTTCACGACCGCCTCCCGTCGTCGGAGCGCCCGTCGCCGGGGCGCTGGTCGGGGAACCGGTCAGCCAGCTCGGAGAGCGGGATCGGCTGGGTGAACGCGCCGAGGTCCACCGCGGTGTCCTGCGGCTCGAGCGGCACAGGGCTCTGCCCTTCGAGCGGACCGGACTGGCGCGGGATCGTCAGCACGAAGTTCGTCCCCACGCCGAGTTCCGACCACACCTCGAGCGTTCCGCCGTGCAGTCGCGCATCGCCCAGCGCGATCGACAGTCCGAGGCCGGTGCCGCCGATCGTGCGCTTGCGGGACGGGTCGGCGCGCCAGAACCGGTCGAAGACCCGCTCGGCGTCCTCCGGGCGCATCCCCAGCCCGTAGTCGTGCACCCCGGCCGCGACGGCATGCTGATTGCTGTCGACCGTGACCACGACCGGGCGACCCTCCCCGTGCTCGATCGCGTTGCCCACGAGGTTGCGCAGCACGCGGCGCACCCTCCTCGGATCCATGTCCACCGGGGAGTATCCGCCCGGTGCGACGAGCCGCAGCTCGGTGCCGTGCCCCTCGGCCAGCGGTCGCATCTGATCGACGATCTCCTCGGCGAGCTGCGCGAGGCTCGTCGCCTCGACCTCGAGCTGGAGCGAGCCCGCGTCGTAGCGGCTGATCTCGAGCAGGTCGGCGAGCAGTGTGTCGAAGCGCTGCACCTGCGTGTGCAGCAGCTCCGCGGTGCGCGCGGTCGTCGGTTCGAAGGTGTCTTTCTGGTCGTTGATCATGTCGGCTGCGAGACGGATGGTCGTCAGCGGCGTGCGCAGCTCGTGCGACACGTCGGAGACGAACCGCTGCTGCACCATCGAGAGCTCCCCGAGCTCCTTGATCTGCGATTCGATGCTGTCCGCCATCGCGTTGAACGACCGCCCCAGCACCGCGAGCTCGTCCTCGCCCCGCACGGGCAGCCGCACCTGGAGATCGCCGGATGCGAGGCGCGCACTGGTCTCCGCCGCCTCGACGATCGGTGTGGACACCGCGCGCAGCACGAGCCAGGAGATGGCCGCGACGATCGCCACGAGGGCGAGCCCGGCGAGCCAGAGCGTGCGTTGCACGAAGAGGAGCGTCGCATTCGTGTCGCTGATGTCGAAGGCGATGTACAGCTCGTACATCCCCGCTCCCGGCACGAGGAGCTGCTGCCCGACGACGATCCCGGGGCGGTCCGGGCCATCCGTGGTCGGGATCGCGATCGACTGCCAGTACTGGCGGCTCTCGAACTCATCGACCCTCGCCTTCAGCCCGGACGACAGCTGGGCCGAGGTGATGCCGTTGACGAAGTCGTTGGGGAAACGACTGACGTTGTCGGGGCCGCGATAGGCGGCGACCAGCTCGGTGGCCGCCGTGCGTGCGATCTGGCGCTGCACCTGGAGCCACACCGCCTGCATGGCCGCCCTGTCGTCGCCCGCGGCGCTCGAGTCCAGAGTGCGCTGCGCCTCGGTGGCGGCGCGCTGGGCCTTGAGCAGCGCGTCGTCCTTTCGGGACTGGAAGAGGTCGTTCTGGATCACCAGGGCCATCGCGACGCATGTGACGAAGATGGCGAACGAGGTGAGCAGCACCGTGATCGTGATCGTGCGGAAGCGCAGCGAGCGCCGCCACAGTCCGGCGAGGGACCGCGGCCAGCTCCGCCAGTCGCGCAGCAGCGCGAGCCGGGCGGGCATCGCGCCAGACGTGGTCATCGTGACCTCAGCCGACGCTCCCGGCCCGGTAGCCCACTCCGCGCACGGTCATCACGATCTTGGGGTTGTCCGGGTCGAGCTCGACCTTCGCGCGCAGACGCTGCACGTGCACGTTGACCAGGCGGGTGTCCGCCTTGTAGTGGTAACCCCAGACCTGCTCCAGCAGCATCTCGCGGGAGAACACCTGCTGCGGCTTCGAGGCGAGGGCGACGAGCAGCTGGAACTCCAGCGGCGTCAGCGCGATGGGGGCGGTCCCCCGGCGCACCTCGTGCCCGTCGACGTCGACGACCAGGTCGCCGACGCGCAGCACCTCGCTGGTCGTCTCCGGGGCGGGACGCAGACGCGTCCTGATCCGTGCGACGAGCTCTTTGGGGTTGAAGGGCTTGACGATGTAGTCGTCCGCGCCGACCTCGAGGCCGCGCACGATGTCGGCGGTGTCGGAGCGCGCGGTGAGCATGATGATCGGCACTCCGGACTCGGCGCGGATCCGCGTGCAGATCTCGATGCCGTCCATGCCGGGCAGCATGAGATCGAGCAGCACGAGATCGGGTCGCTCCGCGCGCCAGCGGTCGACCGCCTGCGCTCCGTCGGCGCAGAACAGCGCCTCGAAGCCCTCGGTGCGAAGCACGATGCCGATCATCTCGGCCAGCGCCGTGTCATCGTCGACCACGAGGATGCGTGACGTCATATCCGCCCAGCCTCAACATTCCTTGTCCCTCACACGGCGCAACGAGGCATCCCCAGATGCGACCGCAACTCGTCTCAGCTTACTGAAGGATGTCCGGATCGCCAGGATGCCGCGCAGATGCTCGGGACGGAGGGTGCGGGTGTGACACGATGGGATGGCACGGGCGGAGGGAGTGCGAGTGAGCGGTCAGACGTGGACCCCGGCACCGAGGAAGGGCGCGATCCCGCTGCATCCGATGACGTTCGGGATGCTGCTGGGCAGGGCCTTCGCGGCGCTGCGACACAACCCCAAGGTGCTGTTCGGCTTCGCGGCGGTGGTGCAGCTCGCGAGCGTGCTGATCACGGGCGTGGTGATGGGCGCCGTGTTCGCCCTCTCGTATGCGCGGCTGCGGACCGTCTCGCCGAACTCCCCCGACTACTCCGCGATCATGGCGGGAACCGTGGGCATCAACCTGCTCACCGGGGTCGCGCTGGTCTTCGCGACCGTCGCGCTGACCGCGATGCTGCAGGGCGTCGTCGCGGCGGACGTGAGCTTCGCCGCCGTGGGCCGTAAGGCTCCGCTCCGGCTCCTGTGGGGGCGGATGAAGCCGGCCTTCTGGCGGCTGGTCGCCTGGGCCCTGCTGCAGGGCCTCGCGGTCTTCGGCTTCTTCGCCATCGTCCTGGGCATCGTCTTCCTGGTCTCAACGAGCGGCGGGTTCAACGCGTTGCAGGCGACCGGGCTCATGGTTCTCGTCACGATCCTGCTCATCCTCGCCTGCATCCCCCTGTTCGTCTGGTTGAACACCAAGCTCCTCCTGGTGCCCAGCGCGCTGGTGCTCGAGCGGGCGAAGCTCCGCCCGGCGATCGTGCGCTCGTGGCGCCTCATCCGCGGTCGCTTCTGGGTCGCCTTCGGCGTGACCTTCCTCATCAGCTTCATCATGGGCATCGTGGCGAACGTCGTGGCCGTGCCCACCTCGCTCGCGACCTCGCTCCTCCTCGGGACGATCGCCCCGACCGGCGCGCCCGACCCATCGTCGATCACCTCCCTCCTCGTCGCGACGCTCCTGCCCCAGGTGCTGACTTTCGCCGTCGGCGCGATCGCCGCCGTGGTGCAGAGCACCGGAGCGACTCTCGTCTACATCGATGCACGCATGCGCTACGAGGCCCTCGACCAGTCCCTGATGTCCTATGTCGAGCGCAGCTCGCTCGGCTGGACGGACGAGCAGCTCGGCGACCCCTACGCGGTGGATCCGGCGCGTGCGGTCACCTCGACGCCGCCGCCCAAGCCCCAGCCCTACGTCCCGGCTTACGGTTACGGCGTCCCGGGACAGCCCGGCGCCCCGTACGGACAAGCACCGTACGGACAAGCACCCTACGGACAGGCACCCTACGGACAGGCCCCGTACGGACAGGCACCCTACGGACAGGCACCCTACGGACAGGCCCCGTACGCACAGGCTCCCTACGGACAAGCCCCGTATCCGCAAGCCCCCTCTGGGCAGGTGCCCCAGTACGGACAGGCACAGCCCTACGGCCAGGCGCCTCAGGGACAGTCGCCGCAGACGCCCGCGCACTATGCACACGCGTCCGCCGCCCCGGCGGCGTTCCCGCCTGCGCCACCGGCCGCCGCCCCGGCGCCGGCCTCCCCCGACGGCGAGGAAGGCGGACCGTCCGCTCCGTCGACGATCGACTCGCCCTGGGCCCCGCCGGGCGGCCGCACATGAGCCTTCTCCCCGTGCTGCAGGACGTCTTCGTCCCCGACGGGGACGAGGCGCGTCGGTGGGCCGAGGAGGAACTGTCCAAGCCCGCCTACGAGGCGGCGAAGCCCACCTGGTTCGATGAGCTGTGGCGCGCCATCGGAGAGTTCTTCGCGAACCTATTCTCCAACGGGAACGCTTCCGGCGTCGCACCGCTCGCGATCGTCGTCATCGTGCTCATCCTGCTCGCCGCGGTCGTGGTCGCCCTTGTGGTCTGGGGCCGCCCGCGCTCATCCCGCACGGTGCGCCGCTCGGGGCAGCTGCTCGGCGAGCGCGACGACCGCTCCGCGGCCCAACTGCGTGCCGATGCGGAGCGCGCCGCCCGCGACGGCGACTGGGACGCGGCCGTCGCCCTGCGGTTCCGCGCGATCGCGCGGGGTCTGCTCGAGCGCGACCTCATCGATCCGGCGCCCGGGGCCACGGCGCAGGCGATCTCGCGCGAGGCGGCGATCGCATTCCGCGCCGAGGTCGAGCCCCTGCACGAGGCGGCGACGGCGTTCGACCGCGTCCGCTATCTGCGCATCCCCGCGGACGAGTCCGACTACCGCACGATCGCCGCGCTCGACGAGCGCCTCGGTGCGCTGCGTCCCGAGGCGGTGCCGGCATGACCTCGACGACGCCGGACACCGGCGAGGCCGTCATCGAGACCCCGAGCACCACCGCCGCGGCACGACAGCGCGGACGCTGGCGCCGCGCGCTCGGCTGGGTGCTGATCGTCCTGCTCGCCTGCGGCGGCGCCGCCGTCGCCGCACGGATGGTGGCCACGGCTCCGACGGCGACGGGGGTGCTGAGCCCCGAGGGGACGAACGATGTCGGGGCGAAGGCGCTCGCCGAGCTCGTGCGTCAGCAGGGCGTCGAGGTCATCACGACGCGCAGCCGCTCGGAGGCCGCGGCGGCGATCACCGACGACACGACGCTGGTGCTGAGCGATCCCTATCAGCTCACCGACGAGGGCGTCCGAAGCCTCCTCGACAGCGCCGACCGCGTCGTGCTCCTGAGCAGCAGCAGCCGCACCCTCCGGCTGCTCGGCCTCGGCACGAACGCGTCGTCCGCCGGCGGCGCCGTCGAACCGGGCTGCGCGATCCCCGAGTTCGCGAAAGTGGGGAAGATCGTCCCCACCCGCGTGTTCGCCCCTGACGCCTCCGCCGACGCGTGCTTCGTCGACGAGGAGGGCAATGCCGCCGTGCTCCGAGGCGAGCCCGGCGGCCCCACCGTCACGATCGTGGAGGGCACCGCCCTGTTCACGAACGCGCACGTTGCAGAGAACGGCAACGCCGCGCTCGGACTGGCCCTGCTCGCGCAGACCGGCCGCGTCGTCTGGTACGAGCCGACGCTCGCCGACACCGACCGCACCGGCGAGGAGCCCGACACCCTCGGCACCCGCACGCCCGACTGGCTCACTCCGGCCATCGTGATGCTGCTGCTCGCCGGCGTCGCCGCGACCCTCTGGCGCGGACGCCGGTTCGGCCCGCTCGTCGCCGAGAACCTGCCGGTCACCGTCCGCGCATCGGAGACGATGCACGGCCGGGCCCGGCTCACGGCGAAGGCCGCGGACGCCGGGCACGCCGCCGCCGAGATCCGCGACGGGACCGTCCGCCGCCTCGCCAAGCGCCTGGGGCTCAGCGACCGCGCCGCGCCGCATGAGGTGGCCGACGCCGCCGCCGACCGGCTGCGCATCCCGCGGGGCTCGCTGCACGATCTTCTCGGGGGCGACCTGCCCGCGAGCGACGTCGACCTCGTGGACACCGCGCGCCGCCTCGCCGAGCTCGAGGCCGCCGTCGACAGCACGATGCGTTCCGCAGGGAACGCGCCCACCGAAAGGAACACTCCGTGACCGACGAGAACACGATCACGTCAGACGACGCCGCCCTGCGCCAGGCGATGCACCGGGTGCGGCTCGAAGTGGACAAGGCCGTCATCGGCCAGGCGGGCACCGTCACCGGCCTGCTGGTGTCGCTGCTGGCACGCGGCCACGTGCTGCTCGAGGGCGTGCCCGGAGTGGCGAAGACGCTGGTCGTGCGCTCCTTCGCCCGCGCGCTGGGCCTGGACACGAAGCGCGTCCAGTTCACCCCCGATCTCATGCCGGGCGATGTGACGGGCTCTCTGGTCTACGACGCCCGCACCGGCGAGTTCGAGTTCCGCGCCGGGCCCGTGTTCACCAACATCCTGCTCGCCGACGAGATCAACCGCACGCCCCCGAAGACCCAGGCGGCGCTGCTCGAGGCGATGGAGGAGCGCCAGGTGTCCGCCGACGGCGCCAGCCGGCCGCTGCCGGATCCCTTCCTGGTCGCCGCGACGCAGAACCCCGTCGAGCACGAGGGCACCTATACGCTGCCCGAGGCACAGCTCGACCGCTTCCTCATGAAGCTGGTCGTGGGGATGCCGGAACGCGACGCCGAGGTCTCGGTGCTGCGTCTGCACGCCGAGGGCTTCTCCCCCCGTGCGCTCAGCGGCGTGGAGCCGGTCATCACCGCGGACGAGATCCGCGCCGCCCAGGATGCCGCCTCCCGTGTGCAGGTGACGGACGAGGTGCTCGGATACGTCGTCGACCTCGCGCGCGCCTCGCGGCAGTCGCCCTCCGTCGAGCTCGGTGCGAGCCCCCGCGCGGCCACCGCGCTCCTCGCGGCGGCGAAGGCCTGGGCCTGGCTGAACGCGTCGAGCGCGGTCACCCCCGACCACGTGCAGACGATGCTCATGCCGGTGTGGCGCCACCGGCTCCAGTTGCGCCCCGACGCCCAGATGGAGGGCGTCTCGGCCGATGCCGTGCTGGGCTCCGTGGTGCAGCAGACCCGGGTGCCGATCTGAATGTTCTTCACCGGCCTGCTCGTCCCCCTCGTCGCGCTCGGCGTCGTGCCGATCGTGCTGCTCGACGCGGCCGGGGTGCCCCCGTGGCTGACGTTCGGGGCGTGGCTCGTGCTGTGCGCGCTCCTGGTGGCGCTCGACGTACTGCTCGCCCCGAGTCCGCGGCAGGCGGTGGTCTCCCGCCGGGTTCCCGCCCGCACCCGCCAGGGCGAAGGGGTGACGGCGAGCCTCGCCGTGGAGAACACCGGCCGCCGCACGCTCCACGCACGGATCCGCGACGCCTGGCAGCCGACCGCGGGGGCGCCCGAGGGGCGGATCCGGATGGCGATCCCCGCCGGGGAGCGCCGTCGCGCGGAGATCCCGCTGCTCCCCCGCCGACGCGGTGAGCTCCGCAGCGAGTTCGTCATGATCCGGTCGCGCGGCCCCCTCGGCTTCGCCGGACGCCAGGCGCGGCACGACGTGCGGGGCGCGATCCGGGTGCTCCCGGCGTTCTCCTCCCGCAAGCACCTCCCGTCGCGACTGGCCCGGCTGCGCGAGCTCGACGGCAACACCTCCATCCAGGTTCGCGGTCAGGGCACCGAGTTCGACTCCCTCCGCGAATACGTGCGGGGCGACGACGTGCGGTCGATCGACTGGCGTGCGACCGCCCGCGCCGGGACGACGATGCTCCGCACGTGGCGCCCCGAGCGCGACCGCCACGTGGTGATCCTCATCGACACGGGGCGGACCGCCGCGGCCCGAGTCGGCGACGGCACCCGGCTGGACGCCTCGCTCGAAGCCGCGCTGCTGCTCTCGGCCCTGGCGAACCGGGCGGGCGACCATGTGCACCTGTTGATGTTCGACCGGATCGCGCGCGCCCGGGTGACCGGTGTCGACGGCACCGCGCTCCTGCCCGCGATCACCGACGCCATGGCTCCCGTCCACGCCCAGCTGGTCGACACCGACTGGCCGAGCGCCTTCGCCGCCATCCGCTCCCTCACCACGCGCCCCTCCCTCATCGTCGTCCTCACCGCGCAGGACGCCGCGGAGTCGGCGAGGGGCTTCCTCGGGGCCTTCCCGCAGGCGAGCCGCGCGACGACCGTGCTGGTCGGCTCGACCACCGACGACGCCATCACACAGCTGGCGCGGCAGCGGGACACGCGCGCCGACGTCTACCTCGCGGCCGCGGCGGAGCGGACGATGCGGGACGCGGAGATCGTCGCCGATGCGATCCGCCGGGCCGGCGGGGAGGCTCTCGCCGCCGATCCGGAGGCCCTTCCGCCGCGCATCGCCGACCGGTACCTCGAGCTGAAGGCGGCCGGCCGCCTGTAGGCGACACGCCAGTCCCGACTCGCTGGTTATCCTGAATCATTCAGGATAAGATGGGGGCATGAGCGCCCCCGCCCCCGTCGTCGACATGCCTCAGCGGCTCCGCGATGCGGGGCTGCGGGTCACGGCGCAACGGGTCGGCGTGCTCGACGCCGTCGCCGCCCGCCCGCACGCCTCGGCCGACACGGTCTTCGCGGGCATCCGCGACGCCCTTCCCGGCGTCGCCCTCGCGACCGTGCACAGCATCCTGCACGACCTCACCGCCGCCGGCATCCTGCGACGCGTGAGCCTGCCGGACGTCGGCAGCGCGCTGTACGAGATCCAGCACCGCGACGACAACCACCACCACGTGCAGTGCGTGTCGTGCGGACGCGTCGAGGACGTCGCCTGCGCGGTCGGATCCGCCCCCTGCCTCCATCCTTCCCACGACCACGGCATGCGCATCCTCGAAGCCGCGGTCACCTACCGAGCCCTCTGCCCAGATTGCGAAAGGAACAGCAATGGCTGACAAGCCCGCAACCACCACCCAGACCGGAACCCCGGTCGCGAGCGACGCGCACTCGCTCACCGTCGGCGCCGACGGCGTCACGGCGCTGCACGACCGCTACCTGGTCGAGAAGCTCGCGTCGTTCAACCGCGAGCGCGTGCCGGAGCGCAACCCCCACGCGAAGGGCGGCGGAGCGTTCGGCGAGTTCGAGGTCACCGAGGACGTCTCGGCGTACACCCGGGCGGCCGTATTCCAGCCCGGCACCACCGCCGAGGTGCTGCTGCGCTTCTCGTCGGTCGCAGGCGAGCAGGGCTCCCCCGACACCTGGCGCGACGTGCGCGGCTTCGCCCTGCGCTTCTACACCACCGAGGGCAACCTCGACGTGGTCGGCAACAACACCCCGACCTTCTTCCTCCGCGACGCGATGAAGTTCCCGGACTTCATCCACTCGCAGAAGCGCCTCGGCGCCTCGGGCCTGCGCAACGCCGACATGCAGTGGGACTTCTGGACCCTCTCCCCCGAGTCCGCGCACCAGGTGACCTACCTGATGGGCGACCGCGGCCTGTCGCGCAGCTGGCGGCACGTCAACGGCTACGGCTCGCACACCTATCAGTGGGTCAACGCCGCGGGCGAGCGCTTCTGGGTGAAGTACCACTTCCTGTCGCAGCAGGGCGTCGAGCGCATGGACGCCGCCGAGGCGGAGCGCATCGCCGGGGCGGACGCCGACTACTACCGCCGCGACCTGTTCGACGCCATCGACCGCGGCGACTTCCCGAAGTGGGACGTCTACGTGCAGGTCATGCCGTACGAGGACGGCAAGACCTACCGCGTCAACCCCTTCGACCTCACCAAGACCTGGCCGAAGGCGGACTACCCGCGCATCAAGGTCGGCACCTTCACGCTGAACCGCAACCCGCGGAACTTCTTCGCCGAGATCGAGCAGGCCGCGTTCTCGCCCGGCAACCAGGTCCCCGGCACCGGCATCTCGCCCGACAAGATGCTGATGGCGCGCGTGTTCTCCTATGGCGACGCGCAGCGCTACCGCATCGGTGCGAACTACAACCAGCTGCCGGTCAACCAGCCGCACGCGGCCGAGGTGCGCAATTACATGCACGAGGGCCAGATGCAGTACCACTTCAACGGCCCCGAGCACCGGGTGTACACCCCGAACTCGTACGGCGCCGCCGGCGGCCCCGAGGCCGATCCGCTGCAGGGCGTCGAGGCGAGCTGGGAGTCGGACGGCGAGCTGGTCCGCGCCGCCGCCACCCTGCGCGCGGACGACGGCGACTTCGTCCAGGCGGGCATCCTCTACCGCGAGGTGTTCGACGACGAGCAGCGCGCCCGCTTCGTCGACACCCTCGTCGGGCAGTACGGCGGCCTGACCGTTCCCGCCGTCCAGGAGCGCTTCTTCTGGTACTGGGGCCAGGTCGACGCGCAGCTCGGTGCCACGCTGCGCGAGCGCACCGGCGCCTGACGCCCTCCGTAAGCGCCTCCCCTCCGCCTCGTACGGACGGGAGGCGCTTCGGCGTGTCCGCCCTGTGAGGTCGCTGAGAGTGAGCGATCATGTGATCGCGCGCGGTATATCGCCTCGCGCCCTCAGGAAAGGACACCGAGATGTCTGACTCCCCATCCACAGCGACCCCGTCGCTCGGAGCGAAGCTCGCCGCCGAGGGCTTCGGCACGTTCCTCCTCGTGTTCGGCGGCGTAGGCACGGCGCTCTTCGCCTCGAACCACTTCACCGACCCCGGCGCCAACTCCGCGGTCTACGTGGCCGTCGCGCTGGCCTTCGGCCTCACCGTCGTCGTGGGCGCCTACGCCTTCGGACCGATCTCCGGCGGGCACTTCAACCCCGCGGTCACCCTCGGCGTCGCCGCCGCCGGCCGGATCGCCTGGAAGGACGTCGCGCCGTACATCGTGGCACAGGTGGTCGGCGGTGTGATCGGCTCGACCCTTCTCGTCCTGGTCGGCATGTTCGGTCCGGACGGTTGGCTGACCGGCGCGCAGGACGCCGGGTTCGCGAGCAACGGTTGGGATGCGCACTCCCCCGGCGGGTTCGGCATGGCGGCCGCCATGATCATCGAGGTCATCCTCACCGGCTTCTTCCTGCTGGTGATCCTCGGGACGACGCACCCGCAGCGCGGCACCCGTTTCGCCGGTCTCGCGATCGGCCTCACCCTCACCCTCATCCACCTCATCTCGATCCCGGTGGACAACACGTCGGTGAACCCGGCCCGTTCGATCGCCGCGGCGATCTACGGCGGCGGGGAGTCGCTGGCGCAGCTGTGGGTCTTCCTCGTGTTCCCGATCGTCGGCGCGCTGCTGGCGGGCTTCGCCTACCGCGCGCTGTTCGACGGCGCCAGGAAGGACTGACGAGAGCGGGCGTCTAAGGGGTCGGCGTGCGACGCCGGCCCCTTCTTCGTGGTCCTGGGCCCCGCCCCTGACCGCGTGCCGGACTCAGCCGGCGACGAGCTGCGGGGTGCCCGACTCGTACTCGACGAGATCGCCCGTCTCTCCTCGGCGATAGGCGCGACGCCCCACGACGAGCATGTAGACGAGGAAGATCGCGAGGGCGAGGGCGCCGACGCCGATCTTCACGGGCCACGGGAGTGCCCATCCGGTGACGAAGCCCTCGATGAACCCCGCGAGGGCGAGCGCGAAGACCAGGCCGATCGCGACCGTCGCGAGCGAACGCGTCTCTTCGGCGAGGGCGACGGAGCGGTTCCGCCGCCCCGGAGCCGCCCATGCCCAGAACAGCTGGAGCCCCGCGGCGCAGGCCACGAGGATGCAGGTGATCTCCAGCAGACCGTGCGGCAGGATGTACAGCACCATGATGTCGAGGCGGCCGTGCGCGGCCATGACCGCCGCCGAGACGCCGAGCCCCATCGCGTTCTGCATCACCGCGTAGAGGGGCCAGATCCCGGAGATGCCGAACAGCACGCACTGCAGTGCGATCCAGGCGTTGTTCGTCCACACCATGCCTGCGAACACGGCGGCGGGGTTCTCGGTGTAGTAATCGGTGAACTTGTCGTCGGCGTAGTCCTTCAGCATGTCGGCACCGCCGAGGGTCGCGAGGCGCTCGGGGTCGGAGACCACCCACACCGCGCTGACCACGACGATGAGCAGGAACACGACGGCGACGGCGAGCGTGGTCCAGCGCAGACGGTAGAGGGCCGCGGGCAGCTGGGAGGAGAAGAAGCGCCCGACCTGGGCGATCACGTTGTCCGACGCCCCGGTGAGGCGCAGCCGGGCCTTGACGAGGATCGTGGACAGGTAGGCGCCCTGAGGCGAGTCGCCCACCGACGTCTTGAGCTCGGCGAGGTCAGCGGACGCCGCGCGATAGCGGACGATCAGCTCGTCGACCTCGTCGCCGTTGAGTGATCGACGACGGCTCAGTTCGTCCAGCCGCGCCCACTCGGGCCGGCGCGCGTCGGTGAGGGCATCGGCATCCACCTGACTCACTGTACGCGGTCGGCCGGTCCGGGCGCTCCGCGCACGCGCGTCTGATTTACTGAATGCATGTCCATGCCCGTTGCCGCCGAAGAGGAGATCCTCTCCGGCGAGGCCGTCGCGATCGACGCTCAGCCGATCGGCTTCCTGCTGCGCGCGCTCGGCGCACTGCTCGACATGGCGATCTCCCTCGCGGTCTTCCTCGGCTTCCTCTTCCTCCAGGTGTGGGCGGGTTCGAGCGGGCTGCTCACCGAGGCGACAGCGCGGATCCTGGTGATCACCTCGATCGTGGTGAGCTTCCTGGTCCTCCCCCTGACGGTCGAGGTGGCGACCCGCGGGCGCAGCGTCGGCAAGTTCGCGATCGGCGCCAGGGTGGTGCGCGCCGACGGCGGCGCGATCACGTTCCGCCACTCCTTCATCCGGGCGCTGCTCGGCGTGCTGGAGATCTACATGACCTTCGGCGGGCTCGCCGCCATGTTCGGCGCGCTCACCCCGCGCACCCAGCGCCTCGGCGACCTCGCCGCCGGCACCTACTCGCAGCGCGTGCGCGTGCCGGCCCTGCCAGTCCACGCTCCGTACCTGCCGCCGGAGCTGACCGAGTGGGCGCGCATCGCCGATGTGGCGCGACTCCCCGACCGGCTCGCGAGGCGGATCTCGCAGTTCCTGGTCAGCTCGCCGCAGCTGACCCCTCAAGCCCGAGCCCGCGTCGCGGCCGAGCTCACGGCGGAGTGCGAGCCCTTCGTATCCCCGATGCCCCCCGTGCACCCCGAGGCGCTGCTCGCCGGCATCACCGTGCTGCGTCGGCAGCGCGAGACCCGCGCGCTCGTCTTCGCCGACGATCGCGCCGAGCGTCTCAGCGGCCGACGCGTGCGCGTCTGAGGGCCGACCCGGTCAGAACCGGATCGCGTCGATCACCTTCACCCGCAGCGCGACGAGCGCCGGCACGAAGCCTGCGACCGCGCCGACGACGACCGCCGAGACCAGCCCGGTGACCGCCGCCCCCATCGGGAAGGGCGGCACGTCGACCAGCGCGGGGAACATGCCCTCCAGCACCCAGGGAGACCGCAGCACGGCGATCGTGACCGCGATGCCGATCACCCCGGCGACAGTCGTCGCCACGAGGCTCTCCAGGAGGACGGCCGTGAACACCCGTCCCCCCGTCGCACCGAACGCGCGCCGGACGCCGATCTCCCTCACCCGCTGCCGCATCGCGACCAGCTGGATGTTGATGAGGCTCAGCGCTCCGAGGCCGAGCACCAGGACGCCGATCCCGCCGGTGATCAGCCGGAGCATCTGCTGCTGCTCCTCGAATCCCGGCTGCGCTCCGGCGTCGGTCCGGCTCACCATGACCTGCTGGCCCGACGGCAGACCCGCTCGGAGATCCATCGCCAGCACCGGGCCGATCCTCGACGCCGCCTCGGAGGACACCCAGACGTCCCAGCGCACTGCCGCGCCCTCCGGCAGCTGCTCGACGCGGGAGGCGTACCCGTCGAAGAGCACGTCCATCCTCACGGTCTGATCGTCCCGCCATTCCTTTGCCCGGACTCCTACCACCTGATAGACCCCGCCTCCGGCCCCGACGATCTCGATCGTCGGATGCTGCGCGAGGGGGACGCGGCCGAGACGGTCCCACATCGCCTCGGAGATGATGACCGGCGGCGACAGGGCTTCCGCGTCGGACGCACGGAACTCGCGACCTTCGAGGAGCTTCTCCCGATGGATCACCGCGTAGTCGGGGTCCAGGAGACGCGTCTCCGTGGATCGTACGCCGTCCGGCGCCTGCACCAGCAGCTGGATGCCTTCGGTGGAACGGGCGACATGGGTGAAGCCGTACCGTTCGCTGACGCGCACGACCCTCTCATCGAAGGCGGCGGTATCGACCACTCCGCTCTCGCTCATGGGCGCGATCGCGATAGTCGCAGAACGGCCACCCCATCGGTCCGCGGACTCCGCGGTGTTCTGCATCCCGTAGTCGGTGAGAGCGACGACCGCAGTGAGCGCCCCGACGGAGACGGCGATGCCGATCAGGCTGAGCAGCACCCGCATCTTGTGCACACGGATCTCCGCCCACGCGTCGGCGAGGGCGCCGATGACACTGGTCACCGCGATGCCCCGCTCAGGGTCGAGCCGTCGCGCGTCGCGTCGGCGCTCTCCTGCAGCGTGGACGCCTCGAAGGCGCGTCGCAGATCGGCAGGGGCCAGGACACCGGCATCGAGCCGGTAGTGCCGACGGGCCCGAGCCGCGACGTGCAGGTCATGCGTGATCGTCACCAGCGCCGCGGAGGTCTCGGTCGCGACCTCGTCGAGCAGTGCCATGACGGTCGCGCCGGTGTCGATGTCGAGCGCGCCGGTCGGCTCGTCCGCGAGGATCAGCACCGGCCGACGGACCAGGGCGCGGGCGATCGCGACGCGCTGCTGCTCTCCGCCGGAGAGTCGGTCCGCGATCTGCTCGACACGATGACCGAGGCCGACGCGCTCGAGCATGTCCGCGGCGATGCTCCGACGTGACCAGAACGTCCGCCCTGCAGCATGCGACAGCGGCATCATGACGTTGTCGAGCGCGGTCCGCCCGGGAAGCAGGTTGAACTGCTGGAAGACGAAGCCGACGTTGTCGCCCCGGAGCCGGTCGAGGCGGCCGGAGCGCATCCTCCCCACCTCACGCCCCTCGAACGACACTGCGCCCGTGGTCGGCGCGTCGAGCATGCCGAGGATGTTGAGAAGGGTCGACTTCCCGGATCCGGAGCGCCCCACGATCGAGACGTGGTCCCCGGCGTCGACCTCGAGCGTCACGCCGCGGAGGATCTCCAGGCGGGTGTCGTCGGGGAGGAGGACGCTCTTCGTGACGTCCTGCAGCGAGACGAGGCTCACCAGTTCGTCCCCGACTGGCACATCTGGCCGCCCTGGCCGTCGTCCCAGCAGTCCTCCTGCACCGGGGCGGCGAATCCCGGGACGAACTGCCTGATCTGATCGCCCTCGGCGAGACCGTCCGTGACCTCGACCTGGGCGCCGTCGTTGACGCCGAGCGTGACGGAGCGCTTCTCCGGTTCCCCGTCGCCCTTGTCGACCCAGACGACGCCGTTCCCGCTGCCGCCCTGCACCGCCGTGACCGGGATCACGATCGCGTCATCCACCTTCCCGAGGGCGAGGGCGAGCTTCGCCGGGAGTCCGGCGAACACGGTCTGCCCGGCGGGGATCGCGCAGCGCACGCTCGCCGTGCCCTCGGCGCTCACCTGCACGCGCACACCGGAGCAGGTGAACGGCGCCGGACCTCCGGTGATCGTCACCTTCGCCTCGGACGGCGCACCCACCAGCCGGTAGAGCTCGACAGGCTGCACCGTCGCCTGCACGTGGTATCGGGAGGGCGTCAGAGTGAGGACCTCACCGCCGACGCTCGTCGGCTGTCCTTTGACGAGAGCGATCTCGCTCACCTCCCCGGCCTCCGGTGCGACGATGTCGACCTTCTTCGCCGGTTCGTCCTGCTTGACGGTGAAGAGAACCTGCCCCTTGGTCACCGTCGCGCCATCGGAGACGTTGACGGCGGTGACCGTGCCGTTCACCTCGCTGCGCACGGCGAAGGACTCGTCGCGGGCGATGGTGCCGTCGAGCGCGAGCTCGTTGACGAGAGATCCGCGCTCCACCGCGATCACCGGATCGGTCACCGCGCCGCCCGGGTCGATCGGCGACGCCTCAGAGGCGTCAGGGAAGAACGCGAGCTTCACAAGAGCCGCCGCCGCCGCGCCGAGCACGACGATGAGGAGCACGGGAAGGATGACACGACGCCAGACGACCATGGCCGACCTCTCCGGAGGCACCCCGCTGGCGCGTCCCCGGCCAGCCTATCGACCCGGGCCCCGAGAGGACTCCGCCGCCGGACCGGCGTGGCGGATCAGATGCGCAGAGCCTCGTGCCTCACCACGAGCCACCCGGCGGGCACGGAGAGCCGGTCGGAGTGCTGCGCGCAGAGGTCGTGCGCGTGCGGGTGACCGGCCGGGCCCAGCGGTCCGAGCGCGGCCATCTGGTCGCCGTAGTCGTACGTCAGGGTCGCCACCGCTTCGCGTGCGCAGCCCACCTTCGAGCACAGTCGTCCGTCCATCCGTCCCAGACTATGACCGCCCCGGCGAGGGGCCGGGATGCCGCGCCGTCCACCCGGCACGGCCGCGGAGCACCGCGACGCCGTAAGCTGATTCGCATGCCCCGCCGCCGCACCGCCTCTGCCGCCGCTCCCCGCAGCGCGCGGCACGGACGGCACGGCCGCCTCGGCCGCAGCGAGGTCGTACGCCCGCCGCTGCCCCCGCTGGACGGCCGCATCGACCGGTTCGACGTGACCGTCGGCACCGCGGTCGAGTTCCTGCGGGGCACCTGGCCGGAGCTGCGGGATGTGCGCTTCGAGATCGCGGCGATGCCGACGCACGACAGGGACGGCGGGATACCCCGCTGGCGCGTCGACCACGGCGGGAAGCGGATCTCGCTCTACCGCGTGCCGATCGAACGGCTCCTCCCCCCGGGGCACGACGACGCCTTCCACCGCCGGTACGCCGTCGAGAGCGCGGTGTTCCACGCCGCCGCCGAGTACATCGGCCGCGAGCCCTGGGAGCTCGGCCCGGAGGCCGATCCGCCGTCCTACTGAGCGGACGGGACCGACCCGCGGCACGGGCCGACCTCGACGCCCAGGGGGCAGGGATAGTCAGGGATAGACGGTGATCGACTGCTGCGTGCGGTCCCCCGGCCACAGCGGCCATCCGGCGATCTGCGCCGTTCCCGCGGGGCCGACGGCCGACAGCGCGGCGCGCACCGGCCCCGAGGACGAGAGCACCGGAGTGGAGCCGCCGCGCAGGGCGGCGGAGGCCGATCCGTGCGCGGGGACCTCGACGCGCTTCTCGTCGTCGCCGTCCGCGACGGTCACGGTCACGGCGGCGTCGCCGTCGTTCAGCAGGTGGAGGGCGGCGTCGAGGTCGGACGGCACGGCGAACATCACGTCCGCGCTGATCTTCGGAGCCGGGGTCATCCAGGCGAAGTCCGCCGCGGCACCGGCGGCCTCGGTCTGCCGCACGGCGCCGACGATCGGGCTCTCCGCCGTCACCTCGACGTCGTGGAAGCCCTTGTCCAACCCGGCGAGGGAGACCTCGGCGGGGATGCCCTGCTTCAGCGGCACCGTGTACTCGTCGGCGTCCGCCGATCCGCCCTCGCCGCGCACCCGCACGACGGCGGTCGTGTCGGCGCCGGGCGAGAGCATCCTCAGCACCGGAGCCGCGGAATCGTCCCCGGCGCCGGCATCGCCCATTCGCACGCCCGTGAAGGCGAGACTCCGCTGCGCATCGGGGACGCCGTCCTGCAGATCGATGCCGGCGGGGTCGAGCACCCGCACGTAGGACGACTGCAGCACGGCCCGCACCGGCGCGCCGGAGGCGACCACCTGCACCACGGGTGTGGACTCCCCCGGCGCGATCGAGGCCAGAGGGAGAGCCGTCTGCGTCTTCGGCGGCACCACGGCGGTGGACGCCGCCCGCTTCGATCCGAAGACGGCGAACGTCACCGTCGAGGCGACGTCGGACGGATTGGAGAGCACGATGACATCGGCGCTGCCCGTGGCGGCACTGCCGCCGACGAGCCAGGTCTGCAGGGCCGGGGCGCGGCACGGCGCCGCGGCGAGTCCGGAGAGGTCCTCCGCGTCGAGCACGATCGACTCCACGGCGGCGATCAGCGGCGCGGTGCGTCCTTGGACGGTCCCGGTGAGGGTGCGGGCACCGGACCCACCGGCGAGTCCGGGCATCTCGAGGCCGTCGGCCGAGGGCTCGCCCTCGGTCCCGCCCGACACCAGCCGCGGAAGCCCGGCCGAGGTCATGAGCTGCGCCTGCGACGCGTCCCGTCCGAGCGCGCGGAACGATCCGTCGCACACGAGCTGGGTGTTGCCGGGCACCGGGGTGACGCGGACCTGGGCCGGCTCGTGAGCGACCTCAGGCCACGGCGCATGGACGCCCACGACGGCGGCTCCGGCGCACGCGACGGCGACGATCGCGCCGACGGCGATCCTGACGCCCGTGGCGGCGGCGCGGGCCGCTCCCTGGCGAGTCATCGTTCGCTCCTCTCGGCGGACGCTCCGGTGTCGTCCCCGGCGGCGGAGTCCTCGGATCGGGATCCGGCCGCAGCCTCGGCACTCTTCTCCTCCGACGCGGCCTCCTCGGCCGCCGGTTCCGCAGCGTCCACGGCCTCCGGCTGCGCGACCGTCTCGGCGGTGGGGAGCGTCTCCGTCCCCGGCTCACGGTCGGGGAGGACGTCCACGGCGGGCTCCTCCGGCGCGGCCGCATCCGCCGACGACCCCGCGTCGGGTGCATCCGGCGCGGAGTCCGTGTCCGCAGCGCCCTGCTCGGCGACCGGACCGGGTGGGATCGGAGCGGTGTCCCTCTCACCGGGGCGCGCCTTGCGGCGCGGGAGCACCAGCGGCTCCTCGGGGGCCCTGCCGACGATGCGCGAACCGGCACGGACCGCACGGCGCGAGGCTCGGGTCGGAATGGAGAGCAGGAGGGCCGCGAGCACGACGATCAGCTGGAGGAGCGTCACGATGCGCGCGACCGTGTGCTGGGCGCCGGTGAGGTCCTCACGCGCCGCAGCGGTCGCGTCGAGGCGCCAGAGCACACCGCGCTCGGTGCCGGCCTTGACCAGGCCGGGGCGCTGATCGATCGCGACCTCGGCGTCGGCGTGCAGCGCCTGGGCGCGGTCGGTGTCTGCAGGCTCGGCGAGGAGCACGAAGCTGATGCCCTCCTTCGCCAGTGCGGCCGCCGCGTCGAAATCGCGCGCGGACAGCAGGTCGACGGCGAGCGCAGGGATGCCGTCGTCGCGGACGGCGGTGGCGGTCGAGGCGAGGGTCGTCTGCGCTCCCAGTGTGGCGCTGGATCCCCAGACGACGTCGGCGGCGAGGGCGCCATCCGGCTTCGGCGTGAGCACCAGCGTGCCGATCGCGTCCTTCTCGCCGCTCTGTGCGGCGACGAAGGCCGGGAGCGTCCGCTCCGGGCCGTTCGTGATCGACGCCGCGTCGCGGTGCACCGCGGTGAGAGCGGGCACGGCGCAGACCACGAGGGCCGCCCCCACGATGAGCCCGGCGATGCCCCGCACGCGCGTCAGGGGACGCGCGGTGTCGAGCGCGACGAGCGCCGCACCCGTCACACCGATCCACGCGAGGCTCAGCGCCGCTCCGGGCCAGATCGCGACGGGCGCGCCCTGCGCGAAGCTCACCGAGACCCCGACGGCGGCGAAGGCGGTGGCGATGCCCGTGACGGACACCACGAGCAGGACGATGCCGACGTACCAGCGCGGAGAGACCGCGGAGAACAGCGCGAGCAGGGCGATCGGGGCGAGCAGGAACGGCACCCAGACGGCAGACCCGTTCAGGAACGTCGTCCAGCCCGCCAGATCGGACGTCGGGAAGCCGGTGGCGAGCACCGCCCGCCCGGCGGCGTCGGCGGCCGCCTGCGGCCCGGCCCAGATCGCGCCGGGGTCGGCCAGCAGCGCCAGCGGGTCGCCCCGGCGCACCTGGGCGTACACCAGCGGCGCGAACATCGCGACCGACGGGATGAGCACCCAGAGCAGGCGGACAGCCCCGCGCACTCGCCCGAGCGAGAGCACGACGACGAGGGCGATGATCCAGAGCAGCACCACCGCGGGGGCGAGCGACGGGGAACAGGCCAGCACGGCCGCGGCGAACAGCGACGCGGCTCCCGCCGCTCCCCAGGAGCGATGGGCGACGGTCGCCGCGTGGAACAGCCAGGGCAGGAGGAGATGCACGAGCACCGCCGCCGGCCGCCCTTCGATCAGTGCGGTGAGGAAGGTCGGGGCCAGGGCCCAGGCGACGCCGCCGAGGATGCGGAGACCGGAGCGGTCGGTGACGCGCGTCGCGGCGAACCAGCCGCCCAGCACGGCGAGCGGAAGGGCGAGGATCCAGAGCAGCACCATCGCGAACGACGGCGCACCGGGCCAGAGCGAGCCGAGCACTGCGAGGACGCCCGCGAACGGATCGGCGGGCCCGACCAGCTGGAGTCCGACGCCGCGGCGCCCCCAGGCCGCATCGGCCCAGAGCCCGGCGACCGTCTCCCGGAGCGGAAGCAGTCCGCCTCCGCCGATGGCGGGCCAGGCGAGGAGCAGGGTGAAGGCCGCGACCGCGACGACGAGCGCGGCGAGCACCGCCCACGCCCCGCCCCCGGAGAAGAACCGCAGCTCCCCGGTCGCGCCGCCTTCGCTGCCGTGGCCGTCGTCGAGCCGCCGGTGCAGATCGGCCCTGCTCACCCGCAGCGGCGCGATGCCGCTCCAGCTGGAGGTGCGGAACCCGCGGATGGCGCGCCGGGACCGCGTCACGGCGCCGAAACGGAACATCTCCGTGAGCGCCGCACCCCATTCCGGGGCGACCGAGGCCGGCCGTTTCCCGATCAGATGGGTGATCGTGCGCCAGAGCGCCAGGGGAAGCAGGGAGAGCCAGTGCAGGGGCACCGCGGGGGCGGGGGCGTAGGACAGCCGCCGATGCAGCTGGGCTGTCCGCGTCGCCCAGGCGCGGTGCGCCTCACGACGGGGCAGGGCTGCGGGACCGTCCGGTCGGACCTCGACGCGCGCGGCCGGGCTGAGCACCACGCGCCAGCCGCCGAGGCGCGCGCGGACACCCAGGTCGAGTCCCTCGTCCGCACCGGCGAGCGCAGTGTCGGGGCGCAGCGACTCGCGCACCTCGCCGCGCACCAGCGTCCCCCGGATGTCGGCGCCGAGCGCGTCGTCGTTCCCGTCGTGCTGCCCCTGGTCGAGCTCGTCGGAGGCGAGCTCGACCGCGCGTCCGAGACGGGTCATGCTCACGCCCAGCGAGACGATCTCGCGGTCGTCGTCATGGCGGACGAGCTTCGGGGCGGCGAGCGCGGCGGACGGCGATCGCTCGAGCGCCCCGGCGAGGTGCTCGAGCGCATCGGGAGCGGGACGCGTGTCCTGCGCGAGCAGCCAGATCGAGTCGCCGGCGGCGACGCGGGGACGCGCCAGCTCGACGGCTTCGGCGAAGGAGGTCCCCACCCGGGTCTCGATGACGCCCTCGACGCCGGGGAAGCCGTCTTCGGGACGGACGTGGGCGATCGGCCCGGTCACCACGAGCGTGATCGCGTGCGGGGGCGTCGTCTGCGCGCGCAGCGCCTGGAGGGTGCTGCGCAACTGGGCGCGCGCGTCGTCGCCGGTGCGCGTGATGAGGATGGCGTGTGCTCGGGCTGGCATGACGAACACAGCCTAGGCAGACGCCCGAGGCGGTTCGGTGAACGCGCCCGGCGCGCCCGCGAAGCGGATCGGTGAAGTCAGCCGGCGCGGCGCTTGAGCTTGCGGCGCTCGCGCTCGGAGAGCCCGCCCCAGATACCGAAGCGCTCGTCGTTGTTCAACGCGTACTCCAGGCACTCGCCCCGCACATCGCAGGAGCCGCAGATGCGCTTCGCGTCCCGCGTCGAGCCGCCCTTCTCGGGGAAGAACGCCTCGGGGTCGGTCTGCGCGCAGAGAGCGTCCGCCTGCCAGGCGAGCGCGCCGTCGTCGTCCTCCTCGACCCGCCGAACCCCTGGAACGCCGAGGTTGACCGGATCGACGTACCAGTTCTCGGGAACGTCCGAGCGGTATCCCGTCATCTCGATCTCCCAACCCTGTTTCCTGCCCCCCGCGGGCCGTACTCCACTAATTACACAGGTGTGATTCGGGTTGGTCAAGTCGCGGATACTAAACCCTCAAGCAAGGCTTGAAGGTTCATTGAACGCCGTCGGCGTGTCGCGTCGGCGTGTCGCCGTCACGCCCCGGGCTCGGCGACGAAGACCTCGCCCCGGCCGGCGAGCACCAGCTCGTCCTCGCCGTCGGCGTACGCCGCCGTGCCCACGGCCACGGCGATGCCGGCCCCTCCATCGACTCCGGCGACGGACACGGAGCCCCGGGTGGCGAGGACCATCGCGGGCCGCCGCACGCGGACCCTCGCCTCCCCGCCATCGAGCTCGACGCGCCGGAGCGCGAAATCCGGCACGGGGACAGGGTAGGACGAGACGGCGTCCTCCCCCGGGGCGATCACCGGGACGGGGCCCGGAGTCGTGTCGAGGACCGCGAGCAGCTCGGCGACGTCGATGTGCTTGGGGGTCAGACCGCCGCGCAGCACGTTGTCGCTGGCCGCCATGATCTCCACGCCGAGGCCGGAGACATAGGCGTGAAGCAGCCCTGCCCGCAGGAAGATCGCCTCGCCCCGCCGGAGCACGATCACGTTCATCAGCAGGGCGACGACGACCCCGGGGTCACCGGGATTGCGGTCGGCGACGCGGCGCACGACGTCGAGCTCCGTGGCGAACTCCGCGGAGTGCGCGGAGGCGAGCGCGGAGATCACCTCGTCGACCTCGTACTGCGCTCCTCCGCCCAGCAGCCATCCGATCACGTCACGGAGGGCGTCTCCGGAGGCGCTGAGGCGCCCTCGCAGTGCTTCGACGCCCGGAGAAGCACCGAAGGACTCCAGCATCCGCAAGGTGTCCTCCACCGGACGGAGCCCGCCGAGCGCCTCGAACCGGTCGCTCAGGGCCACGATCAACTCCGGCTTGTGATTGTCGTCCCGGTAGTTCCTGGCGGGGTCTTCCGCCGCGAGGCCCTGCTCCCGGGCGAAGCCCTCTCTCGCCTGCTCCCTGGTGGGGTGCACCTGGATGGACAGCGGCAGCTCGGCGGCGAGCAGCTTGAGCAGATACGGCAGCCCGCCGCCCGTGACGTCGCTCAGCGCACGGCCGTCGGCGAGGTCCGCCGGGTCACCCGGGTGGTCTCCGAACCAGACCTCCGCCTCCGGCACGGCGGACGGTGCACGCCCTTCGAGGGCGGCGAGCAGCGAGGTCGACCCCCAGGCGTAATCGCGGGGTGCGTTCGTCAGAGTGAGCAGCATGCCCCCAGCGTAGAGCCGGACGCCGCGCCGCACGGTCTGTGTGAAGGCGGGGCGGTAGCCTGATCGCGATGGCGCAGTACACCAGGCATCCCGCCGCACCCGTCCCCACCGCCCCCGAGCGCGAGGCGACCGGGCATCTGATGCTGCGCGCATACGCCGTGCTCACGATGTTCGCGACGCTCGCGCACACGGCGGTCTTCAACCTCCTCGGCGCTGTGGGAGCGGTGATCGTGCTCGCCGTGCTGACCCTCGGCGTCCTGGCGATCTGGATCCCCGCGATCGTGCATCAGCGGCCCGCGCGCTTCCCGTGGCGGCGACTGCCCTGGGCGGCGCTCGGCTACGTGGCGTTCGCGCTCGTGTCGGTGATCTGGTCGCAGTGGCGTGCGGCGACCTTGCTCACCTGGCCGCTCCTCGCGGCGGTGACCGTGAACGCACTCTTCGTGGCGTCGATGCTGAGCTGGCAGGAGCTGGTGCGCGCCCTCTCGAGCGCGCTCAAGTGGGTACTGGGCCTCTCCCTCCTGATCGAGCTGTGGGTCGCGCTGGTGCTGCGGCACCCGATCCTGCCGAACTTCGTCACGGTCCCCGAGGGGAAGATCGACCCTCACATCTACTGGGTGCGCGGCAACCTCTTCGACGGCGGCCGGATCCAGGGCATCGTGGGCAACGCGCACACCCTGTCGATGATGTGCCTGCTCGCCCTCATGGTGTTCGGCGTGCTGTGGGCGGCCCGGGTGCGCCGGCGCGGCGCCCTCATCGCCTGGGCGGCGCTGGCCCTCGTCCTCCTCGTCGGAGCCGGATCGGCCACCACCTACCTCTGCGCCCTCGCCTCCGCGGCGGTGCTCCTCATCGCGTTGCTGATGCGACGCGCACAGAGGCCGTCGCACCGGACAGCGGTCTACGCCGGAGGCGCGATCGTCGTGCTCCTGGCCGCGGGCGCCGGCTGGCTCATGCAGGACCGTGTGCTCGCCGTGTTCGGCAAGAGCGACGACTTCACGGGACGCTTCGAGATCTGGGCGAAGGTCTGGGAGCGCGCACTCACCCATCCGGTGGCCGGCAACGGCTTCTCCTCGCCGTGGGTTCCGTGGGACCCCGGGTTCGCCGGCTGGATCGTCAACCACAAGCTCACCGTCTTCCACGCGCATGACATGTGGCTGGACGTCTTCTTCCAGCTCGGCGCGATCGGGGTCGTGCTCATGGCGGTGGCCTGGGGCGCCCTCGTCTGGCGCGCGTGGTTCTTCGCCGTGGACCGCCCGCGATGGGACCTCGAGGCGCGGCGCCCGTACTCGCCGCTCTCGCTGCTCCCCACGATGATCGTCGTCACCCTGCTGGTGGAGGGACTCGTCGAGTCGGCGCCCATCATGCTGTGGGGCTGGATGCTGCTCATCATGCTCTCCTTCAAGATCAAGTCGGTCCCGCTGGTGGGCGTCGGCCTCGACGAACGCGCCGCCGCGACCGCGCCCGGCGGAACGATCATCCGCGCGTCATGAGCGACCTCCGGCATCCGGTCCGACTGCTGGCGTCGGCGGAGTTCGCACGGGCCTACACGCTCGTCGTGCTCGTGGCGACTTTCGCCGCCCTGCCGATCGAGCGGCTGACCTCCCACGTGACCTCCGTGACGATCGTCGTCGTGCTCGCCGCGGTCGGCGTCGCCGTGCTGTTCGCCCGCCGCGAGGAGCTGAGCCTGCTGCGGCTCGCGCCGACCTCCCTCATCGGGTTCGTCGTGCTCGCGCTCCTCAGCGTCTTCTGGTCGTCTGCGGGCGGGGCGACCCTGACCGGCTGGGCGACGATGTTCGGCTATGCCGTCCTCGCGATCACGGTGGGTCACGTCCGCGACACGCTGCAGACCGTGCGGGCCATCGGCGACGTGCTCCGCTGGCTGCTCGGCGCCTCCCTGCTGCTCGAGATCATCGCCGGCGTCCTCCTGGACACCTCGATCCCGCTGCTGGGGATCGAGGGGAACATCGCGGGCGGCGGCTCGCTCCAGGGCATCTTCGGCACGCGCAACATGCTCGGCTTCATCGCCGTGATCGCGCTCATCACGTTCGTGATCGAATGGCGCACGCAGTCGGTCACCCCCGCGCTCGCCGTCTGCTCGGTCGCGCTCGGCGCCTTCCTCGCCCTCCGTTCCGCCTCCCCGACGGTGATCGTGCTCGCCGCGGCGGTGGGCGTCGCCACGCTCGCCCTGACGATCGTGAGGCATGCGCCGGCGGAGCGGCGATCCCTGGTGCAGTGGGTGCTCGGCGGAGTCGTCGCAGTCGGGCTCATCGCCGCGCTCGTGCTCCGCCACCAGATCATCCGCGTGCTGGACGCCGGGTCGGACTTCTCGATGCGGGCCGACCTGTGGAACTCGATCCTCGACTTCGTCGGCCAGCAGCCCGTCATCGGCTGGGGCTGGATGGGTGGCTGGCCGCCGACCCAGTTCCCCTACCTCTACATCAACATCCTGCTCGACCAGCAGCACCGCAGCGCCCTCAACGCGTACTTCGACGTCGTCCTCCAGCTCGGAGCGGCCGGGCTCATCCTCTTCCTGCTGCTCGGCGGCGTGGCGGTCGTGCGCTCCTGGCTCGTCGCGAGCGTCCGCCGATCGGTGGTCTACGCCTGGACCCCGCTCGTGCTCGTGACCCTCGCGGTCGACTCGATGTTCGAGAGCTTCACCCTCGTGGGCGTCGGCTGGTTCATGCTGGTGCTCTGCGCGCTCCGGGCCGGGCAGACCCGCTCCTGGCGGGAGAACATCGACGCCGCACAGACCGGCGTAATCCCCACACTCCCTCCGAAGGAATGACCAGGCCACCGCGGCTCCCAGTGATCTCAAGGCATGCCCGGTAGGCTGGGTGCTCGTGACCCACGTGCTGCAGAACGTCGTCTTCCCGCTCGACCGAGACCCCGACCTCCTGCCGCTGTACGCCGATCCGGAGACCTGGTCGGTCATCGACGAGGAGCCGGTGCGTGTCTCCAACCGCGCCCACCTCGGCAACATCCTCGGCCGCACCCAGGCGCGCATCGTCGCCGGTCGGCGCGTCTCCCTCGGCACCTACTTCAACGCGTTCCCCGCCTCGTACTGGCAGCACTGGACGAGCGTCCGCGAGGTACGGCTGACCGTCCGCACGACCGGTCCCGCAACCATCCTCGTGTACCGCTCGAACGGCGCCGGGACCAAGCAGCGCGTCGCGACCCGCGAGGTCACGGGCGACGCCGTCACTTCCTTCGACCTCTCGCTCACCGAGTACGCCGGAGGCGGCTGGATCTGGTTCGACGTCGTCGCCGACGAGAAGAGCGCCGTGCTCGAGGGCGCACAGTGGACCACGGAGCAGGAGCCCGTCCGCACCGGCAAGGCGTCACTCGGCATCACGACCTACAACAAGCCCGACTACTGCGTCGACACCCTGCGCGCGCTCGCGGACGCCCCCGACGCGCTGGAGCTCGTCGACCGGGTGTTCCTGATCGATCAGGGCACGCAGCTCGTCGCCGACCAGGAGGGATACGACGACGTCGCGGCCCGCCTCGGCGAAACGCTGCAGGTGATCAGGCAGCCGAACCTCGGCGGCTCGGGCGGGTTCTCCCGCTCGATGCACGAGACCCTCCAGCGTCCCGAGAGCGACTTCGTGCAGCTCCTCGACGACGACGTCCGCCTGGAGCCCGAGTCCCTCCGACGCTCGATCGTCTTCGCCCGCTTCGCCACCAAGCCCACCCTCGTCGGCGGGCACATGTTCGACCTGCTCGACCGGCCGAAGCTGCACGGCTGGGCCGAGGTGGTCGATGAGCACCCGTTCATGTGGCGCAACCTCTACCAGGAGGAGATGCCCCACGACTTCGGCGTCGCCAACCTCCGGCAGTCTCCGCTTCTCCACATGCGCATGGACGCCGACTACAACGGCTGGTGGATGTGCCTGATCCCGGTCGAGGCGATCCGCGAGGTGGGGCTCTCCCTCCCCGCGTTCATCAAGTGGGACGATGCGGAGTTCTGCCTCCGCGCCGGGGAGGCCGGATACCCGACCGTCTCCCTGCCGGGCGTCGCCCTCTGGCACGTGTCCTGGGTCAACAAGGACGACACGATCGACTGGCAAGCGTACTTCCACGCCCGCAACCGCATCGTCGCCGGGCTGCTGCACTCGAACGCCCCCCGCGGCGGACGCCTCATCGAGCACAGCAGGCGCGTCGATCTGAAGCACCTCATGATGATGCAGTATTACCCCGTCGCGCTGCGCCTGCAGGCCCTGCGCGACGTGCTCTCCGGCCCCGAGCACATGCGCGCCAACCTGGCGACGGCGATGCCGGCCGCACGCGCGCTGGCCGCCGACTTCCCGGAGACCATCATCCACCGCGATCCCTCCGTCGTCCTGCACTCCCGCCATGGCCGCCAGGTCTTCGCACGCCGCAAGATGCACGATTTCGACAGCCCCACCGGGCTGGCGCTGCGCATCTTCACCGCGCGGACCCTCCTCGCGCATTGGCTCCATCGTCCCGACCCCGCGAACGTCGCCCAGCCCGAGGTCGAGTTCAGTAAGGGCGATGCGCACTGGTGGCGGGTCCCCGCCTTCGACAGCGCCCTCGTGAGCTCGGCGGACGGCTCGGGCAAGAACGTCTACACCCGTGACCGCAGGAAATACCGCCAGATGCTCTTCGAGAGCGTGCGGCTCCACCGACGGCTGCGTCGCCGCTGGCCCCAGCTGCAGCAGCAGTACCGCTCCGCGCTGCCCGGGCTCGTCTCGGACGCCTCCTGGCAGAAGATCTTCGAGGAACGCGCATGAGCGCGGCCCCCTTCGCGCCGGAGTCCGCCGCGATCGTCGTCGTCACCTTCAACCGCTCCCACCTTCTGAGCGGACTGCTGACCAGCATCCGCGCGATGGACCCCCAGCCCGGACGTGTGGTCATCATCGACAACGCGTCGTCGGACGATACGACCGAGGTCGTCGAGTCCTTCCGCGAGGGCTTCGGCGCCGAGATCGTCTATCGGCGCCTGGAGACCAACACCGGGGGCTCCGGCGGCTTCAGCGAGGGCGCCCGCACCGCCTACGACCTGGGCGCGGAGTGGATCTGGCTGATGGACGACGACGTCGAGGTGCTGCCCGACGGCCTCGCCCGGATGGGTGCCTGGGCACCGCGCTTCAAGAGCATCCAGGGGCGCCGCTACGACTACGACGGCAGCGAGTTCTACTGGCAGTACCGCATCGCGGAGCGGATGGGCATCCCCATCCCCTTCGCACCGTCCGGCTTCGGCGCCTCGGGGTTCAAGGAGATGAACAGCGGCTGCTTCGAGGGGATGTTCATCCACCGCTCGATCGTGCAGCGCATCGGACTCCCCGACCCGCGCTTCTTCATCTACTGGGACGACCAGATGTACGGCTGGCTGGCGTCTCGGCAGACCACCTCGGTGATCGTGAACGAGTTCGTGCTGCGACGCACGCGCGAGATCAGGCAGTGGGACATGGGCATCCGCCACATGAACGCGTCCAGCAACGCCTACCGGTACTACATCATGCGCAACCGCGCGTACATCAAGCATTACTACCGCGAGCACGGCGCGTACAGCCCCGTGCTCTTCGCGCTCGGCACCGCCGCGACGTTCTGCAAGGAGCTGATCCGGCTGGTCTTCGTGGAGCGCACCGTCCGCGGCACGAGCAACCTCTTCCGCGGGCTGCGGGACGGCGGGCGGATCTCGCGCGACCGCAGCTGGCGGCCGATGCCGGCTCTGGAGGCCTGAGCGATGAGCGAGCAGCAGCCCGAGTACGTCTGGGTCTTCCCTCCCGACAAGCGACGGAACCGTCGCCGCGCCTGGCTGATCGGGATCCTCGCGGTCGTCGCGGTGGCCATCGCGGTGGCGCTGGTCTGGCTCCTCATGCCGAAGGGCGACCCCGCTCCCACCCCGTCGCCGAGCGACTCCGCGAGCGTCTCCCCCACCCCGACTCCTTCGGGTTCGCCGTCATCGACGCCCACGCCCACTCCCACGCCGACCTCCACGGGTGGTCCCGTGACGCCTCCGCCTCCGGCCGACCCCGATCTGCCGGTGTTCCGCGGCAAGGTCGGTCCCGTGCTCGATGACGCCGGGACAGGCATGAAGATGCTCGGCGGGATGAGCGGACAGGACGCGGTGCAGGTCGTCGACCAGCTCCAGCAGGACGCGCAGCGGCTCTCCGACGCGACCGCCCCGAAGGGGATCGCGCAGGCGTGGCGGGATCGCGTCTCGTCGTACTCCGCCGCGCTGGGGAAGCTCCGCAGCGCCTATCAGAGCGGCGGCGGCGCCTCCGGAGCCCTGGACGCCGTCACGTCCGAGCTGGCCGCACTGCGCGCGCTCGTCGGCGCCTGAGGCCTCGTCGCCCCGCCCGAGCGTCGTCAGGTGCCGTGATCGGCGTTGTAGCGGTCGAGCACGTCGCCGATCGGCCCGTCCATGACGAGCGCCCCCTTGTCGAGGTAGAGGCCCCGCGAGCAGAACCGGCGCAGATCGCGCTCGTTGTGGCTCACGAAGAACAGCGTCCGCCCCTCGGCGAGGAGCTCGTCGATGCGCCGGTAGCACTTGTCCCGGAACGCCTTGTCCCCGACCGCGAGCACCTCGTCGACGAGGAGGATGGGCTCCTCGAGCTGCGAGACCACCGAGAACGCCAGACGCACCTTCATGCCGTTGGAGAGGTGCTTGTAGGGGGTGTCCTGGAAGTCCTCGAGCTCGGCGAATTCGATCATCCGGTCGTAGCGACGGGAGATCTCCGACCGTGACATGCCGTGCAGGCCCGCGGTGAGGCGGACGTTCTCGCGGACGGTCAGGTCGCCGACGAAACCGCCGGTCAGCTCGATGAGCGGCGCCACGCCGCCATGGACCTCGACGCGCCCCTCGTCGGCCAGCAGGACGCCGGCGACAAGGCGGAGCAGGGTGGACTTGCCCTGTCCGTTGCGTCCGACGACGCCGATCGACTCACCGGCGGCGACGGAGAAGGAGACGTCGCGCAGCGCCCAGAACTCGCCCGGCCTGGACCGGCGGCTCGCACCGGCGAACAAGTCCTTCACGGTCCGGCGACCACGGCGGTTGCGGCGGAAGCGGACGCCGAGTCCGCGTACCTCGATAGCGGAGGCCATCACAGCTCCTTCAGCACGGGACGCTCGAGGGCGCGGAACACCCAGATGCCGATCCCCAGGATCGCCACGCTCATCACGGCGCTGACGATCACCGGGAAGGGATCCCACTGTTCGGGGAAGAACGCCATCCGGTAGAGGGTGAGTATCCCCGCGAGCGGGTTGAACGCCCCGATGGTCTGGAACGCGCCGGGCAGGTTCGAGACGTTGTAGATGATCGGCGTGGCGTAGAAGAGCGCGCGCAGCACGAGGGCGGTCGTGCGCTCGAGGTCGGTGTAGAGGGCGCACAGCGGGGCGATGAGCAGTCCGATCCCGACCAGCAGGACCACCTGCATCAGCACGGCGACCGGGAGCCACAGCACGCCCCAGCCGATGTGCACGACGTGATCGGGGCGGGTCTCGGTCAGCAGGTTGAACACGACGAAGATGGCGAGCACGGGCAGGGAGAAGAGGAACTCCACCCCCTTGCTGAGCACGATCCGGTTCACCCAGATCGACCGCGGGATCGCCGTGGAGCGCACCAGCCGGGCGTCCTTCTTGAACGCACGGGTGAAGTCCCCGACCGACGAGTTGAACCACACCCACGGCAGCAGCGCGCTGATCAGGAACACGATGTACGGCTCTTCGCCCACATCGCGCTGGAACACCATGGTGAACACGAACCAGTAGATCGCGCTCATCACGAGCGGGTCGAGCACCGACCACAGGTATCCCAATGCGCTCGTCGAGTAGCGCACCTTGAGATCGCGGGCCGAGAGCAGCCACAGCGAGTGGAGATACCGCTGCGGGGTGCCCGGCGCGCCGACCGTGCTGGTCATCTCAGCCGTGCAGACCGGTGAGGTCGTTGCGCCACATCGACAGCGCCGATCCGATGGCCATGTGCATGTCGAGGTACTGGTAGGTGCCCAGACGTCCGCCGAAGTGCACGTCCTGCTCGCCCTTCGCCAGTTCGCGGTAGGCCAGCAGCCCCTCGCGGTCGGCCGGGGTGTTCACCGGGTAGTAGGGCTCGTCGTCGCGGTTCGCGAAGCGCGAGAACTCGCGCATGATGACCGTCTTGTCCGTCGGGTAGCGGTCGGCGCGCTCGGGGTGGAAGTGCTTGAACTCGTGGATGCGGGTGAAGGGCACGTCCGCGTCGGGGTAGTTCATCACGCTGGTGCCCTGGAAGTCGCCCACGCCGAGGACCTCCTGCTCGAAGTCGAGCGTGCGCCAGCTGAGCGCCCCCTCCGCATAGTCGAAGTAGCGGTCGACGGGCCCGGTGTAGACGATCGGCACCTGGCCGACGAGCGCCTTCCGGTTCAGCGGCTGGCTCTCGTCGAAGAAGTCGACGCCGAGCTTCACCTCGATGTTCGGGTGGTCGGCCATCCGCTCGATCCAGGCGGTGTAGCCGTCGGTCGGCAGCCCCTCCCAGGTGTCGTTGAAGTAGCGGTTGTCGTAGTTGTAGCGCACGGGCAGACGGCTGATGATGTCGCCGGACAGCTTGTGCGGGTCGGTCTGCCACTGCTTCGCGGTGTAGTCGCGGAAGAACGCCTCGAAGAGCGGGCGCCCGATGAGGGCGATGCCCTTCTCCTCGAAGTTCGCGGCGGTCTTGACGTCGAACTCCCCCGCCTGCTCACGGACCAGTGCGCGGGCCTGGTCGGGCGTGTACGCGGCCTGGAAGAACTGGTTGATCGTGCCGAGGTTCACCGGGAGCGGGTACACGACGCCCTTGTGGGTGGAGTACACGCGGTGCACGTAACCCGTGAAGGTCGTGAACCGGTTGACGTACTCCCACACCGTCGGGTTGGAGGTGTGGAACAGATGCGCCCCGTAGCGGTGCACCTCGATGCCGGTCTCGGGCTCGTCCTCGCTGTAGGCGTTGCCGCCGATGTGCGGGCGGCGGTCGATGACGGTCACCTTGCGGCCGGCGTCCGCGGCGCGCTCAGCGATGGTGAGGCCGAAGAAACCCGACCCGACGACGAGAAGATCCATGGTGACAATCGTATCGGCGCGACACTGGGCATCCGATCCGGACGCCTGAGTGTCGACCTGTCTGGCAGAATTGGCGCATGTCGACGCACCCTGCACTTCCGCGCCGGCTCTGGGCGAACAGCGCGGTGCGCTACCTCGCCGTCGGCGGCTTCTGCTTCCTCGTCGACATCGGACTGCTCTGGCTGGCGCACGACGTCCTCGGGATTCCCCTCGCGATCGCCACACCGGTCGCCTTCCTCGCGTCCTTCGCCGTGACCTACACGGCCCAGCGCCTCATCGCCTTCTCGTCCGAGGCGAAGGTGGCGCCCAGCGTCGCGCGGTACACCGCTCTCGTCGCCTTCAACACGATCGCCACCACGGGAATGGTCTGGGGCGCGGCGGCGCTCGGCTGGCCGTGGATCGTCGGAAAGGTCCTTGCCGTGGTCACGACGACCGTGTGGAACTACTTCGCCTACCGCTACTGGGTGTTCGCCACCCCCGAGCCCCGGAGTACTGATGTATAAGAACGCCGTGATCGCGGCCGTCGTCCCCGCCTACAAGGAGGAGAGGATGATCGCGCGGGTCATCGAGACGATGCCCGCTTTCGTCGACCACATCGTCATCGTCGACGACTGCAGCCCCGATGCCACCAGCGAGGCGGCGCGCAGCGTCGCCGACCCGCGTGTGACGCTGATCCGCCATGAGGAGAACCAGGGTGTGGGCGGCGCGATCATCACCGCCCATCGCGCCGCCATGGATCTCGGCGCCGACGTGAACGTCGTCATGGCCGGGGACGCGCAGATGGATCCCGACTATCTCCCGGCGCTGCTCGACAAGGTCACGGACGATGGGTACGGGTTCGCGAAGGCCAACCGCTTCTACGGGCCCGAGTCCTTCCGCGGCATGCCCGGCTACCGCGTCTTCGGCAACGTGGTGCTGTCGTTCATGACGAAACTGGCATCGGGGTACTGGAACCTCTTCGATCCGCAGAACGGGTACACGGCCGTGCGCACCGAGGAACTGCGCCGGGTGGAGCTCGATCGGATCGCCAAGCGGTACAGCTTCGAGAACGATCTCCTCATCAAGCTCAACATCCTCCAGGTGTCCGCGACGGACGTGCCCATCCCCGCGGTCTACGGAGAGGAGGTCTCCAGCATCAAACTGAGGAAGGTCATCCCCGAGCTCCTCAACCGCCTCACCGTGGGCTACTGGAGCCGGATCTGGTACCGCTACGTGCTGTGGTCGTTCTCCCCCATCGCGCTGCTCCTCTTCCTCGGCCTGTTCCTCTTCCTCGCCGGGGTGGGGATCAGCATCTGGGTGATGGTGCAGATCGCGGGCTCGGTCGTCGCCACGGCCGCCACGGTCATGCTCGCCGCGCTGCCGTTGATGATCGGCACGCAGATGCTCATCAGCGCCCTGCAGCTCGACATCCAGGCGACCCCGTCGACCCCGACGCACGGGCCGTTCCCCGCGCCGCAGGACGCCCGGGGACGGAAGGCCGAGGGCCCCCTGCCCGGGTCCTGAACCCGGTGGGCCTCCTCAGGCGGTGAGGGCGGAGCCGACGACGATGCGCGGCGTCCCGACCCACCGCCGGGGGTCCGTCGCCGCGCGTCCGTCAACCAGCAGCTTCGCACCGGGGACGTCCTCCGCACCGAGGTCGCGGTAGGCCGCGTGATCGGTCTGGAGGACGACCAGGTCCGCCTCGGCGCCGATCGCATAGGGCTCGAAGCCCAGCGCCCGCAGCTCCTCATCGGAGTAGAGCGGATCGTGCACCCGCACCTCGGCCCCCCGCGCGCGCAGCGCGGCGACCGTCGGGAACACGCCGGAGAAGGCCGTCTCCTTCACGCCGCCGCGGTATGCGGCTCCGAGCACGACGGCGCGGAGCCCGTCCAGGGAGCCCAGCATGCCCTCGGCCTGAGCAACGAGACGCTCGGGCATCGAGGCGTTGAGCTGACGCGCGGTGCGGATGATGTCGGCGTCGGGATCGGTCGACAGGTACAGCCGCGGATAGACGGGGATGCAGTGCCCGCCGACCGCGATGCCGGGACGGTGGATGTGGCTGTACGGCTGGGAGTTGCAGGCCTCGATCACCTTGTAGACGTCGATCCCGTGCGAGGCCGCGAACAGACCGAACTGGTTCGCCAGACCGATGTTGACGTCCCGATAGGTGGTCTCGGCGAGCTTCGCCATCTCCGCCGCCTCGGTCGTGCCGAGATCCCACACGCCGTTCGGACGCGGCAGGTCGGCGCGCTCGTCGAACTGCAGGACCGCCTCGTAGAACTCACGGGCCCGGCGGGTGCCCTCCGCGGAGAGGGCGCCGATCAGTTTCGGGTACTTGCGGAGGTCCTCGAAGACGCGCCCCGTGAGCACCCGCTCCGGGGAGTAGACGAGGTGGAAGTCGACGCCCTCGGTCAGGCCCGACCCCTCCTCGAGCATCGGCTTCCAGCGGTTCCGGGTGGTCCCCACCGGGAGGGTGGTCTCGTAGGAGACCAGTGTTCCGGGGGTGAGGTGCCGGGCCAGCGACTCGGTCGCCGACTGCATGGGGGCGAAGTCCGGCTCCCAGGTCTCGTCGTCGACGAAGACGGGGGCGACGAGTACGACGGCGTCGGCGCCCGGGATCGCCTCCGCGTAGTCCGTCGTCGCGCGGAGCCGCCCCGAGCCCACGAGCTCGGTCAGCTTCTCCTGCAGATGCGCCTCCCCGGGGAACGGCTCGATCCCCGCGTTGATCGTCGCGACGGCGTTCGGGTTGATGTCGACGCCGACCACCTCGTGACCGGATGCAGCGAACTGGACGGCGAGGGGAAGCCCGATCTTTCCGAGGGCCACGACGGCGATGCGCATGGGCTCCAGTCTATCCGGCGCGGGAGTCGGGGTCGCGCCCGCGCATGCTCCGCGGCGCCGCCGCGTATGCTCGGAATCCGATGTCTGCTTCCACGCGCCCCACCGCACCCGTCGTGCGCCTCGACTCGCTGACGAGCCTGCGCTGGTGGGCGGCGTTCGCGGTCTTCCTGTTCCACATGCGGAACATGATCACGTTCCCGTCGTGGATGCACTGGTTCGTCGAGCACGGGCACTACGGTGTCACCTTCTTCTTCGTGCTGTCCGGCTTCGTGCTCACGTGGTCCTGGCGGAGGGAGACGCCCGTCCGCGCGTTCTACTGGCGGCGGTTCGCGAGGATCTATCCCCTGCACCTCCTCGCCCTGCTCGTGGCGATCCCGGTCTTCTACCGGATCGTGCCGCCCGCCGATCAGGGCTGGATCAAGCCTCTGGACTGGGGCGTCCTCCTGCTGAGCGTCCTGGTGATCCAGGGCTGGTGGCGCAACCCCGCCATACAGTTCTCCGGCAACCCTGCGGCGTGGACCCTGACGGTCGAGGCGTTCTTCTACGCGCTGCATCCCCTCGCGGTGCGTCTGATGGCTCCGCTGCGCAAACGCGGTGCGCTCTGGGCTGCGGCCGGCGTGATCGCCGTCGCCCTGCTCCTCAAGGCTGCCGCGCTCCTGTGGCCGGCGACACCGCTGGGAGATCTGAGAGCACCGGTGTCACACCTTCCCGAGTTCCTCCTCGGCATGCTGCTCGCCTGGGCGTATCGTCACGGGTGGCGATTGCGGATGCCGCTCATCCTCCCGTTCGCCCTGCTGGTCGGTTTCCTGCTGGCGGTCACGCTCACCGCCGGCGCCTCCGGCCCTGCGGCTCTCGTGGGATCGTTCGCCCCTGAGCTGGTCGGTGTGCTGTGCGCGCTCCTCATCGCCGCGGCGGCGAGCAGGGACCTCGACGGCCGGCGCGGCTGGCTGGTATGGAGGCCCTTCGTGGCCCTCGGGGAGTGGTCGTTCGCCTTCTACCTCATCCACGCCACCCTGATGTACGCGATGCTGGAGCTGGTCGGCTACCAGTTCGGGTCATACTGGCGCACGCTGATGTGGGGCGGCGCCCTGCTCGCGGCCTCGATCGTCGCCGCCTGGCTCATGCACCGCTTCGTGGAGAAACCCCTCGAACGGCGGCTGCGCAGCTGGCAGGATCGCCGCCTGGCAGCGCGCCGCGGCGCCTGATCGTCGACCACCGCCGTGCTAGCGTGACCCTCGATGTCACGACTGCATGCGCTCTGGATCCGCCGACGCACCGACCTGCTCTTCTGGACGGTCTGCGCCGCGTCGTTCCTGCTCACCTACATCTCCTACGTGAAGTGGTTCCGGCTGTACTACCCGGATTCCCGCTACTACCTCGCCAGGACCTTCCTCTTCCTGGGCAACTCGCCCGAGGCGGCACGTGACCTGACGCTGGCCTATTCGGCGCCCCGGAACATCGCCGTCCCCGACATCGATCTGCTCTTCGGGTGGGGCCTCGTCCAGCCACGGGTCGTCCTCCCGGCGCTCAGCACGCCGTTCGTCGCCTGGTTCGGACCGGAGGGGCTCGCCGTCGTCCCGCTGATCGCCACCGTCGTCGGCGTGACGCTGATGATCGTGATGGTGCGACGCCGCTTCGGCACGCTCCCCGCCCTCACCGTCGCCCTGCTGACGAACCTCTCGATGTTCCTCGTCTCCTTCGAGACGGGGATGCTCACCGAGAGCCTCTCCTCGCTCTTCACCGTCCTCGCTCTCGTCGCGGCGTGGCGCTGGCTCAGGGATCCCCGGCCGTGGCACCTCGTCGTGATGGGCGGCGTCACCGTCCTCTCTGCCTTCACCCGGCAGGCGACCTTCATCGTCGGCGGCGCGTTCCTGCTGGCCTGGCTCCTGGACATGGTCGTGCAACGCCGCTGGCGCAGCCGCTGGATGTGGCCGGGAGTCGTCGTCGCCGGCACGGCGGTGGCCTGCCAGCTCCTGCAGTCGATCGTCTTCCCGTCGTTCTCCCAGGCGGATCAGTTCACGACCCAGACGGGCACCCACAGTCTCGGCGCGGCGATCCTCGCCGCCCCTGGCCTCCTGATCCAGATCATCAAGGCGGACGTCCTGTCGATGATGCGCAACGACCGCGCCCTCCTGGTGCTCATCTGCCTGGCGATCGCCGGCATGATCCTCTTCTGGCGGCGGGTGGAGGCCCACCTGCTCTTCGGAGCGCTCCTCGCCACGGGCCTCTACAACGTGACGAACGGCACACCCACGGCCTTCCGCTATGCGACGCCCGGCCTGGTCTTCTGGGTGCTCTGCGCCGCCATGACGATCGCGGCGACGGCGACCTGGATCAAGAGAGCGGGCGGACGCGACAGCGCCGAAGGGCCCATGGTCCCCGCCGCCGGAGATGCCGCGGAGGCGGGCGCCCGCTGATCCGGGCGGTCTAGCCGCGCCGGTGGTGCGCCTCTCCTGCGCGCCGATAGGCCTCCGCGTACGCCGCGCGACGGGCGGCGGGGGCGAACCGTGCCTCCGCGTCGGCGCGGATCCGGGCGGCAGGCCAGCGCTCCACGTCACCGAGAAGCGACTCGATCCCGTCGGCGAGGCCGTCCGGGCTCCGCTCGGCCCGCCGGGACGCTTCCGGGGGCAGGAACGCCCAGTGTCCGCCCTCCCCCGTGGCGACGACCGGCAGGCCGTGCGAGAGCGCTTCGGCGATCGCGACGCCGAACGTCTCGAACCGAGTCGGGGCGACGAAGAGGTGGGACGCGAGGAGCAGCTCGGGGAGCTCCTCGGGATCGACATGACCGAGCAGCTGCAGGCGATCGGCCACGCCGATCTCCTCCGCGCGATCGAGCAGTTCCTCGCGCTGAGCGCCCTCGCCCGCCCAGCGCAGTCGCGCATCCACACCCCGATCGCGCAGAACGGCGAGAGCATCGACGGCGATGAGCGCGCCCTTGTGCGGCTGAAGGCCGCTGACGCCGATCAGCCTCAGCGGCTCCCCCGCACGGTGCACCGGAGGGAGCCGGTCCGGGTGTGCAAATCGGACGAAGTTGGGGATCCGCGCCACCGGCGCCCCCCTGACAGACTCGACCGCCTTTGCCAGGTCGTCGCCGACGGCGACCACCTCATCGGGACGGCGCAGGAGCCGCCGGGTGGCTGCGGCGCCCCAGCGGGCGGGGAGAGACGCGGGCGGCCAGACCAGCCCGGTCCAGTGCTCGGTATGCACCCACGGGCGCTGCGGTCGGGACAGGGTGAGCGGGAGGAGCGTCGGGAAGGACATCGTGTGCAGCAGATCCCTCTCCGCGAGGAGCTCACGGACGACACGGGGGCCGCGGACGTAGGACCCCGGGGAGGCGGGCCCGAAGGCCCGGCGGATCACAGGCATCCCCCCGATGACCTCTTCGCCGTCCGAGGCCGCGCCGAGATGGAGGATCGTGACGTCGTGGTCCTGAGCGAGGAGCTCGGCGTCGCGGAGATGGAAGATCCCGGTCCCGGGGTGCTCTTCCGTGGGGAACCAGGCCGTGGCGATGAGGACGCGCATCGGACTCCCTTCAGACGATCCGGCGAAGGACGGGAATGCGGCGCAGCACCGCGACCACCGCGAAGGACAGCGCCGCGGTGGCGGCGAACAGGAGGAGGGACACCGGCGCCGAGGTCGCGTAGGTCGCGAACGGCGGAAGCATGCGAAGGAGGATCAGCACGACGAAATGCACGAGGTAGACGCCGAACGTCGCCTCGGAGAGCTCGCGGAGGACACGCTCAGCCGCCGCGGGCAGCTCCACCCGGCCGCACCACGAACGAACCGCCAGGAAGATCGACACTGCCGCGAGCGCCGGCACCGGCCCGTAGTACGACAGCGGCAGGAAGGCGAACAGCGGCCCCGTCCACCCCTTCCCCGACTGCAGCACGATCTCCGCCACCGAGAGCACCGCGATCGCGGTCACCCCCCACCGCGCGAATCCCGTCAGCAGGACGTCCTTCAGCGCCCATCCTGCGAGGAAGTAGCCGACATAGGGGATCCACTGTGTGAGCGCCAGCAGAGTCAGCGGGCGCGGATCGCCGGCGAAGCCGAGCAGGGAGGAACTGATCGAGGTCAGCACGCTGGCGGAGAGCACGATCCCCGCGAACCACATCGCCCGCGCCCTACCGCCCTGGGCGAGGAACGCCCGCAGCACCGGCGCGACGGCGTAGAGCCCGAGGATCAGCCAGAGGAAGTAGAGGTGCGTGTAGGTGGTGCCGCTCAGGAGAAGCTTCAGCACATCCCCCGGCGTCTCGTGGAGACCGCTGATCAGCTGTCGCACGACGAGCAGGTAGAACACCTGCCAGACGACGAACGCGGGCAGGAGCCGCACGAGACGGCGGCGGTAGAACCGGGCGGGACCGTCCGCGTGCGCACGGGGCGAGAGCAGGAGCGTCCCGCTCATCATAACGAAGACCGGCACGGCCCAGATCATCCCGGCATCGAGCGCGACCGCGACCCATCGGTCGGCGGTCCCCCTCATGGCCGGGTTGGTCATCAGCGCACCGAAGGTATGGATGCTGACGACGCCCAGGATCGCGCCGATCCTCAGCAGGTCGAGCGACCAGTCCCTCGGCTCTCGTGCCGCCTCCTGCCCGGAGGACACGACCGCCGCGGACTCAGGCATGGGAGCGGAGCGTCTCGACGACGCGCTCCGCGGCCCGCCCGTCTCCGTAGGGTGCCGCATCCGTGTCGTCGGGGCGCGGGCGCGAGACGGCGCCTGCGATGTCCGCCACGTCCGGCGTGAGCACGTTCCAGCCCAGGTCGACGGTCTCGACCCACTCGGTCTCGGTGCGTACGGTCGTCGTCGGGACGCGGAGGAGGAACGCCTCCTTCTGGAGTCCGCCGGAGTCGGTGACCACGTGACGGCTGGCGAGCACCGCGGCGATGAGGTCGCGATACGCGAGCGGAGCATGCGGGATCACCGTTCCGGCCGCGAGGTCGATGCCGGCCTCGGCGGCCCGTGCGACGAGGCGCGGATGGGCGAGCAGCACGGTCGGATACTCCAGCGACCCGAGGGCCGTGACGATCTCGCGGAGGCGCTCGGGGTCGTCGGTGTTGTCCGCGCGATGGATCGTCGCCACCTGGAAGCCCCCGGGAGCGAGATCGAGCTCGTCGAGCAGCGGGCTCGTGCCCACGAGCTCATCGCGCGTGGCCAACAGGACATCGGTCATCACGTCCCCGACGAGCACCGCGCGTTCTGCCAGTCCCTCCGCGGCGAGGTGATCCATGGCCACCTGGGTCGGGGCGAGGAGCAGGTCCGCGGCGTGATCGGTGAGCACCCGGTTGTGCTCCTCTGGCATCCGGCGGTTGAAGGACCGGAGCCCGGCCTCGAGGTGGGCGACGCGGACATGCATCTTCACCGCGCTCAGGGCCGCGGCGATCGTCGAATTGGTATCGCCGTAGACGAGCACCCAATCAGGGGCGTGCTCGGAGATCACCGCGTCGAGCTGGCCGAGCATCGACCCGGTCTGCACGCCATGGCTGCCCGAGCCGACGCCGAGGTGCACGTCGGGCGCGCTGATGCCCAGCTCGTCGAAGAAGACATCGGAGAGCAGGGGGTCGTAGTGCTGGCCGGTGTGCACGATGACGTGATCCACTCCCGCCGCACGCGCCGCGCGATCGATGGGAGCGAGTTTGACGAACTGCGGCCGGGCGCCGACGACACTGAGGATTCTCACCCGTCGATCTTATCCGGAGGCCCTCCCGCCCCTTTCGGCACCCCGCCGCCGCGACGAAGCGCGAGCACGGAGGCGACGAGGAACCTCGGTGGTGCGTCCCGCGAGAACAGCTGCCCGAGGCGCGCCGGGAGCAGCCCGGCGGGCCGGAGGCGACGGCGCCGGGCGACGGCCAGCCGACGCACGGTCTCCGGCGGCGCCTCCCCCTGTGCCAGCACGGCGACCAGTGCGGCGTCTGCGCGGGACAGGGCGGACACTGCGCCGGGCGCCCTGTCCCCGAGCGCACGGACGATCTCCGCCACCGGCTCCCGGTCGACCTCGCGGTACAGGTCCGGCGCGAGTGCCAATGCTCCGAGCACGTGCACGCGCAGCACCTTCCGCACGATCGCCTCCGCGGCACGCTGGGACAGGCCTTGCCAGATCGGGTCGTCGAGAAGACCCGCGACGAACTCCAGCTGCGACTGCAGCGGCACAGCCGACTCGGTGACTCGGTCTCCCGCCGTCTCGCCGACGACGTAGGCCGCGGCGTCATCCGCTCCGACCACGCGTGTGGCGCCGAACCACAACCGCAGACTCGGCAGCACGTCCTCACCGGTCGGGACGCCCGCGGACGGAGCTGCCGCATCGCGCAGACGCGCGGAGAGGAGTCCCATCGTGCTCGTGCGATAGCTCAGGCGATCCCGCACAGGATCGAGACGCCTGCGGAACGGCCGCCGGGGCGGGGTCGGGAAGTTCCTGCCGCCGTGCTCCGTCACCATCCTGGGGATGACCGCGTCGGCGCCGTGCTCCTGGGCGACGCGGAGCCAGGAGTCCAGTGCTCCGGGAGCGAGGAAGTCGTCGGAGTCGATCTTGGCGAACCAGGGCGCGCTCACGAGGGACAGACCGTGGAGCAGCGGACCCGCAGGAGACCGGATGCCGTCCTCGAACGGGACGATCTCCACCCGGGGGTCGTCGGCGAGTTCGCCCATCGCGGCGGCGATGGCCCGGGGATCCGTGTCGTGCGCCACGACGAGCACCCGCACGGGGGCGACGACCCCGTCGAGCACCGAGTGCACGAGGCGCGCGATCGGTCTCGTCGGGGCGTGGATCGGCACGAGGACGTCGATCTGGACGCCGTCCGGCGAGGCGCTCACGACCGGCTCGCCCCCAGCGCGTCGACGGCGCGCTTCCATCCGGGGACCTGAGCCTGGGCCGACAGTTCGGGGGCCGCCCGGTCGGACGCCGCCTTCCAGGCGGCGACTCCCTCCCTGCTGAGCCCGTCGAGCACCCGCGTCACCGATGCCGCGTCGAAGCCCTCGGCGACGCCTCCGATGCCGTATCTCTCGAGATTGCGCTTCATCTCCGGCGAGGGGCCGATCACCAGCCCGAGCCGCGCCTGCACGTACTCGAAGAACTTGTTCGGCATAGCGTAGGTGTTGTTGTAGTTCGTCGACGCCAGCACGTGGATGCCGACGTCGTACTGGTTGAGCGTCTCCACGAGCCGGTCGAAGGGCACCGGCTCGAGCATCCGCACCCGGGGGGTCTGCGCGGCCCTCTCCCGGAGCTCCGCGAGGTAGCCCGGATCGTTCGGCGGCAGGAAGAGGTCGAGCGTCACGTTCGACGTCGTCGCGGCCACGGCGTCGATCAGCACCTCGATGCGCCGGTTCCTGAGCGCCGCGCCGGCGTGGACGATGCGGATCGGGTCGGCGACGGGGCGCACCGGGAGATCCGCGAGGGCGGGAGCGTTCATCACCACGACGGGATCGATCCCGAACTCGCGGTGGTACCGCTCCGCGATGGACTCCCCGACCGTGGATGTCGACGCCGCCTGGGCGACGAACGTGCGCAGCTGCCAGCGGATGAACGGTGCCACGAACAGACGGAACCGGAGGAGCTCGGAGTTCTGCAGCGGCGCGAACTCATGCAGGTCGGCGTGGAAGCCGTTGCGCGGCGCGAGCGCTGTCACGATTCCCGCCGCGTCCACGTCGTTCGCGATGGCCGCGTCGTACTCGCCGGCGGGGACGTTCTGCCGTACCCAGGCGATCGCCTGGTTCCCGTCGTAGGTGCGGCGGTACATCCGCAGGATCATCGTCGCACGCGGGTAGCGCCAGATCGGGTACTGCTCGGGCACCTCGTAGTGCAGCGAGCTGCCGTCCGGGGCGGGGCCGTAGCCGACGGTCACCACCTCCCACTCGTCGCGGAAGAGATCGATCTGGCGGCGGATCCGGGGGTCGGACTCCAGGCGCGAGAAAGACACGATCAGCAGCTTCATCTTCATCCTCCTGTGCAGGCACATGCTAGCCGAGGGCCGTCAGCTCCTCAGGAACGAGCGCAGCGCCTCGGCGGCGAGGCGTCCGTCGTGCGCCGCCTCCACGAACAGCGGGCCGCGTGCGGCAACGACGCGCGCAGCGGCGGGCTCCGAGAGCAGCCCCCGGATCGTGCTCCCGACCTCCTCGGCCCGGGCCTGGACCACCGGCAGATCGAGTCCTGTCGAGGCGCGCACGCGCGCACGCGCGTCATCGTGCACGTTGCCGATCACGATCCTCCCGGCCGCCATGGCCTCGCAGGCCGCGACGCCATAGTCGCCGAGACGGAACTGATCGAGCACGATGTCCGCTTCCGCGAACGCGGACGGCATGTGATCCGCCGGCACCCCAGTCAGCCGCCGGTACCGGATGAGCCCCTCACCGACGAGCCCTTCCAGCACGGGCTCGATCAGACCGGTCCCCTTGAGCACCGGACTGCTCGGCGCGTGGACGACCAACGGGGGCTCTACGGCTCCGCTGAGGGGGATCCGTTCGCTCGCCCAGCGGAGCGGATCGACGACCACCGGCAGCCAGGTCGCTCCCGGCACGTCGTCGAGCAGCCCGGGGGTCGACACGAAGAGCGGAACGCCTACCGCCCGGAAGAGCTCGCGGTGCGCCTCCGATGCCCGCTCCGTCCCGGCCCGCTGGCCCCATTCCTCATCGCGGTAGGGGGACTCCTCGAAAGAGGATGCGTGTCGGCGTCCGTCGCGGACGTCGCTGCCGTGCCCCAGCAGCGCGACCTTCACGCCGGCCGCCCGGAGCGTCTCGATCTCGTCGCCGACCCGCGCGTCGCCCGCGAGCAGCGCCCGGCCCGACTCGATGATCACATGGGTCGCCCGTTCCAGGAGCGCGCGGCGCTGCGACCTCTCCCACCGTCGTGACAGCAGGAACACGCTGGCAGGCACCGCCTGGTCGACCGCGAAGCCGTATCCGCCCGCCCCGAAGGAGGCCATGGACACGGCGCCGACTCCGGGGAGACGTTCCGCGGCCCGAGCCCATGCCCACCCCTGCCCCGCGAAGTTCGCCGGCCCGATGAACAGCCGGACGGAGCCCTCCGGGAACACCAGGGGATGCGCCTCCGCACCGTCGAACTCCATGCGGGCGGGGAGCAGGCGCCGCAGCAGACCGTCGGGAAGCAACCGCGCCGCCTGCACCGCCGGGCTCAGGGCCGCCGCCATCTACCCGCGCTCCGCACGCCGGTACGCCCGGTAGACGAGGAGCCGGCGCAGGTCGCCGTCGCGGTCGAGGAGCCGGAGAGGATTGCGGGGCATCAACCGAGAGAGCCGTCCCGCCGCGTTCCTTGCGTCGAGGGCGGCACGGATGCGCTGCGGGTCGGCGACCGCGACGGCGTCGAGCACGCGGCGATCAGAGCGCGACAGCCCGCGCGTCGCCGCTCGGGACACGTCGAGCCACGCGGAGAGGCAGGCCTGCGCCAAGCGAGCTTCCGTCTCGTCGCGGACATCCGCACGATCGAGCACCCCGAGAAGGTGCACGCGGATCATCTTCGCGGCGAGCGATTGCCGGAGCATCGGGGACAACGCGCCCACCCAGGCATCGGACGCGATGGCGGTCGGGGCCTCCAGCACGTCGTCCAGGCGCAAGGTGCCCCGTGAGGTGACGCGGTCGTCGGCGTCGTGATGCATGACGTTGCCCGGATCCGTCCGCACGTAGACGCAGGTATGCGCAGCCCAGATCCGTGCGCTCGCCGAGATGTCCTCGCCGTTGCGGAACCGCGTGTCGTACAGCGGCATCAGATCGCGCGCGAGATCAGCGGGCATCACGCACAGCGGACCGGTCCGGGTGAACAGGCGGTCCCGGACGACGTCCAGCACACGCGCGCGACCTGCCCGTACCAGCGGGGTCTCCATCTGCGGGCCGCCGGCATTGCGCTGCGGAAGGATGCAGACCTCGGCCCCGGTCTCCTCGATACGCCGGAGCGCCGTATCCAGCGCCTCGGGATCGAGCTCGTCGTCGGAATCGAGCACCGAGACATACGGCCCCTCGGCCGCCGTGAACCCCGCGTTGCGGGGGCCCGCCGGGCTCCGTCTCCCGTCGTCGTGCCGGATGAGCCGGATGCGGCCGCCGTCGAGCCCCTCGAGCCTCCGGGCGATGGGCTCGATCGGCATCCCGTGGACGACGACCAGCGCTCGCGCCTCCTTGCCCGCGGCCAGCACCGACCGGACGGCGCGCTCGATCGGACGGGACTCGCTGTGTACGGCAATGACGACCTCGACCGCGGTCATGCCAGCCCCGCGAGACGCGCCTGTCGTTCGAACTCCGGCTCCGCCGCGACGACCTCGTCGAAGGCACCGCGCGCCTCGATCCGCCCGTCCCTCATGAACCAGATCTCGTCGTTGTCGCGGATGGTCGCCAGCCGGTGCGCCACGGAGATGATCGTGACATCGCCGCGCAGCTCGCGGATCGCTTTCATCACCTCGGACTCCGTGCGGGTGTCCAGGGCGCTCGTCGCCTCGTCGAGGACCAGCACGAGCGGCTCCGCGTACAGGGCGCGGGCCAGGCCGAGACGCTGACGCTGCCCTCCGGAGAGCCCGAGCCCGCGGTCTCCGATGCGCGCTGAGACCCCTCCGAGCCGACCATCGACGACCGTGAGCAGCTGCGCCCGGTCGAGGGCCTCCCTCACGCGCTCCTCGTCGATGTCGTCGCCCCAGCTGAGGGCGACGTTCTGGGCGACGGTCCCGTCGAACAGGGCGACGTCCTGCGGCACGTAGCCGACCCGACCGCGCCAGGCGGAGAGCACGTCGACCAGGCTCTGGGATCCGAGGCTGATCTCACCCTCGGTGGGGGTGATGAGCCCGAGCAGGACGTCGATGAGCGTCGACTTGCCCGCCCCGCTCGATCCGACGATCCCGAGGGTCGATCCCAGCCTCACGGTCGCGTTGACGTCCCGCAGCGCCGGTTCCTCGCTGTTCGGGTACGAGAATCCGACGCCGGAGAGGGTGAGCTCCCGCGGGTCGCCTTCGATCGCGTGTTTGCCGATGTGCTCCTCGTTGCGGAGGAACTCCTCGGCGAGTTCGATGTCGTCGATGACGAGATGCGCGTGCACGCCGTTGGCCATGAGCTGACTGTTGATCGCCTGCAGCGAGGTCAGCGATGGCACCAGACGCATCCCGGCCACACCGAACAGCGCCACCGCCGAGATCGCGGCGCTCATGTCTCCGTCACCGAAGAGGAGTGCCGCGCCGCCCACCAGGACGAACCCGCCGACCAGCGCAGCGTCGAGCACGAATCGCGGCACGGCGCCGAGGAAGTTCAGGTTCGCGCGGGCCTTCGCGGTGAAGCGTCGGTTGTCGCGCACGACCTCGGCGACGTCAGCGGCCTTGTTGCGGAGCGTGATCTCCTTCAAGGCGCCGACCATGTCGGTGATGAGGGAGGCCACGCGGAAGGAGTAGTCCCGGTTCACACGCCCGGCCTGGACGGTGCGCGCCGACAGCCCGACGTAGAGGAAGACGGCGATGAGCCCGAGGTAGACGATCGTGACCACCGCGGTCAGCGGCTGGACGAAGAGGATGAGGACCATGATCACGACCGACGTCGCGAGCAGCGACGGCAGGTTCATGAACGGCAGCAGGAAGCCGCTGGTGAGGTTCGCGATGCCGATGTCGGCCATCCGCACCAGCTCCGATGCGTTCCTCTTGAGCCGCTCGGTCCAGGGGGCACGGATGTAGGAGTCGAACAGCCGGTCGCCGATCTCCAGTTCGAAGGCGGCCATACGGCGCGTGGCCCGCCACTGCATCCAGACCGCGAGCATGGACTTCACGATGATGAGCGCGGAGACGCCGAGAATGATCCAGACGTAGCCGCTGGGGCCGACGGGCCCGATCACCGGCAGCGGGACCGGCAGCTGATTGATCATCGACGACAGCGAGGCCGCGAGCAGCATCAGCGCGGCCACGTCGAGGATCGCGAGGGACGACGACCACACCATGTAGGACAGGATGTAGCGGCGGGCGTTCGGCGGCAGATGATCGAGGATCCGCCGCAGGATCGCGATCTGTTCCTTCACTGTCTGCTCCTTGCGACGGGGACGTCGGCGGGCGCGGTCAGGATGTGTGCAGGAGGCGCACGGCCTCCCCCTCCCGGGCGGAGTCGAGCGCCGCCTCGACCACGGCGAGGGTCTTCAGCCCCTGTTCCATGGTCACCACATCGGTCCGCTCGCCGAGCACGGCGTCACGGAAGGCCTCGTGCTCGACCCGCAGGGGCTCGCGCTTGGCGAAGGCGTAGCGGGTGACATCCCCCTCGGAGACGCCGCGGAAGCTCGACACCGACTCCCACTCCAGGGGGATCGTGCCGTTCGAGTAGAACGTGAGGTCGCCGGTCGACGTGTCCGCGACGAATGCGCCCTTCTCCCCCGTCACGACCGTGAGCCGCTCCTTCATCGGGGAGAGCCAGTTCACGATGTTGTTCACGATCACGCCCGACGCGGTGCGTCCGGTGATGACGATCATGTCCTCGTGATCGCGGCCCGACTTGAACGCGGTCTGCGCGGAGATCCGTTCGTAGTCGCTCTGCACGACCCATGCGGTGAGGTCGACGTCGTGGGAGGCGAGGTCCTTCGCGACCCCGACATCGGCGATCCGCGAGGGGAACGGCCCCTGGCGACGCGTCGCGACCTGGTAGACCGCGCCGAGCTCACCGGACTCGAGCCGGCGGCGCAGCTCCTGCAGCGCCGGGTTGAAACGCTCTATGTGCCCCACGGCGCCCACGAGACCGGCGGCGGTGAAGGCGTCGACCATGCGCTGACCGGCCTCGACGCTGTGCGCGATCGGCTTCTCGACGAGCGTGTGCACACCCGCGGCGGCGAGCTTGAGGGCGGCGTCCTCGTGGAAGCGTGTCGGCACCGCCACGACAGCGATGTCGATCCCCGCGGAGATCAGCGCGTCGATGTCGGGCAGGATCTCCAGCTCACCGGCGACCCCGTGCGGATCGCCACCCGGATCCGCGATCGCGACCAGGTCGACCCCGTCCACCTCACGGAGCACCCGGGCATGATGGCGCCCCATCATCCCGACGCCGAGAAGCCCGGCCCGCAGCGCCATCAGGCGCCCGCTCCTGCCACGGTGTTCACGGCCGCGACGATCCGCTCCAGGTCGTCCGGGGAGAGCGACGGGTGCACCGGGAGGGACACCACCTCGCGAGCAGCCCGCTCGGTCTCGGGTAGGTCGAGACCCGGGGCGAAGTGCGCGAGCGACGGGAGGCGGTGGTTGGGGATCGGGTAGTAGACGCCCGCACCCACGCTGTGCTCGTCCTTGAGGGCCCTCACGAAGCCGTCACGGTCGTCCGCGACCCGGATCGTGTACTGGTGGTAGACGTGCACGGCGCCGTCGGCCACCGGGGGCACGACCACACCGCGCAGGTTCGCGTCGAGGAACGCGGCGTTGTCCTGGCGAGTGCGGGTCCACGCATCCACCTTGTTCAGCTGCACGCGGCCGATCGCGGCATGGATGTCGGTCATCCGCGCGTTGAAGCCGATGACCTCGTTCTCGTACTGCCGCTCCATGCCCTGGTTGCGCAGCAGCTTCACCATCCGGGCGAGCTCGTCGGTCGCCGTGGAGACCATGCCGCCCTCCCCGCTGGTCATGTTCTTCGTCGGGTAGAGGCTGAACATCGCGAACTCGCCGAACGTGCCGACCGGACGGCCGTCGAGAGACGCGCCGTGCGCCTGGGCGGCGTCCTCGTAGAGCGCGATGCCGCGCTCGGAGGCCAGAGCCTCCAGCTCGCGCATCCGCGCGGGGTGCCCGTAGAGGTGCACCGGGAGGATGCCCTTCGTCCGGGGCGTGATCGCCGCGGCCACGGCCACGGGGTCGAGCGTGAACGTCTCCGGCTCGATGTCCGCGAACACCGGCGTCGCACCGGTCAGCGCGACCGAGTTGCCCGTCGCCGCGAACGTGAACGACGGGACGATGACCTCGTCGCCCGGGCCGACGCCCGCGGCGAGCAGACCGAGGTGCAGACCCGCGGTCCCGGAATTCACCGCGACCGAGGGGCGCCCCTGCACGAAGTGCGCGGAGAACTCCTGCTCGAAAGCGGCGACCTCCGGGCCCTGCGCCACCATGCCGCTGCGCAGCACGCGGTCGACCGCCTCGCGCTCCTCGTCGCCGATGATCGGCTTCGCCGGGGGAATGAAATCGCTCACAGGGACTCCTTGCTCAGGTTTCCATCGGTTTCGATGTATCGGTCGCCGCTGGCCGGGCAGATCCAGAGGCCATCGGCGTCGCCGGCCTTCAGCGGCACTCCGGACTCGCCCACCCAGGCGATGCGGCGCGCGGGAACGCCCGCGACGAGGGCGTAGGGCGGGACGTCTTTCACGACGACGGCGCCGGCGGCGACGGTCGCCCAGGCGCCGATGGTCACCGGGGCGACGCAGGTCGCCCGTGCTCCGACGGCGGCTCCCCGCTCGATCGTCACGCCGACCGGCTCCCAGTCGTGAGCGCTCTTGATCGTGCCGTCGGGGTTGATCGCCCGGGGATAGGTGTCGTTGGTGAGGACCACGGCGGGGCCGATGAACACGCCGTCGCCGAGTTTCGCGGGCTCGTACACGAGGGCGTAGTTCTGCACCTTGCAGTTATCGCCCATGACGACCCCGGTGCCGATGTACGCTCCACGGCCGACGATGCAGTTCTCACCGAGCTGTGCCTGTTCGCGGACCTGTGCGAGGTGCCAGATCGATGACCCGGCACCGACGGATGCGTCGGGCGATACATCGGCGGAGTCGACGATCCGCACACCTGTGAAACCGGTCACTGGACTCCTTCGCACGCCACCGGGTCTCGGCGGCACCCCGCGATTCTATCGCCGATGATCCGGCGAGTCCGGGAGGACGCCGCGAACGACGTCCGCCGCACGGCGGCCGACGGTCTGCAGCGAGGCGTTCTCCGCAGCCCAGCCGACACGCGCACCGCGTCGGCTCTCCGTGACACCGTCCGCGGCCTGGCCGAGAAGCCCGGACATCGCCGTCGCGACGTCCTCGGCGTCGAAGGACGTCGCCTCGCCGAGTCCCGCATCGCGCACCAGATCCCCGCCGGTCCTCGCGCCGGCGAAGAGCACCGGGGTGCCGACGGCGGCGGCCGCATAGGTCTTCGTCGGCCGGGCGAAGTCGTAGCCGATCCCCGGGACGATGCTCACGAGCGCGGCGACCGCCCCCCTGATCCACCTTGCGGAATCGGCGGGACTCACCACCCCGCCGAAGTGCACGCGACCGGGGACGATCTCCTCCGCGAGTCGCCGCAGTTCGGCCTCCACCGATCCCTGACCGAAGAACCGCAGCTCGACGCGTTCGTCGTCGAGCAGAGCGAGCGCCCGGATGAAGACCTCCGGCTGCTGCCATTCCGACATCGTCCCGGTGTAGACGAAATAGGGATGATCGGTCTCCGGAGCGGTGACGGCCGGCGAGAACACGCCGGTATCGATGCCGTTGCCGACCTCGATCACGCGCTCGGCATGCCCCCCGAGCGCGGCGAGGCGCTCCGCCACCTCTCCCGACACCGCGAGCGAGCGACGGGAACGACGGAGGACGAACCCCTCGAGTGCGGTCATCACGGCGATCACCGGACGCGGGGCCTTCATCGAGGCGACGGCGTCGGACCAGACGTCGCCGGGATAGTAGACGACCGGCCGCCGGGTCAAGAGGCCTGCGAGGACCGCCATGAGGCCGGTCGTGGGCGGCGCCTCTGCGACGATCGCATCGGACGGGGTGGCCAGCAGCCGGAAGAACAACGGGATGTCGAAGGACAGGTACTGCACGTAGCCGCGAATCGCCCCCGACCGGTCGCGGAGCACCCGGGCTCGCTTGACCCTCGGACCGGCGCCGACGGGCTCGGACGTGCCGGAGGTCGGGGGACGCGTCGTCAGCACCGTCACATCGGCGTCCTGGGCCAGCGCGTTCGCCAGCGCCTCCATCCGGAAGCTCGCCGCGGTCGCCTCCGGCACGTACACTCTCGTCGCGATCGCGACTCGTCGTCGGGTGCTGGTCATACGCCCTCTCGGTGTTCCGTCACGATGCCGGAAGCGACACCTGACACAATGGAACCATGTCCTCGAGCGTCCCCGCGCAACGCACGCCCGATCGGGCCGCCTGGATCGTCATCCCGCTGTACAACGAGGCGAGTGTGATCGCAGGCGTCGTCACCGACCTCAAGAAGCACTTCTCGCACGTCGTCTGCGTCGACGACGGCTCCACGGACGGGTCCGCTGCGGCGGCCGAGGCCGCCGGCGCCTTCGTGGTGCAGCACCCCGTCAACCTCGGCCAGGGCGCGGCGCTGCAGACAGGCATCACCTACGCTCTCTCGCACCCGGAGTGCGAGTACCTGGTCACCTTCGACGCCGACGGACAGCACCGCGTCGAGGACGCGCTCGGCATGCTCGAGCTCGCGCGCTCCGAAGACCTCGCCATCGTCTTCGGCTCGCGTTTCCTCGACGACCGGACCAACCCCGGCTGGATCAAGAAGGTGATCCTCAAGACGGCCATCTGGGTGACCAATCTCACGACGAGCCTCAAGCTCACCGACGCCCACAACGGTCTCCGCGTCATCCGGCGGGACGCCGCGGAGCGGATCGATCTCAAACAGGACCGGATGGCGCACGCGACGGAGATCGTCCTGAGCCTGGGCCGCACGGGACTCGCCTGGCGGGAGTACCCCGTGGAGCTGCTGTACACCGACTATTCCAAGGCCAAGGGGCAGAGCGTGCTGAACTCCGTGAACATCCTCGTCGACCTGATGGTGAGGTGATCGTCGTGTGGATCCAGATCCTCCTCATCGCCGGCATCGTCCTCCTCGCCAGCGTCATGATGCGCCGCACGGGCGCCGACAGCCACCTGGCCATCCGGCGTCTGCTCATGCTGGTGTTCGCACTCGGCACGATCCTCGCGATCATGTTCCCGCAGATGCTCACCTGGATCGCACGGGCGATCGGCGTCGGCCGCGGCACGGACCTGCTGCTCTACGTACTCGTGATGGTCTTCCTCGCATCGGTCTACACACAGCACCGGCGTCATGTGGCGCACCAGCGGCAGCTGACGCTGCTCGCGCGCCAGGTCGCGCTCCTCGACGCCGCCCAGCGGGAGCAGCGCTCTAGCGGCACCCGGTGACGGAGTAGAGCGCGGCGTCCCCCACCCTCGCCTCGAGGGTCAGGATGGGCACGTCCTTCAGGTCGTGGAGACCGTCGAACGTCGTGTAGTAGTTCTCGAACAGTTCCCTGTCGCCGAAATCCAGGACGTTCGTCACCCCGAGCCGGTCGATGGCTGCGCAGACGTCGGCTTCCCCGGTGCGGAGGGAGCGTGCGAGCAGAGCGGCGTCGGGACCGTAGTCGCCCGTGACGTGGGGGAACACGACATCGTGGCCGGTGTACGCGTAGAGGAGTCCCGCGCCGGTGAGCGGATCGCCGATCACCAGGCTCTTGTCGTCGAGGAAGGCATCCGCCTTCGCGAAGAGCTTCGCCTCGTCGGAGGACAGCCCCTGCGATTCCTGGTCGAATCGGAAGCTCACGCCACGCATGAACCGCAGATCGCCCTGGAGGGCGAAGAGGTGGGTGGCGGCGAGCAGGACGGCGCAGAGCACGAACGCCCCCGTGCCGAGCCTGTTGCCGTGCTGCCAGCGGTCTCGCACCCACTCGGCGACGATCGCGGCCCCGTAGCCGGCGAGAGGCAGTCCGAACATGCTCAGGAAGGCGGCGACGCGTGTCGTGTCGTCGTACCAGATTCCGACGATCGCGCTGCGGAGGGAGAGCACCGGCAGCCAGGTCGAGACGAGGAACAGCAGGATCGCGACGCCATGGCTCCACAGGATCCACCAACGGCGCTCGCGGACCGTCGCCCAGATGCCGACCACGGCGAGCGGTCCGACGAGGAGGCCGGTCGCGCGGCCGACGGGACTCAGGAAGGCGGTCTCCCCGATCGCCTGCGCGAGTGTCGCTCCCGGCAGCCACTCGTTGGTGGTGACGTTCGCGACCGTCCAGACGGCGGCCAGCGCCACCAGCACGACGAGCGCGACGGCGACCAGGGCGATGCGAGCCGAACGCCCCGCCGCTCGCCAGCCCTTCAGCGTCCACCAGGCGGCGAAGGGCACGAGAAGCGCGACCACGCCGAGGAGCGCGGAGGGGTGGCTGATGGCGACCGCGCCCGCCGAGGCGAGCACGAGGAGGACGGCGCCGATCCGCTGCGGAAGGACCAGCCCGCGCCGGCAGGCGATCAGCACCAGTGCGATGAGCATCGGCGCCTGGAGCATGCCGAGGAGGTTCGGGTAGAGGACACCCCAGTTGAGGAACCCGAGGGGGAAAACGCTGAACCCGAACGCGGCGAGCGGGGTCCAGAACGCGACCGCCCGATTCTGCGGGAACAGTGCGGCCGAGAGGGCGGCGATCCCGAGGGGCCAGAGGAGTGAGATCACGGCGACGGTCATCACGTTCGTGGCCGTGACGATGCTCGCGGAGAAGGGAAGCAGCAGCGACACCGCCGCATGCCAGCCGGTCGGATAGAACGACGTCTCGGTCCCGGGGAGCACCATCGTCATGTGGAACGGCGAGGCGTCACCCGTCTGCTGGATGAACTCCACCGCGTTGAGATGGAACAGGCCGTCGAACAGCTGCGAGGGATGGTCGGGACCCATGATCCCGAGCACCAGGATCACCATCCACCCGACGATGGACACCGCGACCGCGATCCAGGATCGTCCGGACTCGCCGGCGTGGACGATCTCCGTCCTCCCCCGGGAGAGGAAACGCAGCACCGCCGCGATCAGCGTGATCGCTGCGGCGACGCCGAGCACGGGCCAGATGGACCACCGGAGACCGAGGATCGGGGCGAGGATGCTCGCGCCCACGATGCTCGCCATCGAGCCCGTGATCGCCGCGACGGGCAGGAGCAGGCCCCGGAACCGGAGCAGCACGGCCATGGGGAGGCCGGGCACGATCAGCAGTGCGAACGCGACCAGCAGAGCGGGCGCCTGCCCGATCCATTCCGACATCATGCGTCCACCAGGGCGATGGCGCCCTCGATGTCGCCGTCGTAGGCGAGCGTGCCCTTGTCGATGACGATGCCGCGGGTGCACAGCTCGCGGACCATCTCCATGTCGTGGGTCACGACGACGAGGGTCTTGCCCGCGGCGATCAGCTCCTCGAACTTGAGACGGCACTTCTCGCGGAAGGGAGCGTCACCGACAGAGAGGATCTCGTCGACGAGGAGGATGTCGAGCTCGACGTGGATCGCCACGGAGAACGCCAGTCGCATGAACATCCCGGAGGAGTAGTGCTTGACCTCCTGGTCGATGAACTCCTCGATCTCGCTGAACGCGACGATCTCGTCGTAGCGCGCCTCGATCTCGTGCTGCTTCATGCCCAGGATGGCGGCGTTGAGGAACACGTTCTCCCGGCCGGACAGCTCCGGGTGGAACCCCGCGCCGACCTCGATGAGCCCCGCGACCCGACCGCGGGTCAGCACCTCGCCGGCGTCCGGCTCCATCACGCCGGAGATCAGCTTGAGCAGGGTCGACTTGCCCGAGCCGTTCATGCCGAGGATCGCGACGGACTCGCCTTCGCTGATGACGGCGTCGACCCCCTTGAGCGCCTCGAAGTCGCTGGTGAGCTTCCGCCGCTTGATCCAGGACACCATCGTGTCCTTCAGCGAGAACGCGTGGTTGAGGGTGAACCTCTTCCGCACGTCGTCGATGATGATGCTGGGTCTGATCGTCTGCTCGCTCATAGATCCTGCGCGAACCTTCCCTCGAGTCGGCGGAAGACCATCTGGCCGATCAGCAGCGCGGCGACGGAGATCAGGAAGGTCCACAGCGTGTTCCACCCCAGGGCGGGCGGCAGCTCGATCATCGGGTTCCCCGAGTAGCCGACGCCCGACACCAGCCCCTCCGACGCGGGGCGCCAGAAGGCGTAGTGGAACAGCTCCACGCCCTGCGTGATCGGGTTAAGGAGGTACAGGTCGACGATCCAGCTCGGCCAGTGCAGACGGTCGACGATCGCCGTGTGGACCATCGTCCACGCGTAGAGCACCGGAGAGGCCCAGGTGGCGAGCAGCAGCATCAGCTCGACGATGTTCTCCGCGTCGCGGAAGCGCACGTTCAGTGCTCCGAAGAACAGTCCGAGACCGAGCGAGAACACCATCACGATGATCATGCCCGCGAGGAACGCCAGCACCGAGAGCACCGTGATGTGCACCGCCCACCCGAGCAGCAGGCAGACGATCAGCAGCAGGGCCACCTGGGGCAGGAAGTGCACGAAAGCGACGATGATCGCCGAGACCGCGAACAACTGCCTCGGCAGGAAGACCTTGCGCACCAGCGGCGCGTTGCCCACGATCGACGTCGTCGCGTTCTTGAACCCCTCCGAGAAGAGATTGATCACGACGATGCCGGAGAACAGGTACACCGGGTAGTTGGGGATGCCCTTGTTCAGATCCATGAAGATCCCGAGCACCACCCAGAACACCAGGAACTGCGCGGCCGGACGCACATACGACCAGGTCCAGCCGAGCACGGAATTGCGATACCGCGTCGTCACCCCGGTGCGCACGAGGAGCCGCAGCAGATACCGCCACCTGATGACGTCGATCAGTCCGTGACTGCGACCGGGGGTGTCGAACGCCGACCGGGGGACGGCGGCGAAGAGATCGGGAGAGCTGTTCACGAAGTCTTTCTCTGGTTTCCGGGCTTCGGAAGAAGCTCGTTCATTCTAGAGGAGGGCCCTGTCCGTCTCCCTGCGCCCCGCTCAGCCGAGGCTCGTGAACATCATCCACCCGTTGCCGACCTGCTTGCGCGCACCCCAGGTCGCGTTGCCCGCGCCAGGGTAGAGCCACAGGTTGCCGCTGCCGTCTCGGGCGAGGAGATCCGGCACCCCGTCGCCGTTGAAATCGCCGGGCGCGATGATCGAGTTCATCAGATTCCAGCCGTTTCCGACCTGTCGCGGCGTGCCCCAGCCTCCCGCGCCGTCCGTCGGGTAGAGCCAGAGCGTGCCGTCCTTGCGCCGCAGCAGGATGTCCGAGATGCCGTCGCCGTCGATGTCGCCGGCGTTGATGATCATCGTCCCGATGTCCCAGCCGTTGCCGATCGTCTTCGGCCCCGGGAGCCACCATCCCTTGCCGTCACCCCGGTAGAGCAGGAGCGTGCCGTCGGCCTTGCGCCCGATCACGTCGATCGTCCCGTCGCCGTCGAAGTCGATCCCTCCGACGACCGCCGCGATCTGGTTCCAGCCCTGTCCGATCTCCTTCGGAGCACCGTACGTCCCCTTGCCGGTGCCCGGATAGAGCCAGAAGGTGCCGTCGGCCTTGATACGGCCGAGGTCCTGCTCGCCGTCGCCGTTGAAGTCGCCGAGTGACACCAGCCGGTCCTTCGGGTCCCATCCGGTGGCGGCCGGGATCGCACCGCGCCATCCGCCCGTCCCCGCGCCCCGATACACCTGCACTGTGCCCGACGCGTCGAGGCCGGCGACGTCCTGCGCCCCGTCCCTGTCGACGTCGCCGATGCCGGACGCCACCGCCGCCGGGCGGGGACGAGGAGCGCCGGCGATCGGGCCGGGGCCGGTGATCACGCTCATGGACCCCCAACCGGTGCCCGAACGGGGGCCGTTCGCCAGCGCTCCGGCGCGCGACCCGCGGAACATGCTCATCGCTCCGGCGGGATCGATGCCCATGATGTCGGGGATGCCGTCACCCGTGACGTCGCCTGGCACGAAGAGCTTGTCGATCGTGTGGAAACCGACCCCGGCGTTCACACGCCCGTTCCACTTCGCGTCCTTCGCTCCGAGGTACACGTAGAGGGCTCCTGCGGCGTCTCGCGCGAAGAGGTCGGGGATGCCGTCACCGTTCACGTCGACACCGCCGACGATGGTGGGCATCGTGTTCCACCCCACACCGACCACCTTGGCCTTGCCGAAACCGCCCCGGTTCGTACCCGGCCAGAGCCACAGCTGTCCCGCCGCGTCGACGGTGAAGACATCGGGGATGCCGTCCCCGTCGAAGTCGCCCGCGGCGGTGATCCTCGTCGCTCCGGACCAGTTCACCGCGAGCTTCTCGGGAGCGGAGAAACCCCCGTCTCCGTCTCCGCTGAGCAGGAACGTCCCCGTCGCGGTGGTGGCGATCAGGTCCCGATGGCCGTCGCCGTCGAGGTCTCCGACCCCGATGAGGCTCTTGAGCCCGGGCATCGATGCGATCGACAGCCGCAGCCCCCACTCCCCGTTGTCGTAGGGATAGGCGTAGACGCCGCCCGCGGTGTCCGCTGCCACCACATACGAGTCCTTGTCGAAGGAGGTGATCTTCGGGGTCGGCTTGGGCTGCTCGGGCGTCTCGTTGCCCGAGGGCGTCTGCGTCGAGCCGAACCAGTCGGTGAAGTAGTTGTAGAAGTTGCGGTTGCCGTAGGCCGAGCATCCGTCGCCCGTGCCGTAGCCGGCACGCAGCGCCGCGGCGTTGGGCTGATAGGGCGTGTAGTAGTACATCGCCGCCGTCGCCTTGTTGGCGATGTACACCGGAGAGCTGCCGCACGACTGGCTCGGGTTGTAGAGGATGTTCCAGGTCTTCCCCGGCGCGTACCAGGTGAAGTAGCGGCCCTCCATGTAGACCTGCATCTGCCGCGCCGCGCCGTAGATCTGGTGGAAGAAGCCCACGTACTGCGGGTTGCAGGGTGCATCGTCCGGGCAGCCCTGTCCCAGCGCGCTGTCGTAGCGCCAGGTGCTCGGCCAGGTGTGGGTCACGAGGCCCTGCTCCTTCTGGAGCATGATGATGATCACCTGCGGGTTGATGCCGCAGGATTGCGAGACCTTGTAGATGATCCGTGCGGCCGACTCGTTGGCCCCGCCGGTGTAGCCCTTGCAGTAGGTGTCCGCCGGACGGTTGACGGAGGTGATCCGGAAGTCCTTCAGGCAGGTGTAGCCCGACTGGCAGGTCTTGACCTTCGAGTCGAAGAAGGCCTGGATCTGCGCCTCGGTCATCGTGTCCTTGGCCGTGAAGACCGCGTCGCTGACGAGGTTGCCCGGGGCGAAGCCGACCAGCGTCGCCTTGACCGGGCCTCCGACGGCTCCGGATGCGACGACCGTCGCCGGGGTCGACTGAGCTGCTTCTACGGGCGCTGCCGCACCGAGGATCAGGGCGAGGACCGCCACCAGGGTGGCGACGAACCGGCTGCTCCGGGGCACGTTTCGAAAGCGGGGGGCACTTCGAGACATGTGACTAGTGTGACTGAAGTTGAGGAATGATGCCACTGTGACTCATGAAACGGCACTTTGAGCCCGCGTGTCGGCGGCATTCTGATGCCGCGTTCAGCAAGCTCCTCGCGCGCGCTCAGAGCTCGGCGTGCAGCGCCCAGACCCGCTCCGCGGTGCTGGACCACGAGAAGGCGCGACCACGGTCGGCGGAGAGCACGCGAAGCCGTTCCGTCCGGTCGGCGAACGCGGCGGCGGCGGCGTCGGCGAAGTCCTCCGCGGAGGCGAGCAGGCCTCCGTCGGCGATCACGTCGCGGTGCACACCGCTGTCGACCGCGATGACCGCCGCGCCCAGGGCCATCGCCTCGACGACCCGCCAGGGCCAGGCCGCGACGGCTCCGGGGGCCAGCACGCCCTCCGCACCGGCGAGGACCGCGGCGCGATCCCTCTCCTCGAGCGCGCCGCGCACGTGCGCGCGCCCCTCGGCGAGGCCGGCTGCGGCCGCGGCATCGGCGATCGCCGGCTCCGCGCCCTCCACGGCGTCCAGCACGACCGCGTCCAGGCCCGCCGTCGCGACGGCGCGGAACGCCGGGGTCATCGCGGCGGGATCGCCGACCACCACGGCGAACCTCTCGGGGAGCCCGAGGGTCCGGCGCCGGCCGACGTCGTCGACGGGGGCGGCGAAGCCGCGCGGCGGGGCACCGGCGATCACCCGGATCCGCTCCCCCAGCGTCGCGATCTCGGCGAGCCGTTCGGCGATCGCATGAGAGGGGACGACCACCGCGTCGGCGTGCTTCACCGCACGGCGGAGCATCCCGCGCTGCCAGGCGACCGACGTCTTCGACAGCAGCTCCGGGGCCTCCCAGGCCCGCAGATCCCAGAGGGTCACTGTCGTCTGGTCGTTGTCGTGCAGACGGTCGTGGCGCACCAGCGGCGCCATCAGCGTCGGGGCGTGGATCAGCCCGCCGCCGACGCCCGGCGCGAAGCCCAGCTGCCAGGCGGCGGCCAGCTCGCGACGCCCTCCGGAGAGGGCGCGCACGTCGTCGAGCCCGGCGATGTCGACCTCGGCTCCCCCGGGCACGATCGCTCCCACGGTGCAGTCGCGCGGCGCGGTATCGACCAGCCCCGCCGCGAGGTCGAGCGATGCCGACGCGAGGTCCGGGTCGACGATCTGCGAGACCTGGTCCAGCACGATCCTCAGCTGAGCGCTCATGGAGTGGCCCTCATCCTCTCGATCGTCATTTCTTCGGTGTCGGCGGGTGCAGGGCGTTCTGCACCATCGCGTGGATGCCCGCGTAGTCGGGGTCCTTCTCGCCGACGCCGTTCTCGGGTGTCAGCTCCACCTGGTTCACCGGCTGCTTCTTCGCCTTCATCATCAGGTCGAAGAACTCCGGGAGCTTGTCCTTCGGCAGGTCGGTCTGCACGAGGGCCGTGCCCGCGGCGGCGATGTCGTTGAACCGCGACAGCACGTTCTCCGGTGTGAACTGCCGCAGGATCGCCTCCTGCAGCTCCCGCTGGCGCTTCATGCGGTCCCAGTCGCTGGTCGTGTACCGCGATCGCGCATACCACTGCGCGGTGTCGCCGTTCATGTGCTGCTGCCCGGGCTCGATCCATCCGATCGCCCACTGATCCGGCGTCTTGTTCGTGTCGCCGGGCCCGCCGCCCTTCGGAAGGCGTTCGGTGACCTTGATGTCCACACCGCCGAGGGCGTCGACCAGCTCGGCGAAGCCCTTCATGTCGAGGAAGACGTAGTACGGGATCTTGATCCCGAGCACGCCCTCCGCGGCGTCCTTGGTCGCCTCGACGCCGGGGAACGATCCCTCGGCCTGCGCCTTCGGGTAGAGGGACACGCCCTTGTCCTTGCGGCAGACCTCGGCGGCGTTGCGGATGTGGTTCATCCAGGGGTTCCACCCGCAGGTCGGCGAGCTGTGCCCCTGGAACCCGTCCGGGTACAGCTTGTGCATCGGGCTGTCGTCGGGGAACGGCGCGTGCGGGAGCTCGCGCGGGATGCCGAAGAGCGTCACGGCACCGGTCGTCGCGTTCACCGACGCCACCGAGATGCTGTCGAAGCGCATCGAGTCGCGTCCGTCGCCGCTGTCCGCGCCGAGCAGCAGGATGTTGTAATAGCCGTCGCTCGGCGGGAGGCTCGGTCCGCTGTTGCCGAAGATCGTCGTGATGGCGCCGCGGCTGGAGGCGGCGACCGTGGATCCGTAGACGGCCCCGCCCGCGGCGAGCGCCAGCACGACCAGCGCCGCGATGGGGCTGGCGAACCGCGAGATCGTCGGCAGCTTCACGAGCCGGAGGAGCCGGAGGGTGTCGATGGTCAGCACGATCCAGAGCACCGCGTAGCCGAGCAGCAGCACCTGCACGAGAGTGAGCACGAACCAGTTGGTCGCGAACGTGATCAGCGCCGACCGCCAGAACAGCGCGAGCCCCAGGGTCAACAGCACCAGCAGCCAGCCGATGAGGGTGGCGCCGAGCCCGAAGCGGCCGAGCCTCCTGTTCCCGGCGAGCACCTGTGCCGACCCCGGGAGGAGCACGTTCATCGCCACGAGCCACCACGCCCGTTTCCCCATGACCTCGGCGTTCGAGGTCTCGGGGTTGCGCAGCGGGCGCGTCTCGATGATCGGGCGGGCGTTCGCCCTCGGCGGGGCGAGCGTCACAGGCTGCCCTTCAGGCGATCGTTCTTCTCGGCGACCTGGGACTCGAGGTCGCGGGCGTACTGCTCGACGCGGTCGGCGAGGGCGTCGTCGGAGGCGCCGAGGATGCGCGCCGCGAGGATGCCCGCGTTGCGGGCGCCGCCGATGGACACCGTGGCGACCGGGATGCCCGCGGGCATCTGCACGATCGAGAGCAGCGAGTCCATCCCGTCGAGGTAGGCGAGGGGCACGGGGACGCCGATGACGGGCAGAGCCGTGACCGAGGCGAGCATGCCCGGGAGGTGCGCCGCGCCCCCGGCACCGGCGACGATCACCCGGATGCCGCGAGCGCGGGCCTCGCGTCCGTAGGAGATCAGCTTGTCGGGCGTCCGGTGGGCCGAGACCACCTCCACCTCGTGGGCGATGCCGAAGTCGGTGAGCGCCTGCGACGCGTCGCTCATCACCCGCCAGTCGGAGTCGGACCCCATCACGACGCCGACGAGGGGGGAATCCGAGGAGTGCAGAGGCTCAGTCACCCGTTCAGGCTACGGCCCGCCGCTGGGAGAACGGCGGAACGGCGCGCGCCTGCGGGCCCCGCGCGGGCAGACGCTCAGCGGATCCTCAGGCGAAGTGCCCGGCGGCGGAGCGCGCCGTGTAGACCACGTCGTCGAGGTCGTCGCCGACCGCGTTGACGTGACCGACCTTGCGTCCGGGGCGGGGGTCCTTGCCGTAGGTGTGCACCTTGGCGTCCGGATGCGCGTCCATCGCCGCCGCGAACCGCTCGTCGATGCGCCCCTCGGCCGGGCCGCCGAGGATGTTCACCATCACCGCCCATTCCGCGAGCGGGCGGGGGTCACCGAGCGGCAGGTCGGCGACGGCCCGGAGGTGCTGCTCGAACTGGCCGGTCACGGCGCCGTCCTGGCTCCAGTGCCCGCTGTTGTGCGGGCGCATGGCGAGCTCGTTCACCAGGATCCGCTCGTCGTCGGTCTGGAACAGCTCGACTGCGAGCATGCCGGTCACGTCGAGGCCCTCGGCGATCCGCTCGCCGATCTCGGCCGCGACCCGCACGAGCCGTTCGGTGGAGTGCGGCGCGGGGGCGATGACCTCGGCGCAGACGCCGTCGCGCTGCACCGTCTCGACCACGGGGTAGGCCGCCGTCTGCCCGCCGGGTCGCCGGGCGATCTGCTGCGCGAGCTCGCGGGTGAAGGAGACCAGCTCCTCCGCGAGGAGCGCCCCGCCCTCGAGAGCACCCAGCCAGTCGGCGGCCTCAGCCGCGTCCGAGACCACCCGGACGCCCTTGCCGTCGTATCCGCCGCGGGGCGTCTTCACGACGGCGCGTCCTCCGTGGTCGTCCAGGAATGCCTGGAGCTCCCCCTCGTCGCGCACGGCCGCCCACTCGGGCTGCGGCACGCCGAGCTCGGCGAGGCGGGCGCGCATCGCGAGCTTGTCCTGGGCGAACTGCAGAGCGTCCGGCCCGGGGTGCACCGCCACGCCGTCGGCCACCAGGGCGCGCAGCACCTCCTGCGGGACGTGCTCGTGGTCGAAGGTGATGACGTCGACCTCACGGGCGAAGGCGCGCACCGTCTCCAGGTCGCGGTAGTCGCCGACCCCGGTCGCCGCGAGCTGCGCGGACATCCCCTCACCCTCTGCGAGCACCCGCAACTCGAGCCCGAGCTCGACCGCCGGGGCGATCATCATCCGGGCGAGCTGCCCTCCGCCGATCACGCCGATGCGCACACCCATCCGCGACTCCTTCCGTCGCGTCCATTCTCGCGTATCGCTCAGGCGCCCGGGTGCGCGGGCGGGAGCACGACGCCGGACTGCGCATCCCGGTGGGCGAGGATCTGGCTGACCTCGATCTGGTCGGCGAGCGTCTCGTGCACCAGGTTCACACTGGGCACGTTCGCGAGACGCAATGGAGCGTCGACGCCGTTGGTGAGCGTGATCGTCCCCGCTCCCCAGAGCCGCTGGAGCAGGCCGCGACGGACGGCGATGGAGTATCCGCGGGCGTGGGAGAGCTCGCGGCGCCGGCTCGCGCCGATGCCGTCGCGCACGATCACGCGGCGGGTGGTGATCGTGTAGGTGCGCGCCCTCCAGACGAGGAAGGGCACGATCACGAGAAGCAGCACGGCCGCGCCCGCCGCGGCCAGCAGCATCCAGTTCTGGAACGGCGCGGGGAGGTTGCCGTAGAAGTACGCGGTGGCCCCGCAGACCCCGATGAGCACGAGAGCCGACCAGAACAGCCGGCGGGCGTGGCCGCGGAAGCGCGCGATCAGCAGCTCTTCGACGGGCGCGCCGGGCGGCGGCATCGTCGGCCGTCCTCCGAGCGTCACGGGCTGGGTCACCCCTCCATTGTGCCCGGAGGCGCCGACAACCCGCTCTCAGCCGCGGCGTGTCAGCCTCGCCGCGCCACGTCGGGGGCGGATCAGACGGGCCGGACGTGCACGACGTCGCCCGCCGAGACCGCGCGCCGGACGCCGTCCACGGCGACCACGAGCCGCCCGTCCTCGTCGAGGTCGACGGCCTCGCCGCGCAGCGCATCGCCGCCGGGGAGCGAGACGGTCACCTGCTGCCCGAGGGTGATGCACCGCGCGATCACCGCGGTGCGCACGTCGGCGCCGGCCCGCAGGCGCGTCAGCAGGGCGTCCAGGCCGCCGAGATAGTCGGCGACCAGGCGATCCGCGTCGACGTCGACGCCTTCCACGGCGAACGAGGTCGCCGTGGCCACGGGAAGCTGCTCGGCGGTCATCGCGGTGTTGACTCCCGAGCCGACGATCACGGCGTCCGTCGTCGCCTCCGCGAGGATGCCGCAGATCTTCCGCCCTTCGACGAGCACGTCGTTCGGCCATTTCACTCCGACGTCCCTCCCCGGCAGCTGGTCGCCGACGGCCTCCGCCATCGCCGCGCCCGCGATCAGGGGGAGCCACCCCCGCAGCGCAGGGTCGCCGGGCAGGTCGCGCAGCACCACGGAGATCGCCAGGGCGGCTCCGGGCGGCGTGACCCATCCGCGGTCGAGCCGTCCTCTTCCGGCCGTCTGATCGGCGGTGAGCAACACCGAGAGATGCGGCCAGGCGACGACGTCCTGCGCGCGTGCACGCAGCTCCGCGTTGGTCGAGGGGCTCTGCGCGGCCACGTCGAGCCGCGAGGCGATGCGGGATGCCCGGGGGAACTCCATGCCACGACACTATCCGCCCGGTCGCGCGGCACCGTCCGGGGAACTCACCGCCGCAGCATGAAATGATCGACGGGTGCACGACGACGACATCACCGGCGGGGTCTCCTTCGTGATGCCCGTGCTCAACGAGCGGGTCTATCTCGAGCACGCCGTGGCCTCGGTGCTCGCCCAGGAGGTGAGCGGTCCCACGGAGCTGGTGCTCGCGCTGGGGCCGTCGAAGGACGGCACCACCGAGCTCGCACACGAGCTCGCGGCGCGGGACGACCGCATCCGCATCGTCGAGAACCCGGCGGCGCACATCCCGGTGGGACTCAATCTCGCCATCCGCGCCAGCCGGTTCCCCACGGTCGTGCGGGTCGACGCGCACTCCGAGCTCGCCCCCGGATACGCACTGCGCGCCCTCGAGACGCTGGAGCGCACCGGCGCCGCCAACGTCGGAGGGGTGATGCGCGCCGAGGGGCGCACCCCGTTCCAGAAGGCGGCGGCGCATCTCTACAACTCCCCCGTCGGCCTCGGCGGCGGGGCCTACCACGGCGCGCGGAACGAGGGCGAGGCGGAGTCGGCCTATCTCGGCGTGATGCGACGTGACGTGCTCGAGGAGGTCGGCGGGTTCGACGAGTCGATCCGCCGCGGCGAGGACTGGGAGCTCAACCTGCGGATCCGGAGGGCCGGTCATCTCGTGTGGTTCGATCCGGGACTCGCCGTCACCTACTGGCCCCGGGAGAGCTGGTCACGGCTCGCGCGGCAGTTCCGCGCCACCGGCGCCTGGCGTGGCGAGCTCGTGCGGCGCTACGGCCGCCGGAACGGCCTGAGGTTCTTCGCACCCCCGGTGCTCGTCCTCCTCATCGCCGCCGCCGCCGTCGTGGCCGCGCTGCAGCTCACCGGGGTGCTCTCCGGGATCGCCGCGCTGTTCGCCTCGGTCGTGTACCTCCCGCTCGCGGCGTACGTGGTGCTCGTGCTCGCGGTGGCCTTCGCCCCCGACCGACGGGGGCTGCGCGAGCGGCTGTGGACGCTGCTCGTGCTGCCCACCATGCACCTGTCCTGGGGCGCCGGCTTCCTCGGCGGGCTGCTGCGGGGCGCGCGAGGCACCGTCGACGCCTCGCGGCTGGGCACGAGGAACACTCCGCTCCCCTGACCCGTCCCGTCGCTCCAGCCGCGCTGCGTGTGCAAAAAGGCATCCCCGAACCCTCTCGGGGATGCCTTTTCGCCCTCTGCCGGGCGCATGCGGCTAAGCCGTGAGCCAGCCCTGGTCGAGGATACGGGAGACGACGCGATCGGCGGCCTTGCCGTCGTCCCTCCGGTTGAACTGGGCCCGCCACGCGAGGTAGCGAGCGGCGTACGCGTCGACGTCGTTCCCGGCGAGCGCTCGCACGAGCTCCTCCTGGGTGCGCACCAGCGGCCCCGGGGCGCGCTCGGACAGGTCGAAGTAGAAGCCCCTCAGCTCGCCGCGATAGTGCTCGAGGTCCGGCACGAGGAAGTACATCGGCTTGCCGGTGACGCTGAAGTCGAACATCACGGAGGAGTAGTCCGTGATCAGGGCGTCGGCGGCGAGCAGCAGTCGCGCGGTCTCCGGATACCCGGTCACGTCGATCACCCGCGCCCCGACACGGTCGCGTCCCGGTCCCAGCGTGCGGGAATGCCCGCGCACGAGCACGACGGAGTCGGTCTCCTGCGCGAGGCGCTCCGGATCGACGAAGTCCACCATCTCCGCACGGTCGTCGCGCCAGGTGGGCGCATAGAGCAGCACGTGCTCCTCCGGCCCGATGCCGAGCTGGGCGCGCACGTCGGCGGCGTCGCCGTCGACGAGGACGTCGTTGCGGGGGTATCCCTCGACCCAGACCGGCCTGCCGAGGAATGCGTACGCCTTGCGCAGGATGCGCTCGGAGTAGGTGTTCTGCGCGAGCAGGACGTCCCAGCGCCGCGACTCCTTGAAGACCGCCATCATCCGCCGCGGATCGAAGCCGGGCCGGTGCAGCGCGAGACGCTTGAGGGGCGTGCCGTGCCAGGTCTGCAGCACCTTCTGCCCGGGCTTTCGCGCGAAGCGCCGACGCAGCCAGTCGTTCACGATCAGCACGCGCGAAGCCCCTCGTGCATGCCACCATTCCGGGCTGCCCTCGACCACCGGCACGGCGCCGTCCGGCACCTCGACCGACAGGTCGGCGACCGCCCAGTACCGTGTCACCGCCGGAGCGCGCGCGGCGAGCACCCGGTCGATAGCCCGGGGGTTGCATCCCGCATTCTGGCCGTAGAAGCTCTCGAAGAAGACCGCGTTCTCGGTGCCGCCGCTCTGCGCGACGTAGCGCTCCTCGAGCGTCGACTGCCCTTCGGCGGTCTCGTACACCGGATCGATCGCCGGCGCGATGTCCACCCGATCGCCCTCGACGGCGACGCGGAGGATCGGCAGCATCGTGTCCGGCGCGGACATCCCCGATGTGTCGGCGCCCGCGATCTCGAGGCGGTACGCGCCCGCCGGGAGCGGCAGCGCCGGTCCGCCCCAGCGCGGGGCGCGCAGCGGGAAGGTCGCCTTCCAGGTCTTCCCCCCGCCGGTGACCTTCGCCTCGACGCGGGCTCGCGGTCCGACCAGGCTCGCCGCGGAGGGCTTCGCCCCGACCCCGCTGATGACCAGCGCCTCGCGTTCCCCGTCGATCAGGGCGGTGGTCATCCTGCTCCCTTCGGCGCGGGGATCCCCCGCGCGCGGATCGCCTGGTACACGCGGCGGGTGTTGCCGCCGTCCCGATGCGCGTGCATCGTCCCGCTGAGCGTAGCGGACCGGCGCGACCGTTCCTCGAACACACGCGCATCCCCGAGCACGGCATCGAGATCGGCCGCGACGCGCCCCCAGTCCCGGGCGAAGTCGGTGCCGGCGACGTCCTCGTAACGCCCGTAGAAGCCCCGGGTCCGTGCGTACTCCTCGGCATCGGGCGCCAGATAGAGCACCGGCATCGCGAGCAGGCCCACGTCGTAGGCCATCGAGGAGTAGTCGGTGATCAGGACGTCGATCCGCGGCAGCGCGGGCATCACGTCGAGCAGGAGATCCGACCCCAGCATCCGCACCCGGCCGCTCGACCACGGCGGCGCATAGGCTCCGGCGCCGAGCGGGTGCGAGCGCACGAACAGGATGGCGTCGTGCTCCTCGAGCAGGGCGATGATGCGCACCCAGTCCTGCGCCGACGGCACCGCCGGGTCCTCCGCGCCGTCGCGCCAGGTCGGTGCGTAGAGCACGGCCCTGGTCGCCGCCGGGATCGGCCCGGTGCGGGTGAGGAGCGCGGTCGCGGCGCTCCGGCGCTCCTGCGCGGTGCCCGACGAGAGCACGTCCACGCGCGGCTCCCCCGTCACGACCACCCGCCCGTCCCCGAGCCCGAAGGCCGACTCCAGCCGTCCGCGGGAGCGGTGCGATGCGGCCGGCAGCACCCGGATGCCCTGCGCCGCCCGGCGGTAGAGCACGGCGAGGAGCCGGCGCAGCAGCACGGCGCCGGGGATCGCGGGGACCTGCGTGGTCATCGGCGAGTCGAGCCCGATGCGCTTGAGCGGGATGCCGTGCCACAGCTGTGCGATGAAGGCCCCCGAGGTCGCATAGCGGTTCGCATCCCCCAGGCCGTGCGTCACCACGACGACGCCCGCACGGGCGGTCGCCCACCAGCCGCGGAGACCGTCTCTGCGCACGGTGCGGATCCCGAGGGCACGGGCGTCCGCGAGATCACGATCGTCGCGGGCGAGCCAGGTGGACCGGTGCCCCTCCGCATCCGCGACGCGCCACAGCGCGAGCGCTCCGTCTCCGATGCCGGCACCGCAGCCGAACACCCAGGACGAGCCCCGCGGGACCAGGAGGGCGCCTATGCGTCCCACGGCATACAACGGGATGCGCAGCAGCTTGGCCACGTTCCCGGAGCCGAAAGAGAAGGACGCCACCCCGCGAGCCTATCGCGGGGTGGCGTCCTTCTTCGGGGCGGATGCTCAGAGTTTGAGGGTGCCCAGAGTGACGTCGGCGGTGTACGACTTGCCGTCGCGCACGTAGGTGACCTTGGTGGTGGCGCCGCCTGCGAGGGCTCGCACCTGAGCGGTCAGGTCGCTCGAGCTGCTGACCGGGATCCCGTTGATCTCGGTCACCACGTCGCCCTTCTGCAGGCCCGCCGCACCCGCCGCGCCACCGGAGGTGATGTCCACGATGTAGGCGCCGGCGACGGTGGCCGACTCGACCGAGGAGGCATCGCGGACCGAGGCGCCGAGCAGCCCGTGCGTCGCGGCGCCGTCCTTGAGGATCTGGTCGGCGACGCGCTTGGCGACGTCCGACGGGATCGCGAAGCCGAGACCGATGGAGCCCGACTCGCTGCCGGAGGACGAGGAGCCGCCCGCGGTCGCGATCGCGACGTTGATGCCGATCAGGTTCCCCTTGCTGTCGACCAGCGCGCCTCCCGAGTTGCCGGGGTTGATCGCCGCATCGGTCTGGATCACCGCGAGCGAGATCGACTGCGACGCCTGCTGCTGCGATCCCATGCCGGGGATGTCGAACTGGAACGGTCCGCCGTTCTGCTGCGATCCGTCGCCCTGCTGCTGGTCGCCGGTGCCGCCCTTCGGGACCGCCGAGGAGGCGACCTGGATGCTGCGGTTCAGCGCGCTCACCACACCGGTGGTGACCGAGTTGGACAGGCCGAGCGGGGCGCCGATGGCCACAGCGGTGTCCCCGACGTTGAGCTTCGACGAGTCGCCGAACTCGATCGGCGTGAGGTCCTTGGCGTCCTTCAGCTGGATCACCGCGAGGTCGTAGATCGGGTCGGTGCCCACGACGGTGGCGTCGTAGATCCGTCCGTCCGAGGTGGTGACCCGGATGGTCGGCTTGGAGACCGCGCCGCCGAGGGTGACCACGTGCGTGTTGGTGAGCACGTGCCCCTCCTTGTCGAGGATCACCCCGGACCCGCTGCCGGACTCGTTCGAGCCGGAGACCTCGATCGTGACCACCGAAGGGAGCACCTTCGTGGCGATCGCCGTCGTCTCGTTGACGGAGCCGGGGTTGTTCACGGTCACCGCCTGCGGACCGGATGCGGGGCTGCCCTGGGGCTGGGCGACTGTCGAGCTCCAGAGGGCGCTGCCGCCGATGCCGGCGACCCCTCCGACGAGGGCCGCCGCGACGATCAGGGCCGCGATCCGCGCTCCGCCACCGGCCTTCTTGGCGGTACCGGCCTGTGCGGTGTGCGGGGGGTCGATCGGGAGCGTCTGCGCCGTGTGCTGCGGTGAGACCCCGAAGGCCGCGCCGGGGGCGCCGTAGGCTCCCTGCGCACCCGCTCCGTGCTGTCCGCCGTAGGAGGGCGTGTGCGGAGCCGCATGCGCACCGGGCGCTGCGCCGTAGGGCTGGGTGTAGACGTTGCCCGCAGGTGCGGAGGGGGCCTGCTGGGCCCCGTACCCGGGCTGGGGGGCGCCCTGCTGCGGTGCCGAGGGCTGCGCGCCCGGCGAGGGCTGCGCCGCCGCGGCCGTCGACCCCGGGGCGGGGAAGACCGGGGCGGGAGCGGCCGGTGCGGGCGCCGCGGATGCGGGGGCTGCCGGCGTCTCCGCGGCCGAAGCCGGCGGGACCGTGCTCTCCGAGGAGAAGCTCGCGGGAACCTCGTGCCCGGCGGGCACGCCGGCCGCGGCGTCCGTGTGCGACGACTGGGGGGTGCCGGCCTCGCCGGGGGTGTTGTTCTCGTTCATGGTGTGCTCCTTACAACGCCCTTACAGAGTGACGCCCGAGTCTGTGGGTTTCGTATGGCGAGGGTGGATGTCCCCTATGGTCTTAGCCTGTTCTCCATGGATGTCATTCCCGGCGCCTGGCGCCGCACCGCAGCCGGAGCAGGGCTCCTCTCCGCCGCCGGCGAGGTGGCGCCCACCATCTTCGCAGAGATGTCTGCGGCGGCGGTGAGGACGGGCGCCATCAACCTCGGCCAGGGGTTCCCCGACGAGGACGGTCCCGCCGCCGTGCTCGAGGCGGCACGTGAGGCGATCGCGGCGGGGGCGAACCAGTACCCTCCCGGCCGCGGGATCCCCGACCTCCTCGAGGCGATCTCCGCGCATCAGAGACGCTTCTACCGCCTCGTCGTCGATCCCGCCACCGAGGTGCTGGTCACCGCGGGGGCGACCGAGGCGCTCACCGCGACCCTGCTCGCCCTGATCGACTCCCCCGACGACGAGGTCGTCGTCTTCGAGCCGTACTACGACTCCTATGCCGCGGCCGTCGCCCTCGCCGGGGCGCGCCTGCGCACCGTCCCGCTGCGCGCGCCCGGATTCCAGCCCGACCTCGGCGAACTCGCCGATGCGGTCACCGACCGCACCCGGATCATCCTCGTCAACGACCCGCACAACCCGACCGGCGCCGTCTTCGGCGACGAGGTGCAGCGGGAGATCGTGCGCCTCGCCGAGCGTCACGACGCCATCATCGTCACCGACGAGGTCTATGAGCACCTCTCCTTCGCCTCGCCGCACATCCCGCTGGCGACGCTCCCCGGCGCGGCGGAGCGCACCCTGACGATCTCGTCGGCCGGGAAGACCTTCTCCACCACCGGCTGGAAGATCGGCTGGGTGCACGGCCCTGCGGCCCTGATCACCGCGGTGCTCACGGTCAAGCAGTACCTCACGTACGTGAACGGATCTCCGTTCCAGCCGGCGATCGCCCTCGGGCTCCGGCTGCCGGACGCCGTCTTCGCCGATGCGGCCTCCGCGCTGCGGGCGAAGCACGCCCTCCTCGGCGAGGCGCTGCGCACTGCCGGCTTCGAGGTGCATGCACCACAGGGCGGCTATTTCACGGTCGCCGATGCCACGGCGCTCGGGGGCGCGGACGCCGCCGCCTTCTGCCGGACGCTGCCCGAACGCGCGGGGGTCGTCGCGATCCCGATCTCGGCATTCGTCTCCGCCGCGCGCCGAGACGACTACGCCGGGCTGGTGCGCTTCGCGGCGTGCAAGCGTGTGGACGTGCTCGAGGAGGCCGCCCGCCGGCTCGCGGGGCTCCGCGGGGCCTGACCGGGCTCTCCCCGGGCGGGACTCCCGTCAGCGCGGGACCACCCGGTACCGGCGGAGCCGCAGCACGGGGTTGACGTCGCGGGTGCGCGCGACGAGCCCGGCGTCGAGCGGCGCCAGGGCGACGCCCTCGCCCGCGCCGATCCCCGCGACGACGACGCCCTGCGGGTCGACGATCTGCGAATGGCCGACGCCGATCGGGCCCGGGTGGTCCGCGGCGATCACGTAGGAGGTGCTCTCGATCGCCCTCGCCGCGAGCAGCGTCGTCCAGTGGTGCTCCTTCAGCGGGCCCCGCACCCACTCCGCGGGCACCAGGAGCGCATCCGCCCCGGCGTCGGCCAGGGTGCGCGCGACCTCCGGGAAGCGCAGGTCGTAGCAGGTCATCATGCCGAAGCGGAGGCCCCCGAGCTCGAACACCGCGGCCTCGCCCGTCGCACCGGCCGCGATCCAGTCCGACTCGGTCTGCCCGAAAGCGTCGTACAGGTGCTGCTTGCGGTACACGGCCTGCACCCCGGCTGCGGAGACGGCGACGACCGTGTTGTGCACGCGTCCGGCCTCGGCGGAGGCCTCGACCAGACCGGCGACGATGGTCACGCCGCGTTCCTGCGCGAGCCCTCGCAGGCCGGTGACGAACTCTCCGGTCAGCGTCTCGCCGTTCGCCGCGAAGGACGCGTCCATCGGATCGGTGAAATAGCTGGAGTATTCCGGCAGCACCACCAGTGCCGCGCCGCGTCCGGCGGCCTCGTCGACCAGCTCGGCGATCCGCATCCGGTTGCGGAGACGATCCGCCACCGGGGCGAACTGACACACGGCGACGAGGAGCTGCGCAGCGGAAGGCATGTGCCCATCCTGCCCCACCGGCGCGTGCCTGTCCGAGACTCGGCCGGTCCACTCACCTGTTGTCGAGCACGGCCACGATCGGACGGTGGTCAGAGCCTCCGGGATCGGCACCCGGCACCCTGACGGCCTTCGCGATCCACGCCGAACCGTGCAGCACATGGTCGATCGGCGACGAGATCCACGAAGGAACGCCCGACGGCCAGGTGCCGACGGCCGCGGCACCCGCCTCCTGTGCCGCATCGTCGCAGCCGCCGACGAGATGCCCGTGGATGCCCAGTCCCGCCAGGTGGTCGACCGTCGCGTTCAAGTCGCCCGCCACGATCACGTTCGAAGAGCGGCACGCCTCGGCCACCCATCTCAGCCCCTCGTCCCAGCCGTCCATGCTGTCCGGCAGCGGGGGCAGCGGGTGTGCGGCGACGATGACGGGCCCATCGCCGTCGACGGGCCGCCACACGCCGCTGGGCAGGCCCGGCGTCGTACCGGCGCTCGCATCGACGTCGTAGTCGCCCAACCGGTCGGCGATCAGCACCGAGGTCGGGATCCAGTCGTACTCGCCTTCGGCTCTCACCGTATGGGGCCTCATGCCGATGCCCTGCTCGGCGAGCAGGCGCGCGACCTCGGCGGCCGCCTTCTCATCTGTTTCCGGCAGGCTCACCACATCCGCCCTCGCGTCTGCGGCGACACGGGCGATCTCGGCGGGCGACGTCGCCCCTCCCTGCGCGTTCCAGGCCATCACGACCAGGTCGCCGTCGGGAAGCGCTCCGTTCGCCGAGCCCCGGGCCGCGAGCACCGCACCGTTGACGAGAGATCCGGCGGCCAGGACCAGAGCAAGCGCCGCTGCGAGCACCGGTCTGCGCCCGCGCCTCATGAGACCGATAGCTCCTGCGAGCAAGGCCAACAGCGCGATGCCGATCCCGAGCGGCGCCCGGAACGCGATCAGCTGAGCGATCCCCGGGACCCTCTGCATGCCCAGCGCCTGCGGCCACGACATCACCAGGACCGCCGCCCCGGCGAGCACGATCACTGCCACCAGCGCGACTCGTCGCGCGCTCGCATGCTGCGATCCGCCCGCACCGGCGCTCTGCGGGGCCTCGGCGCTGGTCTCGACGCTACGACGCAAAGCTCGTACCGCTCGGCCCGAGGATGACGGGCCACAGGACGAGGGCCGGAACCACGGTGGCGAAGACGCCGCTCATCAGTACGCTCGCCGCACGCACGCTGCCTCCCCAATGGTCGGATCGGAACGATCATCCTAGCGGCCGGTCATGAGAGGACCTGCGCTGCGGTCGTCGGACCTGCTCCACCAGGGGAAGCAAGAGGCTCCTGATCAAGTTATCCCTGATCAGGAGCCTCTTCTTTGTTGCGGGGACAGGATTTGAACCTGCGACCTCCGGGTTATGAGCCCGGCGAGCTACCGAACTGCTCCACCCCGCGGCACAAGAATTAACCTTAGCACGGGATCAGAGCATTGGCGAATCGGGCTCCCCTCCGCCCGTCTGCGAACCGTCGCGACGACCATGGAGCATCCCCGCGGCCCCCGGAACGGGGAAGGCCCCGACCGGGATTCCGATCGGGGCCTTCCTGGCACGCGGCTCTACTTCTTGGCGTCCGAACCGCTCGACTCGAGGTCGAGCAGCTTCTGCACCGCGTCGGTGAGCTTCTTGTCGGCCTCGGCGAACTTGGTCAGGTCGCCGGCCTTCAGCGCGGCCTCGCGATCGAGCATCGCCTGCTTCGCGGTGTCGAGCGCCTGCTGACGGGCGTCGGTCGCCGGCGGCTTCTCGCCGCCCGTGCCGCCCGTGCCGCCTTCGCCGCCGGACGATCCCGGGTCGACACCCGCGTCGCCGCCACCGGCGCCTGCGTCGCCGCCGAACAGCTCGTCGAGCGCTCCGGTGAGGGTGTCGGCGAACGCGATGCGGTCGCCGAAGGCCACCAGGACCTTCTGCAGACGGGGCAGCTTGGTGCCCTTGGTCGCCTCGACGTAGACCGGCTGCACATAGAGCAGTCCGCCGCCGACCGGCAGGGTCAGCAGGTTGCCGTGGAGCACGTTCGACTGACCCTGCTTCAGCAGGTTCAGCTGCTGCGCCACCTGGGTGTCGGTGTCGAAGGTGTTCTGCACCTGTCCCGGCCCCGGCACGGGCGGATCCGTGTTGACCTCGAGCATGCGCAGCTGCCCGTAGGTCCCGGCCTTCTTGCCCGCCGTGGAACCCGCGTCCGAGTCCACCGCGAGGTAGCCCATCATCACCTCGCGGGTGTTGTCGCTGCTCGCGTCGGGGATGAACGTCGTGAACATCGAGAACCGGGGGGAGTCCTGGCCGGGCATCTGCATGGACAGGTAGTACGGCGGCTGCAGCCGCGAGGACTGCTGCGGGTCGTTCGGCGTGCGCCAGGCGTTGTCGCGCCGGGCGAAGGAGGCCACGTCCTGGATGTGGTAGACCCCCAGCATCGCGCGCTGCACCTTGAACAGGTCGGTCGGGTAGCGGACGTGGCTCATCAGGTCGCCGGACATCTGGGAGATCGGCAGCACCGTCGACGGGTAGACCTTCTGCCAGGCCTTGAGCACCGGATCCTTGTCATCCCAGGCGTAGAGCTTGACCGAGCCGTCGTAGGCGTCGACCGTCGCCTTGACCGAGTTGCGGATGTAGTTGATGTTGTCGAGCGCGATCGCCGGGGACGGGTTGTTCGAGTCGGCGATCGACTGACGGAGGTTGACCCCCGTGGAGTACGGGTAGCTCGAGCTCGTCGTGTACCCGTCGACGATCCAGACGATGCGGCCGTCGACGACGCTCGGGTACGGGTCGTTGTCGAGGGTGAGGTACGGCGCGGCCTTCTGCACGCGCGTCTTCGGATTCCGGTCGTAGAGGATCTGCGAATCCTCGTTGACGAGGTTCGAGAACAGGATCTGCTCGGACTGGAACTTCAGCGCGTAGAGCATCTTCGTGAAGAGGTTGCCGATGCGCGGACCGCCGTCGCCGGTGAAGGTCGTCTTGGTGTCGGACGCCCCCTCGTCGCTCCCGCGGGGGAAGTCGATCTCCACGGGCTCGGAGCCCTTGGGGGCGCCGACGATCGAGTACTCCGGGGACTGCTCACCGAAATACACCCGCGGCTCGAACTTCTCGGAGTTGGTCAGGAAGCCCGAGGTCGGGATGCCGCGCTCGAGGAACACCGGCTCCCCTTCGACGGTGCGCTGGTTGCCGGCCATCGCCACCAGGCCGTAGCCGTGGGTGTACACCGCGGCGCGGTTGTTCCAGTTGTTGGCGTCGCTGAGCGCGGAGACGTCGAGCTCGCGCACCGCCACGACCGTGTCCTGCATCTTGCCGTCGACCTTGTAGCGGTCGACGTCGAGCTCGGTCGGGAACTGGTAGTACGGCCGGTACTGCTGCAGCTGTCGCACCGTGGGACTCACGATCGCCGGGTCGAGGATGCGGATCGACGCCGTGGTGTCGGCGTCCTGACGCAGCTGCCCCGCCTCGGCGTCGCGGTTGGCGGTGAAGGAGGTGGTCTGAAGGTCGTCGATGCCGTACGCGGTCTGCGTGGCCTTCATGTTCCGCTCGTAGTACTTGGCCTGGTACTGGTTCTGGTTCGGGGCCACCTGGAAGGTGGTCACGATCCACGGATAGCCGATGCCGACCACGAGCGATGCGACCAGCAGCAGGGCGGTCGCCGCGAGGGGGAAGCGCCACCGGCCGATGACGGCGGTCACGAAGAACAGCACGGCGACGATCGCGGCGATGATCGACAGGATCGCCAGCCCGGGGATCGTCGCGTTGACGCCGGTGTAGGCGGCGCCCGTGATGCGGTCGTCCGGCTTGACCAGCGTGGTGTAGCGGTCGAGCCACAGGCTCGCCGCCTGCACGAGGAGGTAGACCCCGGCGATCACCGCGAGCTGGATGCGGGCGGGCTTCGAGATGCGCAGCTCACGCTGGCCGATCCGCACCGAGCCGTAGAGGTAGGAGACGAGCGCGGTGATGACGAGGCTGAGCAGGAGCACCGCCGACACGAACGCGAGGACGAGCTGGTAGAAGGGCATCGCGAACATGTAGAAGCCCGTGTCGATGCCGAACTGCGGGTCGACGACGTCGGTGGTGACGCCGTTGAGCCAGAGCGCTGCGGTCTCCCAGTTGCCCGCGGCGGCGAACCCGCCGAAGATGCCGAAGAACACCGGCATGCCCCACATCGCGAGCCGTCGCAGCGGCTCGACGACCTCCTGATAGCGATCGAGCTGCGAGCTCAGCTTCACGTACACCGGGCGCAGCCGGTAGGCGAGCTGGATGCAGACGAACAGCGGGATCGCCATGCCGAAGAAGCCGATCGCGAACATCGCCGCCAAGCCGAACCACTGCGTCGTCAGCACCGACGCGAAGCGCAGCTGGTCGAACCAGAGGAACTCCGTGTACAGGTTGGCGAAGATGAAGAACCCCACGATGAGCGCCGCGATGACGACGAGCGAGATCGCGAGGACTCTGCGGGAGGTGCGTGGCGTGGCCGGTGTCGGCGCTGAGGTCGTGGTCACCTTCCCATCCTAGGCAGGCGACCTGTGGATGGGCATGGACATCCGCTTCCCGCGAAATCGCGGGCGCCGCGGCTCAGCCCGCGGTGCAGGTGGGCAGCTTCGAGGTGTCGCCGCCCTTCGCGATCACCTCGAGCGCTGCGAGGGACTGCGTCAGCGACTCGGTGCGGAACACCTTGAGCCCGTCGGGCACGTGCCCGACCACCTCGTCGCAGTTGCCCGCGGGCGCCAGGAAGTACTCCGCCCCGGCATCGCGCGCGCCGTAGAGCTTCTGCCGGATGCCGCCGATCACCCCGACGGTGCCGTCCGCCTCGATCGTCCCGGTTCCCGCCACCTTCTTGCCGCCGTTGAGCTCTCCTGGCGTGAGGCGGTCGATGATCCCGAGCGCGAACATCATCCCGGCACTCGGGCCGCCGACGTTGTCGAGCTGGATCTTCACGTCGATGGGGAACGAGTAGTCGGTCTTCAGGGTGACGCCGACCAGCCAGGCCGTGACACCGTCGGAGACCTGCTTCTCCGGCGTGATCCGCACCTTCTGCTCCGCCCCGGCCCGGTTCACCGTCAGCTCCACCGGGTTCGCCTCCGCCTTCTGGATGTGCGCGCGCAGCACCTTGGCGGAGGTGACCTTCTCCCCGTCGGCGGCCACGATCACGTCCCCCTGCTGGAGCAGGCCGTCGGCGGGGAGGCCCTCCACCGTGCCCGCGACCTCGACCTTGGCGCCGACGTCGTAGCCGAGCTCGGTGAGGGCGGCCGCGGTCGCCTCGTGCTGGGAGTCGACCATCATCGTCGCGTTGCGCTCATCGCGCTGCTTGCTCGTCAGCCCCTGGGGGAAGACCGCGTCGATCGGCATGACCGCCCGTGTCGGGTCCATCCACGCGAGGGCGAGCTCGAGCCAGTTGGGGGTGTGCTCGCGGTTGCCGACGACCTGCACCGTCGTCATGTCGAGGTTGCCGCCGGTGGGGTAGGTCTTCGCGCCGTCCACCTCGATCAGCGGGATCGACGTGCCCTGTTCGTTCTTGGCCGAGCCCAGGGTGTCGTACACCGGGCCCGGGCGCTGGATCACGTACTGCGTGGGCAGGAAGGTCAGCACCACGAGCGCGACGAGTGCGACGACGAGCGACCACACACCGACGCCGATGCGCATCGAGCGGCGTTCTGACAACGGGACCTCCGGCGTTCGCGAGCGGCGTACACGGATCCTCGCCCGTCGGGCACGTGCGCGGAAACCTGCAACTAGCGTAGATGGCACCGGCTTTACACGTGCTGAGAGGGCCCCGCCATGGCGAATGAAGAACCGGATCCGTCGGACTTCCAGGAGTTCCTGCGCCGGATGATGTCCGGCGAGGGGATGGACGCCGACGCGCTGCGCGAGGCGCTGGGCGGCATGGACGGCCTGGCGATCGACCCCGCCATGATGCAGTCGCTCATGGCACAGCTGCAGGGCGCCTTCGGCGGCGGCGATCCCTGGGAGGCCGCGAAGCGCCAGGCGCTGCACATCGCGAACCAGGACGGTCAGAGCATCACGGACGGCTCCCGCTCCTCGCTGGTGGACGCGTTCGGGCTGGCCGACCTCTGGCTGAGCGAGGCGACCACCATCTCCGAGCTCGCCTCCGCACCGCGGGCGATGACGCGCGGCGAGTGGGTCGAGCAGACGCTCCCGGTGTGGCGGGAGATCGCCGGCCCGGTCTCGACGAGCATCGCCGACGCCCTCATGCAGGCGCTCGACACGCAGGTGCCCGATGAGATGCGCGGGATGGTCCAGGGCGCGGGCGACCTCATGCGCGGCCTGGGCTCCTCGGTGTTCGCCGCGCAGTTCGGGCGCGTGCTGGGCAACCTCTCGCTCGAGGTGGTCTCCGGCGGCGACGTCGGCATCCCCGTGCTCCCGGCCGGCACCGCCGCTGTGATCCCGCAGAACATCGCGGCCTTCGGCGAGGGCCTGGAGATCCCCGAGGACCAGATCTCGCTGTACCTGGCGACGAGGGAGCTCGCCTACGCCCGCCTGTACCGCCATGCGAAGTGGCTGCACCTGCACGTGCTGTCCCAGATCACCGACTTCGCCCGAGGGGTGACCGTCGACATGGATGCGCTCGAGGACGTGGCCGGACGCCTCGACCCCTCGGATCCCGAGGAGCTCCGCGCCGCGATCGAGGGCGGAGCGCTGCTGCCGGCCCAGACCGACGCGCAGCGCGAGGCGCTCACCCGCCTGGAGAACCTCGTGGCGACGATCGACGGATGGGTCGACGTGGTCACGGCCGAGGCGACCTCCCGGCTGCCCGACGGCGCCCGGCTCGCCGAGGCCGCCCGGCGGCGGCGCGCGGCGGGCGGTCCCGCGGAGGACGCGCTCGGGGCCCTGGTCGGCCTGAAGCTGCGCCCCCGTCGGCTCCGCGAGGCCGCAGCGATGTGGCGCGCGGTGACCGACGCCGTCGGCGTGCAGGCCCGCGATGCGCTCTGGGACTACCCCGACCTCATGCCGCAGGCCTCGGACATCGACGATCCGGCGGCACTCATCACCCGGCTGCAGGCCACCGCCCGCGGCGAGGCACCCGCGGCGGACGAGTTCGACGAGGCGCTGGCGCGGCTGCTCGACGGCGACGACTTCGGCGGCGCTCCGGCCGACGACGGTCCCCCGGAAGGGGCGCAGGACGGCGGCGAGGCGCAGAGGCCCGAGGACGACCGCCCGGAAAGCGACCGCCCGGAAGGGGACCGCCCGGTCTGACCGTCGGCGCGACTCGTCCTCCCCATTGGGGCGAGATCGGGGAAGTTCTCCACGAGGTGTTCCGCTGCCGTCTTTCACGGGAGCAGGCCGGGCATGATCGGGCCATGAGCCCGCTCCTCCCCGTCGCACGCACGCGCCTCGACCCCCGCTACCCGTTGCTCTGGCGCGACGCGACGACGGTGCAGTTCGGGGCGGAGGACGTGCTGCGCATCCAATTGGACGCGCCGTGGGCCGAGCCGCTCCTGCGGGCCCTGGCCCGCGGCTTCCGCCGGTCGTCGTTCGACGTCATCGCCCACGGCGTCGGTGCGCCACGCACCGAGGCCCGCGCGCTGCTCGCCCGGCTCGAGCCGGTCCTGCGCGAAGACCCGCCCCCTCCCCCGCCGTTCTGGATCGACGGCGCGAACATCGCCGACGAGCGCCTGCCGTGGCGCCTCGCCGACATGCTCGAGGACGAGGGGCTGGAGCGCCGCGCTCGCGGAGACCACGATGCCGTGGGGGTGATCGCCGTGCAGGGCGCGGTCTCCGCTCTGCACCTGACGTCCTGTCTGCGCGAGGACCTCGCCCATCTCCCGGTCTCGTTCGAGTACGCCGCGACGACCGTCGGACCGCTGATCCGTCCCGGACGGACCCCCTGCCTGTCCTGCCGGGACGCACACGAAGGCGAGCGCGATCCGGCCTGGCCTCAGCTGCACGCGCAGCTGGTGGGCGGGCGCGGGACCCCCGTCACCGCGACGAGGATCGCGCGCGCCGCAGACCTCGTGGTCCGCCTGCTGCAGGCGCCGCTCGACGACGCCGGTGTCATCGCCCGGATCAGTCCCGACGGGCGCTGCGTCTGGCGCTCGGTGAGATTTCACGCAGGATGCCGGTGCCGCGCGTCGTCGTTCCGATCTCCGCGAGGAACCTCGACGGCGCGCGCTCTCCCCGCCCAGCGGAGCGCGCCCACGACAGCGACAGCGTTCGCGCGGCCCGCGTGATCCCCACGTAGGCGAGCCGCCTCTCCTCGTCGATCTGCTCGAACCCCGTGGCGTAGGAGATCGGCAGGGCGCCCTCCGCCCATCCCGCGAGGTGCACGTGCGGCCATTCCAGGCCCTTCGCCGCATGCAGGGTCGAGAGCGTCACGGTGCTCAGCTCGGGCTCGTGCTGATCCTTCGCCCGCGCGGTCAGCGCTTCGGCGAAGGATCGCAGCGTGGTCCCGGGCGCGGCCTCCTCGGCGAGACGGAGGATCGCGCGCCGCGCCTCCCACCCGTCACGCTGCGCGCCGCCGGCCTGCGGCGGCTCGTCGCTGAGTCCCAGACCCCGCAGCACGTCGCGCACGGCGGAGAGGAACCCGGCGTCCGTCGGGGCGACGGCCGCCCCGCGCAAGGCCAGCACCGCCTGCCGCACTTCGGGCATGTCGAAGAACCGCACCCCGCCCAGCACACTGGTCGCGATCCCTTCCGCGGCGAGCGCCTGCTGGATCACGCCGGACTGCGCATGCGCCCGATAGAGCACGGCGATGTCGGCGGGCGCGACCCCGGCGCGGAGCTGATCCGCGATGGCCGCGGCGATCCCCGCGGCCTCCTCCGTCTCGCTGTCGTAGCCGGTGACGGTCGGCGCCTCCGCGCTGAAGGAGTCGCGCGCGGGGACGAGTGCCAGCGCGCCGGGACGCCCGTGCATGAGTGCGTTCGCCGCGGTGAGGATCGGCGCCTGAGAGCGGTAGTTCGTCTCGAGGCGCACCACCGTGGCATCCGGGTACCGCCGCGCGAACTCCAGCAGGTGCCGTTGCTCGGCGCCCGCGAAGGAATAGATGGTCTGACTGGCGTCGCCCACGACGCAGAGGTCGCGGCGGTCGCCGAGCCACATCTCCAGCAGACGGTTCTGCAGTGGGGAGACGTCCTGGAACTCATCCACCGTGAAGTGCCGGTACTGCTCGTGCACGGCGGCGGCGACCCGGGACTCCGCCTCCAGCATCCCCGCGCACGCGAGGAGCACGTCCTCGAAGTCGAGCTGGCGCCGCTCGTCCTTGAGCTTCTCGTACGCGCGCTGCAGGTCGGCCAGCTGCCCCGCGTCCACCCCGGGCACCGCGCGACCGAGCTCGGCGTGCCGGTCGATGGAGATCATCGACACCTTCCGCCACTCGATCTCGGAGGCGATGTCCCGGAGCGTCGCCGTGCGGGGACGCAGCCGCAGCGAGTCGGCGGCCTGCCCGAGCATCCGCACCTTGTTGTCGATGATGCTCGGCGCCTGGTCCCCGGTGAGCGTCGGCCAGAAGAAGTTCAGCTGGGCGAGGGCCGCGGCATGGAACGTGCGGGCCGCCACTCCCTCGACCCCGAGCGCACGCAGGCGCCCTCTCAGCTCACCCGCCGCCTTGGCGGTGAACGTGACCGCCATGACGCGCCCTGGCGAATAGGCGCCCGTGTCGACGCCGTGCGCGATGCGGTGTGTGATCACGCGGGTCTTGCCGGTGCCCGCGCCGGCGAGCACGGCCACCGGCCCGCGCAGCACGGATGCCGCCTCCCGCTGACGCTCGTCGAGGGCGTCGAGTGCGCTCACGCGCGCTCCTCGTACCACGAGGTGATGAGCGCACGGGCGATGGACGCCGGGCCGGGAAGCCCCACAGGGCCTTCGCCCCGGAGCGCGGATCCGATCTCGTCGCGGGTGAGCCAGCGCACGTCGATGATCTCCTCGCCGTCGGCACGGACGTCCTCATCTGCGGCGACCGCGCGGAAGCCGATCATGAGCGAGCGCGGATAGGGCCAGGCCTGGGAGGACTCGTAGCGCAGCGCGCTCAGCCGCACGCCCGCCTCCTCCGCGAGCTCGCGGTGCACGGTCGTCTCGAGAGACTCCCCCGCCTCGGAGAACCCCGCGAAGCAGGAATGCATCCGCCCTTGCCAGGTGGCGTTGGCCCCCAGCAGCAGGCGGCTCCCGTCGGGGCTCTCCACGGCGACGATCACCGCGGGGTCGGTGCGCGGGAAATGCTCCCGCCCGCACCGCAGGCACTTCCGCGACCAGCCGGACTGCCGCAGCTCGGTGCGCGACCCGCACGCAGGGCAGAAGGGCGCGTCGCGCAGCCAAGCGGCGAGGGCGACCCCCTCGATGAAGAGATCGGAGTCTCCGCGGCCGAGGCGCCCGCCGGCGTCGCGGACGCCCAGCCAGGTCTCGTCGGGGGCCGTGTCGATGCTGTCCGCGGTCTCCGTCGTCGCCGCGAGCAGCACCGCGGTGCCGTCCGGGTCCCGGCCGAGCAGAGCCCACTCGGCATCGCCGACCTCGCGCGGGGCGACCCGCAGCAGCGAGTCCCCGTCGATGCGTGCGCGCCCGTCGCGGACCACGACCACCCGGGTCGTCGCGTCCCCGCGGAGACGCGACACCAGCCCGGGATCATCGCGCAGCTCTCCCGCACGGTCGAGGGGACTCGGTTCGATGCTCATCAGCTCCCTCTCCTGCGGCGTGAGGACGTCGGCTGAGCCCGATCGGGCGTGGCGTGGACGTCTGCCCCGGCGCGCCGACCTACCCTGGGGGAATGGCACGCTCTCCATTCACTCTAGTGGCGGCCGTCACCGCCGCACTGCCCGGGGCGGAGGTCACCGGCGCCCGTCCGCTCAGCGCCGGAGGAGACGGCCGTTTCGACTCCGCCGTGGCCACCCTGGCCGACGGCCGGGAGCTCGCCGTCCGTGTCGCGGACGACGACGAGGCCGCCCGCGAGCTGGCCGCCGAGTCCCTCGCCCTGCGCGCGCTGACCGCCGGCGCGCGGGGCATCCTCCCGTTCCACGCACCGGAGTACATCGGCGAGACGCGCATCGGCGACGCACGGGTGCTCGTGACGGGCCTGCTGCCCGGGTTCCAGATCGACGCCGGGGATGTCCCCGCCGGCCGCGGTGCAGCCTGGTCGCTCGGCGAGGCCACGGCGGCCGTCCACGCCCTTCCCGTCTCGGTGGTGCGCGGCGCCGGCCTGACCGCGCGCGACGCCGCGCAGAGCCGCGAGGAGGTGCGGCAGCTCGTCGATCGGGCCGCCGCCACGGGTCGCGTGCCCGCGAGGCTGACGGTGCGGTGGCGCGCCGCGGTCGAGGACGACGAGCTGTGGCGCTTCGAGCCGACCGTGACGCTGGGCGGCGCCCAGGCGGGGTCGTTCCTGTTCGAGGACGACGATGCCGCCGGCCCGTATGTGGTCGGCGTCGTGGGATGGCACGCCCTCTCGGTGGGAGACCCCGCCGTCGACCTCGCCTGGCTCTCGGCCGCTCCCGAGGCTGCCGGCGACGTGCACTCCGCCTACCTCCGTGCCTCCGATCGCGGAGCCGACGACGCCCTGCGCGTGCGCGCCCGCCTGCATGCCGAGCTCGAGTTCGCCCGCTGGCTCGTGCACGGCGAGTCGCTGCGCCGCACCGACATCATGGACGACGCCGCCGCGCTGCTGGAATCGCTGTCCGAGGGCGCGCACGACGATCTGCGGATCGTGGGGAGCGGCTCCGACGTGGACTCCGCGATGGACGCGCTGGACCGGGTCCCCGCGCAGGAGGCGACCGGCGTCGACACCTCCATGCAGACCGACGCCTATCGTCCGGAGGACCTCTGGGCCGCCGAGGAGGAGTTCGCGCCGGTCTCGCCGGACGACGATGAGACCGGCGCGGTCGATCTGGACGACCCCGCCGGCTCCCCTGCCGAGGAGGGCGACGACGCCGAGGCCGAGGTCGCGGAAGGCGACTCCGAGCAGGAGACGCAGGACCTCGGCGATCTCGCGGGCGGGATCAGCGGCGTGCGTGGCTCCTCCGGGCCCCGCGCGGAGGCGGCGGACCCATCCGACGACCGCCTCGACTCGGCCGAGGAGGCTCAGCGCGCCGCGCGGGCCGCGCTCCAGCGCTGGACCAGTTCCTCCTCGGAGTAGATCCGGTCGTCGCGGATGACGAGGTCGTCCGCGACGTAATACAGCGCGACGTCGATCTCCTCGAGGGGAACCCCGAAGCGCCGGTGGTAGGCGAGGCGGTACAGAGCGAGCTGCAGCATCCTCTCCTCCCGCTGCGCCGGGGTGCGGGGAGCCTTCCCGGTCTTCCAGTCCACGATCTCGATCCGGCCGCCGCGATCCGTCCGCCGATAGACCGCGTCGAGCTTGCAGATGACGATGTGCCCGGCTGCGCCCTCTCCTCCGAATGCGAAGTCGATCTCGATCTCGACCGCCTCGGGCTGGAGCCCCGCCCACTCGCTGCGCTCGAAGATCTCCTGCAGACGGCCGAGGTCGACGGCGTCCGCCTCGGAGACATCGGACGCCTCCGGCCCTTCGTCGTCGCTCTCCCAGAGCGCATCGTCGATGCCCCGCCCCGCGCCCACGAGCTGCGAGCGCTGCTCGACCCAGGCGTGGAACAGCGTGCCCAGCCGGGTCTGACGGTAGGGGCGCTCGGGCATCGGCCGGGCGATCTCGCTCAGCGTGCCCTCGAAGTCGGTCACGTAGTCCTTGAACCTCGACGCCGGCACACGCGTGGGCACGGTCGCATCGGCGCCGCGGCGGCGCGCCTCCCGCTCGGCGATGAGCCTCTCCAGCTCGGGAGTCGGCCGGGCACCCGCCCGCTCGACGCTCCGCACCGCCTCGGCGGCCCTCAGGACGCGGGTGCGTCGACCGCCGAGCGGGTCCATCGGCCAGGTCATCGTCATGCCCGGTCCGTCGTAAGGGTTCTCGTCCGGGTCGACCTCGGCGATCGGATCGAGCCCGAGCACGTCCATCGCCTGCTGCAGATACGGGCTCGGGCGCCGCGGACGGCTCTGCCCCGCCCAGTGGGCGCCGCTGAGCAGCAGGTCGCCGCGGGCGCGCGTGACCGCCACGTAGGCGAGGCGGCGCTCCTCCTGCTGCTGGTACTCGCGATACGCCGCCCGGAACCTCGTCAGCGCACCCGGGTCGCTCCTCCCCGCGCTGGTGAGCGAGGCGAGCCCGAGGCGATGGCGTTTGGCGGGATCGGTCTCCCCGCCCATCGCGCCCTCCGGGTCCCATTCGAACCGGGGCAGCGCGTCGACGTCGCCGCGCTGCGCGAAGGGCAGCGCCCCGAAGCCGAACCAGCCCGAGGTCTCCGTGGCGCGCCCCGGGAGCTCGTCCACCACGAGGCGGACGACGGCGACGGAGTCCCATTCGAGGCCCTTCGACCCGTGGATCGTGAGGAGCTGCACGACACCCGGCTCCGGAGGCTCGGGGCGGGGCATCAGCTCGTCGGTGCTCTCGGCCTTGTCCAGCCAGGCGAGGAGGCTGCCGATCGTGCCGCGCTCATCGGCGGCGAGGAAGGCGCGCACCTCGTCGGCGAACGCCCGCAGCTGGGTCGCGGCGACCCTCGCCGGCCCGCGGGTCTCGTTCGCGGCCAGCTCGATGTCGAGGCGCAACTCCAGCTCGACGAGGCGGATCAGCTCCGGAAGCGGCTGCGCGGATGCGCGTCGCAGACGCTCGAGCATCTCCCCCGCCGCACGGATGCGCGCGCGGCCCTCGGGCGTGATCTGCTCCAGCAGCCGGTAGTCGTCACGCAGCGCGCGCACCATGTCGACCGCGTCGACGATCGAGACCGCCTCGTCGGCGCCGCGCGACGACCGCAGACGCACGCGCACCTCCTCGGGCAACGGCATCAGGTCGCCATCGCGCTGCGCGACGGTGCGCGCCAGGTCGTACAGCGCGGCCATGTCGGCCACCCCGATCCCGAACCGCGGACCGACCAGCAGACGGATGAGGGCGGAGCCCGCGGTGGGATCGTGGATCACGCGCAGCGCCGAGACGACGTCGACCACCTCCGGGGTGCTCAGCAGCCCGCCGAGACCGAGGATGCGGTGGGGGATGCCGCGCGCGGCGAGCGCGGCGGCGAACGTCTGCATGTGCCTCTTCGAGCGGAAGAGGATCGCGGCGGTGTGCGGCGACCCGGCGCCTCCCCCGTCCGCCACCGCATGCGCGGCGCGGCGCGCCTCGAACCACTCGGCGACCTGCTCCGCCTCGTCGTCCACGGTGAGCGGGTAGCGCACCTCGACCCGCCCGGCGCCGGCACCGGGCCGCGGCTCGAGCGGAGGGACGTCGAGCCCGGGCCGCTGCAGCGGCTCCAGGATGCGATTCGCGATGTCGAGGATCCCCCGGTCGTTGCGCCAGCTGGTCATCAGACTGTACGTCTGCGCGGGGAGCTCCCGGGCGAACGCGCGCGCGAAGGCGTAGAGGTTGTCCGCGCTCGCGCCCCGCCAGCTGTAGATCGACTGGTGCGGATCGCCGACCGCCATCACCGCGGAGTCGCGGAACAGCGCCGCGAGGAACCGCGTCTGGATCACCGACGTGTCCTGGTATTCGTCGAGCAGCACGACGCGGTGCTGCTCGCGCAGCTCGTCGCGCACGTCCGGCGACGACTCGACGATGTCGAACGCTCCGGCCACCTGGTCGGCGAAGTCGAGCACACCCCTCCGGTCCTTCTCGGAGATGTACTCCCGCACCAGGTCGGCGAGCACCGAGAGGTTGCGCAGGTTCTCCCCGGCGGTGCGCACGTCGGCGTTCGACTCGTAGGGCTCGAAGGCGGCGGCCTGCTCCGCCGCGATGCGCACCGCGGCCCTCAGATCGGCACGGTGGTCGAGCGCGTCCCCGGCCAGACGCTGGACGCCGTCCACCACGCCGCCGAGCGAACGGTCGATCTGCTCCAGTTCGGGGATGTCCGCGCGGAGCACGACCTCCCTGGCCAGCATCCACGACGCCGCCTGGCTGAGCATCGCGACCTCGGGATCGCGGCCGATGCGGGCGGCGTGCTCGCGGACGATCCCGTCGGCGAAGGCGTTGTACGTCGACACCCGCGGACGGATCATCAGCTCGTCGGCCGGGCGCGGGGCCGCCGGATCCCACCCGGTGCCGAAATGCGCGGCGAGTTCGCCGAGCACCTGGGTGCGCACCGTCTCGCGCTGGCGTCCCGGTGCCGCGTCGTCGACCCGGCGCAGCATCCCCCCGGCGACGATCTCCGGGAGGTGCGGGAGCAGGCCGCGTCGACCGTACTCGTCGATCATCGCGAGGCGCGCTGCGATCCGCTCCGCCAGCTCGCCCGCCGCCTTGCGGGTGAACGTGAGGCCGAGGATCTCGTCGCGCCGCACGTGCCCGTTCGCCACCAGCCACACGACGCGACCGGACATGGTCTCAGTCTTGCCGCTGCCCGCGCCCGCGACGACGAGCGCGGGGGCCGGCGGCGCCTCGATGACCCGCTGCTGCGCCGGGGTGGGCGACGGGAGCCCGAGGGCCACCGCGATGTCCGTCGCCGAGATCCCGAGCGTCCCGGGCCACGCCGTCACGCGCTCACCGCCGGGATCGTGTGCACCCGGCACGGGTTGATCCGCGCCTGGGTGTCCGCGCAGTGGGCTTCGACCTGCGCCGTGAAGCTGCTCGCCGACATGCCGCGTGCGGCATCCGCGACGCGACGGAGGAACTCGTCCCGCGCCTCGCCGTCGAGCGTGTGCTGATGGGCCACACGGTAGTCGCTCTTCGCCAGGGTCTTCGCCACGAGGACCAGCCGCGCCCCGGCGAGCGCGTGCGGGTCCGCGCCCTCGATGAGTCCCTGCTGCACGGCGATCTGATAGGCGGCCAGCTGCGCGTGATCGCGCACCGCCGCCTCGGTGTCCGGCTCGTACTTGCCCGTCTTCAGGTCGACCACGACGACCCTCTCCCCCTCGTCGCCTTCGAGGCCCCGCCATTTCTGCCCCCTCGCCGGGGCATGCTCGCCCGCGCCGGGCGGATAGGCCTCCACCCGGTCGATGAAGCCGTGGACCACCGCCTGGTTCGCAGCGTCCTCACCCGCCGCGTGCGCACGGGGGACGTCTTCCTCGGCGGACGGGGCGTCGGGCACGTCGACCGCGAAGGAGAACTCCACCTCGCTGGCGATCACCCGACCGCCGTCGCGCTCCACCTCCCGCAGATAGGCGTGCAGCCGATCGATGTAGAGCTCGGCCCGGCGACGCTCCTTCCGCCCGATCCACTCGGTCTCGAAGTCCAGCTCCGGCCAGTGCTCGGCCACGACCGCGCGCATGGCCTCGAGGTCTCCGTCGGGGGCCGTCTCCATCGCCTCATGCACGATCGTGCCGATCCCGGCGGACGGAGGCAGCACCGTGTCGCCGCCCAGCGCGGCCACCGCCCAGTTCAGTCCGCACTCCTCGAACGACTCCATCTTCGACGGCGAGACCCGGGCGCCCTGCACCGCGAGGTCGCGCAGCGGCTCAGCGGTGGACGGCTCCGACACCCCGTACCACTCGCCAGGCTCGGCTCCTGGCACCCCTTCCCGGGCGAGCACGGCGAGCTGCTCGGCCGCCTCCGCACGCGTGCGCTCGGCCGACGTCGTCGTGAGCGCGCGTCGGTGCCGGGCCACCAGCCCGCGGAGCGTGAGCGGATGCTCCGCCGAGGGATGCTCGGCGGGATCGGGCGGCGGCAGGAAGGCGAAGAAGGGACTCGGCGACATGTCGTCGTCGTCCACCGCGGTGACCAGGAGCCGCGACCGCGCCCGTGAGAGCGCGCGGACGAACAGCCGCAGCTCGTCGTGCAGCGCGGCCCGGCGCCGGTCGAGGATCCCGGGCGCCGGCGCCTCGGTCCCCGTCCGACCGGCGATGATCGCATCGGCGAGCCGCCAGGTGCGCAGCATCCCGCCGCGCAGTCGCACGTTCGGCCAGACTCCGTCCTGCACGCCGGCGATCACGACCGCGTCGAACTCGGTCCCCAGCGCCGTCGCCGGGGTGAGCAGCGTGACCCGCCCGGGTCGTTCCGGCGACGAGAGCGTGTCCTCGGGCACCTCGCTGTCGAGGATGTCCCGCACGAAGCCCTCCGGCTTCTCGTTCGGGGTGCGCTCCACGAACCGCTTCGCGGCGTCGAAGAGCGCGACGAGGGCGTCGAGCGCCCGCGCGGTCTCCGCGCCCGCCGGGAGCAGGGCCAGCTCCCGCCACGCGGTCGACAGACGTCGGCCGTCGACGGCTCTCGACGCGTCCCACACCCGCCACAGCAGGTCGTGGATCGTCTCGCCCGCCTCGGCCGCCGCCGACACCTCCGCGATCGTCGTCGCGAACCGGGCGGCGGCCCGCGCCTCCTGCGCGTCGATCAGGGTGAAGTGCGCCGGTGCGGCCATCGCCTGCCGGAGGAGCTCCCTCGCAGGGGTCGAGCCGCCCTGCTCCAGCTCGATGTGCCGGAGCCGGGCTCGCAGGCGGCGCAGCCCGATCGCGTCCATCCCGCCGAACGGCGAGCGCAGCGCCTCCTCCAGCATCTGCGCGGAGCGCTCCTCGACGGGCGTGAGGGCGAGCCGCACCGTCCCGACGATGTCGCGGACGACGGTCTCGCTGCCGAGGGGGCGCTGCACGCCCGCGGCCCGCGTGGGGATCTCCCGCGCCGCGAGCTCGGTCTCGAGCGCGACCACCTGGCGGGTGTCGTGGGCGATCACCGCCATCTCATCCCACGGGACGCCCTCACGGAGATGCCAGTCGCGCATCACCCCGGCGATGCGGTCCAGCTCCTCGTAAGGCGACTCGGCGAGGAAGGCCGACACCGCGGTGTGCGCATCGCCGCCGGCCGGGACCGGGGCACGGCGATGCTCCACCCGGCCCGATGCGCCGATCGCCTGCGTGACCGTGCGGATGAGGGCCGTGAGCGGGGCGTTCTGGCGGTGCGGCTCGTCGAGGACGTGCACCTCGCCCAGCGCCGAGGCGAGCTGGGCGAAGAGCTCCGGTCCGGCGCCGCGGAACGCCCCGGAGGAGATGTCGGGGTCTCCGAAGGCGAGCACCGAGACGCCCCGGGACCTCAGCGCGCCCACGAGGGCGATGCCGCCGCGCGTGAGCTCCTGGGCGTCGTCGATCAGCACCGCGCGCAGCGAGGCCAGCGGGCCGAGCTCTGCGCCGTCCGCCTGCTGCAGCACAGCGGTCGCCTCGCTGAGCAGATCCGGCACGTCGCGGTGCGCGGAACGGGCCTGGTCGAGCACCGCCCGGTAGTCCTCGAGGAACGCCCCCGCCGCGATCCACACCTCGTCGCCGGAGGCCGCCAGCTCGCCCGGCCGCACACCCAGCTCGGTGCACTCGGCGAGGAACGCGCGCAGCTCGGAGCGGAATCCCTTCGACGCCCGGGCGCCGGGCCCCAGGGACTCCGGCCAGCGGTCCGAGCCGTCCTCGATCTCGCCGGCGAGCAGATCCGCGATCAGCCGGTCCTGATCGGCACCGGTGAGGAGGGCGGGGGGCTCCTCACCCGCGCGCACCATCGCACCCCGCACCAGTTGGAAGGCGAAGGATCCCAGCGAGCGCGCCAGCGGGCCCGGCGTCGCCTGACCGATGCGCACGCCGATCCGGTCGCGCAGCGCGGTCGCCGCCTGCCTGCTGGGGGTGAGCACGAGGAGCTCCTCGGGGGCGAGCCCGTCGCCGAGGAGGCGCACCACCCTCTCGATCAGCGCCCGGGTCTTCCCGGTGCCCGGCGCGCCGAGCACCACGCCGGACGCCGACGCCGGCGAGCGCACGACGGCGTGCTGTGCGGCATCCGGATCCATGCCCTCCACGCTAGCGGCGGTCTCGGACATCTCAGGCCGCTCCGAGACGCGTTGTGCGCCCACGGCGAAACAGCGCCGCGGAGCCGGTCCCGTGCTCCGGCGCCGCGGTAGAGTCGTGGTGTCCCGACCCGTCAGAGGAGCACGCGTGGAAATCCGCATCGGCATCGTCAACACCGGCCGCGAACTGAGCTTCGACACCGCCGCCAGCGCCGACGAGGTGCGCGCCCAGGTGGCGGGCGCTCTCGACCAGGGTGCGACGCACCTCAGCCTGAGCGACGTCAAGGGCAACTCCTACATCGTGCCGACGGCGCACATCGCCTACGTCGAGCTCGGCACCGAGGAGTCTCGCCGCGTCGGGTTCGTCGCCTGACATGTACATCCTGCTGGCGCTGATCGCGGCCTGCGCGCTGGGAGTGCTCCTGCACTTCGTGCTTCCCCACCGCCCGCTGCGCGGCGTGGTGGTGGCCCCCGCGATCGCCACGGCCGCCGCCGGGGTGGTCTACACCTCGATGCAGTGGGCGGGCGTCGCCGAGGGCGACGTCTGGCTGTGGCTGGCGAGCGTCGGCGGCGGTCTGCTGTTCTCGCTCGTCGCGACCTACCTGATCACCGCGATCCGGCACGAGTCCGACGCGAGGACGCAGCAGGCGCTCGGGGTCTGACCTGGACCGGTGCCGCACGCTGCGGGGGATCCGCTTCTGGCTCCTCGTGATGATCGTCGGCCTGGTGATCAGCGGCGTGACCGCGTTCCCCCTGCGCGAAGAGCTCTCGCTCGCGTCCGATCTGCTCCACCGCACCGCCGTCGGATCATGGTTCCCCGATGTCACTGCGTGGGTCGACCGGGTCGCCGCGGCCCTCGCCGAGAACGGCGAGCGGCATCCGTTCATCGCCTACGGCACAGACTGGCTGGCCTTCGCGCATCTGCTGATCGCCGTCGCGTTCATCGGCCCGCTCCGCGATCCGGTCCGCAACGTCTGGGTCACGCAGTGGGGGCTGATCGCCTGCCTCGGCATCGTCCCGCTCGCGCTCATCGCCGGCTCGATCCGCGGCGTCCCGCTCGGATGGCAGCTGATCGACATGTCCTTCGGCGTGGTGGGAGCCGTCCCGCTCCTGATCGCCTGGCGCCTCACGCGCAGGCTGGAACGGATCGACGCCGGGCCGCCACCGTCCTGAGCGTGATCCCCGGCGTCAGGAGGCGAGCCCGAGGGCGTCCATCCGGCGGGCGTGCGCGCCCATCAGCTCCGTGTAGACCGGCTCCACGCGCTCCTCATCGGCGGCGAGGCGCTCGGGACGCAGGGCGCCGCGGCACACGAGCAGGGTGTCCCCCACGAGTCGGCGCCCCCACATCGACAGCAGCGAACGCCACTCCTGGTCGCTCTCGATCGTGGTGCGGAGGATCGTGACGACCTCGTGCCTGGCGCCGTCCTCCCCGAGGATCTCCGCCACCCGCTCCCCCGTGTCCCCGTAGCTGGAGGCGAGCGCGAGGTAGAAGTCGTCCAGCATCCCCGCGGTGAGGTACACCGCCAGCAGCGTCTCCTCCTGGCGGGCCCCGATGGTCTTGAGGCGGAAGGCGTCGAGCGTGTCCACGAACGGGAGCATCAGCTGCGTCGGATCCTCGTCGCGCTCGGTGATGACCTGGACGATGCCGCGGTGCTTGTCGAGGGCGGCGCCCGCCGCGCGCGACAGCGCCTCCTTGGTCGCGAGATCGGGCGTCGAGCGGATGCCACGGGTCAGGGTCTCGAAGTAGCCGAGCTGCAGGTAGGCGGCCTGTCCGAGGAATCGGTTCAGCTCGGGGGCGAGCTCGGCGAAGTCGATGCGCTGAGCGGAGCCCATGTCGCCGCGGCTGCGCAGCGCGAGAGCCCGCCGGGGCTGACGGCGCCTGTTCCAGAACCAGTTGACCACTCGCCCAGATTACCTGTGCGGGGCTCGATCCCGTCTCCGCGCCTCGTTCCGCCAGCCGTCGAGACGCTGCCGCCCCTCGACATGGCTGAGCTCGCGACGGGATCCCGGATGCGCCGCATACCAGCGCAGCGCTGTGTACAAGGCGTCCGTGGGCACGTCGATGCTCGCCACCGGGATGCGCTGCTCACGGTCCCCGGCTGCGCCGCGGGAGAGGAGGAGTCGTATCGTCGGGATCTCCGCGTCCCGTGCGACGGTGATCAGCACGGCGTCCACGGCGGCGATGTCCTCCCAAGCGAAATCGGCGTCGCGTCCGGGGAGACGCACCGCGACGCCGGACTCGCCCAGGGTGATCCCCGCCGGTCGTCGCCCAGCCGTCCCGGTACGCACCCGTTGCGCGACCATCAGACCGCACACCCACCCGCAGACGACGGCGATCACGGCCATCGCGATGACGGCGATCATCAGCCCGCCGATCCCGGCATCCGTATTCATCCGTGGCATCGCGCCGACGATCTGCAGCACGCCGTACACCGTTCCTGCCGCTGCGGCGACCGATGCCCATCCGAAGGCGATGCGATACAGCACGTTCGGGGGCCTGACCGGCGCCAGATGCACCCAGGAGTCGGCGGGCGGCTCCTCTGCCCGGGTGAGGACGACCGCATTGAGGTAGCGGAATCCACCACGCGGCCGAGGCGTCAGCATGGCGCCGAAGCCGAAGAGGGAGAACACGCCGAACACGCTGAACGCCGCCGGAGCCACGATGGCGTCGCCGACCATGATCCGCTGGGCGGCCGCCGTCACTGCCAGCAGCGCGGTCACCGACCCGGCCAACGCGCCCAGCATGCGACGTCTGCGGGACAGCAGGATCGGATACGGAAAGCGCTCGAGGCCCGAGGGCGCGACACCGCCTGCGCTCATTCTGGCCTCCATCGCATCGGGAACGGGCCGGTCCCGTCTAGACGACACTACGGCGGAGCACGTCCGCACATCCCCTCCCCGGCATCCGGCGCGCCCTCCGGTAGGCTGGTACCGCCCTGCCGTCGGAGCAGGGCCCCGCGCCTGTGACACGAGACGGCGTGGATCCGTTTACCCGGCGGCATCCGGGGCGTGCACCGCATCCCCGCCGCCAGACAGGCAGTGCATACAGTGACTTCTTTCGCCGATCTCGGAATCGACCAGGACATCGTCGACGCCCTCGCAGCCAAGGGCATCGTCGACGCGTTCCCCATCCAGGAGCAGACCATCCCCCTCGGCCTCCCCGGCCAGGACATCATCGGCCAGGCCAAGACCGGCACCGGCAAGACCTTCGGCTTCGGCATCCCCGTCGTGCAGCGTCTCGGCCTCGACCCCGAGCCGGGCGTGAAGGCCCTCATCGTCGTCCCGACCCGCGAGCTCGCCGTGCAGGTGTACGAGGACATCGACCTCCTCACCTCCGGCCGCTCGACCAGCGTCGTGGCGATCTACGGCGGCAAGGCCTACGAGGGCCAGATCGAGCAGCTCAAGGCCGGCGCGCAGATCGTCGTCGGCACCCCGGGGCGCCTGATCGACCTCGCCGGGCAGCGTCTGCTCGACCTCTCGAACGCCGCCGAGGTGGTGCTCGACGAGGCCGACAAGATGCTCGACCTCGGATTCCTCGCCGACATCGAGAAGATCTTCCAGAAGGTGCCGGCGGTCCGGCACACCCAGCTGTTCTCGGCGACCATGCCCGGCCCGATCGTGGCCCTGGCCCGCCGTTTCATGACCAACCCCATCCACATCCGCGCGAACGACCCCGACGAGGGCCTCACCCAGGCGAACATCAAGCACCTCGTCTACCGGGCGCATGCACTGGACAAGGACGAGGTCATCGCCCGCATCCTGCAGGCCGAGGGCCGCGGCAAGACCGTGATCTTCACCCGCACCAAGCGCGCGGCGCAGAAGCTCGTCGACGAGCTGAACGACCGCGGCTTCAACGCCGCGGCGGTGCACGGCGACATGGGGCAGGAGCAGCGCGAGCGCTCGATGGCCGCGTTCAAGGCGGGCAAGAAGGACGTCATGGTCGCCACCGACGTCGCCGCCCGCGGCATCGACGTCGATGACGTGACCCACGTCATCAACCACACCATCCCCGATGAGGAGAAGACGTACCTGCACCGCGCGGGGCGCACCGGCCGTGCCGGCAAGACGGGCATCGCCGTCACCTTCGTCGACTGGGAGGACCTGCACAAGTGGGCGCTGATCAACCGCGCCCTCGAGTTCGGCCAGCCCGAGCCGGTCGAGACCTACTCGTCGAGCCCGCACCTCTATGCCGACCTGGACATCCCTGAGGGGACGAAGGGCCGGCTGGTCACCGCCCCGAAGGCCGAGAAGCCCGCCGGCGAGCGCCGCCAGCGCCAGCCCCAGAAGGCCGCCGACGCGGCCGCGGAGGGGACGAGCGAAGGCACGACCAAGCGCCGGCGGCGCCGGCGTCGTGCCGCGGAGCCCGTCGGCTCGACGTTCGCCGAGGGCTCCGACGCCCCCGCGTCGTCCTCCGGCGGAGCGCACGCCGAGGGCGCGGAGCGCGCGGCCGACGGCGCGGGCACCCACGACGGCGACAAGAGCCACGAGCACCAGGACGGCAAGCCCGCCCCGCAGCGTCGGCGCCGGCGTCGTCGCTCCGGCGGGGCCGCCCCCACCGGCGCGTGATCCGTCTCCGCCCCGCGCCCGCGTCCCCGTGCTCCGGGGCCGGAAGACGCGCCGGGGCGGAACGCAACCCGGCGCTGGGCGCTAGGGGTACCGGGGCGCCGAACCGGTACCCCGCTCGATGAGCCGCGCGATCATCTCGTCGCTGGTGGTGTTCTCCCCGGGACGGTTCGGCTTGCCCGCACCGTGATAGTCGCTCGACCCCGTGACGATCAGATCGTGCCGGGCGGCGATCTCGCGCAGCAGCGCCTTGCCCTGGGCGGTGTTCTCACGGTGGTCGATCTCGAAGCCGCCCAGCCCGGCGGCGATCAGGCGCTCGATGAAGGCGAGCGGCATCATCCTGTCGCGCCCCGCGGTCACGGGATGCGCGATGACGGCGACCCCGCCGGCTTCGGTGATCAGACGTACCGCGGTCAGCGGGTCGGGGGCGTAGTGGGGCTCGTAATACCCCTCGCGCGGATGCAGGATGCCGTCGAACGCCTCGGTGCGGTCGCGCACGATACCCCGGGCGATGAGCGCGTCCGCGATGTGCGGGCGCCCGACCGTCGCGTCCTCGGCGGTCTGCGCGAGCACGTCGTCCCAGGTCAGGTCGTAGTCGCGGGAGATGCTGCGCACGATGCGCTCGGCGCGCCCGATCCGATCTCCGCGGATCCGATCGGTCTCCGCGGAGAGGGCCGCGTCGGCCGGATCGAACAGATAGCCGAGCACGTGCACGCTGCGCCACTCGTGCTTGGCGGACAGCTCCATGCCGGGGACGAAGGTCATCCCGAGCGCGACGGCCGCATCGCCCGCCTCGTGCCACCCGGTCGTGCGGTCGTGGTCGGTCAGCGCCGCCGTGCGGACACCCGCGGCATGCGCCTGGCGCATCACCCGCGCCGGCGCCTCGGTGCCGTCGGAGTGGTTCGAGTGCAGATGCAGGTCGCCGGGGCCGGTGAAGAGCTGCGGACCTGTCGTCATCCTCCGAGCGTACCCACTGGCTGCCCGCCCGGGACGGTCAGGGCCGTCACAGCACGGGTCCCCTAGGCTCAACGCGATGCTTCGACTCATTGGGATCCTGATCACCGTGCTGTACGCGATCGCGACGGCGGTGGTGGTCTGGCCGCAGTTCTTCCATCTGGAGCAGACCTTCCCCTTCGCACAGACCGTGGCGGTGCGCGGCGCCGTGCTCGCCGCGTTCGGGGTGATCGCCGTGCTGGCCCTGCTGATGATGTTCGCCAAGCCGGTCCGCGGCTTCGCGGCCTCTCTCCTCATCGTCTCCCTCATCGGAGGTCTGGCCGTCGGCGCGATCGCGGCCGTCCGCGGGGTCTCCGCCGGAGAGCTCCCGGCCAAGACCGACGGCAGCATCCGGGTCATGGCCTGGAACACGGCAGGAGAGGCGGTCTCGGCCGAGACCATCGCCAAGACCGTGCTCGCACAGGAGGCCGATGTCGTCTCCCTGCCCGAGACGGCCGAGTCGGTCGGTGAGGACATCGCGCTGCGCCTGCGGGAGCAGGGGCACCCGATGTGGGTGCACCACGTGAAGTTCCGTCCCGACGTGCCCAACGGCCCGCAGGCCTGGGAGACGACGATCCTCATCTCGCCGAAGCTCGGCTCCTACTCGGTGATCGAGTCCTCGGCGAACGGCTCGAACAACACCGGATCGGTGCCCAGCGTCGTCGCCATGCCCGTCGACGGCAAGGGCCCGACGATCGTGGCCGTGCATGCGGTCGCTCCGCGCGCACAGGCGATGACGCGCTGGCAGTCGGACCTGCGCTGGATCGCCGATCAGTGCCCCGGGGGCAACGTGATCCTCGCCGGCGACTTCAACGCGACGCTGGACCACATGGCGCCGCTGGGCGTCGCCGGCGGAGACATGGGCGCCTGCCGCGATGTCGCCTCGCGCACGGGGACCGGGATGGCGGGCACCTGGCCGAGCAGCCTGCCGATGCTCGCGAGCGCGCCGATCGACCACGTGATGGCGACGCCGAACTGGAAGGCGACGGGATCGCTGGTGCTCGACGACGCCGGAGGCAGCGACCATCGTGCGCTGATCGCGCAGCTCGAGCCGGCGGGCTGATCCCGGAACCGTTCCTCCGCACGTCCGCGCCCGGTGGCAGGATGGAGGGATGAGCACCGCAGAGCGCGACACGATCGCCGAACCGCAGGCGACGGAAGAGAAGAGCAACCGGCGTCAGCCCTTCCCCCAGGGCTTCCTCGACACGATCTCGACCGGCTGGGCCGATCGCCCCGAGTCGCTGCCCGCGCCGCGCCCGCAGGCCGCGTTCGCCGCCGCGCGCCGCGACGCCGTCTCGAAGGCCTTCCCCGGCAAGCGGCTCGTGATCCCGGCCGGATCGTTGAAGCAGCGCAGCAACGACACCGACTACCCGTTCCGCGCCCACTCGGCGTTCGCGCACCTCACCGGCTGGGCGTCCGACTCCGAGCCCGACTCGCTGCTCGTCTTCGAGCCCCGCGGCGACGGCCATGAGATCACGCTCTACTTCCGCGAACGCGCCGACCGCACGACCGCGGAGTTCTACTCCGACGCGACCGTCGGCGAGTTCTGGATCGGCCCGCGCCCCGCACTCGCGGGTGTCGCCGCCGATCTCGGCGTCGACACGGCGCACCTGGACTCGTTCTCCTCGACAGACGAGGACCTCGTGGTCGACGCCGACGAGGAGCTCACCCGCTTCGTCTCCGAGCTGCGGCTGGTCAAGGACGAGTATGAGATCGCCGAGATGCGGAACGCCGTGGCGATCACCGCCGCAGGCTTCGACGACGTAGTCCACGATCTGCCCCGTGCGATCTCCCACGCCCGCGGCGAGCGCATCGTGGAGGGCGTGTTCCATCAGCGGGCGCGCAGCGACGGCAACTGGGAGGGCTACGACACCATCGCGGCGTCCGGACCTCACGCCTGCTATCTGCACTGGACCCGCAATGACGGCGCCGTGATCCTCGGCGACCTCATCCTCATCGACGCCGGCGTCGAGGCGGACAGCCTCTACACGGCGGACATCACCCGCACGCTCCCGGTCAGCGGACGGTTCTCGGACGTGCAGCGACGGGTCTACGAGACGGTGCTGGAGGCGGCCGACGCCGCCTTCGCCGCGGCCAAGCCCGGCGTGAGGTTCCGCACGGTGCACGAGGCGGCGATGAACGTCATCGCCCGCCGGGTGTCCGAGTGGGGCCTGTTGCCGGTCAGCGCCGAGGAGGCGCTGCACGCCGATCAGGGCGGTCAGCACCGCCGTTACATGGTGCACGGGACCAGCCACCACCTCGGCATCGACGTGCACGACTGCGCGCAGGCCCGTCGCGAGATGTACTACGACGGACTGCTGGAGCCGGGCATGGTCTTCACGATCGAGCCGGGTCTCTACTTCCAGATCGACGACCTCACCGTGCCGGAGGAGCTCCGCGGCATCGGGGTGCGCATCGAAGACGATATCCTCATGACCGAGGATGGTCCGGTGAACCTCTCCGCAGACATCCCCCGCACGCCCGACGAGGTCGAGGCGTGGATGGCACGACAGAAGGGCTGAACGAGATGGGCAACCTGTTCGCCGGGCCGGCGATGATGTTCCTCGGTCTCCTGCTCTACATCGTGCTGCTCGCCGCGGTCGCGGCGGCGCTGTACTTCGTGGTGCGGCTGGCGGTGCTGCACGCCCTCAAGGCGCATACCCGCTGGATCGACCAGGGGAAGCCCTAGCCGCCGGTGGAGATCGGGTTCAGCGGGATGCATCTCGCGATCATCCTCCTCGTCTACGTCGGCGGGCTCGCCGTCGTCGGCGCCCTGCTCTACGCGGTGGTGCGCCTGGCCGTGAGGCACGCCCTCACAGCGCACACCCGCTGGATCGACCAGGGGAAGCCCTAGCCTCTCGGCCACCGGGCCCGACTGCGGGGATGCGGGATCGGAATCGCATCGCTCGAACCCGCCGCGGATACGATTCCGCTCACCCGACGTCGATGCCGTGATCGCGCAGAGCGGCCCGGAGGCCCTCCACGCCGTCGAAGACATGCGCTGGGAAGCCCAACGCCGCGGCTGCGGCGACGTTCCCCGCCGAGTCGTCGGTGAAGAAGACGCTCTGTGCCGCGCAGCCGAGCGCGTCGAGCACGAGCGCGAAGGCCCGCGGATCGGGCTTCGCGTACCCGAGGTCGGCCGTGTTGAAGATCGGCGCGAACATGCCCGTGAGGCCCAGCGCGGCAACCTCGGCGGGGATCGTGTCGGTGCCGTTCGTGAGGATCGCGGTGCGGAGACCGCGCCCCGCGAGCTCCTCGGCCAGAGCAGGCAGGGCGGGATCGATCCTGCCCTGCTGGGACGCCCACTCGCGCGCCGCGTCGCCGCTGCCGATCGCGTCCCCGATCCGCTCGACCCATTCCGCGCGGCTCATCTGCCCGGCGACCACGCCGCCGATGAGCGATCCGTCGAAGGCCGTGCGCCCGATGACGCCGGCGGCGAGGCCGTGCCGCTGCTCCGCCCGGGTCGCGACCTCCGGATCGAAGTGACGGATCACGCCGTCGAGATCGAACAGCACGGTGGTGATCATCGCGGCCCTCCCGGCAGCGAGGCGGCGAACTCCGCGATCAGTGGTGCGAGTGCGGCTCCGATCTCCGCGGCGGGGCGCTTCGCCCCCTTGACCTCGAAGGAGTGCCCGCCGCCCTCGATCCATGCGATCCTGGCGTCCCGGCAGGATGCGACCGCCTCCTCGAGCTGCGACACCGGCTGGATGAACGGGTCGTTGCCGCCCTCCACGAAGAGCTGCGGCGGCACCACGGCGGGCAGGTGCCCGACCCGCGGCCGATCCGGACGCCCGGGCGGATGCAGGGGATAGCCCAGGTACACGAGTCCGTCGACCGGCATCCCCTCCGCCGCCGCCATCGAGGCCATCCGTCCGCCGTATGACTTGCCGCAGGCGATCACCCGGCCGCTCCCCCGCCATTCACGGGCCCAAGCCGTCACCGCCTGCCAGGTCGCGATCGCGTGCGCCGCGGGCCCGGGTATCCGCCGTCCGGCCTCGGAGTACGGGAAGTTGAAGCGGAGAGTCGAGAGCCCGTGGTCGTGGAGCGCCGCGGAGAGGCCGACGAGGAACGGATGGTCCTTGCCGCTCCCCGCGCCGTGCGCGATGAGGATCACGTCGCCGCCCTCGGCCTCCGCCCAGTCCGCGGACACCTCGCCGCCGGGCAGCCCGGTGTCGATCCTCATGCGCGGACGACGATGACGTGCACGACCACGGCCGCGGGGGACGCCCCTGTCGCCTCCCCCTGCCTGGTCATCGCGCGGCGCCGTCCTCGCCCGTGCCGTTCTCCTCAGCGGTCTGCGGCTCCTCGGCGGCCGGAGTCGCCTCGGCGACGTCCGCCGCGGGCACCGACGGAGGTGCGGGCGGAAGCGGCGGGGCGCTCGGCGACGGTGCCGTCGGAGCAGTGGACGAGCGCTCGGGCGTGATCCGCTCACCGTACCTCGGCGGCTCGTCGAGGTTCACCGGCGGGCGCACCGGCTCCGGACGCGCCGGGCCGACCACCTGACGGGCCTTGGTGAGCGACGACTTCTGCACGCGCACCTCGTAGTGATCGGCCGTCAACTGGGTCACGCTGGCGTAATCACGGCGACGGCGCACGATCGCGAAGGTCACCAGGCTGAGGATCATGCCGAGCGCGACGCCGATGAAGATGAAGCCGAGGAAGAGCTGGATCGGCGCATCCGGGTTGCCGAAGAGCATGATCGCGGACAGGAAGAGCCCGATGAGGACGCCGTTGATCGCGCCCGACCGGGCCGCAGCCGCGTATCCGAGCCGCCCGGTGATCCGCTCGACCGTGCGCACGCCCTGACCCACGATCGCGATCTCCCGGGCCGGCACCTCCCCCGCGATCAACGCGGAGACGGTCTTCTGGGCGCTTTCGTAGTCGCGCACCGATGCGACGATCTCGCCCAGGTCGGCGCCGTTCAGCGGCTGGTTCAGCATGCTCATCGGCCCATTGTCCCATGCGAGCTTCTGCGCGGGCCGTGCATCCGCACCACCGTGGCGCCGCTCCCCGCCGACTACTCTTGTGACGTGAGCACACAACGGGTTTTCGTCGCGCGCCTGGCCGGCTGCGCCGTCTTCGACCCCGTGGGCGACCGGCTCGGCAAGGTCCGGGATGTCGTCATCGTGTACCGAAGTTCCGCGGCGCCGCGCGTGATCGGGCTCGTGGTGGAGATCCCCGGCCGTCGTCAGGTGTTCCTCTCGATCGGCCGCGTCGCATCGATCCGGTCGGGTCAGGTGATCTCCAGCGGGCTCATCAACGTGCGCCGCTTCCAGCCGCGCCCGGGAGAGGTACGGGTGCTCGCCGAGTTCCTGGGACGCCGGGTCTCGTTCACCGACGGCAGCGGGGACGCCGTCGTCGAAGACGTCGCGATCGAGCAGGACAGGCACGGCGAGTGGGGCATCACCCAGCTCTTCCTGCGGAAGCCGAAGACCAGCGCGTCCCCCTTCGCCAAAGGACCGACCACCTTCGCCGCCTGGTCCGAGGTCACCGAGCGGCGCGCCCCCGGAGAGGCCCAGTCCGCCGAGCAGCTGATCGCGAGCTACTCCGAGCTGCATGCCGCCGACCTGGCCACGACGCTGCTCGATCTCCCGCAGCAGCGTCGGATCGAGGTCGCCGAAGAGCTCCCCGACGAGCGACTCGCCGATGCGCTCGAGGAGATGCCCGAGGACGATCAGCTGACGATCCTCGATCGGCTCGGTGACGAGCGCGCCGCCGACATCCTCGACGAGATGGAGCCGGACGACGCCGCCGACCTGCTCGCACAGCTCCCCGCCGGCCGTCTCGAGCAGCTGCTGGGACTCATGGAACCCGAGGAGGCGGAGGACGTGCGGAAGCTGCTCCGCTACGGTCCTGACACCGCCGGCGGCCTGATGACGCCGGAGCCCATCATCCTCTCCGCCGACGCGACCGTCGCGGAGGCGCTGGCGCTGATCCGGAGACACGAGCTGCACCCGGCCCTCGCCGCCGCCGTGTTCGTCACTCTGCCGCCCTTCGAGACGCCCACCGGTCGGCTCCTGGGGATGGTGCACTTCCAGCGCATGCTGCGCTATCCGCCGCACGAACGGCTCGGCGCGATCCTCGACGACACCCTCGAACCGGTGTCGGTGACCGCGTCGGCGGCCGAGGTCGCCCGCATGCTCGCCAGCTACGACCTGGTGTCGCTGCCGGTGGTGGACGCCGCGCACCGGCTCGTCGGTGCGGTCAGCATCGACGACATGCTCGACTACCTGCTGCCCGACGACTGGCGCACGCACGCCGCCGATGAGACCCCCGCCGGAGGTGCACGCTGATGGCCCGCTCCCCCCGTCTGGACACGCCCCTCGACCGCGGCGTCTCCACCCGCCCCTCCACACCTTCCCGCGATCGCTTCGGACGGTTCACGGAATGGGTGGCCCGGGCGATGGGCACCCCCGCGTTCCTGGTGATCCTCACGCTGTTCTGCGTGCTCTGGCTGCTGTGGAACTCGACGGCACCCGCCGAGCTGCGATTCGACTCCGTGGCGAACGGATTCACGGCGCTCACCCTGATGCTCTCGTTGCAGGCCTCCTACGCCGCGCCTCTCATCCTGCTCGCGCAGAACCGTCAGGACGACCGCGACCGCGTGCAGATCGAGCAGGACCGGCAGCGCTCCGAGCGCAACCTCGCCGACACGGAGTACCTCGCCCGGGAGGTCGTCGCCCTGCGGCTCGCCCTCGAGGAGCGCACCGCGCAGACCGTCACCCGCGACGTCCTGCGTCAGGAGCTGAAGGCGCTCCTCGCCGAGATCGAGGGCCTTCCGCAGGACGAGGCCCGCGAGAGGCGGCCATGACCGCGGCGTCCTCCGCCCGGGTGCGCGCCGCCGTCGCCGCGGTGGTCGACCCGGAGCTGCGGCGTCCGATCGGAGACCTCGACATGGTGCGGGAGGTCGAGGTCGACGGCGCGCTCGCCCGGGTCTCGATCGTCCTGACGATCGTGGGGTGCCCGGCGGCCCAGCGGATCGAGCGGGAGGTGACCGAGGCCGCGGCGTCGGTCCCCGGCATCGGGGAGGTCGCCGTGGATGTCGGCGTCATGACGCCGGAGGAACGTCGCGCGCTCACCGAGAGGCTCCGTGCCGGACGCCCCGCACGCCAGATGCCGTTCGGCGCCGATTCCCTCACCCGCGTGATCCTCGTCTCCAGCGGCAAGGGCGGCGTCGGCAAGTCGACCGTCACCGCCAACCTCGCCGTCGCCCTCGCCGGACGGGGGCTGCGCGTCGGGCTGGTCGATGCCGACGTGCACGGCTTCTCGATCCCCGGGCTCCTCGGCATCGCGCCGGGGACCCAGCCCACACGCATCGACGACCTCATGCTCCCGCCGGTGGCGCACGACGTGAAGACGATCTCGATCGGGATGTTCCTCCGTGAGGGCGAGGACGTCGTCGCGTGGCGCGGGCCAATGCTGCACCGCACGATCACGCAGTTCCTCACCGACGTCTTCTTCGGCGACCTCGACGTGCTGCTCATCGACATGCCCCCGGGCACCGGCGACATCGCGATCTCGATCGGCCAGATTCTCCCGCACGCGGAGGTGCTCGTGGTGACCACCCCGCAGCAGGCCGCGTCGGAGGTGGCGATCCGCAGCGGGCTGGTCGCCCGTCGCACCGGTCAGCGGGTGATCGGCGTCGTCGAGAACATGGCGGCGTTCGCCCTGCCCGACGGCAGCCTCCTCGACCTGTTCGGATCGGGGGGTGGCGCGGAGGTCGCCGCCGCGCTCTCGAAGGACGCCGACGAGGTGCCGCTGCTGGTGTCGATCCCGCTGAGCGCCGCGCTGCGCGCCGGCGGGGACTCGGGAGCGCCTGTCGTGGTCGGTGAGCCGGACGACGACGCCGCTCGGGCGATCTCCGCCCTCGCGGAGACCATCGCGACACGGGGCCGCGGTCTCTCGGGCCGTTCGCTGCCTTTCAGCGCTCCCGGCCGCTGAGCCGCCGCCGGGCGCCGGTCGGGCTCAGGTGGCCTCGACGTCGAAGGGCGGAGGCGTCGAGCGGGAGAAGATGGCGCGGCCGGTCGGAGGGACCTCGACGGGCTCGGCGACCGTGGTCGTCCCCGCGGACGCGACCTGCGGAGTGGGCTCCTCGAGCAGGGCATCACGGATGATCCGGCGCGGGTCGTACTGGCGGGGGTCGAGCTTTCGCCAGTCGACATCGTCGATCTCCGGCCCGAACTCCTCCTTCATCTTGCTCTTCGTGTCGCGGAGGTACTCGCCCGCACGGCGGACGAACTTCGCGAAGCGCTCAGCGAGACCAGGCAGCTTCTCCGGGCCCACGATGATCATGACAAGCACGCCGATCAGCAGCAGCTTGTCCAAGGTCAGCCCGAGCTCCATCTCTACAGATTACCCGCCGCGCCTCCCGATTCCGCATCCTGCGGCGAATATTCTGGAAGCCCCCGCCCCCTGTCAGGAGAAGTCATGAGCGAGCACGACGCGAACGCACGATTCGTCGGCGAGACCATCGTCGAGCCGGCGGCCATCGCCCGGGCGCGCTCGCACGCGATGGAGCTCGGCGCCGCACCGCTGAGCGCCGCCGTCGGTGCGCAGTGCGCGGTCCTCTCCGCGGCTGTCGCCGCACGCTCCATCATCGAGGTCGGCACCGGCGCCGGCGTCTCCGGACTGTGGCTGATGCGCGGAGCCCCGCAGGCGGTGCTCACGACGATCGACAACGAGCCGGAGCACCTCGCCGCGGCGCGGCAGTCGTTCGCCGACGCGAAGATCGCTCCCGCACGCGCCCGCTTCATCACGGGGCGTGCCGCCGATGTGCTGCCCCGGATGAACGAGGGCTCCTATGACATCGTGCTCATCGACGCCGATCCGGAGAACGTGATCGAGTATGTGGAGCACGGGCTCCGCCTGGTGCGCACCGGCGGGCTGGTGCTCATCCCGCGCGTGCTCGCCGGCGGCCGCGTCGCCGATCCCGTGCAGCGCGATGCGGTCACCGCCGCCTATCGCTCCCTCGTGCAGGAGACCCAGGAGTCTCCGGCGGTGCTCGCGGCGCTCAGCCCGGTCGGCGAAGGCCTCCTGCAGCTGGCGCGCATCTCCGCCTGAGGCAGGGCTCCGGGTACGCGAACGGCGGCGGACGCCGAAGCACCCGCCGCCGTCCCCAGGCGTCAGGCCGCACTCACGACGGCGCTGAGCACGTCGTGAAGCTCCTTGGCCTCGGCGTCGTTGACGGAGACGACCAGGCGTCCGCCGCCTTCGAGCGGAACACGCACGATGATGAGGCGCCCCTCCTTCACGGCCTCCATCGGTCCGTCGCCTGTCCTCGGCTTCATCGCTGCCATCGTGGCTCCCTTTCCTCGGTGGTACCCCACAAGTTTATCGGTAGGGTTCGCCCCCTGTGTCGACGGCGACGGATTTCGTCAGGGGACCTGCCAGAAGGTCTGCGCCATTCCGTACATGAAATGGATCCAGAGCCACTGTCCGGCGAGGCACAGGGCGAGCACTGAGAGCCGGTATCCGCGGGAGCGGGGGACAGCCACGGCGCCCCAGAGCGGCGTCAGGGGCATGAGCAGCCGGAAGGTGCTCGACTGCGGGAAGAAGACGGCGAGGAGATAGAGCAGATAGCTCGCGCTCCAGAGGCGGAGATCGGGCCCCAGGGCGCGCACGGCGTGCGACTGGAGCAGGACGAGCGCCGTGCCCACGACCAGCAGGACGAGCGCGATCAGTCCCGCCCAGCCGGGCAGCCCCCACTGCACGGACCAGAACTGCGCCGCCTGCACCCAGCCGTCGAAGGGCAGGAACCCCTCCTCTCCGGTGCCGCCCCAGTTGCGTCGCCAGGCGAGCTCGGTCGCGAGGTAGGCGTTCGGATCGCCGGTCGCCACCGCGGCGATCGTCTGCCAGGCGAAGCCGACCACCGTCGCGAGAGCCCCCAGCGCGACGATGTGGACGACCTCGCTCGACGGCAGAGGATCCTCCCGGCGACGGCGCCACCGCATGATGCCGACGAGTCCGAGGTACAGCGCGAAGGCGAGGATGCCGGGGCGCGTGAAGCCCATCACCACGATGAGCGGATACACCCAGCCGTAGCGACGACGGGCCACGAGGTCGAGGGCGACCAGCAGCAGGAGCACGAAGAGCGACTCCGCGTAGCCGACCTGGAACATCGCCGCCAGCGGACCGGAGGCGAAGAAGACCACCGCCCACATCGCCGCCCCGTCTCCGATCCGCTCGTGCAGCAGACGGTACAGGGTGATGCAGGCGAGGTAGCCCGCGACGATCGAGACGATCAGCGCGCCGGCGCCCCAGTTGCCGAGGCCGATGACCTTCGCGGCGTAGGCGAACACCGGCATGAACGCCCACGGGTTCTCGGCGATCTGCCCCGAGTCGGTCAGCGGCAGCTCGGCGGGGTAGCCGTTCTCCGCGACGAACCAGTACCACTGCGCGTCCCAGCCGAGCACGTAGTCGTCGAGCCCCGGGGCCGCCCCGAAGCGGGACAGCGAGGTCGACTCGCCGGCGGCGAGGAGGAAGAACAGCGTCGTGACCGCGCGGGCCACCAGATAGATCAGCGCGACGCGCGCGGCGACCGGGAGCCGCACCCAGCGGCGCACCCCCGCGGTCAGGACGCCGTCAGCCACGCGCGCAGCCCGCGCTCGACGTCGACGATCTGGGACACCGGCACGCGCTCCTCGTCATGGTGCGCGAGATGCGGGTCGCCCGGTCCGTAGTTCACCGCGGGCACGCCCAGCGCGGAGAACCGCGCGACGTCGGTCCAGCCGTACTTCGGACGCGCCTCCGCGCCGACCGCCCGGAGGAACTCCTGCGCGATCGGTGCGTCGAGCCCGGGCCGCGCACCGTCGGAGGCGTCGGTGATCTCGATCTCGAAACCGGCGAGCACGCTCCTCACGTGCGCCTCGGCGTCGGCGATCGTCTTGCTCGGCGCGAAGCGGTAGTTCACCTCGACCTCGCAGAGGTCGGGGATGACGTTGCCCGCCACTCCCCCGCCGATCCTCACGGCGTTGAGCCCCTCGCGGTAGCCCAGTCCCTCCACCTGGATCTCGCGCGCGCGGTACTCGGCGAGACGGGTCAGGATCGGCGCCGCGCCGTGGATCGCGTTCTCGCCGACCCACGACCGGGCGCTGTGCGCACGCACCCCGTGAGTGCGCACCACTGCGCGGAGCGTGCCGTTGCATCCGCCCTCGACCTGCCCGGCCGTGGGCTCGCCGAGGATCGCGAAGTCCGCCTCGAAGAGGTCGGGACGGTCGGCGGCGAGCAACCCGAGCCCGTTCTTCGACGCCTCGACCTCCTCGTTGTCATACCACATCCAGGTGATGTCGACCGCGGGATCGGCGATCTCCACGGCGAGCTTCAGCTGCACCGCGACACCTGCCTTCATGTCCACGGTGCCGCGGCCCCGGATGTGCGGCTCTCCGTCGATGTCGACGTCGCGCACCGGCAGGTTGTCGTTCACCGGGACGGTGTCGATGTGCCCCGCGATCACGACCCGCTGCGCGCGGCCCAGGTTGGTGCGCGCGACGATCGTGTTGCCGTGCCGGATGACCTCGAGGTGCCCCGCCGTGCGCGCCGCTTCCTCGACCGCGTCGGCGAGCGAGCGTTCGTCGCCGGAGACGCTCGGGATGTCGCAGATCGCGCGGGTGAGATCGGGCGAGGAGGCCGTCGGGTCGAGCACCATGGCCACCAGCCTATCCGGGGGCCGCGGAGGCCGATGACGCCGTGTGCAACGCGAGGGGAGGCGCCGGCGGAATGCCCTAGCGTGGAGACATGAGCACTGAGCGCACCGCGTGGGGAATCGGCCTGTCCACGATCGCCGGGGACGGCGCCGTCCTGGACGCCTGGTACCCGGAAGTCGGTCTCGGCGTGCTGGATCCCGTCGAGGCCGCCGCGGCGGCGGTGACCTGGGATGCGCTGGCCGAGACGGACGACCGGCGGGGCGTGCGCACCGAGCTGGTGCAGCTGCAGATCGACCTGGACGCCCCGGTGGCGTCGACCGCCGACGCGTACCTGCGGCTTCATCTGCTCTCCCGCCTGGTGGTGCGCCCGAACGAGGTGGGCCTCGAAGGGGTCTTCGGACATCTGCCCAACAACGCCTGGACCAATGCGGGGCCGATGCAGCCCGAGGCCGCCGCCCGCCTGCTCCCGGTCCTCAAGCGCCATGGCATCCAGGTGCAGGGCCTGGACAAGTTCCCGCGACTGACCGACTACGTGCAGCCGGAGGGCGTGCGCATCGCCGACGCCTCCCGGGTGCGCCTCGGCGCGCATCTCTCCCCGGGCACCACGGTGATGCACGAGGGCTTCGTGAACTTCAACGCCGGCACCCTCGGCGCCTCCATGGTCGAGGGACGCATCTCCCAGGGCGTGGTGGTCGGCGACGGCAGCGACATCGGCGGCGGCGCCTCGATCATGGGCACGCTCTCGGGGGGCGGCACCCACCGGGTGTCCATCGGCGCACGCACGCTGCTCGGCGCCAACGCCGGCATCGGCATCTCGCTCGGCGACGACTGCGTGGTGGAGGCCGGGCTCTACCTGACGGCCGGGACCAAGGTCGTCCTCGTCGACGCACCGCCCACCGCGGACGGCGGACGCCCTGTCATCAAGGCCGCCGAGCTCTCCGGGCGGAACGGGTTCCTGTTCCGCCGCAACTCGCTCACGGGCGCCGTCGAGGCCAAGGTGCGCGAAGGCGTCGGCGTGACGCTGAACGAGATCCTGCACGCCTGAGACACGCCGGTCCGGCCGGAGGGCCGCTCCCGTTCCGCGCCTTCCAGCCGTCTGCGCGATGTCACTGATAGGGTTGTCGGTGTACCCGCTCCGCGGGTGCTGCGTCGTCGACATGTAGTCCGACCGCCGGGCGGCTCGCTCCGCCGGCATCCGACTGGTCTTTCGAACGGCGAACCGATGCGCACGCCGTGCGCCGTCGCCCCAGTCCCTCGAACATCGCGCACCGGTGTGCGCTTCCAGGAGTATCCCTATGTCTTCCTTCCGTGATCTCGGCGTCCCCGCGCCGCTCGCCGCCGTGCTCGAAGCCGACGGCAAGACCGAGGCGTTCGCCATCCAGCGCGACACCCTCCCCGACTCCCTCGCGGGCCGCGACCTCCTCGGCCGCGGCCGCACCGGCAGCGGCAAGACCATCGCGTTCTCGCTGCCGCTCGTCGCCCGGCTCGGCGCGGAGGGCCACCCCGCCCGCCGCCCGAACCGTCCCCGCGGCCTCGTGCTCGCTCCGACGCGCGAGCTCGCGACCCAGATTGCCGCGACCATCGCGCCGCTCGCGAAGGCCGCGCGTCTCACCGTGACGACGATCTTCGGCGGTGTGAGCCAGCGTCCCCAGGAGCAGGCGCTCCGCGCCGGCGTGGACATCGTCGTGGCCTGCCCCGGTCGTCTCGAAGACCTCATGAAGCAGGGGCTCGTCTCCCTCGACGCCGTCGAGATCGCCGTGCTCGACGAGGCCGACCACATGGCCGACCTCGGCTTCCTCCCGGGTGTGACCCGCATCCTCGCCGCCACCCCGGCGGGTGGGCAGCGTCTGCTCTTCAGCGCGACGCTCGACCGCGGCGTCGACGTCCTCGCCAAGCGCTTCCTCAGCCGCCCGGTGAGCCACGAGGTCGACGAGGCCAGCGTTCCGGTCGGGGAGATGACGCACCGTGTGCTCGTCGCCGAGGACGCTGACGCGAAGAAGACCCTCGTCCACGACCTCGCGTCCGGGCTGGGACGCCGCATCCTCTTCACCCGCACCAAGCACCAGGCGAAGAAGCTCGCAAAGACGCTGACCGCCGCCGGCGTGCCCGCCGTCGACCTGCACGGGAACCTCTCGCAGGGGGCGCGCGAGCGCAACCTCGCCGCCTTCTCCGCCGACCCCGCCGCCGGCGGCGTGCGCGTGCTCGTCGCGACCGACGTCGCCGCGCGCGGTGTCCACGTCGACGAGGTCGAGCTCGTGGTGCACGTGGATCCGCCCGTCGAGCACAAGGCCTACCTGCATCGCTCCGGCCGTACCGCGCGCGCCGGTGCCGATGGCACCGTGGTCACGCTCATGCTCCCCGAGCAGCGCCGAGACGTGAAGGACCTGCTGCGCAAGGCCAAGATCGCCGTCGAGCCCGAGGCCGCGACGGCCGCCGCCGTGGACGAGCTGGTCGGCGAGCGCGCGGCGCATGTGCGGCCCGCGCCCCCGCAGCCGCGCCAGCCCCAGGGAAAGCCGAAGCAGAAGCAACCCGCCCAGGACGGCCAGCGCCAGCCCTCGGGCCGCCAGGGCGGGCAGCGACAGGGCGGCGGACGCGGATCGCGCGGCGCCGGCCAGGCCCGCGGAGCACAGCAGGCCTCCGGCCGCCCCCAGGGCGACGCCGGTCAGCGGCCGTCCCGCGGCGGGCAGAGCACCCGCGGAGCCGTGTACTCGACCTCGACCGCGCAGCCGCATCGCCAGGACGGTCAGCGCACCGCGGGCCACGAGGCATCCGCCGCGCCGCGCCGCCGCCGGCGTGCGCAGCGACCGAGCGGGGCGCCGCGCACGCCCTGACTCGCTGCGATCATCACTCAGGACGCCCGGGAGCTGCATCGCAGCCCCGGGCGTTCCGCGTCTCCGGGGATCGCCTCAGCGGCGGATCGCGTTGATCGCGAGGTTCAGCACGCGCGCCCGCTGGACCTCGTCGTCGAAGGAGGCGACGGCGGCGACTCCGGAGACCAGCTTGACGACGTCGCCGATGGTGACGTCGGGGTCGACGGCACCGGCCCGTTGCGCGCGCACCAGGAGTGGCTCACCGGCCGACAGCATGATCGAGCGACACTGGCCCAGCACCGAGGACTCCCTGTTCAGGCCGTCGAGCAGCGCGTGCTTGGTGCCCACGTAGGTCACGAAGCGGTCCAGCCAGGCGCGCAAGGCCTCCCACGGCTCGAGGTCCGCGACCTCCCGGGCCGATGCGGCGAGGGCGTCCACCTCGCCGAGATAGAGCGTCTCGATGAGGTCGTCCCTGGTGGGGAAGTTCCGATAGAGCGTCCCGATCCCCACCCCCGCGCGTCGCGCGATGTCCTCGAGGGACGCACCCGATCCGTCTTCGGCGAACGCGGCCCGTCCGGCGTCGACGAGGGCGTCGAAGTTGCGTGCGGCGTCGGCGCGCTTGGGGCGGCGCTCGTCGAGCGCGGATGCCGGTGCGGCGGCGGTCACCCAGTCCTCCACATGGTCTCGGGGATGTCGGATCGATGGTTGCGAAACGGAGGCTTCCTCCGTTATCGTCTAACCGGAGGCTTCCTCCGTTCGGAGCCACTCTCCGATTCTACTCCTCCTCTGCATGAACGGCAGGACCAATGACCACCCCCTCGAACTCCGTCCGCGCCTACGCGGCGATCGCCGTCAGCGTCGCCTCGATCGCGCTGCTCCAGAACCTCGTCATCCCCGTCATCCCTCTGATCGAGTCCGACCTCGGAGTCGGCGCCGACGCGGCGTCGTGGACCATGACGGCCTGGCTGATCGCCGCAGCGGTCGCCACTCCCCTGCTCGGCCGCGTCGGGGACCTCCGCGGTCGCCGTGCCACGATGCTCGCCGTACTCGGCGTCGTCATGGCCGGGAACCTCGTCGCCGCCCTCGCCCCCGACCTCGGCGTGCTGATCCTCGGCCGGGTGCTGCAGGGCGCCGGCGGCGCGGCGTTCCCCCTCGCCTTCGCCCTGCTGCGCGAGGTGATGCCGCCCGCACGCCTCACCGGGGCCATCGGGTCCGTGAGCGCCCTCGTCGGCATCGGCGGCGCCGCCGGCAGCGTGCTCGCCGGCCCGCTGTCCGCCGCGATCGGCTGGCGGGGCCTCTTCGAGGTCGCCCTCAGCGTCACCGCGGTGGGCGCCCTCCTGACCATCGCCTGGATCCCCCGCTCCTCCCTGCGCGCACCCGGGCGCCTCAACGTACTCTCCGCTGCACTGCTCTCGGGATGGCTGGTCGCACTGCTGCTCCCCCTCGCCTCAGGCGCCCGCTGGGGCTGGGCGAGCCCGGTGACCATCGGAATGTTCGCCGCGGCCGCGGTGCTCCTCGCAGCCTGGGTCGTCACCGAGCTGCGCTCCGCCGTCCCGCTGGTCGACATCCGGATGCTGGCGCACCGCTCGATCTGGCCGGTCAACGCCGCGGGCCTGCTGATCGGCGTCGCGGTGTTCGGATTCTGGGGCTACCTGCCGCTGTTCCTCGAGGTCCCGGCCGACACCGGCTGGGCACTCGGCCTCACCGCCCAGACCGCGGGCCTGGTGCTCGTGCCGCTCCTCGCCGGGATGTCCCTCGCGGGCTTCGCCACCGGGGCGATCAGCAGGCTGATGAGCCTGCGCACCCAGCTGATGCTCGGCTCGGCGGTCATCGGCGCCGCCGTGCTCGCCGCGGTGCTCTTCCACTCCGCGGTCTGGCAGCTGGCGGTCGCGGGAGGCTTCTTCGGCCTCGGCGTCGGCGCCTCGTACGCGGCGATGGCCAGCATCATCGTCGAGAGCGTCCCGGCCCGCAGCGTGGGCGTGGCCACCGGTGTCAACGCGAATCTGCGCTCGATCGGCTCGGCGATCGGCTCCGCGCTGATGACGGCGATCGTCTTCGGCTCTCTCGACGCGCAGAGCCGGCCGTTCGAACGCGGCTACGACGTGGCCTGGATCACGATCGCCGTGCTCGCGCTCGTCGCCGCAGCGGTCGTCGCCGCGGTCCCGGCCGTGCGCCGCGCGCCCTCCGAGGCCGCCGACCCGGTCGAGACCGCGGCGGACGAGGAGCCCGTGCTGGCCGACGCCGCCTGAGGAGGCTGGCTGCACGACGACGAACGCGCGGCACCGGATCCATTCCGGGCCGCGCGTTCGCGTGTGTCCGATGCCGTCAGCGGATCGGGAAGGACCGCTCCGGCGCCCCCGTGTAGAGCTGCTGGGGACGGCCGATCTTCGTCTGCGGGTCGAGCTGCAGCTCGCGCCACTGCGCCAGCCAGCCGGGCAGGCGCCCGATCGCGAAGAGCACGGTGAACATCCGGGTCGGGAAGCCCATCGCCTTGTAGATCACGCCGGTGTAGAAGTCGACGTTCGGATAGAGGCGGCGCTCCTTGAAGTAGTCGTCGGCGAGGGCGATCTCCTCGAGCTCCTTCGCGAGGTCGAGGAGCGGGTCGGTCACGCCGAGCTCGGAGAGCACCTCGTCGGCGGCCTCCTTGACGAGCTTCGCACGCGGGTCGTAGTTCTTGTAGACCCGGTGGCCGAAGCCCATGAGCTTGACGCCCTCCTCCTTGTTCTTCACCCGCTCCACGAAGCGCTGCACGCTCTGGCCCGACTCGCGGATCTGGCCGAGCATGGTGAGGACGGCTTCGTTGGCACCGCCGTGCAGGGGCCCGGAGAGCGCCTGGATGCCGGCGGAGATCGAGGCGAACTGGTTCGCCCCGGTGGACCCGACCAGGCGGACGGTCGAGGTGGAGGCGTTCTGCTCGTGGTCCTCGTGCAGGATCAGCAGGAGCTCGAGGGCCTTCGACATGACCGGGTTGACCTCGTACGGCTCGGAGAGCACTCCGAAGTTCAGCTTGAGGAAGTTGTCGACGAAGCTCAGGGAGTTGTCCGGGTAGAGGAACGCCTGGCCGACGCTCTTCTTGTGCGCGTAGGCCGCGATCACGGGAAGCTTCGCGAGCATCCGCACCATGTTGAGCTCGACGTGCTCGGGGTTGTGCGGATCGGTCTGACCCTCGTAGTAGGTGGACAGCGCTGCGACCGCCGAGGAGAGCACGGACATCGGGTGCGCGGTGTGCGGGAGCGCGGAGAAGAAGTGCTTGAGGTCCTCGTGCAGCAGGGTGTGACGGCGGATGCGCTCGTCGAAGTCCGCCAGTTCCGCCGGTGTCGGCAGCTCGCCGTAGATGAGCAGCCAGGCGACCTCGAGGTAGTTGCAGTTCGCGGCGATCTGCTCGATCGGGTAGCCGCGGTAGCGGAGGATGCCCTTGTCGCCGTCGATGTAGGTGATCTCGGACTTGGTCGCCGCCGTGTTGACGAATCCGTAGTCGAGGGCGGTGTATCCCGTCTGGCGCGTCAGCGTCGAGAAGTCGATGCTGCCGATGCCCGAAGTGGGCTGCAGCACGGGGAACTCGGCGGTCGTGTCGCCGATGGTCAGAGTCGCCTTCTCCGGCTGAGCTGCGCTCACGCCAAACCTCCTGCTGCGTCTGTGTCGTCGAGGACGATGACGGCGCTCAGCGCCGGGGGCCGGATCTCGACCGCATCGCCTCTACAGCCTAGTCGTGCCACCGGCACACTGTGACATCACCCAAAGAATACTCATAGGGATTCACCGAACATACAAAACGGTCATCCCGCGACGGCGCGCAGCCGCCGGGCCGCCTCCTCGACGCGCTCCCGGGGCGCCGTCAGCGCGAGCCGCACGTGCTCCCCCGACGAACGCCCGTAGAACGGGCCGGGACCGGCGAGGATCCCGAGCTCGGCCAGTCGCTGCATCGACTCCCAGGCGTCGCGCCCCTCGGTCGCCCACAGGTACAGGCCGGCCTCGGATCCGTCGATGCGGAATCCTGCCGCCTCCACGGCGGGCTTCAAGACCGCCCGTCGCGCACGATAGAGCTCCTTCTGCGCGGCGACGTGCTCGTCGTCGGCGAGCGCCACGGCCATCGCGTGCTGCACCGGCGCCGGAGGCATGAGCCCGAGGTGCTTGCGCGCGGTGAGCAGGTCTCCGACGATGCGCGCACAGCCCGCGACGAACGCGGCGCGGTAGCCCGCGAGGTTGGACTGCTTGCTCAGCGAGTACACGCTCAGCAGTCCGGCGCGCGAGCCCCCGGTCGCCCGGGGATCGAGCACGGTGGGAATGGTCTCCTGCGCCCACCGCCCTTCCCAGCCGAGCTCGGCGTAGCATTCGTCGCTCGCGAGCACTGCTCCCAGTTCGCGGGCGCGCTGCACCGCGGCGGCGAGCTCCTCCACCGTCCAGGTGCGCCCGTCGGGGTTGCCGGGTGTGTTGATCCAGATCAGCCGCGCGCCCTCCGGCCACAGTGCCGGGTCGTCCTCGGCGACGGGCTCCGCGCCGACGACGCGGGCGCCGACCTCATAGGTCGGATAGGCCACGCGCGGGTGGACGACGATGTCGCCCGGGCCCAGCCCGAGCAGCGTCGGGAGCAGTGCGACGAGCTCCTTCGACCCGATCGTGGGGAGCACGTTGTCCGGCCGGAGATCGGCGACGCCGCGTCGACGGGCGTACCAGGCCACGATCGCCTCGCGCAGCGCGGGCGTCCCGACGGTCTGCGGGTAGGCGTGGGCATCGGTCGCCTCCGCGAGCGCACGTCGGACGATCTCCGGGGTCGGATCGACGGGTGAGCCGACCGACAGGTCGACGAGGCCCTGAGGGTGCCGGGAGGCGAGTTCGCGGAACGGGACGACCGCATCCCAGGGGTAGTCGGCCAGGTCCCGGACGGACACCTCTACTCCCCCTGCGGCGGGAGGGCGGCGATGATCGGATGGTCGTGGTGGATCACGCCGACCTTGGCGGCGCCACCGGGCGAGCCGACCTCCTCGAAGAACTCCACATTCGCCTTGTAATAATCCGCCCACTCCTCCGGCAGATCATCCTCGTAATAGATCGCCTCCACCGGACACACCGGCTCACACGCACCACAATCCACACACTCATCCGGATGGATGTACAACGACCGCTCACCCTCATAGATGCAGTCCACCGGACACTCATCCACGCAGGCGCGGTCCTTCACGTCGACACAGGGAAGAGCGATCACATACGTCACCGCCCCAGTCTACGACCCGATGCGCGCTCCGTCCGCGGCGGCGCTCGCCCGCAGGCGCGAGAAGTCGGGCCAGGCCACGACGAGGAGCACGAGGCCGGCCACCACATACAGCCAGATGCGCCCGAGCGGCGAATCGGGCACGATCACCGATCCCCCCGGTCCCCGCTGGGAGATCAGGACGATGAGCACGAGCATCCCGATGCCGCCGAAGAGCGCCGCCCACCGATCGTAGGTGAGGGCCCGGAGGGAGATCAGCAGTGCGCCGCAGGCGATCGCGCCGATGATCATGCCGAGCGGCACCGGCCCGACCGTGAAGCCGTGCGCGATGGTCGCGGCGACACCGAACACGGCGCCGACGATGGCCGCCGTCAGCCAGGAGAGGGCTCGGGAGATCCAGTGGGGCACGGGAGAAGCCTAGGGCCTGCACCCTTGCGACGCACTCAGGATGCCCACTCCAGCATCCGCAGCACGGCGGCCACCACGGCCGCGGCGGCGACCACGACGAGGAAGGACTGCCGCAGCCAGAGCAGCGTGACGGCGACCAGCACCGCGGGCAGCCGTGCGTCGACGACGACGGCCTGACCGCTGCCCAGGGACTGCACCGCGACGAGCGCGGCCAGCAGCGCCACGGTGAGCAGCTCCGAGATGCGCGCGGGTCGCGGCGCCTCGAGCACCTTCGCGGGCACGAGGTAGCCGAAGGCCTTCCAGGCGACGCAGATGCAGGCGGCGAGGAGGATCCCGCTCCACATCGTCATGTCCGTGCCCCCTCCGCCGCGCGCACCGCGCGGGCGGCATCCCCGTCGAACCAGTTGACCCAGCCGACGACGATCGCCACGACGGCCGCGACGAGCACCGGCAGGCCGGGCATCAGCAGCGGAGTGAGCGCGGCGGCGACCACGGCCGCGGCGATCCCGACCACGATCGCCTGGCGCTGTCGCAGACGCGGCCACAGCAGCGCCAGGAAGGCCGCGGCGGCCGCGGCATCCAGCCCCCAGGCCTTCGGATCGCCGAGGACGTCGCCGACGAGGGCGCCGATGAGCGTCGTCGCGTTCCATCCCAGGAAGATGCCGATCCCGGTCACCCAGAAGCCGAGCCGGCGCAGCCGCGGGTCGTCCTGCGAGATGGCGACCGCCGTGGACTCGTCGATCGTGAAGTGAGCGGCGGCCGCTCGCCGCCAGAACCCCTGTCCGATGATCGGCGACATGCGCATCCCGTAGGCGAGGTTCCGCACGCCGAGCAGGCCGGCGGAGGCGATCGCGGCGGGGAGCGCGGCGACGCCGCCGGAGGCGACGACCCCGATGAAGGCGAACTGGGATCCTCCGGTGAACATCAGCAGGCTCAACACGCAGCTCTGCCAGACGTCGAGCCCCGCCGCCACGGCGAGCGCGCCGAAGGACACGCCGTACGCACTGGTCGCGACGACCACGCCGAGGGCTTCGCGCCATACGACCACGCTCCCGTCGCGCGGAGCTGCCGTTCGATCTGCTGAACGCATGATGATGATTCTGAACACTTGCCGTTCGGCCGTCAAGTCGAACGATCGTTTGAGATACTGAACACATGACGGATCTGCGCGAACGCATCGCCCATGCTCTCCGGAGAGAGCGGGAGGGGCTGGGCATCTCCGTGTCCGAGCTCGCCCGGCGGGCGGGAGTCTCGAAGGCCACGGTCTCGCAGCTGGAGGGCGGCTCGGGAAACCCCAGCGTCGAGACGCTGTGGGCGCTCGGCGTGGCGCTCGGGGTCCCCTTCGCCGACCTCGTCGAAGAGCGCGCGAGCGCGCCGCGCCTGGTCCGGGCCGGCGCGCACACCGGAGTGCCGTCCGCCGCGGCGCCGTATGTCGCGACGCTCCTCTCGGCCTGCCCTCCCGGCGCCCGGCGCGATGTCTACATCATCCAGGCGGAGCCCGGCGAGCCCCGCCGATCCCTCCCCCACCATCCCGGCACCATCGAGCACGTCGTGCTGATCAGCGGCGCCGCCCGTCTCGGGCCGGCGGAGAGCACCGAGGTGCTGCATCCGGGCGACTACCTCTCCTATCCCGGTGATGCGCCGCACGTCTTCGAGGCGCTCGAGGCCGGCACCAGCGCGGTGCTGCTCTCCGAGCTGCGCTGAATCCGGAACCGCCCGGGGTGCGCAGAGGCCCCGTCCTGCGCTGCGCGGAAGACGGGGCCTCGGGAAGAGCGCGGGTCAATACCAGTTGACCGACTGCGAGTGCCCCCATGCGCTGCACGGCGAGCCGTATGCACGGTTGATGTAGTCGAGACCCCACGCGATCTGGGTGGCCGCGTTGGTACGCCAGTCACCGCCCGCGGATGCCATCTTGCTGCCGGGCAGCGCCTGCGGGATGCCCGTCGCGCCGCCGTTCGGGTTGTAGGCCTGGTAGTTCCACCCGGACTCCTTGGTCCACAGCGAGGCGAGGCAGGAGAACTGTCCGTCACCCCACCCGTAGCGGCTCGCCGCCATCTGGCGCGCCGTCGCCTTGGCGCCCTCCGGGGTGTTCGCCGCGGCAAGGGCCGCCGCCTGGGCCTCGGCCTCCTTGCGCGCCGCCTCGGCCGCGGCGGCGGCCCGGTCGGCTTCGGCCTTCTTCTCCTTGGCCGTGGCGAGCGAGGCACGCAGGTCAGCCGTCTGGGCGACCGTCTCCTGAGTCTCGAACGACAGCGCTGTCGCGCTGAGCACCACACGCAGCCCGGCGGCGGCGTTCGTGTTCGCGAGGGCGTTGATCCCCGCCGTCAGCTCACTGGTCCCCACGGAGGTGGCGCCCTGGGGATCGAGTGCGAGCCCGGAGGCGGCGACCTCGGTGGTGGCGGCGTTCGCATCCACGAGCGCCTTCTGGGCGTCCTTGAGCGTGCCGACGGCCTCTTCGGCGACGCCGGCGGCGACATCGGACGATGCGGGCGTCACCTGCACCGACATCGCATCCATGCTCGCGGAACCGGGCGCGTCCGTCGGCACGGCGGTGTCCGCGGGACGCACGGTCGCGGCACTGGCAAGGGAGGCGACGGTCACCGGATCCCGCTCGGCCGCTTCGGCCGCTGCCGCGGCGGACGCCGTGCCGGCGGTGATCGCGACGGCCAGCAGCGCGCCGAGGGCGATGCTGAGCGCCGCGGGCTGACGTGAGGTGACGTCGGCATGGGCGCGGGCGAGGGCGGCCGTACGGCCGGACGCGCGCGTGGAGGGGGCATGGAGCATGAGGCTTCGACTTTCGGGTCGTCGTCGGCCCGGACCCGCAGGGGGTTGCTCGTCGGGAGCGGCTTCCCGGGCACGAGGATCGAGTCTGACCGGTCGACCTGGACGTTCCTTGGCGACTTCCGGGGAAAACGCGTGTCATGCTCTCGGGAACGTATGTTATGGATTCGTTACATTCACTCCCGCCGGAGACGTCTGACGGCCCCGGTCGGAACCGGGGCCGTCAGGGGGCTCAGGCGTTCGCGTCCTGGCGCTTCTGGCGCGCCGTCTCGCGGGCGCGGATCGTCTGGTCGAGGATCACCTTGCGGATGCGCACCTTCTCCGGCGTGACCTCGACGCACTCGTCGTCGCGGGCCCACTCCAGGCTCTCCTCCAGCGACAGCTGACGCGGCGGGGTGAGCCTCTCCAGCTCGTCCGCCGTGGAGGAGCGCATGTTGGTGAGCTTCTTCTCCTTGGTGATGTTCACGTCCATGTCGTCGGCGCGGGTGTTCTCACCGACGACCATGCCCTCGTAGACCTCCTCCGTGGGGTTCACAAAGAAGCTCATCCGCTCCTGCAGCGCCATCATCGCGAAGGGCGTGACGACACCTGCACGGTCGGCGACGATCGAGCCGGATGCCCGAGCGATGATCTGACCCGCCCACTCGTCGTAGCCGTGCGAGATCGCGTTCGCGATCCCGGTGCCGCGGGTGACCGACATGAACTCCGTGCGGAAGCCGATGAGGCCGCGCGAGGGGACGATGAACTCCATGCGCACCCAGCCGGTGCCGTGGTTGGTCATGCCCTCCATGCGGCCCTTGCGGGCGGCCAGGAGCTGCGTGATCGCGCCGAGGTACTCCTCGGGGGCGTCGATGGTGAGGTGCTCGAAGGGCTCGGTGAGCTTGCCGTGCTCATTGCGGCGGGTCACCACCTGGGGCTTGCCGACCGTGAGCTCGAAGCCCTCGCGGCGCATGTTCTCGACGAGGATCGCGAGTGCCAGCTCGCCGCGGCCCTGCACCTCCCATGCGTCGGGACGGCCCACGTCGACGACCTTGAGCGACACGTTGCCGATGAGCTCACGATCGAGGCGGTCCTTCACCATCCGGGCGGTGAGCTTGTGCCCCTTGACCTTGCCGACCAGCGGCGAGGTGTTGGTGCCGATGGTCATCGAGATCGCCGGGTCGTCGACGTGGATCGCCGGGAGCGGGCGCACGTCCTCCGGGTCGGCGATGGTCTCGCCGATCGTGATGTCCTCGATGCCCGCGATCGCGACGATGTCGCCGGGGCCCGCCGACTCGGCCGGGTAGCGCTCCAGCGCCTTGGTCATCAGCAGCTCGGTGATGCGCGCGTTCGAGTGCGAGCCGTCGTGGCGCACCCAGGCGACCGTCTGGCCCTTCTTCAGCGTGCCGTTGAAGACGCGCAGCAGCGCGAGGCGGCCGAGGAACGGCGAGGAGTCGAGGTTGGTGACCCAGGCCTGCAGCGGGGCCTCGTCGTCGAAGGCCGGCGCAGGGACGTGCTGGAGGATCGCCTCGAACAGCGGCTCGAGGTCGTCGTTGTCCGGGAGCGTTCCGTTCTCCGGGCGATTCGCGGATGCGGCGCCGGCGCGGCCGGAGGCGTAGACCACCGGGACGTCGAGCAGCGCGTCGACGTCGAGGTCGGGGACGTCGTCGACGAGGTCCGAGGCCAGACCCAGGAGCAGGTCGTGGGCCTCCTCCTCGACCTCTGCGATGCGCGCGTCGGGGCGGTCGGTCTTGTTGACCAGCAGGATGACGGGGAGCTTCGCCTCGAGGGCCTTGCGCAGCACGAAGCGGGTCTGCGGCAGCGGGCCCTCGCTCGCGTCGACGAGCAGCACGACGCCGTCGACCATCGACAGCGCGCGCTCCACCTCACCGCCGAAGTCGGCGTGTCCGGGGGTGTCGACGACGTTGATCGTCACCGGCACGTCGGTGTGCGCGCCGTTGTAGGTGATCGCCGTGTTCTTGGCGAGGATCGTGATGCCCTTCTCACGCTCGAGGTCGTTCGAGTCCATCGCACGTTCCTCGACGTGCGCGTGCTCCCCGAAGGAGCCGGTCTGGCGGAGCATCGCGTCGACGAGCGTGGTCTTGCCGTGGTCGACGTGGGCGACGATAGCGACGTTGCGGAGGTCCGGGCGAAGGGCGTGCGCCATGAAGGTGTCCTAAACAGGTGGGGAAAGCGCCGGGAAGCCGACGTTCCAGGATAGCGTATGGGGCTGAACGCCCCCCGAGTCCGGGGCGGTGAGCGGCTGCAGGCCGTAGCATCGACCCGTGACGTCCTCGCGCGCGGTGCTCCGCTCCCGCATCTGGTGGGAGATCGCGATCGTGCTCGCGCTCGGGCTCGGGCAGGTGGCGATCTACGCCATCGTGAAGCTGGCGTACCTGCTGACCGACGCCACCCCGCTGGCCCAGCAGACCGCCACGCTGAACCCCTCCCGCAGCGATCGCGAAGTGTTCGACCTCATCTATCAGCTGCTCGATCTCGGGTTCGCGATCGTCCCCACCCTGCTGGTCTGCTTCCTGCTGTGGCAGCGGAGGCGCCCGCATCTGGAGCGCCTCGGACTCGACGGCACGCGGATAGGCCGCGACACAGGGCGCGGCGTGCTGCTCGTCCTCGTCATCGGCATCCCCGGCATCGCGCTCTACGTCACCGGACGCGCCTTGGGCATCTTCGTCGCCGTGAACCCCGGAGGCCTTCCCGACCACTGGTGGACGATCCCGGTCCTGCTCCTCTCCGCGGCGCGCGCCGCGGTGCAGGAGGAGTTCATCGTGCTCGGCTACCTCTTCGTGCGGCTGCGGCAGCTGGGCTGGGGCACCTGGCCGATCATCATCGCGACGAGCATCCTGCGCGCGAGCTATCACCTGTATCAGGGGCCCGGCGCCTTCGTCGGGAACCTCGCGATGGGCCTGGTGTTCGGCTGGCTCTTCGCGCGTTCGGGGAGGCTGCTCCCGTTCCTCGTCGCGCACTTCCTCATCGATGCGACCGCGTTCGTCGGCTACTCCTGGGCCGCGCACACCTGGCCGGCGCTCTTCGGCCTCCCGGGCTAGTCCGCACGCGCAGCCCCACGCGCAGCCCCACGCACAGCCCCACGCGCAGCCCCACGCGCAGCCCCACGCGCAGCCCCACGCGCAGCCCCACGCGCAGCCCC
>NZ_JBEBSA010000002.1:0-499378 GCF_040394595.1 Microbacterium sp.
CGATGAGCACGCGGGTGAGGCTGCGCTCGAGCATCGCGTAGACGCCGCAGGCGAAGAGCACGGCCATGATCACGATGAGGGTCAGCGAGACGTCCATCAGACGCTCACCCCCCGTGCGCGCATGTCCTGCGCCTGACGGTCGACCTCGGCGCCGAGGCTGCGGAGCACGTCGAGCACCAGGCCGATCACGACGATGTACACGCCGACGTCGAAGACCGTCGAGGAGACGAACTCCAGGTGGCCCAGCACGGGCACCTCGGCCTCCCACACCACGCTCTCGAGCGGGGCCATGCCGAAGAACAGCGGCACCACGGCGCTCCCGACCGCGAGGATGAGCCCGGTGCCCAGCAGGCGCCCGGCGTCGGTGGGCGCGGCGGCGCCGAGCTCCCATCGGCCCCCGGCGATGTACCGCATCACCAGCGCCATGCCCGCGACGAGACCGCCCGCGAAGCCGCCGCCCGGTCCGTTGTGACCGGCGAAGAGCAGGAAGATCGAGACGACGATGACGGTGTGGAACAGGATCCGCACGATCACCTCGAGCAGGATGGACCTGTTCTCCGGCTTCATCTGCTGACCGCCGATCAGCCAGGCGCGGGCGTGGGAGCCGTTCTCCGCGGTCTCGAAGCGCAGGCCGTCCGAGGTCTCTACGAGCGGACGGCGCAGGGTGCGACGCCGCTTGGTCGCGGGCAGCGCCCGGGTGGCGGAGAGCAGGTCGGCGCGGTGCGTGACGAACACGAGCGAGGCGACGCCCGTGGCTGCGAGCACCAGCACGCTGAGCTCCCCCATCGTGTCCCAGCCGCGGAGGTCGACGAGCGCGACGTTCACGACGTTCCTGCCGTGCCCGTACTCGTAGGCGAGCTCCGGGAACGCGAGAGATATGGGCTCGGTCATCCGCGCCTGCGTGGCGACGATCGCGACGAACGCCATGGTGACGCCGACGCCGACGCCGAGGAGGGCCCGGGGGATGCGGCCGACCGAGGCGTTGTGCTCGCCCATCCGCGCCGGCAGCCGCCTGAGCACCAGGGCGAAGGTCACCATCGTGACGGTCTCGACGAGGATCTGCGTGAGCGCCAGATCGGGGGCGCCGCTGGTGGCGAACAGCACGATCATGCCGAGGCCGGTGACCGACACGAGCACGACACCCGTGTAGCGCTTCTGCGCGCGCACGGCGAAGACGCCCGCCGCCGCCATGATCGGCGCGACGACGATCTGCGCGGTCGTGTGCCACCCCGAGAGCGTCAGCTCGTCGGGGATCGCGGCGACGAGCACGGTGGCTTCGGCGGCGACGACCACGATGAAGATCGTGCCGACGTAGACGGGCAGCGAGCCGCGCTGCGTCAGCGTCGTGGTCAGCACCGAGAGCCGGTCGACGCCGCGCATCACGAGGTAGTAGGCATCGGATGCCGTGAACGGAATGAGTCTCGGCTTCGTGTCCCATCCCGTGCGGCGGGTGAGCAGGAAGAGCCCGATCCCGAGGAGGATCGACAGGATCGAGATGCCCAGCGCGGGCTCGAACCCGTGCCAGAGCGCGAGGTGACCGGGACCGTGCGCGTCGTCCGGGGCGGTGAGGGCGTAGCCCTGCAGCACGTGGTCGAGGGCGGGCGAGCCGATCCCGACGGCGAGCGTGGCGCCCGCGAGGAGGATCGGCGCCGCGAGGAACCCCACGGGCGGGTCCGGCCAGGCGGTGTCAGGCATCCGGGCACCCTCGGCGTCCTTCTTGCGCCAGAACGCACCCCAGAGGAAACGCACGCCATATGCCGCGGTGAGCATGGACCCGGCCACGACGCCGATGAGGGCGACGAGACCCCAGGGCTCGCCGGATGCGGCGGCGTCGAGGAGGGCGGTGAGCGTCGACTCCTTCGCGACGAAGCCGATCGTGGGGGCGATGCCCATCATGGAGGCGACCGAGATGAACGCCGCCGTCGCCATCACCGGTGCCTGCCGCCCGACGCCGGAGAGCTCGCGGATGTCGCGGGTGGAGAGCTGACGGTCGATCACGCCGACGATGAGGAACAGCGCCGACTTGAAGAGCGCGTGGCCGATCACGAGCGCGAGGCCGGCGAGGGCGGCCGCCTGGGTGCCGAAGCCGATCACGACCGCGAAGAAGCCGAGCTGGCTCACGGTGCCGAACGCGAGGATGCGCTTCAGGTCGGTCTCGCGCAACGCCTGGATGCCGCCGAGCAGCATCGTGAAGACGCCGAGGGTGATGAGCAGCGGCCGCCACGGGGCGGAGGCGGCGAAGACCGGGGCGAAGCGCGCGATCAGATAGATGCCCGCCTTCACCATCGCGGCCGCATGCAGGTACGCGCTGACGGGGGTCGGCGCGGCCATGGCGCCGGGCAGCCAGAAGTGGAAGGGGAAGATCGCCGACTTGCTGATCGCGCCGACCAGCAGCATCACGATCGCGGCGTCGACGAGGGGTCCGGTGGGCGCGGCCGCGAGGATCTCGCGGATGCTGCCGGTGCCGGTGTCGACGACGAGCAGGACAGCCCCCACGAAGAGCACGAGACCGCCGAGCGTGGTGACCAGGAGCGCCTGCAGTGCGGCGCGTCGGCTGGCCGCACGGCGGCGGTAGTGCCCGATGAGCAGGTAGGACAGGATGCTGGTGACCTCCCAGAACATCACCAGCATGATGAGGTCGTCGGTGAGCACCAGCCCGTACATCGCCCCGGCGAAGCCGAGCAGCACGCCGGCGAACAGCGCGACCTCGCGCGACTCGCCGTGGAAGTACCAGCGGCAATACAGCAGCACCAGCGCGCCCACACCGGTGACGATGAGCGTCAGCACCCAGCTCAGCACGTCCATGCGCATGGAGATGTCGAGTCCGAGCTGGGGGATCCAGTGGATCCGCTCCTCCGGCGCCTTCTCGAGCACCTGCGGGGTGAGCGCCAGCGCGTGGATGAAGGCCGCTGCGGGGACGAGGGCGCCGACCGCGAACCCCTGAGCTCCCAGCCATCGGACCAGCGCGGGGAGCAGAAGGGCCCCCACGAGGAACACGACGAGGAGCATCAGCATAAGCGGCTCCTCACGCTCGTCGGGCCTTCCGGCTCAGGCGGGCAGTTACCGGTCCATTCTACGGGTCGAGGTCGAGGGCGTACGCGGGTGACGCGAAACAGAGGGCTCACCGTCGCGAAACACATGATGACCGGCCTCGCTGCGGGAACGCTCCTGCACCGCTCCGGGCCGCACATAGGCCGGAGGTCCGGCGAAGGTGCGCGGGAGCAGCTCCCGGAGGAGGCGCACGCCTCTCGCCCCCGGACGGGCGGGAAGGAGGAGCCCGCGTTGGAGCAACGGCACGATCACGACATGGCGGTCCGCCGTGGACAGGTCCTTGTCACTCCAGAACGGCCTGAGCTCCACCGCCGACCTCCCGTCGACGGACCGCTCCTCGACGAACGTCAGGAGCAGATCGCGGACGTGCTCCTGCGCGTGGCCGCCGATGGTCGCTATCGCCCGATACCGGTGTCGACGCAGCTGCCGGAGTACGCCGACCACCAGGATCACCATGAGGATCAGCAGCACGCCCACGAGGAAGGCGAAGGGTGCGTCCGCATCGAGGAGTCGAGCGACGAATGTCATGTGCCGGGTCTCAGCTCTCGAAGTAGCCGATCCTCGCGAGGAGATCGATCGCCTCTTCACGGGAGGCGACTCCGAGCTTGCGGTAGATCGCTTTCGTGTGAGTCTTCACGGTGTGGATCGAGAGATTCAGCGCGCCGGCGATCCCCGCAAGAGGCTGTGCATCGTCGAGATGATCCGCGACGGCCCGCTCCCTCGCACTGAGCTGGCCGAAGAGGCGCGGCGCGGAGGACACCTCGGTCGCCGGGACAGGCCCGGCGAGCCGTCGGAGCTCCGCGACCTCCGTGCCGAACTCCGGCGCGCTCTCCGTCACGAGATCGAGGAGGTCCGCCAGGTCCCCGCGCGGGATCAGCGCCAATCGGCCCGCACGCGTCGATGCCGCGGCCAGCCCGAAGGCGTCCCCCGCCGAATGCAGCGCAGCCTCGTGGCGGCCGAGGCGGAGCTGCGCGACGGCACGCACCAGCAGAGTCGTCGGCAAGACCAGCAGGTTGTGGGTGCGACGACGACGGACGCAGTCGCGGGTCTCCGCCAGCACACGACGATGGTCGCCCAGTTGCAGCAGCGCGAGCGCACGCGTCGTGCTCGCACAGGGAAGATGACCGGGTGTGAGGTCGATGCCGTCGAGAGCCCGGAGAGCCGTGAGCGGCTCCCCCCGCCGCAGGAAGATCTGCGCCTGCATCTGCACCGCGGCCTGTCGTGCGATCCGGGGCACGCCGGAGGCGCTCAGGGCCTGGCTGATCCGGACGGTGAGGGCCATGGCGCGATGGTCCTCCCCGGTGTCCAGCAGATGCACCGCACGGGCGAGGTCGCGGAGAGCCCGGAGGCTCGGCCTCCGCGTGGTCGCGTCGTCGATGCGCGCGATGGTTCGGGCGAGGCGCTCCTTGTCGGAGGTGACGATGCCGATCACGGTCTCGGCGAGCAGCCCGAAGGGGTCGGCGTCCTCCGCCTGCCAGCCCGATCTGCGGGAGACGGCCTCCCCTGCGATGAGGGCGGCCTCCGCCCGGCCGATCATCCCGTTCAACGCCGAAGCCGCCGCGAGCAGGCCCGCGGAACGGGCGTTCCACAGCGCGTCGCCGGTGTAGAGGGCGCGCTCACGCAGTTCATTCGCGTGTCCGAGCGCTCCGGCAGCGTCGCCCAGCAGGATCCGCGCTTCGGCGACCGCCGCATCCAGTGCCATCGTCGCTCCGGAGGGGGCTCCTCGATACGGCCCCCTCCCCGCCCCGAGCATCCTCTCGACCGCCTCCTCCGAGTCGCCCCGCACGGCGACCATCAGCCGGGCGGCGAAGACGGCCGGCTCATCGGAAGGGACGCCCCGCAACAGCTCCTCGCGCCGGACTCGGGGCACCTCGGCGCCGCCGGGGAGCGCGCTGCGGATCACCTCGTCCGCGAGGGTGCGCGACCATGCCCGGTGCTCGGGCGCCTTCGAGGGAACGAACGATTCCGGCATCACGAGGATCCTCCTCTTCTCGACGATCGCTCCGAGGGTTCGGAGAGGCCGATCCGTCGAGCGACGGACCAGCCCCTCCCGGCACGAGAGCCCCCCGGCACTCGCACCGTGGCCGAGAGGGATCGCACAGGCTGGGGGCCACGCCAGATCCTCGTCCCGGACATCGATGAAGCTCGCTGGGTCAACCGGAGCGCCGGTGCGATCGTGCCGCAGGAACGGGGACCGGGCCGGATGCCGTGTCCCCGCGGGTGCCCGCTGCGGTCGCGGTGGTGCTGCGAATCCCGGCCTCGGCCGTCAGCGTCGCGGAGATCTGAAAGGCGCCGCCTGTGCTCGGCGGGGAGAGCGGAGGCAGCGCGAGGCTCCCGTTGCTGTCGGTCACCCCCGTATAGCGGGAGGTCCCATCGGGGAAGATCAGGCCATCGGTGACCGTGACGGTCACCGACTCTCCGGGGGCCGGGGCTCCGTCCCGGACTGCGGAGACCGTCGAGGTGAACGGCGTCCATGGGTCGACCGGGTACGTGGAGCGATCGAAGGAAAGGGCCAGCCCACCGGAGGCGACCGCGCGGGGGACCGCGGTGGCCGCGGCGATCACGGGGAGCGACCAGGCAGCGCCTCTGACGATCGTGCGGCGTGCGACGGGCGTGCGGGGGGAGGATTCAGGGGTCATGGAAGGTGTGTCCTTCGCGTCTCGTCTCCGCGGCTGGGGTGGACCGCGGAGCTTCATCCGGGGGGGAATGGGGCCCGTGTGGCGCCGGGAGTACAGGGGGTACCGGCACCACACGGGGATCTCGGGCGGGGATCAGGACCAGGAGATGGTCACGATCCCCGGGAAGCGGCCGGGGAAGCCCTTGTAGATGACGCCGGGCTCCTCGGGGACGGAGCTCACCTCGATGTTGGACGGATAGGGGATGGACACCGTCCCAGCGGTCGCGGGGGCGCCCGGCGCCGCACCGCCGTAGTAGTTCGAGCCCGAGCCGCCGCCGGCGCCACCCGCCGCCCCGGACTGGGCGGCCATCCAGAGTGTCGCGCCCGCGCCACCGCCGAACCAGCCGCCGCCACCGCCGCCACCGCCGCCGTATCGGACGTTCTCCTGGGTCGGATCGGCCCGGAGATCGGTCGCCGGTCCGTCACCGCCGCGTCGTCCGACGCCGTCGCCTCCCGGCAGGCCTGCCGGCTGCGGGTACCCGGCTCCCTGCCCGCTCAGTGAGACGAGGCCGCCCGCGCCTGCCGCCGTGTGCGTGGCGTACATGCCGTGGTAGCCGAACTCGCTGAGGGGCACCACCATCTCTCCGGGAGGGTTCGGCTGGGCGTTCATCGCCGCATCCTCCGCGATGTCCTGATTCGGTTCACCCTCGCCGCCGTATCCGGCCCGGCCGCCGAACCAATAGTCGTCATTGCCCCAAGCCGTGGCCCAGCCGGATCCGCCGCCGCCTCCGGCGACGATCAGCGGGGTGCCGGAGGCGTAGTCCGAACCGAGGAGGAGCGCGGAACCGGCACCGCCGCCACCTCCGGCGAAGAGGTCCTTGCCCTGATCCACGCTGTAGTAGCTGGTGCCCAGTCCGCCGTCGCCGTACCCCAGGGCACGCGACGGTAGCCCCTCCTCGCGGTTCATGCCCGGCGCGCCGGCCACGAGGGTCAGCGTCTCGCCGCCGCTCACGCTGAGGGTGCCGGTGACCATCGATCCCCTGCGGGCGCCGACGCCGCCGCCGCCGCTCCCGCCGGCCACCACGTAGCTCACCGTCCGGGCGCACGCAGGCAGGGTGACCGTCAGCACGCCGCGGTCGTAGAGATTCGGCGACACGGTCGCGGTGCCCGCGCAGTTCTGCGATGCCGCATACGCGGGCACGGCCACCGCCGCCGCCACGATCGGCACCGACCAGGCGGCGCCCTTCACGATCGTCCGACGGGGGATGGGGGTGGAGGGCGATGCACTGTCTGTCATGTCCTTCTTCTTTCCTCTGAGGCAGATTCCGCGATACGCGGACATGAATTGAAAATGACCGGTGGGGCGCCGGACGGGACAGGGATGTCCGGCGCCGCACCGGGGTCAGGGGGATCGGCGTCGCCGATCCGGGGATCAGGACCAGCTGATGGTCACGGAGCCCAGGACGAAGCCCGCGGGGTTGCGATCCCAGGACCCGATCCAGACATCGGTCGGGTAGGGGATGGACACGCTTCCGACGTTGGCCGAAGCGCCCGGCGTGGCTCCGCCGTAGTAGTTCGAGGCCCCCGCGCCGCCGCCGCCGGCACCATGGGGCTTGTCCACGGTCCACACGGTCGCCGCGGCGCCGCCTCCGTACCATCCGCCGCCGCCACCGCCCGCGCCGCCGGTGCTGAGGAACAGCGTCTCCGAGTCGGTGCGCACGTCGACGGCTGCGGCGTCTCCGCCGTCGTGACCCGACGCGGCGCCGCCCGCGAGGCCGCGCGCCAGGGGAGCGCCGCTCAGCTCGGCGAGCCCTCCGGCCCCCGCCGCCGTCGGAGTGCCGGGCACTCCGTGCCGCGCGATCTCGGTCATCGTCGTGCCCATGGGGGTCTCCGAGATGCCGCCGTCGCCGATGTTGTCCTGGGCGGGCTCCGCCGAGCCGCCCCAGCCCACGTTCGCACCGAGCCAGTAGGCGTCGGGGCCGCTCTGGGCCCACGACGTCGCGAACGGCATGCCGCCACCGCCGCCGGCGACGATCAGCGGCGTGCCGCTGGTCGACGGGTCGGCGCCGAGGAGGATCGCGGATCCCGCGCCCCCGCCTCCCGCGGCGAAGTTGTCGCGCCCGAGAGCGGTGTCGTAGTAGACGCTTCCCATGCCGCCGTCGCCCCAGCCGGTCGCCCGAACCGGAGCCATGCCGCGGTTGCCGCCACCGCCGCCGGCGACCAGGGTGAGCACCTCACCGCCGCTGACGGCGAGGGTCCCGGTGATCTTCGCCCCGCAGCCGGAGTAGGAGACGTTCTGCGCGGTACCGCCGCCACCACCGAGGACGACGTAGCTCACCGTCCGCGCGCAGGCCGGCAGCGTGACCGTCAGCACGCCCTTCTCGTAGTCGTTCGCCGTGACCGTGGCGGTGCCCGCGCAGTCCGGCGATGCCGCATACGCGGGTACCGCCACCGCCGCCGCCACGATCGGCACCGACCACGCGGCACCCTTCACGATCGTCCGTCGCGAGACCGTCGTCTGCGGCGTCGCCTCCTCTCGCGCGACGCGCTGATCGAAGCTGGTCATAGTTTCCCCAAATCTCCTGGGCAGGGCACCGCAGCGATGCCGCGGGGCGGATGGCTGGCGAGGCATCGGATGCGCTCGACCTCGTCAAGTTTTTGCGGCGGAGAGACGCGCGGCCCGGGATGCCGGCGGGATTGATCCCTCTGGGCGCGGAGATTAGTCCGTGTACTAGTCCCGGTCAGTCGGAGAGGAGACCGAGCTCATGCGCGCGTTCGAGAGCGGCACCCCGCGAGGACACGCCGAGCTTGCGGTAGATGCCCTGCAGCTGGTTCTTGACGGTGTGCGGGGAGACGACCAGGTGCTCGGCCACATCCCGCACGTTGCCGTATCGGGTGAAGGCCTCCAGCACCACCAGCTCCCGCGCGCTCAACACCACCGCGGCGGCCTCACGACGCAGCGCAGGCACGTCCGTCGTGCTCAGATACCGCTGGGCCGTCGCCGACGACCTCGCCTTCCGAAGCGCGCCGAGGTCGGGGGCGGCGAGGTCGAACACGTGATCCCGCACGCCGTAGACCTCCCACGCGACCGCGGCCTCGTCGAGCCACTCACCGGCGAGATCGGGACGACCGGCCCTCAGGGCGGCCGCCGCTCCGAAGGTGTGGGTCTGCGCCTGCGATCGGATCGTGTGCCCGCGCAGCCGCAATGCGCTCTCGGCGCCGTCGAGCGCCTCCTCCGCCCGCCCGGTGTCGAGGAGCACGGCGATGCGCGCCGCAGCCAGATGCGGGCTCTCCCGCAGCGGCTCGATCAATGCGACGGCCTGCGGCACGCGGCCGGCGGCGCGGAGGCCGTGGACCAGCGCGGAATGCAGCAGATCGGAGCCGAGGTTGTCTCCGAACCCGGGTGGCGTCGCGCCGTCGAGCTCTCGCAGCACGCGGCGGACCTCCGGGCCGCCCTCTCCCAGCCGCGTGCGAGCGCGCACCGACAGCGCGGTGAAGAAGGGCCAGAACTCGGCGAGGGGCGCCGACTTCGACGCGTCATCCACGAGGTGGAGCCCGTCCCGGTAGCGGCCCCCCTCCAAAGCCTCCTCCGCCCTCATGATCGCCCCCATGCTGCCGAGATATCCGCGCCGGAGCTCCTCGACCCACTCGCCGCGGTCGACCGTGTCGTACACCCTCCGGGCGGCACGGAGGTCTCCGGCGAGCGCCTGGAAGCCCGCCACGTACTCCAGGGAGTAGTTGCGAGCGGCCTCCGAGACGAACAACGGCATGTACCGGGTGAGCGCGTGGAGCGCGGCATCCACCCTCCCGCCCTGGAACATCGAGTAGGCGAGCTGGCGGACGATCGTGCTGACGTGCTCGCCGTACTCCCGCAGCACGGCCGGATCCGCGTCGTCCAGCAGGCCGATCGCCTCAGCACTCGCCTCCGCCGAGGTCTCGAAGTCGAACGCGAGACGATGGGCCACCGCATGCATCCCCGCGGTCGTGAACCGATCGACGGCCGATTCCGTCGGCGAGGGCGACGGGGTCGGGGTCGCGGCGATCCGGAAGATCCTCGGGGCCTCCAGCCGCTGGGCGGCGTTCGCCGCAAGGGCCAGACCCAGCCCGAAGGCGAGCATCGGATGCCAGGGGAGCGCCTCCTCGGGCACCTGGCGCAGCACGGGGAGATACCGCGGGGTGATGTACGTCTCCGGGTCGGTCACGACCAGGGACACGAAGATCCCCTCGGCGAGCGCGAAGTCCTCCGCCTGAACGGCGAAGCTCAGCGCGTGACCGCTCTCGCCGTTGTCCACCAGCCACCGCGCGGTCTCCGACAGTAGCCGGCGCAGGCGGGCCGGGTCTTCGCGGCCGCGCGAGCGGAACGCCGCGCGCACCGCCTCGACGAACTGGAACACCGCGCGGCGCGCTGCATAGGGTATCCAGTAGCCGAATCCGAGTCGCTCCAGCTCGTTGAGCAGCTCGACGGGCCGCGGATGTCCCGTGAGCCGGTGCGCCAGCCCGGCGTCGACGAACGGGGGCACCGCCACGTCGGCGACGAACGCGCCGGGCACGGTCTCCGGCAGCAGGGACTCGAGGCGTGCGGCGACGACCGCATCCCAGTCGGTGGACCCCAGTGTCGGCACCGCGCCGCGCTGGGCGAGGGCGAGCACGACCGAGCCGACGACGAACGGCAGCCCCCGCGTCGCCTGCGCCACCGCGGATGCGAGCCGGGGATCATCGACACCCGCGCGGACGCGGATCAGCTGCCGGATCTCGTCCACGTCGAAGACGAGCTCCCTCAGCGTGATCGCGATGCTCTCCCCCAGCACGCCCCATCCGACGGTGTCGGCGCGCATCATCGAGGTGATCGCCCGCGACGCGATCACCACACGGAGCTCGGAGCACTCGGCGAGCAGCCGCAGCAGATCGGCGTCGACGACGGACATCGCCTCTCGCAGGTGCTCCCACGAGTCGAAGACCATCGTCACAGGCCCGGTGTCCTCGAGCAATGCGGCCGCGATGCGCACCGGATCGACACCCGCCCGGAGACGAGCCGTCGCCTGGTCGGCGTCCTTCTCCGAGATCAGGCCCAGCCTCGCCGCGGCCACGGTCACCTGCTGCCAGAACGCCAGCCGCGACCTCACGGCGTCGCTCAAGGAGAGCCAGAGCACGGTTTCTTCCCGCCGGTGGGAGCGGATCCACCCCTTGAGCAGCGCTGTCTTGCCGCTCCCGGTCGGCGCCTGCACCACGCACACCCGGAGGTCGCGACCGTCGAGGATCCGATACAGTCGCGGCCGGTCTATGAAGCCGACGGTCCCCGATCCGCCGTGCTCCTCAGGCGTCGACGCGCGCATGTCGCCATTCCCTTCACACCGGCCCTCCCCTGCCGAGACCCCCACGCTGAACACGCCACTCCGGCGTTATCGCGACGATATATCAATTCCAGGACATTTGAGGAGGGCCGCAGACGACCGTCGTCGACCGTGAATATTCAGACGGCCGCGGCACTGAGGATGTGCCCGGAGAGAAGTCCGATGCGGCGCCGAGCGAGGACCGCGCGGCGCCGCATCGGGATCAGGACCAGGCGATGTACACGTAGCCCGGACGGTAGCCTTCCTCGCTCAGCGAGACGTCGGACAGAGTGACGTCGGTCGGGAAGGGGAGCGAGACCGTGCGGACGGAGACGGCGGGGCCGCCCTTGACGGTGCCTCCGTAGTAGTTGGAACCCGCGCCACCGCCGGCGCCTCCGCCGACGCCCGACTGGTTCTCCATCCAGAGGGTCGCGCCCGCGCCGCCGCCGAACCAGCCGCCGCCCCCGCCGCCGGCACCGCCGAACCTGGCGTTGGCCTTGGCCGTCGGATTGCTCTTGCTGTTCGACGCCGGGGCATCGCCGCCCCAGCCGTTGGTGGAACTGCCGTTTCCGCCCGGCAGGCCCGCGGGCTGCGGCCAGCCCGCCCCCTGGCCGCTCAGTGAGACGAGGCCCCCCTGACCGGCCGCCGTCGACGATGCGCTCTCGCCGTGGTAGCCGAACTCGGTGAGGGGCACCACCATCGGCCCCGGGGGGTTCTTCTCGGCGTTCATCGACGCGTCGCCCGCCACGCTCTGCGTGGGCTCCCCGTCTGCGCCGACACCGGCCCGGCCCCCGAGCCAGCCGGCGTCGTCGCCGTTCACGCTCCAGGCCGTGGCCCATCCGGAGCCGCCCCCGCCTCCGGCGACGATCAGGGGGATGTTGCTCAAGCCGCTTCCGATCGGCGCCAGGAGGACGAGCGCCGAACTGGCTCCGCCTCCCCCGCCGGCAGCGAGCGTCTGCTGGGTCTCCGTGTCCCAGTAGGTCGTCCCCATTCCCCCGTCGTTGTAGCCCGTCGCGCGCTGCAACGCCAGTTGTCCTCGGATGAGGCCGCCGGCACCGGCGACGAGATCGAACCTCTCCCCGCCTTGAACGCTGAGCGACCCGGTGATCATCGACCCTCTGGAGTGGCCGATGCCTCCGCCGCCTCCACCGCCGGCGACGATGTAGTCGACCCTGCGCGCGCACGCGGGAAGGGTGACGAAGCGGCGCGCGCCCAGATACTTGTTCGCCCGGTTCACTGCGTTTCCCGCGCAGGCGTCCGGAGATGCGGCATGGGCCGGCACGGCGACGGTCGCCGCCACGATGGGCACCGACCATGCGGCGCCCTTGACGAGTGTGCGGCGCGAGACGGCGGACGCCGCGGCGTCCTTCGTCGACCTCTCGGTCTCATCGAAAGCGGTCATAGCTCTCCCTATCTCGTGGAACGGCGCCGTGGACGATCCGACGGCGCGCTGAGGGTCCGACGGCTTCGGGTGCCGTCGGGCAGCCCCAGTCTCGACGAGCGGGGCACAGGTACCATCGGATCGGCGGGAGATTGGCCCCTGAACGAAGGGGGAATGGGATAGGTACTAGTCCTCTCTCGGATCACAGGCGGCGACTCCATGCCGAACCGTCATCGGCGCTGGTGCGGGTCCCCGTCGCCGCGGATGCGAGAGTTGTCCCATGACACGGGGCTGGCGGGAGGCGGGAGGCTGGGCCGCCGCGCTGGCGATCGCCCTCGCGGTCGTCGCACAGGTGGCGTCGACGGCGCGAGCCGGGCTTCTCTTCCGCGACGGCGACTCTCTGATCGTGGCACTGTTCACGAGGTCGCTCTTCGAGGGTCAGCCGCAGGACTGGGCGTTCTCCAGCGTGCTCTTCATACCCGAGGTCGCCGTCTTCGCCCTGCTCAGGGCGACGTTGCCCTGGCTCGCCGTCGACGGGCTGCTCGCGGTGAGCGCCGTCGTCAACGTGCTCGCGCTCTACGGGGCGCTCCGACTCGCCGCGGGACGCAGCACTCCCGGCCGCGCGCCGGTGGCATGGGCACTGCTCGCGACCGGGGCCTTCGGACTGCTCGCCGTGACGGAGACCTCGTCGTCGCGCGATGCGTTCGAACCGGCGTCGCTGCTGCTGACCACGACCTACTACTCGGCGACGGTCATCGCGATGCTGGTCTCGGCAGGGCTGGTCGGGCGGACGGTCGAGCACCCGCGCCGCGCCTCCGTCATCGCGCTGGGGGCGGTCGCCGCGATCTCCACCCTCTCGAATCCGCTGTACGCCGCATGGACCACCGCGCCCCTCGCGCTGCTGCTCGCCGCGCGCCTGCTGCGTCGCACGACGGGGGCGCTCGCACCGCTCCTCGCACTCTGCGGAGGGTCCTTCATCGGCTTCCTCCTTCGTATTCCGCTTTCGGCATGGATCGCGAACAGCGGCGCTGGCTATGCGAACCCCTCGCAATGGGGCGTCGCGCTGGGCTACTACGGCGGACTGCTCGCGGAGAGGGTCTCCTCACCGGGCGGTATCCTCTCGGCCGTGTTCGTGCTCGGGATGGTGGCCCTCTGCGTGGCCCGCACGCGGCGAGGCGTCGGCGGCGCACGACTCATCGCCGCGGCCGGGTGGCTGATCCCCCTCGTCGTGGTCGTCGGCGCGATCGCGCTCGGCACCCACGCCGGGCGCTATCTGCAGCCGGTCGTGTTCGCGCCGCTGCTGGGCCTCGTCGCGTCACCCCGCACTGTACGGATCCCGAGGATCGTGGTGCGCACGGTCGCCGCCGCCTGCGGTGCGGTGCTGCTGGTGCTGTCGGCGATCAGCATCCCGCGGCTCTCCGGCGCCGCGGCGGCAGAGGACCGCGACCTCGACTGCGTGACCTCCTGGGTGTCGTCCTCCGGCCGCATCGGCGGCGGGCAGTTCTGGACCGTGCGGCTGCCGAAGCTGCACCTTCCCGATCCCTCCCGGCTCGTGCAGGTCGACCACGCCCTGAACGGGTACGCCTGGCTCGTCAACCGCACGGACTTCGCCGCCGGCGAGCTGACATTCCTCGTGCAGGACGCGCAGTCGACGCCCTGGGCGCTGCCCGGCGGGGCGGCCGCCGATGTGACGATCTCCTGCGGCCGCTACACGATCCTCGACTTCGCCTCGCATCCGCTGCGGATCGGCCCGCAGCGATCCTGACCGGGTCCGTGCCCGCCCGAATCCCACGCTCTGTCACGAAAACCGGACAGACCACACGGATCCACCCGCGAAACGGGACACCCTCGGCAAAACGAGACACCCCCGGGACTAGACCGCCCGAATCCCGGACCCCGTCACGAAAACCGGACAGACCAGACGGATCCACCCGCGAAACGGGACACCCTCCGCAAAACGAGACACCGGGACCCGGACCCGGGACCCCGACCCCGCCCCCGGGTCAGGGGGTCGTGGCGTAGTGGAACCGCACCCGTGTCCCGAGCCAGACGGTGCGCGAGGTCTCGACGAGCTCGCCGTCGGCCCGGCCGATCGACCAGTCGACGAAGAGGGTGCCCTCCTCACCGGTCTGCAGCAGCGCGGCCTCCGCACGGCTGACCACCCGCACCTCCAGGAAGTGATGCGTCTCGGTGCTCCGGATGCCCAGCTCGGTCATGGTCTTCGACAGCGAGCCCTCCACGAGCGGCCTCCCTGCCAGCTCCCGGGCCGCGCGGCCGCGCACCCAGGAGTCGGTGATGCCGATCGGGCGTCCGTTCACCACGTGCAGCCGCTTCATGTGCAGCTTCTCGCCCTCGCGCTCCTCGGCGCTCAGCTCGGACGCCAGCTCCGCCGGCTCCGGCTCCGGGGCCCGGTCCTGAAGGTGCAGGGACATGGCGTCCTCCCCCGCCGCGCGGAACCGGTCCCGCCAGGGGGTCATCAGCCCGAAGTCGTGCTGCACGAGCTGCGGCCGGTCGGTCACGAACGTGCCCGCCCCCTGGCGCCTCTCGATGTAGCCGTCCTGCGCGAGGGTGGAGAGCGCCTGCCGCACGGTGATCCTGCTCACGCCGTAGATCGCCGCCATGTCGATCTCGGTCGGCAGCTGCTCGCCGATCTCGGAGGTCTGCTCGATGAGGCCCTTCAGGTCGCGGTGCACCTGCGCCCACGCCGGCATCGGCGAGGAGCGATCGACCGGTCTCGCCAGCGCCGCCAACGGATGCGCATCCGTCTCCGTCCCCATGAGCCCCCTCCTCCGGACGTATCGTCCTAGGTGATTATAACCATAGGACCTAACCGGAGTCGGGGCTCATGGCTGCGGATGATCAGACGACGGCGTGCCCGTCGAGCTTGATGTGGCTGGCGTCCATGTTCACGGCGCCGCCGCGGAACGGCGGACGGCCCCAGCGCGCGGCAGCCGCCTCGGCGACCACCGTTCCCAGCGCCGCACCGGCCAGCTCGTGCAGCACGCCCTCGGCGACGACGGGCACCCGCACCGGGAGGACCGTCTGCCCGGTGTGCTCGAGCGCCGTCGCGAGCCGCTCGAACCGTCCGGCCCCGTGCTCCCCGATCAACTGCACCACCAGCTGCGCCTGCGGTCCGATGAAGTAGTCGACGTGCCCCGACTCCTCCAGAGCCGTGGTGCGCACGGAGACGCCCGTCGCCTCGATGAGCTTGAGCATCCAGAAGTCCGCCGCGCCGCGCAGGTCGGGCAGCGAGAGCAGGGCGATGCCGGCCGGGGCCTCCGAAGGAAGCGTCTCCACGACCGCGTCCAGCAGTGCGCCGCGGGTGCGGAGGTCGGCGGCCAGTGCCCCGGTGGCGCCGGACACGTCCTCGCCGCAGACGGCGGCGACGCCGAGACCCAGCATCAGATGCCCGGCGCAGGGCACGGTCTCGTCGAGCGGCAGGGAGGGGACAAGCTGCACCTCGTCGGCCGCCTCGGCGAGGGGGGAGTCGCCGTTCGAGGTGATCGCGACCGTGCGCATGCCGTTCTCGCGAGCCAGGCGCAGCGCGCGCACGGTGGCACCCGAGGTACCGGAGTGGGAGATCCCCACGACGGTCTCCGCACCGACCGGGAGGCGTCCCATGAAGGTGATGTCACCGGAGGACATGGCACGGTGCCCGTGGGCCTGTGCCAGCAGGCCCGAGGACAGCGAATCGCCGGAGCCGACGAAGACCGCGGAACGGACCGGCGCGGACACCGCCGGGACGACATCGGGCACGACCTCCAGGGCGTCGGCGATGCGGTCGAGGTGGGAGTGGTGGGACATCATTTCTCTTTCTCTTGTCTGGCGATCACGCCGTTGGACGGCGCGGAGAGCGGCTCGGCCGCGATGAGCGCCTCGGCTCCCCATCCGGCGAGCGCGATCCGCGCCACCGACACCCCGAACATCGCGGCGGTGACGAGGTCGGCGCCGACCGCGAGGGCGGCCATGATGGCGGCCGCGGACGAGTCACCGGCGCCGGTGGTCTCGCGCACCTCGACGTCGCGATCCTGAACGATCCATTCCTGCGAAGGCATGATCACGACCATCCCCTCGCGATCGAGACGCGCGACCACCGACACCTGCAGCTCGTCGGAGATGCGGCGAGCGGCGGCGCGGACGTCACCGTCGATCAGGGCGAGCTGGACCCGGCTGGGCAGGAGCACGTCGCCCGCGCACGCGACCCGCCGGAGGTAGTCCATGCCGTCGCGCTGCAACGGAACCTGATGCGGATCGATCCCGACCATCGTCGACGCGGCCGCCGCGGGACGCCGCAGCGGCGAGGAGTCGAGCAGAGCCGCCAGGCGGGGATAGAAGCCCTCGGGCGTGATCGGGTCGTCGTTCGCCGGTGCGACGGTCGGCGCCGACGTCTCGAGCTCGACGGCGGAGGGTGGTGCCACGTCGACGATCCGACGACCGGCGCGGGAGTCGAGGATCCACAGCCGCGGGACGGTCGGCGTCGGCATGCTGGACCCGCGGTCGATGCCGAGGGAGTCGAAGAGCGCGGCGAACCGCGGCTCGTCGTCCGGCAGGCCCGTCGCGACCCGCACGCCGACCCCCTCCACCAGCCGGCCGCCCAGCGCCGCGAAGACCGCGGGACCACCCAGCTGGTCGAAGGCGGCGCCGCGCCCCTCGGCGACCAGATGGTCGACCGAGAGGCCACCGCGGACACCGAGCAGCGGCATCAGAAGCCCTGGACGGCGTACTGGATCGTGCGGTCACGCGGCCCGTCGAGCTCCAGCAGGTAGACGCCCTGACTGTGCCCGATGCCGAGCTCGCCGTCGACGATCGGCAGCTGCAGCGACTGCACGCCGAAGACCAGGCGCACGTGCGCCGCGGCGTCCTGCGGACCGTCGTGCAGGTGCACGAAGGGGCGGTCCACGGGGATCGACTGCTCGATGAAGAGGCGGATGTCCTGCAGCGTGGTCCCGTCGACACCGGAGTTGAAGATGATCGTGCAGGTGGTGTGCGGCACGAAGACATGCAGCACGCCCGTCTCTACCGCACCGCTGACCGCCTCACGCAGCTGGGGAGTGACGTCGACGTAGCCCGTCGGTGCGGGGAAGCCCTCGGCCGGCTTGGTGTTGATCGAGAAGCTCTCCCACTTGCCTGGGGTGGCGCTCATATTCGTTGCCTTTCTTTCTTTCCTGAGGAAGTCGGATGCCGCGGGGAGTCGGTCTCCCGGCGGAGGATGGCGAAGCCGTCGGCGGTGAACGTGCCGCGCTCGACGAGGAACCCGGCGCCGCCGCCTCCTCGGCGGGAGGTGACGCCGCGGGCCACCTCGCTCCCGTCGACCGAGAGGACGACCTCGTCGCCGACGCATCGGAGCTCGACCTGCAGCCGGGTGTCGAGGGGGACGTCGAACGGCACCGCTGCGAGCACCCGCCGCTCGTCTCCGCAGCGGTCGACCAGCAGCGCCTCTCCCCCGGAGAACACGCCCGCGGTGTAGTCGCGATGCCCGCGGGAGCGGACGACCAGCCCGGCCGTGCGGTGCAGGGAGAGCGTGAGCGTGGAGGCGGCCGCGTAGTCGGTCCAGTCCCGCGAGCCGATCGTGACCACGCCGTCGTCGCCGGGATGCGACACGCAGTAGCTGCTGCCGAAGTCCGCCTCCCAGTTGCGCGCCGAGCTGACCCAGGGGGCGAGCGCTGCGGGGTGGGTGTCCCAGATCGACGAGAGCAGCACGCCGCGCTGGCGGAAGTCGTCGGGAGCGCCCCGCCAGTCCACGCGCTCGACCACGAGCTCGGCACCGGCCTGCACGGGCGATGCCTGGAGGCCGAGGCGGAACGGGACGAGGTTGCCGACCGCCGGCACGCGCCACGCGACGTCCTGGGGCTGCTCGACGACGACCTCGTCGCCGAACCGGCTGAGCACCGAGCCCAGCCCGTCGTCATAGAGGGCGAAGAGGCGCACGGCGACCGGCCGGTCCGCGCGGATGCGCACGGCGACCTCGCTGGTCGGGTAGAGCGTGGGGCTCGCGACCGTGGAGAAGTTCGCCATCGCGTCGGCCGGATCGAGGAAGGTGGGCGTCGACACCGACGTCGGGCCCCCGATCGGACAGGAGACCCGCAGGCCTCGCCCGTCGGGGTTGCCGACCTCCTCTCCGCCGGTGCCCAGGTGCGGGCATCCGGTGAAGCCGTGCCGGGAGCCCCGGAAACCGAAGTCGAAGCGCGCCTCCGGACCCGCCGGCTGCTCAGTCCCGCGCAGCAGGTGCGCCGAGCCGATGATCCGGCGAGCCTCCTTCGCCGCATCGGTGATCGCCTCGCCGCCGTCGGCACTGACCACGACCGCCCGGTCCGCGACAGGGTCGCGCAGCGCGGCCGGGATGGCGTCGAGGCCCAGGCGGATCCCGTTGAGGCATCCGATGGTCCCCGCGTTGCTGTCGGTGTCGAAGCCCACCGAGGAGGCGATCGCGACCGCCTTCCCGAAGTCGTCGCCCGCGGCGCGCAGCGCGGCGATCACCATCGCGGAGTTCGACAGCGCATGACAGGGGCCGGGGTAGCGGGCGTAGCCATAGTTCTCGTCGACCCAGGCGCGGGTGTCGCGCCAGTCGTCGCCCTCGCGCACCCGGCCGACGACGTCCTCGACGAGGAGCCGCAGCCGGGCGTCTCCGACCTCTCGGAGGCCGGTCTCGATCAGCGCCTCCAGATCGGCCGTGCCGAAGGCCTCCGCCCGCATCGCGCCGAAGAACGCCGCGGCGTCCAGCGCCACGCCGTCATGGCTCACCGACGCCGCGGCGCGCGTGAGCCGGGCGGCCTCCGCGGGGTCGCCCGGGAGCATCATGCCGAAGGCGTCGGAGAAGATCTGCGCGCCGATCTGCTCCGCCAGGGTCCGCCCGTTCACCGCGATGGACCCGCTCTCGGGCGCGTCGACGCCCGCCTTCAGATTCAGGTAGGCGGTGTGCTCGGTCGACCGTCCGTAGCCTCCCCACCAGAGGATCGTCCTGTCCTCGATGATGTAGTTCAGCCAGCTCCGCCCGACCTCGCGGGCGCCGACCGCCCGCCCCGCGTTGTCCTCCACGGCACGGCCGAACGCGAAGGTCCCGGAGATGTCGTCGTCGGCGACGATGAGCGGGATGCCGAGCTCGGCGCTGACGTAGCGGTCGATGAGGCCGAACCGCCGGTCGATGTCCTCGAAGGGCCACCCCTCCACCGGGCGCCCGAGATACACGCCGACGAGCTTGCCGACGACGCCCGCGTACACCCTTTCCGCGTAGGCGCCGTCGAGAGGGGATACCGTGCTCATCCCTTGACCGCCCCGCTGGCCATGCCGTCCACGACGAAGCGCTGCAGGGCGATGAACACGATGAGGATCGGGACGATGAGGATCAGCGCGCCCGCCATCATGGTGCCGATGTCCGTGCTGAACGTGCCGTTCATCGTGAGGAAGCCGAGCGTGAGGGTCTTGGTGTCGCGGCCCTGCAGGAAGGTCGAGGAGATGAGGAACTCGTTCCAGGCGTTGAGACCGACGATCACACCGACCGTGATGAGCCCGGGGCGCACCATCGGCAGCAGCACACGGGTGACGAGCTGAAAGGTGTTGAGGCCGTCGACCAGCGCCGCCTCCTCGATCTCCGCCGGCACGCCGAGGAAGAAGGTCCGCATCAGGAACGTCGCGAAGGGCATGTTGATGGCGGCGAGGATCACGCCCACCACGAACACGTTGTCGGTGAGCCCGGCGCCGGCGGCCGCGGAGTAGAGCGGGAAGATGAACAGCTGCACCGGCACCGTCATGGCCATCGTGAAGTAGACCATGATGAGCGGCCAGGTGCGCACCTTCTGACCCGCGAGCACGTATCCCGCGAGTCCCGAGCAGATCAGCACCACCACGACGGTGGTCCCGGTGAGCAGGATGCTGTTGACGAACCCCTCGGAGAACCGCCCGTACTCCCAGGCGGTCGCGAAGTTCTCGAAGCTCAGGCTCTTCGGCAGCACGAAGGGGTTGCCCAGGATCTCGCTGTTGCTCTTGAAGCTGTTCAGCAGGACGAGCACGAGCGGCACGAGCGCGGTGACGGCGAAGACCGCCAGCACGAGATGGCTCACGGTGAGCCGGATGCGACGTCTCATTTGGCGAGGTCCCTTCGGCTGATCCAGGTGTAGGCGACCGAGGCGAGCAACCCGAAGAAGCTCATGATGAGCCCGACGGCGGCGGCCTTCCCGAACTGGAACGACGAGAACGCGAAGGCGTAGGCGTAGGTGCCCATCACCTCGCTCGAATGAGCCGGGCCCCCCTGGGTGAGCAGGTAGACGTAGTCGAAGGCGAGGAACGAGAAGATCACCGTCATCACGCCCATCAGCAGCAGCGTCGGACGGATGCTGGGCAGGTAGACGTGCAGGAACACCTTCCAGCTGCCGGCGCCGTCGACCGTCGCCGCCTCGACCTGATCGATCGGGGTCTGCCTCATCGCGCCGAGGTACACGACGGTGAGGAATCCCCAGTAGTGCCACATGTCGACCGCCGCGGCGGCGTAGAGCGCCGTACCCTGCGACGCGGTCGGAGGGGCGATGCCGAGGAGCCCGAAGACGCCTCCGTTGGGGTTGTAGATGATGGCCTGCCAGACCATCGCGTTCACCACGGGAGCGAGCACGTACGGCATGAGGAAGATGACCTGGTAGAAGGTCCGCATCCTCTTCCTCTTGAGCAGCAGCACCGCGGTGAGGAGGCCGATGACCGCCGGGACGGTGAGGAAGAGCACCAGCCAGGTGATGTTGTTCGTCAGCGAGGTGGCGAACACCGGGTCGGCGAGGATCTCCTGGAAGTTCTTCAGCCCGACGAAAGCGGGATCGAAGCCGATGCCGTTCCAGTCGGTGAACGCGAAGAGCAGGGTGAGGATGCCCGGGATCACGACCACCACGACCGAGAGCAGCAGCGCGGGCGCGACCAGGAGGTAGCTGCGCAGGGTCTGCTTGCGGAAATGGCTTCCGCGGCGGGCTCCGCCCGACGGCTCTGATCGCGGGCGTCGTCCGCGGGCCCCGACGGCGGGCACGAGGGTGGTCTGCATGAGATGTCCTTCGACGGTGGATGCGGGGTGCGGGTCCGTGGCGCGGACCCGCACCCGATCGATCAGGAGGCGGGCTCGGGGAGGGGCGGAACCAGCCCCTTCGCCTTCTCGCCCTCGAAGACCTTCTGCACGTTCGCGAGGAACTGCTCCGCGGTGACGTTGCCGAGCCACACCGAGTCGATGTCCGTCAGCGCGGCCGCGGTGGCCGGCGGGAAGAACGTGCCGACGAAGTAGCCGTAGTGGCCCTCGTTGACGCCGGAGATCGTCTCGTGCATCGCCGTGACGAACGGCTGGGAGAGTCCGCTGAAGTCCTTGGCGTCGAGCGCGAAGTCCTTGAGCGGCACCGCCCAGTAACCCGGCCAGGTCTTGTTCATCTCCTTGGCGAACTTGTCGGTCATCATGAAGTCGATGACCTCGGCGGCGCCGTCCTTGTTCTTCGATGCCGCGTTGATCGACAGCGAGGCCGTGGTGCCGAGCGTGTAGTACGGGCTGGGCAGATCGGGGTTGATCGTCGGGAACGCCATGTACCCGAGATCCGCGGTGTTGCCGGCGTCGTCGTTGAAGTAGTTCGACGCGAACTGGAAGGCGAGGCTCGGCCCGATGAAGAACGGCGACTTGCCCTGGCTGAGCAGCTTCATCGACTGGTCGAAGTTGAGGTTGGGGTAGTCCTTGCCGCCCAGGTATCCGGCCTTGTAGAAGTCGGCGGAGTCGTTCACGGCCTTGACGAGCGCGGGGTCCGTCCACGGGATGGTGCCCTGCAGCGCGTCGTACATCGTCTTCCCGCCCGCGACCTGCGACATGAAGAGCGAGATGTAGTTCTGGTTGACCGGCTTCCATCCCTGGTTGCCGGTGACCGAGGAGTAGAGCCCCTTCTCGGCGGCCTTGTCCATCACCGACACGAAGTCGGCATAGTCCTTCGGCACCTCGACGCCGAGGGTGTCGAGCACCTTCTTGTTGTAGAAGACGCCGATGTCCTCGATCGAGTTGGGCAGCGAGTAGAGCTTCCCGTCGACGGTGCCCGACTCGTACATCGAGTCGAGGATGCGGTCCTTCCAGCCGTACTTCTCCGCGTACGGGGTCATGTCGGCGAGCTTGCCCTCGGCCGCGTAGGCGGAGGAGAAGGCCGGGCCCGAGCCGTAGACGATGTCCGGTCCGCGGTTGGCGCTGAGCGCGACCTGGATGTTCTTGTCGACCGCGTTGTCGAAGTTCACCTCGAGCTCGTACTTGTCCTGCGAGGCGTTGAAGCCTTCGACGAGAACCTTCTGCATCGTCTTCTGCTGCGCCGGGGGCGCCCCCCAGAACCACAGTTCCAGCTTCTCGCGGCCGCCGCCCTGGCCGCCGCCGCTGCATCCGGTGAGGGCGAGCGCAGCGGCGGCCACCATGCTCGCCGCCGCGATCGCGGTCTTCTTCCTGTTCATGGCTGTGTACTCCTCGTCGGGTACGGGATAGGTTGTATTGATGTTATAACCACTATATTTTTGTGTCAAGGGTTCGCCGACGCCAGGAGCCCCGCACCGGCGTCCGCGGCGGCGTCCAGAGCGGCGAGCTCGACCAGTCCCTCCAGCGCGATGTCCATCCCCGAGGCGTGTCCCGCGCCGGCGACGAAGGACCTCCCGGCGATGACGTTGTCCGCCACCGAGCACACCGATCCGCCGCGCTTGCCGAACAGCGCGGCCAACGTCACGATCGCCGCGGACTCCCGGTCGCCGTTGAGCACGCCGGCCCGGGCCCAGGTGTCGAGGATGTCGACGTGCCACGGCTGGAAGTACCCGCCGACGGACGGACGGCCCACCCCGCAGAAGTCGCTGTCGCTCGACCGGGTGACCCCGATGTGGAAGGGCTGTCCCAGCCGGCCCGCGGCGCGCGCCATCGCGATGACCACGTCGTGCGAGGCGACCGCGGGGTACGACGCGGGCACGTAGGCCTGCGTCATCCCCTCGTCGCGGACCACGCCCGAGGCGATCACCACGTCTCCGGGCTCGACCTTCGGGTGATAGCCCCCGGAGCCGCCCACCCGGATGAACGTGTCGGCGTCGGTGAACTCGAGGAGCTCGTGCATGATGAGCTCCGCCTCCGGCGACCCGCTGCCACCCGAGACGACGGTCACGGGCACGCCGCGATAGGAGCCCGTCCACGTCGTGAACATCCCGGACGCGCCGATCCTCTCGGCGTCGTCGAGCCGGCGGGCGAGCTGCGTCGCGGGGTCCTCGTCGTAGGCGCAGAGCGGATCCCGGACGGTCAGCAGCACGTAGCGCGCCACCCGGAGCGGATCGATCTGCGAGAGCGCGGGCCGTCCGTCGACCAGCAGGCCCCGCCGCGGCACGTTCTCCGCATACCGGTACTCGTCGTACAGCCGGTGCGGGTTCCAGGGCGTCGTCGTCATCTGCTCCTCCATCTGTTCCAGGTGTGCGCGACCGCGGTCATCCGCGGACGATGGGCACGCGTCCCGCCGCCGCGGCCACGGCCGTGCGGAGCGCGTCGTCGACCTCGGGGGCGCCGGGCGCCGCGACCACGGCGGCCGCGGCGGCCGCGGCGACGGTCGCCGCCGCGACATGATCCCCGGAGCGGGCGTATGCCGCCAGGAACGCCCCGGAGTAGCTGTTCCCGCCGCCGGTGGGATCGAGGGCGGGCGTGGGCGCCGTGCCGATCCGGTGCCGTCGCCCGCCCTCGCTCAGCAGCGAGCCGTGCTCCCCGCGGCGGAGCACCACCACTCCCCCGCCGAGCCGGTCCAGGGCGGCGGCGAGGTCGTCCTCGCCGGTCAGCATCCGCGCCTCCGTCGCGTTGATCGACAGCACGTCGACCTCCCGGAGGATCCCGCGCACGGCGTCGAGGTGCTCGGGCCGGCAGGAGTCGAGCGAGATCTCCCAGAGCAGCGGCCCGGAGAACGACCGCCGGAAGGCCGAGACCTCGTCCCAGTAGGCCGGATCGTGGTCGTGGAAGAGGTATACGCCTTCCAGCGGTGCAGCGCCCTGCGGGATGTGCCGAGGCAACGGCGTGTGCGCGTGGAAGTGGTCGAGCCCGTGGACGGGCGTCTCGATCCGCTCGCCGTCCGCGAAGTACTGGATCCGGGTCCGCGGGGAGTGCTCCCCCACGTCGAAGAGCCCTTCCGCCGAGATGCCGCGGGCGGCGCACCAGGCGGTCATCAGCGGGCGGTCGTCCCGACCCACGCCGGAGACGAGCGCGGTGCCGCCCGCGGGGCCGGCGAGCGCGGCGCCGACCGCGGCGTAGGCGCCCGCACCGCCGATCGAGGTCCCCACCGAACGCCCCTCGGCATCCGCCACCTCGTCGACGACGATGTGCGACAGGACTGCTACCGGCATGACTGCTCCCTCGCATCGTATGGTTGTTATGTTTACAATACCCATACACGCCGACGCGCACCATGGAGGACACCGATGAAGGTTCTGATCGACACCGACCCGGGCATGGACGACGCCCTCGCGATCTCCCTCGCCCACAAGTCCGACGCGCTCTCGATCGAGGCGATCACGACCGTGACGGGCAATCTGCCGAGCGACCGCACCTCGGCGAACGCGCTCCGGGTGCTCGACCTGCTCGGCGCGGACGACGTCCCCGTCGCCCAGGGCCCGCTCGTCCCCCTCGGAGGCGACTACCCGTCCGATCCGTTCTCCCACGGCAGCGACGGCCTGGCCGAGTCGCACCTCCCCGCCTCGCGGCGCGACCTCGACCCCCGCAGCGCCGCGCAGCTGATCGTCGACACGGTGCACGGAGAGCCCGGCGGCATCTCGATCTGCGCTCTCGGCCCCCTGACCAACATCGCGCTCGCCCTGGAGATCGATCCCGATCTGCCCGCGAAGGTCGAGCAGCTGATCATCATCGGCGGTGCGTTCGGCGCCACCCCCTACGCGTGGTCCCAGGCGACCGGCGACAATCCGACCAGCGAGTGGAACGTCTTCGTCGACCCGGAGGCCGCGAAGATCGTGTTCAACGCCGGGTTCCGGATGCTGGCGATCGGCCTCGACGTCGCCACGCACCCCGCGATCAACTTCCGCGACGAGGACCTGGAAAGGCTGCGCGCATCGCAGAACGCCGAGGCGCAGCTCGCGGCGCGTATCGTCGACTTCGTGCACGGTCGCGGATACCAGAGCTACTGCTCCCTCATCGACAGCACGGCGGTCGCCGCGCTGATCGACCCGACCCTCGTGACGGTGGAACGGGTGCGCTGCGACGTGGAGACCGAGGGCCGGCTCACGCGGGGGATGACGGTGGTCGACCGGCGTCGGCACCACCGCTGGGACGACCTGCCCGAGATCGACATCGCCGTCGGCTTCGACCACGCGCGCTTCCTCGACCTCGTCACCGAGGAGCTGTGCCGCTGATGGTCGCCGGCATCCGCGCAGAGCGCGCCGCACTCCCCTTCTGCGAACTGCACGTGCACATCGAGGGGACGCTCGAGCCCGCCACGATCTTCGCGCTCGCGAAGGCGAAGGGCCTCCCCCTGCCGTACGACTCGGAGGAGGAGCTGCGCTCGGCCTACCGGTTCGGCGACCTGCAGGCCTTCCTCGACGTCTACTACCGCAACATGTCGGTGCTGCGCACCGAGGACGACTTCTTCGAGCTCGCGGCCGCGTACCTCCGGCGCGCGCACGCCGCCGGGATCGCGCACGCCGAGGTGTTCGTCGACCCGCAGGCCCACACCCGGCGCGGCGTCACGGAGGGCACGGTGCTCGCAGGACTGTCGCGCGCCATCGCGGTCGTCGCCCCCGAGCTGGGGATGACGGCCTCGATCATCGTCTGCGTGCTCCGCGACGAGCCCCCGGCCGAGGCGGAACGCACGCTCGATCGCGTCCTCGAGTCGGGGCATCCGGTGATCGGACTCGGGCTGGACTCCGCCGAGCGCGGCAACCCGCCCGCACTCTTCCGCTCCGTCTTCGACCGTGCGCGCGACGCCGGCCTGCGGCTGGTCGCGCACGCCGGGGAGGAGGGTCCCGCGGACTACGTGCGGGAGGCCCTCGACGTGCTGGGCGTGCAGCGGATCGACCACGGCAACCACGCCCTCGACGACGCCGGGCTGGTCGACCGGCTGGTGCGCGAGCAGATCCCGCTCACCATGTGCCCGCTGTCCAACGTGCGCCTCAAGGGCATCCCGGGCATCGACGCGTTCCCGCTGCGCCGGGCGCTCGACGCCGGGCTGCTCGTGACGATCAACTCGGACGACCCTGCCTACTTCGGCGGCTATCTGGACGACAACCTCGACGCCCTCATCGGGTGCTTCGCCCTCGGACGGGACGACCTCCGGCTGCTGGCGGCCAACTCGGTGCGCGCGAGCTTCCTCCCCGACGACGCGAAGCAGGCTCTCCTGGCGCGGATCTGAGCCGGCGCCGCCCGCAACTCAGCGCGGGGCGGGGCGGTCCTCGGCACGGGGCGGGGCGGTGGTCGACCCCTCGCGGAAGCGGCAGGTCAGATGCACCGTCTCTCCCGGCTCGCCGGCGAGCATCCGTGCCACCTGCTCCCCCGCCAGACGCCCCTTCTCCCCCGCCGGCTGCACCACTGTGGTGAGCTGGTGGTCGCCGAGACCGTCCACCGCGATGCCGTCGAAGCCCGCGACGCTGACGTCCTCCGGCACCCGCAGGCCCAGTTCCTCGGCGGCGCGGATCACGCCGACGGCCAGCAGGTCGCTCTGCGCGAGCACGGCGGTGGGGCGGCGGGCGGGGTCGGACAGCAGTGCGCGCCCCGCGAGCACGCCTTCGTCGATGAGGCTCGCCGCGGCGGTGACCGCGGGGGCGCCGGGGTAGACCTCGCGCATCCCGGCGAGCCGGTCCAGGGTGACGTCGGTGGTGGCGCGCTCAAGGCGCTCGGGGGTGATCGGACCGCGTTCGCGCGCCCCGTCGAGGGCGAGCGTCACCAGCCCGACATGTCTATGCCCCAATCGGAATACATGGCGTGCGACCGTGGCGCTCGCCTCGCGGTTGTCGAGGGTGATCTGCGGGACGCCCTCCCCCGCATCGCCCTCGATCACCACCGCGGGCAGTCCGCGCGCCCGCACGATCTCCAGCGCGGAGCGCGCCCTCCCGGAGCATCCGATGAGCACGACCGCGTCGACCGGGGCATCGGCGATCGGCGGGGCGCCGTCCCCGGTCGGATCGTCGCGCAGCAGCAGGAGGCCGGCGCTCACCTCGGCGAGCGCATCGGTCAGGCGGTCCATCATCACCGTCGTCACCGGATCGAGGAAGGCGTGCCGCAGATCGCCGCCCAGCACGACGGCGACGATGCCGCTGCGCCCCCGCCGCAGTGACGCCGCGCGCGGATCGGGACCGGCGTAGTCGAGCTCGGCCGCGGCGTCGAGCACCCGCTGCCGGGTGTCCTCGCTCACACTCACCTTGCCGCTGAAGACGACCGAGGCGGTCGAGGTCGACACTCCCGCCACGCGAGCGACGTCCGCCAGCGTGGGTCGCCTCCCAGGACTGCTCATCCTCCGAGCATAGCTCGCGGGTTTCCAGAGATCGAATCGATTCGATACGCTGTTCCCCATGGACACAGCCCTGACCCGCTCGCAGTTCGTCCGCTGGCGCGCGGCGATCTTCGCCATCTTCCTCGCCAGCGGCCTGTCGATCGCGACGTGGGCCTCCCGCGTCCCCGACATCAAGTCGGCCCTGGAGATCGACAAGGCGCAGGTCGGGATGCTGCTCCTCAGCATGGGCATCGCCTCGATCATCGGCATCTCCACCAGCCCGGCGGTCATGGCGCGCACCGGCGCCCGTGTCGGGATGCTGGTGACGATGCTCTCGTTCGGCGTCGGCGTCGCCCTCATCGGCCTCGGGACGAACGTGTTCGGCTCACTGCCCGTCGTCGTGATCGGCCTCGTGCTGTTCGGCTTCGGCAACGGGAGCCTCGACGTGATGATGAACGTCGAGGCCACGGCGATCGAACAGCACATGGGCAAGACGATCCTCCCCGTGTTCCACGCCTTCTTCAGCTTCGGCACGGTGATCGGAGCCGGTCTCGGCGCGCTCGCGGTGCACCTCGGCCTCGACGTCGCGACCCACACGATCGTCGTCGCCGTGATCATCATGGCGGGCGCCCTCGTCTGCTTCCTCAACGTGCCGGTGCGCGACGAGGCGCTCGATCCCGAGCCTGCGGAGAAGCCCGCCTGGCGCGAGCGGATGCACGTCGCGCTCTCCGCCTGGCGCGAGCCCCGTACCTATGCGCTGGGCGTCGTGATGCTCGGCATGTCCTTCGCCGAGGGGGGAGCGAACGACTGGCTGGCACTCGGCGTCGTGGAGGGGCATCACGCCGATCCCGCGCTCGGTGCCGCGGCCCTCGCGGTCTTCTCGGTCGCGATGACCGTCGTGCGCCTGTTCGGCGGCCCCCTGGTCGACCGGTTCGGCCGCGTCGTCGTGCTCCGCGTGCTGGCGGTCGCGGCGGCGGGCGGCATCCTGCTGTTCATCCTCGCGCCCAGCCTCCCGCTGGTGTTCCTCGGCGCGGCGCTGTGGGGGATCGGGGCGTCCCTCGGGTTCCCTCTCGGCATGTCCGCCGCGGCGGACGACCCGGCGAAGGCGGCCGCACGCGTGAGCGCAGCCGCGACGATCGGGTACGTGGCGTTCCTCGGGGGCCCGCCGATCCTCGGGTTCATCAGCAACCACATCGGGCTGCTGAACACGCTGTTCATCCTCGTCGCCCTCGCCGCCTTCTCCGGCCTGTTCTCCGGCGCCGCCCGCCCCCTCCGCGAGGACGAGATGTCCGAGAAGCCCTGACGCCCTCCGTCTCCCGTGCCCTCCGTTTCCCTCCGCGTTTCACCTTCCCTCCGCGTTTCACCGTCTATTCGTCGCAAAGTCCCGTTATTCGGACTGCATAACGGGACTTTGCGACGAATAGACGGGTCCGAGGACGGGTCCAGGGACGGGGCCGGGGGAGGGAGCCGGGACGCGACGGGACCAGACGAAGTAGGCTCGACGGGTGCGTCTCGTCATCGCCCGCTGCGCCGTGGACTACACCGGCCGCCTCAACGCCCATCTCCCGCTCGCCACCCGCCTGCTGGTGCACAAGGGCGACGGCAGCCTGCTCGTGCACTCGGACGGCGGCAGCTACAAGCCGCTCAACTGGATGAGCCCGCCCTGCACGCTCGCCTCCGAGGAGCCGGGCGAGGAGGAGGCGTCGGCCGGGGTCCTCGAGGTGTGGCGCGTCACCCACAAGAAGACCGGCGATGCGCTCCGCGTGCAGATCTACGAGGTGCTGCACGACTCGAACCACGACCTCGGGATCGACCCGGGCCTGCAGAAGGACGGCGTCGAGGCCGACCTGCAGCGCCTGCTCGCCGAGCAGGTCGAGCTCGTCGCCGAAGGGGCGACCCTCGTGCGCCGCGAGTTCCCCACGGCGATCGGCCCCGTCGACCTCATGGTGCGCGATCCCGACGGCGTCGCGATCGAGGTCGCCGACGAGTCCGCGACCGGGGGAGCCCGCCACATCGCAGTCGAGGTGAAGCGGAAGGCCGGGATCGACGCCGTGGAGCAGCTCACGAGATATCTCGAGCTCCTGAACCGCGACTCGCACCTCGCGCCGGTCCGCGGCGTGCTGGCCGCCCAGAGCATCGCCCCACAGGCCCGCACGCTCGCCGGAGACCGCGGCATCGAGGTGCTGCTGCTCGACTACGACGCGATGAAGGGCGTCGAATCGGGTGTCCCCACCCTCTTCTAGACCCTCCTCTCCCGGGCCCCGTACCCGGCGTCAGGCCTGTGGCGAGGAGCTCCGGCGGCGCCGCAGCCGCCCCTGCGCGACCGCGATCCCGAGGATCACCACCACCGCACCGACCGGCTCGTTCCACGTCACCGTCTCGGACAGCACGAGCACACCGAGCGCGACGCCGACCACCGGCGTGAGGTACGTGACGGTCGAGGCGTTCGTCGCGCCCCAGGCCGCCACGATGTTGGTGTTCCACACGTAGGCGACGCCGGTGCCCAGCGCCCCCAGGGCGAGGATCGCCAGCACGACGGCGGGGGACACGCGCACCGGTGTCATCGCGATGAACGGTGCGAGCAGGAGCATGACCGCGGCGCCGAGCCCGACCTGCACCGTGGCGACGGGGATCGCATCGAGACCGCGAGGCGCCACGAACCGCCGCAGATAGACGAACGCCGTCCCGTAGCAGGCGGTCGCGCCCAGGCACGCGGCCTGGGCCCAGGCGTCGCCGCCGCCGAGCCCGTTCCACGGACCCAGCACGATCAGCACTCCGCAGAAGCCCACGATCAGCCCGAGGATGCCGGCCCTGGTCGGGCGCTCGGCCCGCAGGGCGACCAGGGAGACGAGCACGGTCATGAGCGGGGTCGTCGCGTTGTAGATGCTCGCGAGCCCGGACGAGATGCCCTGCTGCGCCCAGGCGAAGAGGAGGAACGGGAACACGCACAGCAGCAGCCCCACCACGAACAGATGCCCCCAGACCGCGGGGCTGCGGGGGAGCCGTCGACGTCCGATCGCGCAGATGAGCGCGAGCGCGATCGCGCCGGACACCAGGCGTCCGAGCACGACCTGCACGGGGGAGAGGCCGGTGAGGCCCACCGCGACGAAGAGGAAGCTCGACCCCCAGATCAGAGCGAGCAGCACGAACTGCGCCAGGATCGTCCGCTGCCGCGGACGGCTCCGCGCCTCCGCGACGGCACCGGCGGTGTCGGTCATCGCGCCTCCTTCTCTCCGCTCCCATCCTGCAGCAGGAGGGCGCGTCGCACCGGCGGTTTTCGGACATCTCGTCCGCAGAAACCGCCAACCCGGCGCCCGCCCCGCCGATGCGTGAACGGGCGCGGAGGAGCGGGGCCGGGCCGGGGGGATCAGACCGCCACGAGCGGGAAGTGGCAGGCGACGGACCCGCCTCCCGCGCCCGGGGAGAGGGGCGGGCGGTCGGCGGCGCAGCGATCCTGCGCGATCGGGCACCTCGTGCGGAACGCGCATCCGCTCGGGATCCTCAGCGGCGAGGGCACATCGCCCTGCAGCAGCCCGGCATCCGAACCGCTCTGCTCGGGATCGGGGACGGGCACCGCGTCGATCAGCGCACGCGTGTAGGGATGCTCCGGAGCGTCGAAGACGCGGTCGACCGGCCCTTCCTCGACGATCCTGCCCAGATACATCACGGCGATGCGATCGGAGATCTGGCGCATCACGGACAGGTCGTGCGCGATGAAGACGTAGCTGATGCCGAGATCGGACGACAGGTCGGTGAGGAGGTTGACCACCTGCGCCTGCACGGACACGTCGAGGGCCGCGACCGGCTCGTCGCACACGATCACCCGCGGCTCGAGCGCCAGCGCCCTCGCGATCCCGACGCGCTGTCGCTGCCCGCCGGAGAACTCCGAGGGATACCGATGGCGGTTGTCGGGGGAGAGGCCCACCCGCTCGAAGAGCTCGGCGACCCGGGCGTCCCGCGCCGCGCGGGACAGCTTCGACGCGTGGATCTCGAACGGCTCGCGCACGATGTCGCCCACCGTCATCCTCGGATTGAGCGAGGTGTACGGGTCCTGGAAGACCATCTGGATGTGCCGGCTGCTCTCCAGGAACCGGCGGCGTCCGGACGGCATCGGCTTCCCGTCGATCTCCACCGTGCCCCGATCGGGCTTCTCGATGCCCATGAGCAGCCGGGCGAGCGTGCTCTTGCCGCACCCCGACTCGCCCACGACGCCCAGGGTCTCGCCCGCGCGCAGCTCCAGACCCACGCCGTCGACGGCGGTGAGGGTCTGGCGGCCGGACCGATAGGTCTTGACCAGCCCCTCGGCGCGGAGCACGACATCCGATCCGGCGCTCATGCGACCACCCTCTCCCATTCCCGGCACGCGGTCACGTGCCCTTCCGTCACCGTGGTGGTGACGAGGCCCTCGCGGCAGGCGTCCACGGCGAAGGCGCATCGCGGTGCGAAGGCGCATCCCGTCGTCCGGCCGCTGAGACCGGGCGCCGTGCCGGGGATGGCGACCATCCGCCCCGAGGAGGCGTCCGGCCGGGGGATCGCCTCCAGGAGGGCGCGCGTGTAACCGTGAGCCGGAGCGCGGAACAGCTCGCGCGTCGTCCCCTGCTCGACGATGCGGCCCGCGTACATCACCGCGACCCGGTCGGCCCGCTGGGCCACCACCCCGAGATCATGCGTGATGAGCACCAGCGCCATGCGGCGCTCGCGCTGCAGATCCGCGAGCAGCGCCATGATCTGCGCCTGCACCGTGACGTCGAGGGCCGTGGTCGGCTCGTCGGCGACGAGCACCTCGGGCTCGAGCGCGATGCTCATCGCGATCATGGCCCGCTGCCGCATCCCGCCGGAGAACTCGTGCGGGTACTGGTCGACGCGGCGTTCCGGATCGGGGATCCGCACCCGCTCGAGCAGCTCGATCGCCTTCGCCCGCGCGGCCCGGCGGCTCAGACCGCGGTGCACGCGGAGGGTCTCGCCCAGCTGCTGCCCGATGGTGAACACCGGGTTGAGCGCGGAGAGCGAGTCCTGGAAGACCATCGCGATCCGAGACCCCCGGATCGCGCGCATCTCACGGGCCGGCCGGCCGACGAGCTCCTCGTCGCCGAGCCGGATCGAGCCCGAGGTCACCCGTCCGGGTGCCCCGACAAGGCCCATCAGGGCGCGGGCGGTCACGCTCTTCCCGCTGCCCGACTCCCCGACGATCGCGAGCGTCTCGCCGCGGTCCACATGGAACGACACGTCCTGCACCGCGTTCGCGACCAGGTCCTCGGTCTCGAACTCCACGGTGAGGTCTGTCACCGTCAGTGCGCGATCATCCGAGCCCGGACCCCGTGCGGCGCTCATGCGAGCACCGGATGGAACAGGCGCGACCGGTGCGTGCCGACCAGATCGGGACGGACGAGCCGCACGGCGCCCCAGAGCCCGGCCAGCGGGGACGACACCGCGGGGAGCCCGTAGGCGTCTTCGAGCGCGGTCACCGCCCGAGCCGTGCGCAGCCCGCCGCAGGAGATCAGCACCCCGTCGAAGCCTTCGCTGCGGGAGGCGGCCTCCAGCCCCAGGCGGTGCACGGTCTCGTCGTCGACCTCGTGCACCTCGTCGATCGAGCTGATGGAGAGGTGCGCGCTGCCCGCCGGCTCGAAGCCCTCCTCGCCGAGGAAGCGCAGCAGCTTGGCGTGCACCGCGTCGGTGTAGGCCGACGCCACCGCGGGGCGGGTCACGCCCACTGCACGCAGTGCCTCGACGATCGCGGCGCTCATCGTCGTCGCCGGAAGGCCGGTGGCGTTGCGGATGGTCTGCAGGATCTCGTCGTTGAACTCCTTGCCGCGATAGAAGCTCAGCGACGTGCCCATGAGCGCCACCGCCTCCGCGCCGCGATCGCGCAGCCGCTCGGAGGCGCCCTGCACGGCCGAGATCACCGAGTCGTATCCGGCCACCGACATCTCCTGCAGTCCGAGGCCCTCGGCGAGGAAGTCGACGTCCGGGTACACCTCCGCGGCATCGCGCGGGACCTCTCCGGCACGCGGCGGCACGATCAGCCCGATGCAGGCGTCCGTCATGGCAGTTGTTCCCTTCCGTGCGGCGCTCATCGCAGCCGCACCCGAGGATCGATCAACGCGTAGACGACGTCGACGATCAGATTCATGAGGATGATGAAGACCGCGGCGAAGATCACCGTGCCCATCACCACGGGCAGGTCTCCGCTCATCACGCCGTTCACCGCGAAGGAGCCGATCCCGGAGATGCCCCAGATCCGCTCGGTGATGATGGTCCCGCCGAGGAGACCGCCGAGGTCGAGGCCGACGAGGGTCACCAGGGGCGCCAGCGACGGTTTGAGGGCGAGCAGCCGGAGGATCCGGCGCTCTCCCATGCCCTTCGCGCGCGCGAACCAGATGTAGTCGGTGCGGAGCGCGTCGATCATGGTGGAGCGGACGAACCGCGCGTACACGCCGATGTTCACCAGCGCCACGGTCATCCACGGCAGCAGGAGGTGGCGGAACCACTCCCACGGGTTCTCCGTGAGCGGGACGTAGCCGCCCGAGGGGAACGCCGTCACCCCGACCCTGCTCAGCTGGAAGAACAGCACGTAGAAGAGGCCGAGGCCGATGAGGAAGGTCGGCGCGGACAGACCGCTCAGCGCGAGGATCGAGACGAAGCGGTCGACCGCGCTGCCCGGGCGAGTCGCGGCGAGCGTGCCGAGGGGCACGGCGACGAGGACCGCGAGGACGATCGCGCCGATCGCGAGCGAGGCCGTCGCCGGCAGCCGCGAGATGATGCCGTCGAGCACCGGCTCCTGGGTGCGGAAAGAGACCCCGAAGTCGAGCCGGGTGATCTTCCCCAGCCAGTCGAGGTACTGCACCGGCAGCGGGCGGTCGAGGCCGAGGGTGCGCTCGACCAGCGCGATGGTGGCCTGGTCGGCGCCTTCGCCTGCGAATCGCTGGGCGACGCTTCCCGGGGTGCCGGCGAAGAAGAGCGCGAACACGGCCACGCTCACGAGGAAGAGCACGAGCACCGAGGCGCCGAGCCTCTTGAGCAGGTACATCGGCATCAGCGGGCCTCCTTCCTCGTGGTCCGGTGGCGGCGCCGGGGGCGTGAGCCCGGCTCCATGGCGTCGCGCAGACCGTCGCCGAGCAGGTTGAACGACAGGGTGGAGAGCAGCAGCGCCACGCCGGGGAAGAGGATCGACCACCAGGCGATGGCGTAGTTGCCCTGGTTCTCGGCGATCATCCCGCCCCAGGTCGGCGCGGGCGGCGGGACGCCGAGTCCGAGGAACGACAGCGATGCCTCCATGACGATGATCTGGGGGATGAGGAGGCTGCCGTAGGTGAGCACCGGTCCGGCGATGTTCGGCAGGATGTGGCGGGTGACGATGCGCCAGTCGCTCGCGCCGAGCGTCGTGGCCGCCTTGACGTAGTCGAGCTCGCGGATCGTCAGCACGAGTGAGCGCACCATCCTCGCGACCGTGCTCCAGCTGAAGAACGCGATGGTGAGCATCAGCACGCCGACGCTCGCGCCGTGGATGACGACGACCGCCATCGCGATCACCAGGAAGGGGAGCGCGACGACGAAGTCGATCACCGCCGAGAGGGCGACGTCGACCACCCCGCCGTAGAGGCCCGCGATCGTGCCGATCGCCGTGCCGATCACGATCGCGGCGAGCGCGCTCACGATCGCGATCAGGAAGGTGTTGGAGGTGCCCAGCAGGATGCGGGAGAAGATGTCCCTCCCCACGAAGTCGGTGCCGAGCCAGAACTCCGCCCCCGGGCCGACCGGCACCCCGGCCGGGGTGAGGCCGTTCTTGCGATCGGGTTGCAGCGCGGATCGGCCCAGCAACTCCACGAGCACGGGGGCGAGCACGGCGACGACGGCGAGCACGGCGATGACGCTGAGGGCCACGACGCTCGTCCGGTCGCGGAGCAGCCGGCGCAGCACGGCGCGCGAGGTGCTGTCCTTCGGGCGCCCGATCACCTCGGTGCGGGGCGGGCCGACCGACCCGCCCCGTCCGCTGTCGTCGACCTTCGTCATCGGTCTCGGTAGGGGTTCTCTTCGGGACGCACGATCGATCCCGGGGGGACGTCGAGCGTGTGACCCTCGATCGCGACCGCTTCGGTCAGCTTCTCCCTCAGCTCGGCGCCGTGGCGCGTGGCGAGGTCGACCGCGCCGAGGTTTGTCCGCAGCTGGGCGACCGAGGAGGCGCCGAACAGCACCGTCGCGGTGTGCTCATAGGCGAGCGCGTAGGCGAGGGCGAGCTCGGCGGTGGTCACGCCGAAGCCGTCGGCGATCGCGCGGATCCCGGGCATCGCCGCGACGATCTCGTCACGGATGCGGCCAGGGTCGCGGCCCAGCACGCGACCGGTCGTTCCGGCGCCCGCGGGGTCCTTCCCGGCCAGCACGCCGCCTTCGAGCGAGTCGGACGCCTGCACCTTCATGCCCGACTCGGCGAACACCCGGCGATACTCGGGGCTCTCCGCGACCGCACGGCGGGCGATGTTGTACTTCAGCTGCATCAGCACGGGCAGCGGCGCCGCGTCGGCGCGGAAGGCGTCGACGACGGAACCGATGTGCTGCGGGCTCCAGTTGATCCCGCCCCAGCTCTTGCTGAGCCCGGCGTCGACCAGGCGCCGCGCATCCTCGGCATGCCGGATCGGATCGTCGACCCCCCAGCGCGGACCGTAGAGCAGCACGATGTCGACGTCGTCGCGACGCAGCCGGAACAGCGTCTCCTTCAGCTCGGAGACCACGTCCGCGTCGGGGTCGTCCCCCTTCCACACCTTGGTCATCACCCGGGTGGTGTCCGGCGCGCCGGCATCCTCCAGGGCGCGGGAGAGGATCACCTCGGTGTGGGGAGCCCGCGTGTAGTGGGCGACGTCGAACAGGGTGATCCCCGCTTCGAGCGCGGTGCTGACGATGTCGACGATCTCGCGGTACTCCAGGCGGGAGTAGGTCTCGTACGAGCCGAGCGAGAGCGCGGGCACCTCCAGGCCGGAGTTGGGCAGCGCGGTGTACTTCATGGGCGTTCCTTTCGGGGGGCGGCGGTCGTCACTTCTCGAGCCAGACGAGACCGGGCTCGATGTTGTTGAAGCCGATGTTGATCGCCCCGCCGCGCAGCCGGGCGCTGTGGTAGAGGCTGATCTTGCCGGAGATGAGCGGCACGGCGGCGGCGTCCTCCATCAGGGCGCGGTCCACCTCGGCCCACAGGGCCGCAGCCTTCTTCGCGTCCTGCTCGGCCGTCGCCTTCTCCATGAGCGCGTTGATCTCGGGGTCGGAGTAGCAGGTGGGGTTGGTGGTGCTGTTCTCGCAGTCCACCCCGTAGAAGCCGGGCATGAGCATCGTGCGTGCGCCGTTGCCGATCCACTTCGGCGAGATCGCCTTGAGCGTGACGTCCCAGCTGCCCTTGGCGATCGCGTCGCGATTGAGCACGAACTGACCGTCGACGTTCGCGCCCGGGGTCGGCATGAGGTTCAGCCGGATGCCCGCCGCACGCAGGTCGGGTTCGAGCGCCTGGGCGTAGGCGTCGTACCGCGAACCCGATGCGTAGACGAAGTTCAGGTCGATGCCGTCCGGGTATCCGGCGGCGGCCAGCAGCTCCTTCGCCTTGGCGGGATCGCCCTCGTCGCCTTCGGTCTTGTAGAGGTTGAACGGTTCGAAGCCGTCGACGGCCGCGCTGAGCAGCTGATGGTGCGGCTCCTTGACGCCGGGGCCTCCGCCCACCTGGGCGACGGCGGCCTTGTTGACGGCGTAGTTGATCGCCTGGCGCACCTCGAGCTTGGCGAGCGCGCCACCGTTGTTCGGCGACTTCACGTTGAGCATGAGGAACGGGTTGATCGCGCCGTCCTCGAACTGCACGAGCTGGGGGTCCTTCACGGCCATCAGCCGCTGCAGGTCCGCCGTCGGCACCGACTGGTCGAAGTAGGAGTCGGCCTCGCCGCTCTCGATCAGACGCTGGACGCGGCCGGGATCGGTGTTGTTCATCGAGATCTCGATGCCGTCCACATAGGCCTTGCGGTAGGGGTCGCTCTTCGCGACCCACGCCGGGTTGCGCTCGAGCGTCATCTTCTGGTCGGGCACGTACGACGCGATGCGGTACGGACCGGACGCCACGTAGTTCTCGCGGAACTCGGGGGAGTCGGGCAGGTACTCCAGCGCCTCGACCGGCATCGGGGCGACCGCGACCTGGGTGAGCACGTAGCCGAAGTCGTTCGACGGCCGGTCGAGGGTGATCACGAGGTCCTGGCCGTCGGCGACGACGCCGCTGATCTCATTGCCCTCGACGAACTGCTTGATCGCGGCGGCCTCGGGGGCGACCTTCGCGAAGGCGTCGCAGTACTCGGCCATGCCCTTGATGACGCCGATGTAGTTGTCGAGCGACCCGCCGGGCCGCACCGGGTTGCAGAGCCGCTTGAACCCGCGGGCCGCATCCGCCGCCGTGATGCCGCGAGCGGGCTCGGTGTCCCACTGGGCGCCGTCGCGCAGCGTGAGCCGGTACTCGGTGCCGTCGTCGCTCACCTCGGGGAGGTCCTTCGCGAGGTCCGCGATGGGCTTCTGCGCGACGGCCTTGTCGTCGGAGGTCGGCAGCAGGTAGAGCTGACGCGTCAGCGCCCGGTGGGTGAACATGCCGGTGGAGCGGGTGACGATCGGGTCGAAGCCTCCGATGTCCGACCCGCCGGCGACGCGCAGCGTGCCTCCCTTCACCGGGGCGTCGCCGGTTCCGCCGGTGCCCTCGGCGGGCCCGGAGCAGGCGGTGAGCGCGAGGGTTCCCGCGATCAGGAGGCCCAGGGCGACGCGGGTCGCGCCGGCCCGGGAGGGGGGTGTTGACGCCTTCATACCAAACTCCTTCGTTCAGCTGCGAGTCGGGACTCGACTAAAGTGGTGTAGAGAGATTTGTTCCGTGGGGCGGAACGCCTATCCGCATGGCGAGACATGTATAGCCGACCGAGGAGGGTCCGTCAATGCGAAGCGTCGATCGTGCGCTGGAGGTTCTGGAGAGCATCGCCGATCTGCAGCCGGTGGGGGTGAGCGAGATCGCCCGGCACCTCGGAGAGCCCAAGAGCTCGGTGCAGAGGGCCCTCGACACGCTGGCCGAGGGGCGGTGGATCACCCGCCAGGACCCCTCGCGTCCGCTCTGGGTGGTCGCGGTGCGCACCGCCCTGCTCGGCCGGGGGTTCGCCGAGCAGTTCGGGGTGGGCTCCCTCGCGCTCGAGCAGATGGAGCGCCTGCGGCAGGTGACGCAGGAGACCATCCACCTCGCCGTGCCCCGCGAGGCCTCGGTCATCCTCGTCGAGCGCCTGGAGAGCCCGCACCCGGTGCGGTACGTCGAGCCGCTCGGCGGCGCGGCCTCGATCTTCCTCACCGCCACCGGGAAGTCGATCCTCGCGCACCTCTCGAACGACCGGCGCCGCCGGCTGATCGAGCACAACATGGCCGCGCTCGAGGAGGTCGGCGTGACCGTCGACGAACTCGAGGCCGAGCTGCAGCTGGTTCGCCGTCACGGCTACTCGACCACCTCGCGCTGGCGCGACGGCGTCTTCGCGATCGCCTCGGTGATCATCGCCGACGAAGGACAGCCCGTCGCCGCGATCAGCATCTCGGCGCCCATGTCGCGGGTCACCGAGGAGACGAAGTCCGCCTACGCCGAGCTGGTGCGCGACGCCGCTCAGGAGATCGGACGGCTCATGAGGGCGCGCGGCCGGCGGCTCCCCGGCTGAGCGGCATCGCCTCGCGGTGCTCGCCCCCGTCGTACCAGACGAACTCGATCTCGGGGACGACGACGGCGGGGGAGCCCACGGCAAGGCCCTCGAGACCCGACTCGACGACGGCCCAGTCCGAGTCCGAGAGCTCCTTCCCGTAGAGGACCGACATGTGGAAGGTCCAGTCCGCCGGGCTCAGCTCGCCGATCCGCCGGAAGTCGGTGCGGTCGAGCGTCGCGGTGAGGCCGGCGTAGGCGCCGACCAGCGCCGGATGGCGTGCGATCCGCAGGATGGGGATCCGGAACGGCGCCGGGAACACGTCGAGCGCGTCGACGGCGACGGGGATCGGCTGCTGCGCGGTCGCCCAGGAGCGGACCTCATCGCGCAGCTGCGGCACGCGATCGGGCTCGAAGAAACCGCGGAGGGTGACGTGGCCGACGTTCGGATGCTTCGTCCCCTCCGGGGCGAGGCCCAGCAGCGTGCGCTGGACGTCGGCGTAGGCGGCCGCGACACCGCCACCCGGGCGGAGCACGACGTACTGCTGCCCCTCCAGCGACTCCCGCTGCCGCGGGTCGGTCATGATGTCGGCGCGCTCGTCCATCCGGCTCCCTTCGCTCCCGACATCCAACCATCGCCGGCGGGCGGGTCGCACCGTGTGACGGATCATCCTCGCGATGCAGCGCGGATACCTCTCGCGGCCGACGCGGTGCCCGGGCGGCGACGTGAGACTGGGGGCATGAAGACATCGCGCATCCTCGCCCTGTCCGCCATCGCCCTCGTCGGCGCGACCGCGCTCACCGGCTGCGGCACCGTCGAAGCCATGCTCTACAAGCGCACGACCATGGACTTCGACGACGCCACGGCGCTCGCCACGCAGTGGACGGGCACGCCCGCGACCTGGGTGCCCGCCGACAGCGGCGGCATCCGCGCCATGCAGTCGAACATGTCGGGGGCGGAAGACGCGTCGATCGCCGTCCTCACCAAGACCGCTCTCGATCCCGCGCTGTGCACCGAGGTGGACCGTGTGTCCGCCCCGTCGTACACCTTCGACGACCTGCCCGACCCCTATCGCGCCGACCGCGTGCTCTCGTGCGGGGAGTGGACGGTCATGAAGACCCCGGACGGCTGGTTCGGCTGGACCCCCGGCAAGGAGAAGGAGCAGGTGAAGGCCGGCTGACCCCGGCGCCCGCCATAGGCTGGAGGGCATGTACAGCTGCATCCTCTGGGACGTCGACGGGACCATCGCGGACGCCTCGGCGGGCATCCTCCCGCGGCTGATCGAGGTGTTCGGCTCGTACGGCATGACCCCGCCGCCCGCCGAGGAGCTGTCGCACTGGATCGGGCCGCCCATGTACGAGTCGTTCCAGCGGTACGGCATGGACGCGGACCGGGCCGCAGACGCGGTCGAGCGCTATCGGCGGCTGGCCGCGCGCGACGGGTACGCCGCTTCCGTGCGGATCTACCCGGGCGTGACCGAGGTGCTGCGTGCCGTGGCCGCCGCGGGCATCCCGCAGGCGACGGCGAGCTCGAAGCCCGAGAACCAGGTCGTCGCGATCCTCGACCACTACGGCCTGAGCGGCCTGTTCACGGCGATCGTCGGCGCTCAGCCGGGCGCAGAGGACAAGGCGTCCGCCATCGGGCGCGCTCTGGAGGAGCTTGCGGCGCGGGGCGCCGACGTGACCCGACCGGTGCTGATCGGCGACCGGGTGCACGACATCGAAGGAGCCGCGGAATACGGCATCCCCGTGATCTTCGCGGAGTGGGGCTTCGGCGAGCCGGCGGAGGGCGCTCCTGCGGAGTACCGCGCCGGCTCGGCCGAAGCCCTGCTTCCGCTGCTGGTGACCGACCGGGCCTCAGACCCGGTCAGCTGAATCAGAGCGGGCGGATGTTCTCGGCCTGCAGGCCCTTGGGGCCCTGTGCGACCTCGAACTCGACGCGCTGATTCTCTTCCAGGCTGCGGTAGCCGGAAGACTGGATCGCCGAGTAGTGCGCGAAGACGTCGGCGCCGCCCTCGTCGGGGGAGATGAAGCCGAAGCCCTTCTCCGAGTTGAACCACTTGACCGTGCCCTGGGTACTCATGTACTGCCGTTCTGCTGGGGTGCTATGCCGACGCTGGATGCACCGACTGACCCTAACGCTATAGGAGCGGGCCGACACGCAAGAGGTCGGGACCGGATGGTAACCCAAATGTTGCACGACGGGCGGCAGGCACCGACCGACCGTAAGACGTTGATGGCCCTCACCGCGGGGGGAGCGATGAGGGCCTAAGACGACCGGAGGGTGCGTCAGAGATCACACTACTCCAAGATTCTGGTTTTGTCCCCCAAAAGGGGGACAAAACTTCAAATCGGTGTCATGATGTACGAGAGCGGCCCCCTCGAATAGTCCATTGGGGACTGAACTACTCGAGAGGGCCCAGTCGCATCCACGGATCGTCCGGCTCTGGGGATGCCGAAGGGGCGGCCTGGGGTGCCGCGATGACGATCAACCCTTGTGCATGCATCTCTCACACTAACCAGGTTGCCCCTCCGCGTCCACGGGTCCCGCGCGCGGAAAGGAAATCGGTTACCGAACGCGTCCCGTGGACAACGACAGGGAGCCGAGGACACGTGGAGGCAGTGGGCCGCGCGGCAGTGACGATCGAAGCGGACTCGGCGGGCACCGCGAGCTAGGTTAGGCTTACCTACGTACCCCTATCTCCGACCCGAGGAGACCCATGTCCTCCCTCCGTCTGCGACGCGGCGCCGCCGTGCTCAGCCTCCTGACCGCCGGCATCCTGGCGCTCTCGGCCTGCTCCACGGCCTCCGGCCCCGCATCCACCCCCGCATCCGGCTCCGGCGACGGGGCGTTCCCCGTGACCGTCGAGCACGTCTACGGGAAGACGGAGATCCCCTCCGCGCCGGAGCGGGTCGCCACCGTCGGCTGGGGCAGCTTCGACGCGGCGATCGCGCTGGGCACGATCCCGGTGACGATCCCGACGTCCGCCTTCGGCGACACCGACGGCGACGGCTACCTCACCTGGACCCACGACGCGATCCTCGCGGCGAAGGCGAAGCTCCCTCCGCTGCACGACGAGACCGACGGAATCCCCTACGAGAAGATCGACGACGTCTCGCCCGACCTGATCCTCGGCACCAACTCGGGGCTGACCCAGCAGGAGTACGACACGCTCTCCCGGATCGCGCCGACGGTCGCCTACCCCGGCGCGCCCTGGGGCACCTCCTGGCGTGACTCGACCACGATGGTCGGCGAGGCGCTGGGCAAGGCGACCGAGGCGAAGAAGCTCATCAGCGACACCGAGAAGGACATCGCCACCGAGATGGCGAAGTATCCCGCCGCCGCCGGCAAGACCGGAATGGTCATGTGGATCGACGCCAAGGATCTCGGCAAGGTGCAGTTCTACACGCCGCAGGACACCCGCGTGCAGTACCTGAACGACCTGGGCTTCGCGACGCCGCAGTCGGTGAAGGATCTCGCCAAGGGGGAGAAGGGCTTCGTCGCCTCGATCTCCGCGGAGCAGGCGGACAAGCTCGATGCCGACGTCGTGGTGATCTACGTGCAGGGCGGCGACCTGTCCACCCTGCAGAAGGACCCGCTGCTCAGCCGGATCCCGGCAGTGAAGTCCGGTGCCGTCGTGCTCATCGACGACGAGGCGCTGCTGATGGCGATCTCGGCGCCCACCGTGCTATCGATCCCGTGGGCGCTGCCCACCTACGCGAAGTCGCTCGGCGAGGCCGCCGCCAAGGCCTGATGAGCCTCGCCCCCGCGTCGATCCCGCCCGCCCCGGGTTCCGCAGCGCGCCGCCGTGCGCGCCGGAACCCGGGGTGGGCGATCGTCGTCTGCGCGGCGGCGGTCGTCGTCGCGGCCGCACTGTCCCTGGCCCTCGGCGCGCGGATCGTGCCCCTCGACGCGGTGTGGGAGGCCTTCCTCCACCCCGACGGCTCGACCGATCAGGCCGCCGTGCTCTCCCGGGTGCCGACCACCATCACCGGGATCGTCGTCGGTGCCGCTCTCGGCATGGGCGGCACCCTCATGCAGGGCATGGCCCGCAACCCCCTGGCCGATCCCGGCCTGCTCGGCGTGAACGCCGGCGCCTCGCTGTTCGTCGTGCTCGGAATGTCGCTGTTCGGCTGGCAGGCGCCGCTCGCGATCGTGTGGTGCGCGCTGGCCGGGGCAGCCGTCGCGGTGGTGCTCGGCTACGGCGCGGCGGCCGCGAGCCCCGGCGGCGCCACACCGATCACCCTCGCACTGTCGGGTGCGGCGGTCGCGGCGATCGCGACCGCGGTCATCACGGGCATCCTCATCGTCGACGAGTCCACGCTCGACAGCTACCGGTTCTGGCAGCTCGGCTCCCTCACCTCCGCCACGTTCTCCTCCCTCGGGCAGCTCGGCGGATTCCTCGCCCTCGGAGCGATACTGGCGATCGCCTGTTCGGGACGACTGAACGCGCTCGCGCTCGGAGACGACGTCGCCCGCGGACTCGGCGTGCGGGTCGGAGTCTCCCGCGCCGCGTCCGTGCTCGCGGTCGTGCTGCTGTGCGGCACGGCGACCGCGCTGGCGGGGCCCATCGGCTTCGTCGGGCTCGCGGTGCCGCACGCGGTGCGCTTCCTCGTGGGCGCCGACTACCGCTGGATCGTGCCGCTGTCCGCGGCCGCTGGTGCATCGTTCCTGCTGCTCTGCGATGTGATCGGGCGGATCCTCGCGCGCCCCGGGGTGCTCGAGGTCGGCATCGTCACCGGAGTGGTCGGTGCACCGGTGTTCATCGTGCTGCTGCGCCGGCGGAAGACGGTGGGACTGTGATCGGCGTCGCGACGGATGCGCCGGCGCGGCTGCGTACGGCGCGGCGCCGCCTGATCCTGCGCGACGGCGTGACGCTCGGCCTGCTCGGGGCGGTCGTGGTCGTGCTGTTCGCCGTCGGCCTCGTGTTCGGATCCAAGACCATCGCCCTCCCCGACGTGCTGCGCGCGCTCTCGGGCGAGACCGTGCCCGGCGTGAGCTTCGCCGTCGTGGAGCTGAGACTCCCCCGGGCCATCGGCGCTCTGCTCGCCGGGGCCGCCTTCGGTCTGGGCGGCGCCCTGTTCCAGACGCTGCTGCGCAACGTGCTCGCGAGCCCCGATGTGATCGGGATCAGCGCGGGCTCGAGCGCGGCGGCGATCACCGCGATCGCGTTCTTCGGGGCGTCCGGGCTCGTCGTGTCGGCGTCCGCGATCGGGGGCGGGCTGCTCACCGCTCTGCTCATCTGGGTGCTCGCCTACCGGCGCGGGCTGTCCGGCCTGCGGTTCGTGCTGGTCGGGATCGCCGTCGCCGCGGCGCTGCAGGCGGTGATCAGCTATGTGCTCACCCGTGCCGACGTCAAGGCGGCGGAGCAGGCCACGGTGTGGATGGCGGGATCCCTCAGCCGCAGCCTCTGGGATCAGCTCGGTCCGACCGCGCCGGCTCTCCTGCTGCTGATCGCCGTCGCCCTGCTCGCCGGCACCCGGCTGCCGGTGCTGCGCCTCGGCGACGACTCGGCGACCGCGCTCGGCGACCGTCCGCAGCGGTCCCGCGTCCTGCTGATCCTGTGCGCCGTGCTGCTGATCGCGGTGGCGACCTCGCTCACCGGGCCGATCTCGTTCGTCGCCTTCCTGGCCGGGCCGATCGCGATGCGGCTGCTGCGGCGCGACGCGGCGTTGCCGCTCGCCTCAGCCCTCGTCGGCGCGATCATCGTGCTGGCCGGCGATGCCGTGGGGCAGCATCTCTTCCCGATCACGCTGCCCGTCGGCGTGGTCACCGGCGCGATCGGAGCGCCTTTCCTGCTGTGGCTGCTGATGAGAGGACGCACGCGCGCATGACCGAGCACACCGGAGCGCATTCGCTCGAGGCGCGGGCGCTGACCGTCGGCTACGACCGCGAGCCGATCCTCGAAGGGCTCGACCTCTCGCTCCCCCCGGAGGGGATCACGATGATCGTCGGCGGCAACGGCTGCGGCAAGTCGACCCTGCTGCGGGCGCTCGCGCGTCTCCTGCGGCCGCGCGCCGGATCGGTGCTGCTCGACGGCGCGTCGATCGCGTCGCTGCCGACGAAGGAGGTCGCGCGGATCGTCGGCCTGCTCCCGCAAGCGCCGGTCGCGCCCGACGGGATCAGCGTGGCCGACCTCGTGGACCGCGGACGCACGCCGCACCGGGGCTGGCTCGGCGGCCGCGACCACCGCGACGACGAGGTCGTCGCCGACGCGCTGCAGGTGACCGGGATGGCCGAGTTCGCCGACCGCTCGATCGACGAGCTCTCCGGCGGTCAGCGTCAGCGGGCGTGGGTCGCCATGGCGCTCGCCCAGGAGCCGGACATCCTGCTGCTCGACGAGCCCACCACCTACCTCGACCTCGCCCATCAGGTCGAGCTGCTGCAGCTGCTCGTCCGGCTCTCCCGCGAGCGCGGCACGCAGGTCGTCGTCGTGATGCACGAGCTGAACCTCGCCACCCGCTACGCCGACCGTCTGGTCGCGATGCGCGGTGGACGGATCGTCGCCGAGGGGTCTCCGTCGGAGGTCGTCACCGTCGAGCTGCTGCGCGAGGTCTTCGACCTGGAGGCCATCGTCGTGCCCGACCCGGTGGCCGGCACCCCGATGATCGTCCCCGTCGACGTGCACCGGAGCTGAGGAGGATCGGACCGGGTCGCGCGCGTCACGGATGCCGGGACACCGCGGCGGCCAGACCCTGCTGCTCCAGGCCGCACGACGGCTACGGGCGGCCCGCTACGCGCGCCGGCGAGTCTTGTCCAACAGATCCTTGAGTGCAGCCTTCATCGCCCGAGCTTCGGCAGTCGAAGCTCCGACCCTGATGCTGAACTCCCACTCCTCGAGCGCCTCCAGTGCTTCACTAACCGCGTTCGAGAGCAACACAAGATCGTCGCGAGTCACCACGATGACGACATCGCGATCTTTCTTGCCGCCCGTCGTCTTTGCTTCCGTACGCAAGAACTTCATTTCCTACTGCTCTGCGAAGTGATCGGCCGGATCCTCGCGCGCCCCCACACTCTAGGCGCCCACATTCGTCAGGGGTCTGAGCTCGCCCCACCCGAGCGGGCGAACCTCGCTTGCGCGCAGGACGTCCGTGGGCGCAGATTCCGCATCCCGAGGTGCAACGAAGAATCCGAACCGTCGCCCCGGAATGTGAGCCTCGACCGGCTTCTCCCCTTCCGCGAACACGAGGAACGCAGACTCGAAGTGAGAGGCGCCCTCTGGCGCATCGACGGACAAGGTCGGCGAGAAACTCACTTCCAACCCCTCCAAACCGGTGTCGAACCTCTGCGTTCCGACAATCCGACACCGCTGCCCTTCCTCGACCGGCACACCATCGAACGAAAAGAGCTCGTACTCGACGCGCGACTCCTCACCGAGATCAACTTCCCTCCGCGCCGCCTCGTTCCCCAGCATGCTCCACATCGTGGACTTAGCCCGCTGAACAATGTTCCCCCACCGAGGATCCCTCAGATACACCTCCTGAGATTGATCCCCGAGCGCGTCAATCAACGCGTCATAGAAAGGACCGACCTCCCGGAAAGCAGCAACCTCATCCGCGTATATGAACGCACCGACCTCCGGTTCCGGGTCAGGGAAAACTCGCATGTCGTCGAAGAGGATATGGATATTCAGATTCAGGTCAGAGAAAAAGTGACTTCCGGGCTTGTGACGCCCCCACACGCGATCTTGGTAACCACGGTCACTCAACCCCCTAATAGCTCGAAATACCTCTTCGCGCATATACGGAAACTCCACCGGCACGCTCATGGCGCATCCCATCTCGACCATTTCAACCACTCCGTCAGCGGAATGTGTACACCACGACAACGTGGGCACCCTCTACCGAGGACCTTACTGCGGAGGCGGATCGTCACGGATACCGGGAGACCGGAACACCCGACTGGCCAAACCCGGCGGGCCCCAGGCATCCGTGCCATCCTCCCGGCATCCGTACCCGGAACGCGAAACGACGAAGGCCCCGAATCTTCCGATCCGGGGCCTTCGTCGTTCTGTGCGCGAGGGGGGACTTGAACCCCCACGCCCTTGCAGGCACTGGCACCTGAAGCCAGCGCGTCTACCTATTCCGCCACTCGCGCATGCCGGGATCCGAAGAACCCAACTTCCCGAGGATAGCACGGCAGATGCCGCCAGAAGACACGTCCAGGGGCTCAGAAGGGCGTTCATTCAGTTGGGCTGGCTACGATGTGCGTACCGGTCCGCCATGCCAGAGGAGCCCCGTGGGACTACTTGACAGCTTCGAGAAGGGTCTCGAGCGCGCCGTGAACGGCGCGTTCGCGAAGACCTTCCGCAGCGGCATCCAGCCGGTGGAGATCGCCTCGGCGCTCCGCCGCGAGGCCGACACCAAGGCGGCGGTCGTCACGCGCGACCGCATCATCGCGCCCAACGACTACCTCGTACGCCTCAGCGCCGACGACGCCGAGCGGATGCGGGGGCTGGGCCCCGCTCTCACCGACGAGCTGCACTCGCTCCTCTCCTCCCACGCCACCGCGCAGGGCTACAGCTTCGCCGGCCCGCTGTCCATCCACGTGGAGGTCGACGAGAAGGTGGCCACCGGCACCGTGCGGGTCAGCTCGGGCAGCGTGCAGGGCACCGTCTCCTGGCAGGGCGTCGTCGAGGTCGACGGGCGCCGCCACATCCTCTCCGGCGCGCGCACCGTCATCGGCCGCGGCAGCGATGCCGACCTCACGATCGCTGACGCGGGCTCCAGCCGCCGTCACGCCGAGATCCTCTGGGACGGCGAACGCGCCCTGCTCCGCGACCTCGGCTCCACCAACGGCACGAAGGTCGACGGGCAGCGCATCCGCGAGGTGCCGCTGACCACCGGATCGGCCTTCACGATCGGGCGCACCGAGCTCGTGTTCCGCGTCGTCCCGCAGGGAGGCTCCCGGTGAGCGAACTCGTCCTGCTGCTCATGCGCATCGGATTCCTGGTGCTGCTGTGGTTCTTCGTCTTCGGCGTCGTGTACTCCCTGCGCGCCGACCTGTTCGGCGTGCGCGTGCGGAAGATGCCCGCCGGAGAGGCCGCGGCAGCCGCCGCCCCCGCCGCACCGGCACCGGCACGCCCCGCGGCGTCGAGCGGAAGCGGATCCGCAGGCGGATCGACCCCCACCCGCATCGTCATCACCTCCGGGCCCAAGACCGGGCTCGAGATCCCGCTCGGCACCGAGCCCATCACGATCGGCCGCTCCAGTGAGTCGGGCCTGGTGATCCGCGACGACTACACGTCCAGCCATCACGCCCGCCTGATGCCGCGCGCCGGCACCTGGACGATCCAGGACCTCGACTCCACCAACGGCACCTATCTGAACGGAAAGCGCCTCACGGGCAGCCCTGCGACCATCGCCATCGGCACGCCGATCAAGGTCGGCGCGACGACGTTCGAGCTGCGAGCCTGACCGCCGCCATGGTCTTCGAGGGTTCGAGCGCCGCGATCTCCCACACCGGGAAGGTCCGCTCCAACAACCAGGACTCCGGATACTCCGGGGCCAATCTCTTCGTCGTCGCCGACGGCATGGGCGGCCACGCGGGCGGAGACGTCGCCTCGAGCGTCGCCATCCAGCGGCTCGAGGGCCTCGACCACGCGTACGCGAGCACCGACGACGCGCAGGCCGAGCTGCAGACCGCGGCGACCACCGCCGCAGCCGACCTGGTGCGCGCCTCGAAGGACCGCCCGGAGCTCGCCGGACTCGGCACCACGCTCAGCGCGATCATCATGGTCGACGAGTACGCGGTGGTCGGGCACATCGGCGACTCGCGCATCTATCTCTTCCGCGACGACGAGCTGACCCAGATCACCACCGACCACACGTTCGTGCAGCGGCTCGTCGACTCGGGCCGCATCACCCCCGAGGAGGCGCGCTACCACCCGCGGCGCTCGGTGCTCATGCGCGTGCTCAGCGACATGGACATCGACCCGGAGCTCGACATGTTCGTCATGCCGACGCATCCGGGCGACCGCTGGCTGATCTGCTCCGACGGGCTCTCCGGCGTGGTCGACGAGCTGCACATCACCAAGGCCATGCGGCTCGGCCTCGCCCCCGGCCGCACCGCCGACAACCTGCTCAAGCAGGCCCTCGACGGCGGCGCCCCCGACAACGTCACGATCGTGCTCGTCGACGTCGGCGGCGCGCATCCCCTCTCGTCCGGCACCCCGACCGTGGTCGGCGCGGCCGCGAACCCGCAGGGCGTCATCGTCCCGGCGGCGCGCTCGTCGCTCACCGGCTGGCTGCACCCGGTGCGTCAGGCAGCGAACGAGCCGACCCACTTCGAACCGGCGGCCGACTTCCTCGAGGAGCTCATCGAGGAGGACCGCCGCCGCGCCCGTCGCCGACGGTTCGGCTGGATCACGGCGCTGGTCATCGCCCTCGGGCTCCTCGCCGGCGCCGCGGTGATCGGCTACAACTGGACGCAGACCCGCTACTACGTCGGCGCCGACGAGGACAGCGTGGTGATCTACCGCGGCGTGCAGCAGAGCATCGGCCCGTTCGCCCTCTCCACCGAGGTGCAGGACACCGGCATCCTCCTCGCGGACCTGCCGCAGTACCAGCGCAACTCCGTCGAGCGCACGATCAACGCCCGCTCGCTCACCGACGCGCAGGCGATCGTGAACCGGCTGCGCGCCAGCGCCGACTCGGTCATCGGGGAGACGCCCGATCCGACTCCGACACCGACACCGACACCGACACCGACGACGGGCCCCACCCCGTGACCGCCGTGAACGCCGATACCAGCGTCCTCAAGGCGCTGAAGAGGATCCGGATGCCGCAGACGCAGCGCAACCGGGAGTTCTGGCTGCTGCTGTTCGCCTGCGCCCTCTCCGGGGCCGCCCTCGCCCTCGTGCAGCTGGGCGCGCTCGGGCGCATCGACCCGATGATCCTCGCGATCGGCGGCGGACTCGCCGTCCTCGTGTTCGCCCTGCACATCGTGCTGCGCATCGTCGCCGCACACGCCGATCCGTTCGTGCTGCCGATCGCGACGCTCCTCACGGGGCTCGGCATCGCGATGATCTACCGCATCGACCTGGCGAAGAAGCTCACCGGCTGGGGAGCGTTCTCCACCAAGCAGCTCGCCTGGACCGCGATCTCCCTGCTCGGCGCGATCGCGCTCGTGATCGCCCTGCGCAACTACCGGGTGCTGTACCGGTACACCTACATCTTCGGCCTCGCCGGGATCGTGCTGCTCGTGCTGCCGTTCATCCCGGGGCTGCGCGTCTCCGACGCCGGAGCCGACGTGTGGGTGTCGCTCGGCGGCCTGTTCTCCTTCCAGCCCGGAGAGCTCGCGAAGATCTGCCTGGCGATCTTCTTCGCGGGCTACCTCGTACGCACGCGCGAGAGCCTGGCCTCGGTGGGCAAGAAGTTCCTCGGCATCACCTGGCCACGGATGCGCGAGCTCGGGCCGGTGATCATCGTCTGGCTGATCTCGCTCGGCATCATCGTCGTACAGCGCGACCTCGGCACCGGGATGCTGATCTTCGGCATGTTCATCGCAATGCTGTACGTCGCCACCGGCAAGACCAGCTGGGTGCTGATCGGGCTCGCGGGCGTAGCGGTCGGCGTGTTCCTCGCCGCGCAGGTCCTCAGCTACGTGCACGGTCGGTTCGTCAGCTGGATCGACGCCTTCAACCCGAAACTCATCGAGGCGAAGGGCGGCAGCGGGCAGCTCGTCGACGGCATCTTCGGACTCGCGCACGGCGGGATCATCGGCACGGGCTGGGGCCTCGGTCGCCCGCAGCTCACCCCCCTGGCGCAGAGCGACTTCATCATCCCCAGCCTCGGCGAGGAGCTCGGCATCGTCGGCCTGTTCGCGATCCTGTGCCTCTACATGGTCTTCGTCAGCCGCGGCGTGCGCATCGGCCTCGCCGGGCAGGACGACTTCGGCAAGCTGCTGGCGATCGGTCTCTCGTTCACCCTCGCCCTGCAGGTGTTCATCATGGTCGGCGGTGTCACGCGCGTGATCCCGCTGACCGGCCTCACGACACCGTTCCTCGCCGCGGGCGGATCGTCACTGGTGGCCAACTGGCTCATCGTCTCGCTGCTGCTGCGCATCAGCGACGGCGTGCGCCGTCAACCCCGGGTGGTGATCGGATGACGAAAGAGCTCCGCAGGCTGAGCATCGTGATGCTCGCGATGTTCCTGTCGCTGTTCCTCGCGACCAGCTGGATCCAGGTGGTCGACGCCGACAACCTCGCACAGAACGACTACAACACCCGCACCAAGCTGGACAGCTACCAGATCCAGCGCGGATCGATCATCGCCGGCGGCACGGCGATCGCCTCGTCGACGGCGTCCGACGACCGCTATCGGTACCAGCGGATCTACGCCGACGCCGCGATGTGGGCTCCGGTGACCGGCTACTTCAACCCGGCGCTGGGCTCACAGACGGGCATCGAGAGCGCCCTCAACGTCGAGCTCTCCGGCACCGGATCGAAGAACGTGTTCGCAGAGTTCGAGCGGATCCTTTCCGGCCAGCCGCAGCAGGGCTTCAGCGTGGAACTCAGCCTCGAGCCGAAGGTCCAGAAGGCCGCATGGGACGCGATGCAGGGGCTCAAGGGCTCCGTCGTCGCGATCGAGCCGAAGACCGGACGCATCCTCGCGATGGTCACGACCCCGAGCTTCGACACCAACGCGCTCGCGACGCACGACGCGAATGCGGCGAACGCGACCCACGACACCCTCGACGCCGATCCGGGCAACCCCCTGTACAACCGGGCGATCAACGGCGACCTCTACCCGCCCGGCTCGACGTTCAAGATCGTCACGGCCGCCGCGGCCATCGCCGGCGGCGACTACACGATGCAGTCGACCCTCCCCAACCCGGCCCGCTACACGCTCCCCGGCACGAAGATCCAGATCTCGAACGCCTGGGGCAGCGCCTGCGGTCCGGGTGAGACGGTCACGATCGCCGAGGCCCTGCGGCTGAGCTGCAACATCCCGATGGCCGAGCTCGCGGTGAAACTGGGCGACAAGCGGATCCGCGAGACGGCCGAGAAGTTCGGCTTCAACCAGAGCTTCGAGACGCCGCTGAAGTCCACGCCGTCGAGCTACCCCAAGGGCATGAGCGACGACTTCACCGCGCAGAGCGGCTACGGCCAGGGCAAGGTCACTGCGACGCCGCTGCAGATGGCGATGGTCGCCGCGGGTATCGCCAACGACGGGGTGGTCATGAACCCGCGGATGGTCGACGCGGTGATCGGAGACGACTTCGCGGTGCAGCGCGAGTACTCCGACTCGGAGTTCGGCGAGGCGCTCGACGCGAACGCCGCGCAGGCGATCACGGCCGCGATGATGGCGAGCGTCCGGGACGGCGCGGCGACCGGTGCAAGAATAGACGGAGTCGATGTGGCCGGTAAGACGGGCACAGCGCAGAACGGCGGATCGAAGCCGTACACGCTGTGGTTCACGGGCTTCGCGCCAGCGGAGAATCCGCAGGTGGCGGTGGCGGTCGTCGTCGAAGATGGCGGCGGTAAGGGACAATCCGGATCGGGCAACTCGATTGCCGCTCCGATTGCGAAGAAGGTCATAGAGGCGGTGCTGAGCAGATGAGACCGACGCAGGGTGTGTCGTTCGGTGGTCGCTACGAGCTGCAGTCGCGTATCGCGATCGGCGGCATGGGCGAGGTGTGGGAGGCGACGGATCACGTCATCGGACGCACCGTGGCGATCAAGATCCTCAAGGACGAGTACATGGGGGATCCGGGCTTCCTCGAGCGCTTCCGCGCCGAGGCCCGCCACGCCGCGCTCGTCAACCACGAAGGCATCGCGAGCGTCTTCGACTACGGCGAGGAGAACGGCTCCGCCTACCTCGTGATGGAGCTGGTGCCCGGTGAGGCGCTGTCGACCATCCTCGAGCGCGACGGCGCCCTCAGCGCCGACAAGACCCTCGACTACGTCGCCCAGACCGCCTCGGCCCTGCAGGCCGCGCACGCCGCCGGCCTGGTGCACCGCGACATCAAACCCGGCAACCTGCTCATCACGCCGGACGGCCGGGTGAAGATCACCGACTTCGGCATCGCGCGCATCGCCGACCAGGTGCCCCTCACGGCGACCGGTCAGGTCATGGGCACCGTGCAGTACCTGTCGCCCGAGCAGGCCTCCGGCCATCCGGCGTCCCCCGCGACCGACATCTATTCACTCGGCATCGTCGCGTACGAGTGCCTGGCGGGCAAGCGCCCGTTCACCGGGGAGTCGCAGGTCGCGATCGCGATGGCGCAGATCAACGAGCAGCCCCCGCCGCTGCCGTCGACGGTTCCCGGACCGGTGCAGAACCTCGTGATGGCGATGATCGCCAAGAAGCCGGCCGACCGGCCGTCGTCCGCGGCGACGGTCGCCCGCGCCGCGCAGGCGCTGCGCCGCGGCGATCTCAACTCCGCCGCGATCGCGGTGCCGGCGATCGTCTCCGGCGCCGCCGCGGCCGACGACGCCACGCAGATCCTCGGACTCGGCGGAGGCGGCGACACCACCCGCATCCTGCCGACCACGGCGACGCTCCCCGCGGAGGGCGCCGTGGAGGAAGAGGAGAAGAAGAAAAAGAAGCGCAGCCCGTGGACCTGGCCGCTCGTGGCGCTCATCGTGCTGCTCCTGATCGTGCTGATCCCCACGCTCTGGGCGCTCTTCGGCAACAAGGACGCCGGCCCGAAGCCGACCGACTCCTCGTCGATCTCCTCTTCGCCGAGCGACACGCCGACGCCGACGAAGACCGAGACGAAGACCGTCGACATCGCGTCCCTCGGCCTGGTCGGCAAGCCCTGCGACGAGGCGCTCAACATCCTGAAGCAGAACGGCTTCACCAATACGAAGTGCACCGAGGGCGACCAGGCTCCCTCCGACGCCAAGGTCAACACCGTGCAGCGGGTCGACCCGGTCTCGGGTGACGTCCCGATCACCGACCAGGTGACGCTCTACTTCTACACGCCGCGCGCTGCGGTGGCGAAGCCGAGCGCTCCGCCGACCCTCAGCGGCCCCGCCGTCGCCGGCACCAAGATCACGCTGAACTGGGGTGCAGGGGCGACCTGCCCCAGCGGGTCGACGATCTCGGGCTTCGTCGTGAAGCTGCAGAACGCCTCCTTCGTGAACGGGAACGGCAACTTCGACGCCAACACCCGCAGCGTCGACATCATGGTGGCCAACCTGCCAGGGCAGAACGTCGTGGCGACCTACGCCGTGATGTGCTCGGGCGGCGAGGATGAGCCGCGCACGTCGCCGGAGTCCGATCCGGTCGTCGCGCCGATCATCGACAACGGCGTTCCCACGCCCGGCCCCACCGACGGCCCGCAGCAGTGATCCAGGTCCGGCGGCAACCCGCCGGGTAGCCTGTAATCCGACGGAGACCGTCATCGTGAAGGGGGAGCAGTCCGTGTCCATTGAGCAGCGGGTCCTGGCGGACCGCTATCGCATCGACGAGCTCATCGGGCACGGCGGCATGGCCAAGGTGTACCGGGGTCAGGACATGACCCTGGGGCGCGAGGTCGCGATCAAGATCCTCGACCCCGAGCTCGCACGTGACACCGCCTTCCGCACCCGGTTCCGCCTCGAGGCGCAGGCGGCGTCACGCATGTCGCATCCGTCGATCGTGCGCGTGTTCGACGCCGGCGACCCCAACTCCGAGCCCAGCTCCGACGAGCCGCCGTACATCGTGATGGAGCTCGTCAAGGGCACTCTGCTCAAGGACCTCATCGCCGCGGGTCCGCTCCCCGTCGAGGACGCCGTGCGCTACGCCGACGGCATCCTCGAGGCGCTGGACTACTCGCACCGTGCCGGCGTCGTGCATCGCGACATCAAGCCGGGCAATGTGATGGTCACCGACACCGGAGCGGTGAAGGTGATGGACTTCGGGATCGCCCGTGCGGTGTCCGACTCCTCGTCGACCGTCGCCGAGACGACCCAGATCATCGGCACCGCCGCCTACTTCTCGCCGGAGCAGGCGAAGGGCGAGAACGTCGACGCCCGCACCGACCTCTACTCGGCCGGAGTGGTGCTTTACGAGATGCTCACCGGGCGGCAGCCGTTCCGCGGCGACTCGCCGGTGGCCGTGGCCTACCAGCACGTCAGCGAGACCCCCGTCCCCCCGACCGAGGTGAACGAGCAGGTCCCCGGCGCGCTCGACGCCGTCGTGCTGCGCGCGATGGCCAAGGACCCGTATCAGCGCTTCCCCGATGCGGCGAGCTTCCGTTCGGCGCTCGACGCGGCGGCGACCGGCGTCGCGCCGACGAAGAAGGAGCTCGGCGCGCTCACCAGCGAGCTGTACGGTCCGAACCCCCGTCAGGCGCAGGAGACCGCACGCACGCTGCGACAGCTGAGCACCGATACCACCATGGCCCGCACCCAGTCGGGTCCGCCGGTCGCGTGGATCTGGGCCGCCGTGGCGCTCATGGCCGTGCTCGTCGTCTCAGTGGTGTTCTGGGTGGTCAGCATCAGCATGAACCGCACCGAGGTGCCGACCACCTCGCGCACCGTGCCGACGCTCACCGACTGGAAGCTCGAAGACGCCGAGGCCGCGCTCGACAAGCTCGACCTGCGCGTGCGCACGGTGGAGGAGTCGAGCGCGACCATCGACGAAGGTCATGTGATCCGCACGAACCCCGTGGCGGACGTCACCGTGGAGAAGGGCGAGACCATCACGCTCTACGTGTCCACCGGTGCCGACCTCGTGAAGGTGCCGGTGCTCGCGGGCCTCACACAGGATGCCGCGACCAAGGCCCTCAAGGACGTCGGGCTCACCGTCGGCACCGTACGGCAGCAGAACGACAAGTCCACGGCGGCGGGCATCGTGCTGTCGGCCAGCGAGGACGCCGACACCGCGGTCGAACCGGGCACCACGGTCAACCTGGTGATCGCGAGCGGCAACGTGACCCTCGACGACGTCACCGGCTGGACGCTCGACGCGGCCACCAAGAAGCTCGAGGACCTGTCCCTCACGGTCACCCCCGTGAAGCTCGACGACTGCAAGGCCTCCGACCCACCGACCGTGAAGTCGATGTCGTCGGCCCCCGGCGACGTGGCGATCCGCTCGACGATCGAGCTGCGCTACTGCGCGGGCGGCTAGGGACTGTTCGGAGGGGCGTAGCAGCCTCTACGCGATCCCGGCGCCGAGCACGTCGTCGGAGGCGTAGAGATCGCGGTAGAGGCCCGGCAGGGACATCAGCTCCTCGTGGGTGCCCCGCTGTGCGATCCGCCCACGATCCAGCACGATGATCTGGTCTGCACCGCGGATCGTGCTCAGCCGGTGGGCGAGGATGATCTGCGTGCAGCCTCGTGACTGCAGCAGCCGGCGCACCCGATCCTCGTTCACGGTGTCGAGGGCGCTCGTCGCCTCGTCGAGCACGAGGATCTGCGGGTCTCTCAGCAGCGCCCGGGCGACGGCGATGCGCTGCCGCTGCCCGCCGGAAAAGCTCCCGCCCTGGTTCGAGATCTGCGTCGCGTACCCCATCGGCAGGTCGTCGACGAAGTCGAGGATGCCGAAGGTGCGGCAGCGCATCTCCACCTCCTCGATCGAAAGACCGTCACCCGCACCGAGCATCAGGTTGTCTGCCAGTGTGCCGTTCTGCAGGGCGACGTCCTGGGGCACATAGCCGATCTGCTGCCGGAGCGACGAGAGATGGTAGTCGGCGAGCGGCCGTCCTCCGAACAGGATCTCCCCGTCCGAGGGGATGCTCAGCGAGCACATGAGCATCGCGAGGGTCGTCTTCCCGGCGCCGGAGGGTCCGACGATCGCGGTCACCGCGCCCGCCGGCGCCGTGACCGACAGGTCGGTGAGCACCGGCGCGCTGTTGGCCGCGTAGGAGTACGACACGTTCTCGAGGCGGATGTCGGTCCGGTCCAGGACGCGCACGTCACCTCCCTCGGGCTCGTCGTCGGACTCGGTGATGTCAGCCACGCGGGTCGCCGCCCTCGAAGTGTGCACGAACTCCGCGAAGCTCTGGAAGATCGAGGTCGCCACCCCGAACAGCATCCCCACCATGCCCTGCACCGAAACCGCGGCGCCGAGGGTGAGCGAGCCCGTCTGCACCAGGGAGAGCGCGAAGAAGAGCAGCAGCAAGGGGGCGAAGATCTGCACCGAGGAGACGACACCTCCGATCCAGCCCTGCTGGAGGACCATGGTGCGGCGCATCGCCCGCAGCGACGCCGCATACTCGCCGCGCCACCGCTGCGCGAACCAGTCCTGGGCACCGGCCATCTTCACCGCGGGCACCGAGAAGATGGCGTCCAGCTGGATCGCCTGCGCCTTGGCCGCGTGGCTCACCTCGTTGTCGACGGCCCGCACGATCGCCGGCTGGGTCGTCGCGAGCAGCACCGCGATCAGCACCAGCACCCCAGCCGTCAAGAGGAACACCGGCAGCGACAGTGCCGCCAGATAGACGAACAGTACGACGATCGTGCCGATGTCGATGATCGACTGCACCAACCGTGAGGAGAGGAAGTCGCGGATGGCCCCCGCACTGGCGATCCGGAACAGCAGGTCACCGGCCGCCCTGCTCGCGAAGAAGCGCATCGGCAATCGCAGGAGTTTCGCGAACACCTCCGACATGAGGTGCTGCCCGACGAGCGCGACGATGCGTGAGAGCACGACGGTGCGCAGCACCGCGATGACGTAGTAGGACGCCATGGCGATGAGGATGGCCCCGAGGATGGGGAACTGCTCGGGGGCGTCACCGGCGAGGGAGTCGACCGACCACTGGGTGAGCAGCGGGACGCTCAGCGTGAGCGCGTAGCCGGCCATGATCAGCAGCATCGCCAGAGCCAGCGCGCGCAGCGTCCCGGGTGCGCGCAGCGGGATCGTCCGCCAGTCGGCGAAGGCGGGAACCCGTCGCCGAGCGAAGTCTTCGCCCGGCTCGGCGTCGATGAGGAGGCCGCTGAAGCCTGCGGCCAGCTCGGCGAAGGACACCCGACGACGACCCCGAGCGGGATCCATGATCACCGCACGGTCGCCGACGATGCGCTCCAGCACGACGAAGTGGTTGTTCTCCCAGAACAGGATCACCGGACGGTCCAGCAGCCGGAGGTGCTCGGCGGACGGCGCGCGGAGCACCCGCGCCGTCATATCCCGCGAACGCAGCAGCCGCACGATGTCCCCGACGGTCATGCCGTCCCGTCCGAGCTCCACCTCGGCGCGGAACTCGGGCATGCGGGCATGGTGGCCGTAGGCGCCGAGCATGGCGACGACGCAGCTCAACCCGCATTCGGTCTGCGTGGCCTGCAGCACCGCGGGGACGCGGCGACGCCCGCCCGTCATCGTGCACCCCCAAGGATGAGCGGGGACGTCGACGACCCGCCGCCGATACGGCGCGCGATCGCGCTGGCGACCCCGGACGATCCCGTCATCATCGAGTTCGTGTGCGCATACCTGCTGTGCGTGTAGGCGCGGAGGCGCCCTCGGATCACCTCGGCCGTCAGCGACGCGTCCTTCTCCTCCACACGCCGTCCGATCGATGCGTCTCCCGTCGTCCGCGCGATCCAGTCCAGGATGTCGCGGTTTCCGAGGTCACCATGGCACAGCGTGAGGTTGCGTCCGAAGCCCGAGGCGAAGGCGTTGTCGACGGCCAGTGACGCGCTCTCCCCGACATCGTGGGCGGGCGCCCAGCGCTCGACGGCGACGAGCGCGAGTGCGATGCCGGCATCGCCGTGGCACCACCCGGTCGCCGCGTTGTCGCCCCCGCGCAGGTTCGACACCCAGTGCGCCTCGGACGGACGGAAGAAGTCCTCGAGCCGATCGAGCAGCGTCGTGAGGGCCGCCGTGCGGCGCGGCGACTCGGGAGCCCAGCGCGCCAGGGAGAACAGCGCTCCGGAGACTCCGTGGGCGAATCCGGAGTGCGCCCAGATGCCGTCGGCCTCCCTGCTCTCGGGGTCCAAGATCCGGGAGAGCTCACGCTCGGTGGCGAGGTCGAGATCATGGTTCTCCTCGCCGTCGAGGATGTGACGGAGCATCGCGAGCGTGCCCATGCTGCCCGCGATGACATCAGCGGATTCCAACGGGTGCCGGGCGAACTGCGTCGCGAGGCGCCGGGCGGCGTGCCGCGCCGCCTCCCGCCATTCGTCACTGTCCAGCATCGTCCCGGCCTCGGACATCGCATACGCCACGCCGGTGAAGCCCGCGAAGGCCGCCAGGCTCACCTCCCGATGCGAGCCGCCGTCCGGGGCGAGATCACCGAGCGTCTGCACGAAGGGCGAGAACACGCGGGCGGCCGCCTGTGCATGACGGCGGTCCCCGGTGAGCTCCGCCGACGCGGCGAGCGCGAGAGCGGGGCCGATGCGCCCGCTGTAGAGGTCGAACTGCAGCACGCCGGGAGGCCAGGGGCGCTCGCGCACCACCGAGGCGATCGGGCCCACCCAGGTCCACGGCATCGACGGCTCGGCATCGGGGAGCACGCTCTCGGCGAGTCCGTCGCCGATCTCGCGCAGCACGTCGTGCAGGGAGGAGCGCGCACCGCGCGCCGATGAGCGAACCTCCGAGGCTGCCGGCAACGGGAGCTCGTTGTCGGGGAACTGCGCGGTGAACGCCGAGCCGATCATCGCCAGCTGGCGGCGCAGGTCGGTCTCGCCCATGCGCCGCAGGCCGGCGCGGAACTCGTCGAACGGCGTCGCGGGCAGACGCGCTCCGGTGGGGATACCGCGACCGTCGCGGATGTCCGCCTCGTCCACGCGCACCACGAAGTAGGGCACGTCCCGTTCGGACAGCTGTGCGACCTCGTTCGCCACGAGCGCGGGGGACGACGCGCGCGACACGATGCCGATGCGTTTGAGCACGCTCAGGAACGCGGCCGGGTCAGCGATCACCGAGGCGCCGGCCGCCATCTGCAGCAGCTGCGAGTAGACGAACGTGGGATTGTGCAGGTACCGCAGCTCGGCGCCGGCGAAGGCGTCCTCGACGAGACCGGCGAAGGCGTCGCGGTGACGGAGCACCCAGTCGTAGGCCTCGGTGAAGCCGGCACGGAACCGGTCGGCGTATCCGCGCACGTCGTCGTCCCGCACGGTGAACGGCCGCGTCGACTGCATCGTCGACGCGGGCAGCGCGATCAGCGCGGTCACCAGATCGTCGCGGAACCCGCCGATGACGTGCATGGTCTTGAACGGGGCATCGCCCCCGCCGCCCTCGCCCAGGAAGCCGATGTCGATGTATCCGCCCTCGCCGTCACCGCGGGCGATCACCATCGGCAGGATGCCGACGCCGTAGATCGACTGCGCCAGCAGCTGGTGCGCATTGTCGGGCACGACCGCGTGGCTCGGATCGGAGTGCCGGCGGGGATGCAGCACGGTCTCCAGATCCACGGGCATCGGGCCGGCGGCGCTGAGGAGGATGTTCTCGGCGTGCATGTCGCACGCGTTCACGGCGTAGAGGATGGCGCCCAGCACGCCGCATGCGCGGGCGAGCGCAGCGGGGTCCGCGGGGGTCTGCTCGACGAACTCGATGTAGCCGTAGCCGTCACGGGAGAGGGTGCGCGCGGCGGCGAGCTCGAACGGCGACCCGGAGCTCAGCGAGGCCGCCAGCCGTTCCCAGCCGGCCTCGCCGTCGATGGTGCGCGGCTTGTAGACCACCCTCGCACCGTCGTCGAAGGTCACGACTCCGACGGCCCTCCCTCCGACGTGGGTGTCCCCCGAGGCGTCGACCGAGACCACGCGGCCGGTCGGCGATCCGACGAAATCGCGCAGCGCCGCGATGTCGCGGTGCAGCCGGTCGGAAGTCTCAGCGGCGACGCGACGGTGATCGGCGATCAGGCGGCGCAGCTGATTGTCGAGGATCGGCAGCCGCTCCAGCAGGGCCGGCCCGAACTCGGACGACCAGCGACGGCAGTAGTCCAGGTAGCGATCCTCGGCGGTGGCCCCGCGCAGGCTCCCCGCTTCCCGGCGCGCGTTGATGTCGTGCACCAGGGAGCGGATGCCGAGTGCGTGGATGCTGCTCGCCAGGCGCTCCGTCGCCTGTTCCCTCAGCCGCCACTGGTCGACGGCCCCGTCGTCGAGGTCGGGAGCGGCGTCCGGCGTCAGCGCCGCAGCGGCGACGGCGCGGAGGAGCGCACCGAACGGGACCTCTTCGGCGCCCTCGCCGAAGAGCAGCCCCGTCATGTCGGGCAGGAGGATCGCGGAGGTCACCGGGGCGAGAACGCCCAGACCGTCGTCCCATGCGGACAACGGATCGATGACCTCCGCGAGCTCGCGCTCATCGAACTCGGGGAGCAGCTGTGCGACCACTCGCATGGGGATTCCTTCCCTGCCCGTCGCGCCGGGCACGTGTTCGATGAACCGATCTGCGGTCAGTTGCAGTTCGGCATGCACTCCTTGGTGGCCGTGCAGACGTAGCCGTGGTTTCCGAGGGTCGCCGAGATCAGCGGGGTCGCGGGAGTGATCGTGATCGTTCCCCCGGAAGCGACGGCGTCGAAGTCCTGATCAGCGATCTCCTCGAAGACGGTGACGTCAAATGCGGACATGGTTCTCTCCTTCTCGTTGTGGGCTGCGTCGTCCGGCGAGGACGGCGAGCCCGGTTTCGTCGGTCCCGCTGACCGGGACCGATCGTTCGGTCGCCGATTCCTGTCGGCGAAGCGGCGGGGCGGAGGAGGTCGCGACGTGCGCCTCGTCGAGTGCGAGCAGCAGGTCGATCACCGGCACGATGCCGACCCGCTCCGTGACGCCGGTGAGGTTGAGCACCACTTCGTCGGCCCCGGCACGGAACAGCCGCGCGCACGCGGCCCGCACCTCTTCCACCCCGCCGGCGACGTACACCCCGGCTGAGGTCAGGACGTCGACGGCCGCCTCGGGGGAGCGGAGCGCGGCCTCCACGTCGACACCGGCGCGGCCGAGCGCGTCACGGTAGTGCGGCAGCGACAGGTGCGCACCGACGGCGACGGCGAGGTGGTCCCCCGCAGCAGCCGGCGGCACGCCCAGCCCGGCGGCCAGGTAGGCGACGACCCGGGGCCGAGCACGGCCGCTGTCCTCGGCACCCTGAGCGAGTTCGGGCACGATCGTCTCCGCGAGGTAGCGCGGTGGGGCGAGCCAGCACACCGCCACGTCGGCGACCTCGCCGGCGAGCCGGGCCATCCGGGGGCGGAGCACCCCGAGTCCGAGCGACACGCCCTCGGTCCCCGCGGCCGTCAGGTGCTCGCGGACGCTCGTCAGGTACCCGCGCATGTGTTCCAGCGGACTCGCGATGGGGGCACCCGTGAGCGCGATCTGCGCGGCACGGCCCCCGGGGCCGAAGCCGGCGACGACGGGTTCGCGGGTCGTGGCGCGGATACTCGAGAGCGCCGTCGCCACGGCGTAGGGGTGGTGCAGAGCCGTGACGAGCACTCCGAAGGAGTAGGGGATCGCATAGCCGCGCCCCGACAGGTGCCCGGCGTTGACCAGCGGCTCACCGCGCAGGCTCTGCCCCTGCCACAACGCGGCGAGGGAGGATCCGCGCACCAACTCGGCGAACGGCGCGAGAGCGCGCGCGTCGACGGGGTCGAAGGGAGCGAGCAGCGAAAGGCGCTCGGCAGCTACGGCGCTCATCGAGCGACCCGTGCGAGCGCCGGGGCCGCCGACGGAGGCCGGACCCCCGATTCGACCGAGAGCAAGGCGTGGGCGAATCCGGTGATGCCCAGCATGTGACCGAGCGTGGCCTCTCCGTGCCGGACTCCACCGCGGTAGCCCTCCCGCGCGAGCCGAGCGAGCATCCCCGGGACCTCGGCGCGGAGTCGGTCACGCAGCGCGGCGTCGTCGAGGACATCGGCCGTGGTGGCCCATGCGCTGATCACTCCGCCGAGGCCATGACAGAGGCTGATGTCGGCGCCGGCGAGGAGCTCGGGGGTGAACAGCGCCCGCACGGCTTCGCCGATCGCGGCATCGATGCGCTCGGGGCTCTCCCCGACGGCAGCCAGGGTCTCCGCGGCGGCCTGCGCCACGCCGACCGCGCCGACGCACCACGCGGAGCGCTCCGGCACGCCCTGTGCCGACGCGTCCGATAGCGGAGCCGCGCCGAAGCGGTGCAGCCGCTCAACGAGCTCGCCCGCCACCCGCCGGGCGATGCGCTCGTCGGCGGACACCTGCCCGATCGCCGCTAGCACGCCGACGCGTCCGTGCGCGACACCCTGTCCAGTCGGGTCGAGCTCTTCGCGGAGGAGCCGTTCGGTGCCGCTCGCGATCGCCGCCGCATAGCGCTCGCGGTCGATCGCGGCCAGCACGGGAAGCACGCCGGCGAGACCGGCGACGACGTCGAGGGGGAGCGTGTCGTCGCCGAGGATTCGTGCGGAGACGCCGTCGAGGATCGCATCACGACGCTCGACGGCCCTCTCGTCGTCGAGCACCGGGATCACCTCGTGCAGCACGCGCGCTATCGAGGCGGCCCCGGTGTACGCGGAGATGTCCTCTACCCCGCCCGGCGCAGCATCGAGGTGAGGGCGGAGGAAGGCCGACAGCGCCTCGACGGCACCGTCGTGCCCGCTGGCACGATGTGCGGCGGCCAGCAGCATCGCCACCCCGCCGCCCTGATACGAGGTGAGATCGATAACCGACATCCCCAGCCGCTTGTCGTCGACCAGGAGCGGCGTGATCCAGGTGCAGGCGCTGCGGTCGTCGGACCAGACGGCCAGGTCGAGCACGTCGTCGACGATCGACGCCGCCGCTGTGAGCGCGCCTCCGCCGGGGACGATGTCGAACACCGGTCTCGGGTTCCTGTCCCCGCCGGACGGCCACACGTCCTCCGTCACCGCGGCGGTGAACCCCGCGATCGACGCCTGGTCACGGACGGACGGACGGCGCACGAACGCCTCGAGCACGTCGAGGGCGACGAGCCGGCCCGCGCCGTCACCGACCCCGCCGAGGTCTCCGTCGTCGTCGCGGAGCCGTCCGCTACGGGAATCGACGGTGAAGTAGGGGATGTCGTGCCGAGCGAGGGCGCGCTGCTCCGATGCCGCCACAGCCGGAGCGAGCACCTCGTCCAACGCCGGAGGGAGGCCGATCAGGGCGAGCAGGCGGGAGTGCTCGGCCTCGCTGCCGAGGTAGGCGGGGTGCAGCGCCGCCTCCAAGGCCGCCGCATACGTCGAGGTGGGGCGCAGGATCTCACGGCTCTCCAACGCGACACCGCCGAGGATCGCACGAAGGGCCGGCGCACGGCCGACGATCGCCGCAGAGCATTCGGCGTAGCCTTCGCGTAGCGGGTCGGACAGGCTGTCGAGCTCGGGCGGATCCGTCACGCCCTCGGGTGAATGGGGCGCGCGCACGATCACGGCGGGGCTGACGTCGATGCGGATGTCGAGCGTGCCCGCACCGACGATCCGCGCGCCCCTCATGACCGCGGACGTCTGCTCCAAGGCTGTCCCGGCGGCCGACAGATCGACGTCGAAGCGCGGGTTTCCCCGGTAGTTGGGCAGGATCATGGTGGCTCCGACACCGAACCACGACTCTCGCTGCACCGCCGCCAGGAGGGGGTCGGTGTCGAGATCGGCCAGGCGCAGACGCACCGCCGTCTCGAGGTCTATCGGAACGGGGTCCGGTCCCTGCGCGATGATGTTCTCGTAGTGCATGTCGTGTCCGCCGAGCGCCGTGAAGAACGCCAGCAGCGCGCCGAGCCGGCGGTAATACTCCCGGTACTCGCCGAGCGACTGCGTGCGCCGCGGGGAGATGAACTCCTGCCATCCGTGATCGGGGCCGCCGATCGAGCGCGGCAGTCTCAGCGGAGTGCGCAGGTCCGCCGACACCTCCTCGGCGAGCCGGGCGACGAGCAGATCCACGTCGAAGGAACGGGGCTTGTGCACGACGTGCCCTGCGTCGGTACGCACGATCGTCACCCGACGGCCTCCGCGATGCGGGTCCCCGTCGCTGACGTCGATCCCGGTGATGACCGGGCCGACCGGGATCCCGGCGTCCTCGAGCCCCTCGCGGTCGTCGGCGAACCTCCGGATCACCTCGATCGCGTTGTCCGCCGCCGACTCGACGGCCTCATCGAGGAGCCGCCGGAGCACCGGTCGCCCTCCGAGCACTCCTTCGCGACCGTGTGGGGAGGCGAAGTGCTCTGCGGCACGGCGGAAGCTCGGCTCGGTGCGCGAACCCAGTTCATAGACGAGCGTGCGGATCCCGATCCAGACCAGCGTCTCGGCTGCAGCATCGACCACATCGGCCACCACGGCGTCGCGGTGGACCACATCGCCGAGCCCGGCGTCCGCGACGATCCGCGCATCGAGGTCGTCGCGGAGGCGTCGCAGCCAGGGCTCGTAGAAGCCACCGAACACGCCGAAGCGATCCAAGACCGCTCTCTGCACCGGATCGTCCACGTCCCCTCCTCACTCACCGGCCGGCGGGGCGGGCCTCCGCGGCGCGACGTCCGTGGAGGCCCGCCTGCGGATCATTTAGTGCACTGCTTCGTGCACGCGAACGTCGGGCACAGGCCGGTGCTCGTGATGAAGGCGGACACCGCGGTGATCGCCGTGATGATGGCCGGCGAGCCCGCACCCGCGGGGGATGCGACCGAGTCGGCGTCGCCGGTGACCAGGTCTGTCAGCTGGCTCTCCTCGACGAACCCGCTCCGGCGCATGATGTCATCTGCACTCATGATGTTCTTCCCTTTCTTTCCGCCCGCGATCTGCGAGGGCTCGTGGTCGCTCCGAACCACCGCCGTGTGCGATCGCACGGCGGAAGAACGACGCGAGGGCTCAGGGGCGCTTGCGGAAGAGCACGACGAAGCCGCAGATCAGGATGACCAGCCCGATCGCCATGCCCGAGTACTGCAGCCACCGGTTGCCTGCCGAGGCGGCGGCGGTGGCGCCGACCAGCACGAAGGTCGCCCCGACGAAGTACCATGTCGCCGCCATCGACTGCGACGACTTCGTCCGCTGGTGACTGCTCATGATCCGCTCCTGTCGATGGATGCTCCGGTGAGAAGACGGTGTGAAACGCCCGATTCACCACCAGGCTAGGGACGACGGGATCGCAGCGAATGAACGATCGGCCAGAGTGCCTCATCGTTCGGCCAGGACGTTCCCGGCCCTATGGCCAGACCCGGCTCAGGGCAGCGGCACGCGCATCCTGGCGACCCACTCGCCGCCTTCCACCCCGGCTGCGAACTCACCGCCGAGGAGCTGCACACGCTCGGACATGCGCACCGTCCCGTAGCCGCCGGACGGCAGCCGGAGGGCGGGTCTGCGCCCGTCGAACCGGTTGCGCACCGTCGTCTCGACATGCCCGTCGACGATGTGGGCGTCGATCGTCGCATAGTCGGAGACCGAGTGCTTGAGCATGTTCGTCACCGATTCGCGCAGCATCCCCGCGAGTGTGGCGGTCAGCAGCCTCGGGAGCTCGTAGACCGCGGGATCGACGTCGAGGGTGACGGTCCTCCCGGCGGCGGCGAGCTCATCGCGCACTTCGGCCACGGTCTGCGCGAAGCCGCCCGCCATGGACGGCGGCACCGCGTTCGGGACGGCCGCCTGATCGATGACGGATCGCATCTCGACGAGGGCTCTGCGCGCCGCCTCGCTGATTGCCTGCCGGGTCTCCTGCAGCTCTCCCGGATCGCTCTGTCGCTCCAGCAGACGCGCCTGCATCGCGATGGCGGTGAGGTCGTGCGCGACCACGTCGTGCAGCTCATCGGCGATGCGCAGCCGCTCGGCCCGTCGCACCTGCTCCTCGTCCCGCGCCTGCTGACGCAGCCTCTCCTCCAGTCGGCGCTCCCGGTCGCCGGCGAGTCGCAGGACGAGGCCCACGGTGGCGGCGGTGATCATCAGCAGCAGATAGATCGCGATGCGGGTGGTGGTCTCCTCGTTCGGCGCCAGCAGGCCGACCACCGCGATCGCGATGCCCAGCGCTCCGGCATAGGCGACGATCACCCAGAGCCGGCAGGTGCGCACCACCAGGGCCGCCGCGATCGTGCCGGGGATGAGCGCCTCGGCCGAGAGGTCGAGGAAGAACGACACCGCGACCGCGAGCACGAACGCCGCCGCGGTGGACGACGGGATGAAGAGGAACCCGACGAAGAGGCAGGTCAGCAGCAGGTCGAAGACCGATGCGACCGGATCGAACGACGCGCTGCTCGTCATCGTGACCACGCTGAAGGTCAGCATCACCACGACGAGGGTCACGACGAGGGCCCGCTCGACCCTCGTCAGCGCCGGGGCGGAGGGCAGGGCATGATGGTCAGCGGCGTGAACCAGCGGCGGATCCTCGGCTGCCATGCCCCCCATCATGCCAGCGGGCCGTCGGCATCAGCGGATCCTCCGGGCTAACAGAGTCCGAGGAAGCGGCATATCGCAGCCCAGCCCCCATCGGCGAGCGAGAGCGGGGCGACAGCCATGGGCCAGTAGATCTTCACGACGTCCTCCATCGGTCGGTGATGCCTTCGGCATGCTCCTCCCAGCTTGCCTCCGGCGGGTGCCCGGCCGCATGGAGGAAAGTGCAATGGCCTCCTCGACTTTCGGGCATATTTCGGTCGCCGAGGGTATATTCCTGGGCATGGGTAGGCTGCGCGTGGTGGTCGTCGACGACGATCCGCTTGTCCGACGGGCGCTGAGCGTCTTCCTCTCCGACGCCGAAGACCTCGAAGTCGTGGGCACTGCGGAAGACGGCGTGGAGGCCCTCGACCGGCTCGACGCGCTCGCACCGGATATCGCGCTGATCGACATCCACATGTCGCCCCTCGACGGCATCGCGACGGCGGCGGAGATCATCCGGCGGCGCCCGACGACCCGGGTGATCGCGATCACGACCATGGCATCATCGGCCTCGGTGCTCCCGATGCTGCGCGCCGGAGCCGTGGGGTATCTGCTGAAGGACTCCGAGCCCGAGGAGATCATCGAGGCGGTGCGCGCGGTCGGTGCGGGCGCGGCCGCGCTCTCCCCGCACGTCGCGTCCGTCGTCGTCGGGGCGATCCAGAGCTCTCAGCCGACCACGCCGATCCCCTTGCAGGAGCACGAGCGCGTGTCCGATCGGGAGCTGGAGATCCTGCAGCACCTGGCGGCCGGCATGTCCAACGTCGAGATCGCGCAGGCGATGTTCGTGTCGGAGGGCACGGTCAAGGCGAATCTGAGCAACGTGATCGCGAAGTGGGGCGTCCGCGACCGGGTGCAGGTGCTGCTGTACGCAGCGCGCCTCGGCCTCGTCACGCTGCGCTGAGCCGCACCTCACCGGCGCTCAGCGCAGCTCATAGCGGGACACCCGGAACATCCCCGCGACGACCAGCACCAGCGCGTAGACGGCCATCAGGACGAGCCCGATGGCCTGATCCACAGAACTCCCCTGCGCGGCGAGAGTGACCATGGTGCCCCCGACGGCGCTGTCGCCGACCGCGCCGGGCAGGTAGTCCGTCCACTGCATCGTGCCGGTGATCACGACGATGAAGCGCAGCACGGGCTCGACGACCTGAGTGAGCGCGAGCACCCCGAGGACGGCGATCAGCGTCGACGGGACGAGCGCGCCGAGCCCCGTGCCGATCATCCCCCACAGGGCGAAGACGGGAACCACGGCGATGATCGTGATGATCGCCTGCGGGATGGCATCACTCGCCGCGTCCGCGACCGTCAGCCCCGCGGTTCCGCCGGCGACGCCGCCGGCCGCGCTGACGATCCCGGTGAGCGCACCGTAGCCCGCCGACACGACGAGCTTCGCGGCGAGCACACGGAGTCTGTTCGGCTCGGCCAGCAGCGTCAGCGCGAATGTGCGCCGCGAGACGTCCGAGGTGTGGATGAGGATGCCCGCGACCAGCGGCACGATGAACCCCACGGGCACGATGAGCGTGAACAGGGCCGTCACCTGCGGCTCCGTCTGCCAGTCCAGCGGGGAGTCGATGGTGTTCATCGCGGCGACCGGAAGGCCGAACGACATCAGCGCGCCCACCAGGGGCAACGCGATGAGCGGCGGCCACCAGTACCAGAGGCTGGTGATCTTGCGCAGCTCGGTCAGCAGCACGGCGGAGAATCTCATCGGGGCACCGCCGTCGTCGTCGAGGTCCGGACCATGAAGGCCGACTCCAGGTCGGCCGCGGCTACCGCCGCGGGAAGCGCCGGACCGGATGCGGCGAGCGCTGCCTCCACCCTCGCGGTCGGCTGTTCCACCCAGATCCGCCCGTCCGGGAGCGGCAGCACGCCGGGGAGCGTGCCGATGGCGGCGTGGATCTCCGCGCGCCGGTGCTCGTCGAGGACCGCGACGACGCTGCGACCGTCGAGCAGTTCGTCGCGCTCGCCCACGAAGACCGCACGGGACGCGTGAAGCAGCACCACATCCTGGACGATGCGGTCGAGCTCCTCCAGCAGATGGCTGGAGACGATGACCGTGCCGCCACCGGCCGCGAAGTCGCGCAGCTGGTTGCGCAGCCAAGTGATGCCGATCGGGTCGAGGCCGTTCGCGGGCTCGTCGAGGATGAGCACCCGCGGGCGACCGAGCAGGGCGGTGGCGAGCGCGAGACGCTGACGCATGCCCAGGGAGTACTGTCGCACCGGCCTGTCGGCGTCGGCGCTGAGCCCGACCGCCTCGAGCAGCTCCTCGATCCGGGCGTCGTCCGCGCCGGCCAGCGGAGCGAGCATGCGCAGATGGCGTCGCGCGCGCCGTGGCGGCGAGAAGGCGATGTTCTCGATCGCCGCGCCGACCACCGTCGCGGGGCGCCGGAGCTCCGCATAGGGCACTCCTTCGATCGTCGAGGTCCCGCTCGTCGGGTGCAGGAGCCCGATCAGCATCCGCAGCAGAGTGGTCTTGCCGGAGCCGTTCGGGCCGAGCACTCCCAGCACGCGTCCCCGGCGCGCGGTGAAGCTCACTCCGTCGACGGCGGTCAGCGCCCCGAAGCGCCTGGTCAGCGCATCGCTCTGTACGACGACCTCGGCGTCGGGTGCCGCGTGCGGTCCTCCGTCATGGTCCATCGCGTGTCCCTCCGTCGTGATCCCTCCGCGCCGCGGCGATCCGTTCCGTGCTTCGACGCTATCCGCGACCACGAACGGCAGAAATGACCGGAAGGCCAGAGTCGACCAGACCTTCGCCCAGTCCTTCCCGGCGGAGGGCTTGTTAACCTGGGCGGACGGGACGTGGTCCCGGCGAACGTCCTGATGCGACCCTGCGGAGGCGCCGATGAATGCCCCCTCCTTCACCGCGTGGGCGGTTCCCGGGATCGGCGAGATCGACGCGGGTGACGACCTGGCCGCCGTCGTGCTCGACGCCACCCGGGGAGACCCGCTGCAGCACGGCGACATCGTCGTGATCACCTCGAAGATCGTCTCCAAGGCGGAAGGGCGCACCGCACCGCTCGCGGAACGCGAGCGCGCGATCCGCGACGAGACCGTCCGGGTTGTCGCGACCCGCGCACGGGAGCGCAGGGAGCCGGTTCGGATCGTGGAGAGCCGCCTGGGCATCGTCGGTGCCGCCGCGGGAGTGGATGCCTCGAACGCACCCGAGGGCATGGTGCTCCTGCTCCCGCTGGATCCCGACGGATCGGCGCTGCGGATCGCGACCGCGCTGCGCGATGCGGGTCCCGAGGTCGGCGTCGTCATCTCCGACACCCTGGGCCGCCCCTGGCGGGACGGCCAGACCGACATCGCCATCGGCGCCGCCGGCGTGCACGTCTTCGACGAGCTGGAGGGGACGACGGACGTCGCCGGCCGGCCGCTGACGGTCACCCGGCCCTGTCTCGCCGACGAGATCGCGGGGGCCGCCGAGCTGGTGAAGCCGAAAGCCGGCGGCACACCGGTCACGGTGCTGCGCGGACTCGACAGGGCCGTCGGGCCTCTGGACCTTCCGGGGGCGCGCAGCATCGTCAGACCGGCGGAGCAGGACCTCTTCCGCTGGGGAGCCGCCGAGGCCTTCGCACTCGGCCTCGCAGAGGGACGACGTGAACGGCGCACGCCGAGTGGAACGGTGACCGGTCGGACCGGATCGGAGAGCATACGATGAGCCTGACCCTCGGGTACAAGGCATCGGCCGAGCAGTTCGGCGCACGCGAGCTGGTCGAGCTCGCCGTGCAGGCGGAACGGCACGGGTTCGAGTCGGTCGCCGTCAGCGATCATTTCCAGCCCTGGCGGCACACCGGAGGCCACGCGCCGTTCTCCCTCGCCTGGATGGCGGCGGCCGGCGAGCGCACGTCGACGATCCGGCTGGGCACGAGCGTGATCACGCCGACCTTTCGCTACAACCCCGCCGTGCTCGCCCAGGCTTTCGCGACGCTGGGCTCCCTCCTCCCCGGACGCGTGTGGATGGGCGTGGGCACCGGCGAGGCCCTGAACGAGCTCGCGGCGGGGTTCCGCGGCCCGGGAGCGCAGACATGGCCGGACTTCCGGGAGAGGTTTGCGCGTCTGCGCGAAGCGATCCGCCTCATGCGCGCCCTGTGGACCGGGCAGCGCGTGAGCTTCGACGGGGAGTACTACTCGACTCATGACGCATCGATCTACGATCTGCCGGAGAATCCCGTGCCGCTCTATGTCGCGGCGAGCGGACCGACCGTCGCGCGGTACGCGGGCCGCGTCGGCGACGGGTTCATCTGCACCTCGGGCAAAGGCATCGCCCTCTACCGGGATGGTCTCCTCCCCGCAGTCGGCGCCGGTGCGGCCGCGTCGGGGCGCACGATCGAGGACGTTGACCGCATGATCGAGATCAAGGTGTCCTACGAGGAGACCTGGGAGGCGGCGCGGGAGAACATCCGATTCTGGTCGCCGCTGTCGCTCACCCCCGAGCAGAAGCACGATCTGTCCGACCCGGTGAGGATGGAGGCAGCGGCCGACTCGCTCCCTCTCGACCGGATCGCGCAGCGGTGGATCGTGGGCGTGGATGCCGACGAGGTGGTCGCGCGGATCGGCGAGTACGTCGACCTGGGCTTCACCCATCTCGTCTTCCACGCTCCCGGGCACGACCAACGCCGGTTCATGGACCTGTTCGAGCGCGACCTCGCACCTCGGCTGCGCGACCGATGAAGACGCTCCATACCCTTGCCGCCGCGGGGATCGTCGCGGGCCTGCTCCTGCTCGCGGGGTGTGCCGCGCCCTCCGCGCCGCAGGCGGAGCCCGCACACCGCGGCGGGTTTCCGCTCGTGCTCGACAACTGCGGCACGGAGGTGACCTTCCGGGCGCCACCCGAGAGGGTCATCGCGATCAAGTCCACCTCGATCGAGATGATGCTGGCGCTCGGCGTCGGAGAACGGATCGCCGGCGTCGCCTATGTCGATGGCCCCGCCTCACCTGCCTGGGCCCCCTCGGCCGACCTCCCGGTGATCTCCGACCGGGTCCCGGGGCAGGAGGCGGCGCTCCAATGGGAGCCCGATCTGATCTACGCCGGGTGGGAGTCGGCCTTCTCACCGGACGGCGTCGGAGACCGCGCGGCCCTCGCCGCCCTGGGCGTGCGCACCTGGGTCTCCCCGGCGGCCTGCCAGGGGCCGGGCGCCCGTACAGCGCCGCTGACGTGGACGGACATCTGGACGGAGATCGAGACCACGGGCAGGATCTTCGACGTGGAGTCCGAGGCGAACCGGCTGGTGCAGTCGCAGAAGACGCGTCTTGCCACGATCGAACCGGACGACCGCGGGCTCACCGCGCTCTGGTACAGCTCGGGGAGCGCCACGCCCTACGTCGGCGGAGGGACGGGGGGCCCGCAGCTGGTGATGGACGCCGTCGGCCTCAGGAACATCGCCGCCGAGGTTCCTGAGGCGTGGACGAGCCTGTCCTGGGAGGCGGTGGTCGCCGCCGACCCCGACGTGATCGTCCTCGTCGACGCCGACTGGGGCTCGCGGGAGAAGAAGATCGCGCAGCTCGAGTCGAATCCGGCGACCGCCGCGCTGTCCGCCGTGCGGGAGAAGCGGTATCTGACGATCCCGTTCGCCGCGAGCGAGGCGGGGGTCAGATCGGCGGAGGCCGTCGATCTGCTCGCGGACCAGCTCGACCGCATCGCGGTGAAGCGATGAGCGGCACGCGCACCGGCCTGGTCACCCGACGGACGGCTCCGCTCGCCGACGCACCGGCGGTGAGGACCGGGCGCGTCGGCATCGCCATCAGCGCCGTCGTCGTCCTCCTCGTCGCGATCACGGCGGGCGTCTCGGCGGGAGCGGCGGACATCTCCTTCACCGACGTCGTCGCCAGCGTCCTGAGCCACGTCGGGATCGGTGAGACCCCCCTGCCCCCGGCGAAGGACGCGATCGTGTGGCAGCTGCGGATGCCGCGGGTGCTCACCGGAGCAGCGGTCGGCGCCGGTCTCGGTCTGTGCGGTGCGATCGTCCAGGCCGTGACCCGCAACGCACTCGCCGACCCCTACCTGCTCGGCCTCTCCTCCGGAGCGTCGCTGGGCGCCGCGGTGGTCATCCTGCTCGGCGCCGCCATCGCGCTGCCGGTCGCCGCCTTCCTCGGCGCGTCGCTCGCCCTGTTGACCACGATCGGGCTGGCCGGGCTGGCCGGGCGCGGCACCGGTTCGACGAACCGGACGATCCTGGCCGGGATCGCCGTCTCCTCGCTGTTCGCGGCGGGCACCAGCCTGCTCGTCTTCTGGAGCGCGACCGGAGACACCTATCGCGAGATCCTCGGGTGGCTGCTCGGCACGCTCGGCGGAGCGAACTGGACGACCACGGTCACCGCCGCGGTGGCGTTCGTGGTCGTCGGCCTGCCGCTGTGCGCAGGGGCGACCACCCTCGACGCGTTCGCCTTCGGGGAGACCGCCGCCCGCGGCCTGGGGGTCAACGTCTCCGCGGTGCGGTGGGTGCTGCTGGGCGGCTGCGCCCTGCTCACGGGGGCGCTGGTCTCGATCAGCGGATCGATCGGCTTCGTGGGGCTGGTCGTTCCCCATGCCGTCCGACTGCTGGTCGGCAACGGGCATCGGGCGGTGCTGCCGCTGTCCGCGCTGTTCGGATCGATCATGATCGTCGTCGCCGATGCGACGGCGCGCACCGCCTTCGCCCCCCGAGAGCTTCCGGTGGGAGTGCTCACCGCGCTGGTAGGCGCCCCGGTGTTCGCCATCCTGCTGGTCCGGTCGCGGAGGCGCGCATGACCGTTGACACGCCGCGGACGATCGCTCACCGCATCGCCGGCGCCCGCGCGGAGCGGGTCGCCTTCCGCCAGGGCGGAAGGCTCGTGATCGACGACGTCTCGATCCGTCTGCGTGCAAGCAGCGTGACGGCGCTCGTGGGCCCGAACGCCGCCGGGAAGTCGACGCTGCTACAGCTGCTCGCGCATCTCCTGCGGCCGGATTCCGGCGCCTCCCTCCTCGGCGGCGACGACGTCGGAGCTCTGTCGAGGCGGATCCGTGCTCGCCGAATCGCGATCGTCGAGCAGAACGCCCACACCGAGCTGGACCTCCGGGCCCATGAGGTGGTCGAGCTCGGACGCCATCCGCATCTGCCCGCGCTGGGGGGACCGGGAGTCGACGACCGGACGCGGTGCGCGGAGTCCCTCGAACGTGTCGGCGGCACGGAACTGGCCGAACGGTCGTTCCGGGAGCTGTCCGGCGGAGAGCGCCAGCGGGTCCTCCTCGCTCGCGCCCTCGCCCAGGAGCCCGAGCTGCTGCTGCTCGACGAGCCGACCAACCACCTCGACGTGCGCGCGCAGCTGGAGGTTCTCACCCTGCTGAACTCTCTCGCCGAGGACGGGATGACGATCTTCACCGCGCTGCACGACCTGAACCTCGCCATCGCCCACTCCGACGACATCGTGGTGCTCTCCGAAGGCAGCGTTGTCGCCGCCGGGGCGTCGCGCACGACCCTCACCCCGTCGCTGATCGCCGACGTGTACGGTGTGCGCGCCGAGGTGATCCCTCGCGATGGACGTCCTCCGATGCTCGCCTTCGACGGTGTCATCGAAGGGTGACCCCGTCGATGACACCGAGGCGGGAGGTGCCCGCCAAGCTCATTCGCGCGGTCGGTGAGGTCCGCTGACCGCGCCATCGTCGCAGCGCAGGCCCGAGAGCCAGTTGGCCAGCAGCCGGTGACCGTGCGCGGTGAGGATGCTCTCGGGGTGGAACTGCACGCCGAGGAGCGGCAGTGATTCGTGCGCGATCGCCATCACGGTGCCTTCCGGTGTGCGCGCAGTGACGCGCAGCTCGGCGGGGAGCCGTTCCTCGGCAAGCGCGAGCGAGTGGTAGCGGCCGGCCGCGAAGGGCGAGGGGATGCCGGAGAACAGCGGCGATCCGTCGTGGTCGACCTCCGACACCATGCCGTGCATGAGCTCCGGCGCCGCAGTGACCGGGACGCCGAAGGCCGCGCCGATCGCCTGGTGCCCGAGGCAGACGCCCAGGAGCGGCGTCCGGCGGGCCGCGGCGATCCGCACCACGTCGACCGACGCGCCGGCCTCCTGCGGAGTTCCCGGACCGGGGGAGACGAGCACCCCGTCGTAGCCGGGCATGAGCACGGTGAAGTCGTCGGCGTCCTCGGCATCCGCCTCGACCATGTCGACCTCTGCGCCGAGCTCGCGCAGATAGCCGATCAGCGTGTGCACGAAGCTGTCGTGGTTGTCCACCACGAGCACCCGGGTGCTCACTGCACGTCGACCTCGCCCGGGGTGATGAAGGGGCTCACCCACGGGAAGACGTAGAAGAACAGACCGTAGAGCACGGCCGCCAGCAGGATGAGCACGATCAGCAGGCGCACCCACCACGGGCCGGGCAGCAGACGCCAGAGTGCGGCGTACATCAGCGGGCTCCTTCCGCAGAGGGCGGTGCGACATCGACGTGGGCGAGCGACGCCGGCGGCCCCTCGATGCGCGGCTGGAAGCTCTCGAACACACCGTAGGCCACGATCCGCTCCGCGAGCGAGTAGAGGGGAGAGCAGGCGGTGAGGGTGATGTACCTCTCCCCGGTCTGCGCCTTGGGCATCTGCGGCACGTCGAGGAGCACGTCCACGGCCGAGGGCTTGACGTACTCGAGCGTACGGAACCGGTAGGTGTACCAGCCCTCGGGCGTCTCGACCACGATGGCGTCGTTCAACCGCAGCTTGTCGATCTTGTTGAGCGGCTTGCCCCACGTCGTGCGATGCCCCGCGACGGAGAAGTTGCCGACCTCGCCCGGCATCTTCGACTCGGTGTACACGCCGATCCCGACATGGTCGAGCGTGCGCTCACGCGACGTGCCCCCGGCGATGTTCTTCACGTAGTCGTCGCCGAAACGGGGGATGCGCATGAGCGCGAAGGTCTGGCCGTCGGCGGGGTGCGGCAGCACGGGCGGCTCGTACCAGGTGGTGCCGTCGCCCTTGTCCACGACAGGGGGCGGCGTGGGGGCGGGCTCGTCCGCCCATTCCTTCACCACGTCGGCGCCCTTCGCGTTCTGCTGGGCGTCGATGATGATGTCGCCCACCCACATCTGCCAGACCACGAAGAGGAGCACGAGAACCCCGGCGGTCAGAAGCAGCTCGCCGAGGACGCTGGCGAACGTCGCCCGCGATCGACGCTTCCTGCGCCGATCGCGACGCAGGGGTGCCGATGCGGTCATATCCAAAGTCTAAGACGACTCGGCGGGACATCGCTGAACCCGACGATCAGGAGAGGGGGTCTCCCGGGTAGACTGTCGGGCATGGCACGCTCCCGCACACCCGAAGACGAAGGCGCCTCGCGCGTCGAGGGCGAAGAGGCCCCGAACGCCGCCTGGTTCAAGCCGGTCATGGTCGGCCTCATGCTGCTCGGCCTCGTCTGGATCCTCGTCTACTACATCTCCGGCCAGCAGTACCCGATCCCGGGCATCACGGCATGGAACCTGGCCATCGGCCTCGGCATCGCGCTGATCGGCTTCCTGATGACCACGCGCTGGCGCTGACCGGCATCCGATCTCACGCGAAGGCCCCCGCATTCCGGTGCGGGGGCCTTCGTCGTCTCCACAGCCCGAGTCCCCAGTTATCCACAGGCTTGTGCACAGCTGGGGAGAATTACACCGGTGTGATTCCAGGTCACACGCCGAGCACGACGCGCGGCACGACTGCGGCCAGCACGACCAGCACCAGCACGACGGCGGCCAGCAGGAGGATCTGCACCGTGCGCTGCTCCCTACGCTGGGTGCGCGCGTAGATGAAGCCGATCAGGGCGCCGACCAGCGCCCCGCCGACATGCGCCTGCCAGGCGATCTGACCGCTGAAGACGAAACTCACCACCAGGTTCAGCCCCAGCACCACGGCGATGCCCGTGATGTTCGCGCCGATGTGTCGGCCGATGACGAGCAGCGCGCCCATGAGCGCGAACACGGCTCCGGAGGCCCCGACCGTCGCGATGTCCGGGCTGATGCAGGCCACCGCGACCGATCCGCCGAACCCGCCGATGAGATACAGCGCCAGGTAACGGCCTCGGCCGAGCATCGGCTCGAGACTGCGCCCGATCATCCACAGGGCCAGCATGTTCAGCAAGAGGTGCCAGATGCCGCCGTGCACGAACATCGCGGTGAGCATCCGCCACGGCTCGAAGGAGTACTCCGGAAGGAGATAGAGACCGGCGAAGCGCATATTGAGCGTGATCGCCGGTCCGATCCCGGGGAACAGCTGCAGCACGCTGATGACCGTCGTGACGGCCATGATCGCGTAGGTCGCGAGGGGGCGGGCGTCGGCGGCGATCGATCCGCGCCACTGCCGGCGGGCGCGGCGCTGGGCCGGGGACTCGGCCTTGCGCTGATCCTTCAGGCATTCGGGGCAGATGACACCCACCGGCGCCTGGGTCTGGCATTCCGGGCAGATCGTGCGCAGGCAGCGCTGGCACAGCACGAAGCTCTGCCGATCCGGATGCCGGTAGCAGAAGTTGTCGCGATTGGCGGTGAACTCGGTCGACGTCATCCGGATCGGCCTGTGCTGTGGAGGAGGGGGTCAGGCCGCGACGACGTCGATCGACTGCAGCACGACCGGCTCGATCGGACGATCGCCCGCCGCGGTCGGGACTGCCGAGATCGTGTCGACGACGGCCTTGGACGCGTCGTCGGCGACCTCGCCGAAGACGGTGTGCTTGCCCATCAGCCACGGGGTCGGATCGGTCGTGATGAAGAACTGCGATCCGTTCGTGCCCTCGAGCTGACCGGTGATCGCATTCCGGCGGAGGCCGGCGTTCGCCATCGCGAGGATGTAGGGCTCGTTGAAGTTCAGCTCAGGGTGGATCTCGTCGTCGAAGTTGTAGCCCGGGCCCCCGACGCCCTGACCGAGCGGGTCGCCGCCCTGGATCATGAAGTTCGGGATGATGCGATGGAAGATGACGTCCTTGTAGAGGGGACCCTCTCCCGGCTTGCCGGTGGCCGGGTCGGTCCAGGCGCCGGTGCCGTCGGCCAGGCCGACGAAGTTCTTCACCGTGTTCGGCGCGTGGTCTCCGAAGAGGTTGATGACGATGTCGCCGTGGTTGGTGTGCAGGGTTGCGACGTGCGAAGGGTGAGCCATGGGCCTATTCTCGCAGAGCATCCTTTGAGTTCGGCCCGATTGCCTGCCCGGTCACAGGCTGGTCTGGCAAGATGGGGGCGACGGACTCCGATCGACGGGAGAACAACGTGAACCTCAGCCGCAAGCGCAAGAAGGAACTGCGCAAGCTTCAGGACGATGCCGGACGACTGTGGGAGTCGCAGCAGGTCCTCGTCGGCCAGGCGGCGAACGTCGCCCGCGAGGCCGGCCGCCAGCTCGGCAACTTCAACCGCGAGCAGGTCATGCCTGTCGTCCAGCAGAACTACGAGCACCACGTCGCCCCGCGCGTCGACCGTGCGCTGCAGATCGGCCGCCACGTCGTGGACGACAAGGTCGTCCCGGTGGTCGGCGGGGTTGTCGGCACGGCGCTGTCGGCCTGGGACGTCGCGAACGCGAAGCGCAACGGCCAGGCTGCGGCCCGCCACGTCGTGGTCGCGCCGGAGAAGAAGGGCCCGGGCCTCGGTCGCGTCATCGCGATCGTGCTGGGCGTGACCGCCGCGGTCGGCGTCGCCATCGCCGCCTGGCAGGCCCTCCGCGCCGATGACGAGCTGTGGGTCGCGGACGACCCGCTGTCGCCGCCGAACGCGTGACCGGCCCCGCCATCCCCGAGCCAGCCGACCGGCACTCGCGGGTGCGCGACGCTGCGGCCGCACGCGGTCTCGACATCGAGATCCGCGAGCGACCCGCGGCGGGGAGCCTGCACGAAGCTGCCGCCCTGCTGGGCATCGATCCGTCCGGCATCGTGAAGACCCTCGTGGTGAAGCGCTCCGACGACACTTATCTGTTCGCCCTGGTGCCCGGGGGCCGATCGATCTCCTGGCCGAAGCTGCGCGCCGTCGTCGGGGTCAACAAGCTTCGGCTGCCGGAGGCGGAGCTCGCCCTCGCGGCCACCGGTTACGAACGCGGAACGATCGTGCCGATCGGCAGCACCACGGACTGGCCCGTGTTCGCGGACGAGACGATCGTCGGGCAGCGCGTCGCGATGGGCGCCGGCGCCCACGGTTACAGCCTGTTCGTGGACGCCGACGCACTCATCGCGGCCTATGGTGCGACGGTGGCCGACATCTCCGAGCCCGAACGACCCCGCGACTGAACCCGCTCAGGAGACCTGCGCGCCTCCTCACCGTGTGTGCAGCAGCCGCCCTCCGGCGACGACGATCTGCCGGGGAAGGACACGCACCAGGGCGTCCATCGGGTTCTCGGCATCGACGAGCACGACGTCCGCGCGGGATCCGGCGTCCAGCTCGTTGCGCGTGACCCCGGCGAACGGAGCCGCCGCCGAGGTGGTCAGCTCCACCACCCGCCGCAGATCCTCGTCCCGCACGATCCCCGAGCTCCGGGCGTACTGCCAGGCAATGCCCATCAGGTCACCGGTGCCGTAAGGGCTCCACAGATCGCGGATGCCGTCGGTGCCGAAGCCGAACCGCACGCCGGCGTCATCGAACTCGTGCAGGCCGAGCTGCGGCATCCGCAGCGGGGCGACCGTGGTCATCGTGATGCCCAGTCCCGCCATCGACTGCAGCAGGTCCCTCCGCCGCGTCGCATCGACCTCGACGATCGCGAACCCGTGTGCGATGTTCACCCTGCCCTCGAGTCCCCGGCGCTGCGTGCGCTCGATGATGAGGTCGAACTGGAACGCGCCGAGGGAACCGCCGTCGTGCAGGTGGATGTCCACGCCGCAGCCGTACTCCGCGGCGAGCGCGAGGATCGCGTCGATCTGTCCCACCGGATCGCGGTCGATGCCGGCGGGGTCGAGCCCGCCGATGTGCTCCACGCCGGCCGCGGCGGCGTCCGCCAGAAGCTCGAGCACGCCCGGCCTCCGGAGCACGCCGTCCTGCGGGAACGCGACGATCTCGCACGCGAGCGCCCCCTCGTAGGCGGCGACGGCCTCGCGCACCGCCTCGATCCCGCGCAGCCCGACGCCGAGATCGACGTCCACATGGGTGCGGAGGGCCGTCGTGCCGTGCCGCACGAACTCCGCGAGGACGTTCGCGGTGATCCCAACGCTCGGAATGCCGAGCTCGTCACGCCGCGCCCGCTCATGCCGGATGCGTCCCTCGGTGCCCGGTGCGCCGCCGTAGGACTGCCATGGGTGCCCCCACCACGACTTGTCGACGTGCGCGTGCGCGTTCACCAGTCCGGGGAGGGCGAGCAGGCCACGTCCGTCCACCTCGCCGTCGGAGACCGGAGCGGCGGAGGCCACGACCACCGCGGAGATCTCCCCTCCGGAGATCAACAGATCACTGAGCGGGCCGCCCCAGGGACGGACGTTGCGGACGGCGGAGACGGGGACGGGAGAGACGACCATGGCTCCATCCTCGCGCCTGCGCTCAGCGGATGCCCGACATCTTCAGCGCGATGTCGACGAGCTTCACCTTCTGCAGCTCGGCGATCGCGTCGAGGGTGAACCAGCCGGCACGATCGGTCGAGCCGTTCTCCTCGTAACGCAGGCGGCCGCCGGTGATGTCGGCCCGGTAGACGATGCGCAGCGTCTGCAGCGGCACGTCGGACACCGGGCGACGGCGTCCCGCGGGGATCACGCGGGAGTGGATGCCGAGCAGCTGCTGCATCTCGGCCGTGTACCCGGTCTCCTCCTTGACCTCACGACGCATCGCGTCGAGCGGATCCTCCCCCGCCTCGAGTCCCCCGCCGGGCAGGGTCCAGGCGACCCTGCGACCCTCGGTCCATCGCGCCAGCAGCACGCGATCGCGGTCATCGGTGATGACCGCGTAGGCGGCGACGCGGAGATCCATGCACTCACAGTAGTGGGCGAGCGCGTTCCGGTCAGGAATCGAGAAGCCGGGCGGGGAGAGCGGGCGTAGCGTGAGGATCACCACGACCGAGGAGGACACCATGGCAGACCGCACTGCGGACAACGGCAACTTCACTGCAGAGGAGCGCGCAGCGATGAAGGACCGGGCGAAGGAGACCCGCGCCGCACGGTCACGCACGAAGAAGTCGCCGGAGGAGGTCTACGCCGAGGGCCTCGCCGAGATCGAGACGAAGATCGCCGAGCTGCCGGACGCCGACCGCACGATCGTGGAGCAGCTGCATGCCCTCGTGCTCGAGCACGCCCCGCACCTCGTGCCCCGCACCTACTACGGGATGCCCGCCTGGGCGAAGGACGGCAAGGTGCTGTGCTTCTTCCAGCCCGCATCGAAGTTCAAGGTGCGCTATGCGACCTTCGGCTTCGAGACGCCCGCGAACCTCGACGACGGCCGGATCTGGCCGACCTCCTACGCCGTGACCGAGCTCGGCCCGGAGGAGAGGGAGTTCTTCGCCGCCCTGGTGCGGCGCGCCGCCTCCTGACTCAGACGCCGATGCGGTCGAGCGCCGCCTCGAGGCGCGCCACCGCGCCGTCGACGTCGTCGAGCTTGTCGAGGCCGAACAGACCGACGCGGAACGTCGAGAACGTGTCGGGCTCCCCGCAGTGCAACGGCACCCCGGCGGCGATCTGCACACCCTCCGCGGCGAACTTCGCGCCGGAGCGGAGTCCGGGGTCGTCGGTGTGCACGACGACGACGCTGGGTGCGGCGAACCCGGGCGCCGCGACCGAGGGAAGACCCCGGGACGCGAGCAGCTCGCGCACCCGCCGGCCGAGCTCCGCCTGCGCCGCTCGCAGCGCCTCGAATCCGCGATCCCTGGTCTCGATCATCTGCGCGAGGTTGCGGGCGATCGAGTCGGTCGGCATCGTCGCATGGTACGAGGCGGCTCCGTCGCGATAGGCGTCGGAGATCGCGAGCCACTTCCGGAGGTCCAGCGCGAAGCTCGTCGACGTCCCCGCCTCGACGGCCGCGCGCCCGGCGGCGCCGAGCATCACGTACCCCGCCCCCGGAGTGCCGCTCCAGCCCTTCTGCGGTGCGCTGATCAGCACGTCGACACCGAGCTCCGCCATGTCGACCCACATCGCACCGGAGGCGATGCAGTCGAGCACGAAGACGCCGCCGACCTCATGCACGGCGCCGGCGAGCGCACGCACGTAATCATCGGGCAGCAGCATCCCGGCCGCCGTCTCGACATGCGGAGCGAACACGACCTCCGGCCGGTGCGTGCGGATCGTCTCGACCACCTCGTCGATCGGCGCCGGGCTCCACGACGACTGCGGTGCGTCGTCCTCCGGGCGGGCGAGGTGGACCACGACGTCGGCGGAGACGTCGCCGGCATCGAGGATCTGGGACCACCGGTACGAGAACAGGCCGTTGCGGACGACGAGAGCGCGGCGCCCCGTCGCGAGCTGCCGTGCGACCGCCTCCATCGCGAAGGTGCCGCCGCCGTTGACGACCACGGCGGTCTCGGCGTTGTACGCCTCGCGGAGGATCCCGAGCGTCTGCTGCATCACTGCGACGAAGCGCTTCGACATGTGGTTGAGAGAGCGGTCGGTGAAGACGACCGAATACTCCAGCAGCCCGTCGGGGTCGATGTCGGCATGCGGAAGGTCACCGTGCGGAAGGCTCATGCCCCCAGCTTGTCACGGTCTCCCGCCGCCGTGTCAGACCTCGCGCACGCTGAGGAGACGGTAGCCCTCGGGCACCCTGGCCTCGAGTGCGGCCATGTCGTCGGCCTCGATCTCCTCGATGCCGTCGCGCCGCTCGATGCGCGCCTCGCTGGTGAGGATGGTCTCCTTCTTCGCCATCGCCACCGGCGCATGCACCACCGCCCAGCCCGGCGGCGTCTCCGCCGCGAGCAGGTCGTCGATCTCGTCGAACTCATATCCCTGGACCGTCACGGTCCGGGATTCGACAGGGCGGATGACACCGATGAGCACATATCGATCCTAGGACGCCGGCCACCTGGTATCCCACCCGTTGAACGACGGATGAACTCTCGTCGAAGAGATCCGGGAACGGCAGATCCGATATGCCGCGACGGAGGATGCTAGCGATCATGAGCGCCGAAGTGCTGATCCTCGTCCTGGTGATCGTGACCGCGATCGGGTTCGACTTCACCAACGGCTTCCACGACACCGGCAATGCGATGGCGACCTCGATCGCCACGGGCGCGCTCAAGCCGAAGGTCGCCGTCGCGCTGTCCGCGATCCTCAACCTCGTCGGAGCCTTCCTCTCGGTCGAGGTCGCCGCCACGATCACGAAGGACGTGCTGACGATCCAGACCCCGACCGGCGACCTCGTGCCGGGGCTGTCCCCCGAAGCCGCGATGGTGATCATCTTCGCCGGACTGGTCGGCGGCATCCTCTGGAATCTGCTCACCTGGCTGCTCGGCCTGCCGTCGAGCTCCTCGCACGCCCTGTTCGGGGGGCTCATCGGCGCGGGCATCGCCGGCGCCGCGACCGTGAACTGGGCCGGGATCCTCGGCAAGATCATCGTGCCCGCCGTGCTCTCGCCGCTCATCGCAGGCGTGGTCGCGGCGGCGGGGACCTGGCTCGTCTACGCGCTCACCAAGAGGGTGCACGCGACGCACCGGGAGAACGGCTTCCGCTGGGGGCAGATCGGCACCGCCTCCCTCGTGTCCCTCGCGCACGGCACCGGCGACGCGCAGAAGACGATGGGCGTCATCGCCCTCGCGCTGATCGCGCACGGCACGCTCACCGGCGATCAGATCCACCAGGAAGGCCTGCCGATCTGGATCATCTTCGTGTGCGGCGCCGCGATCGCCCTCGGCACCTACGTCGGCGGATGGCGGATCATCCGCACCCTCGGCAAGGGCCTGGTCGAGATCGATTCCCCGCAGGGCATGGCCGCCGAGGCATCGTCGGCCGCCATCATCCTCACCTCCAGCTCGATGGGCATGGCGCTGTCGACCACGCACGTCGCGACCGGATCGATCCTCGGCTCCGGCGTCGGGCGTCCCGGGGCCCAGGTGCGCTGGGGGATCGCGGGTCGGATGGTCACCGCCTGGCTCATCACGATGCCGGCCGCCGGCATCGTCGGAGCGCTCTGCTACTTCATCGCCGCGGGCATCGGCGGGATCGCCGGAGCCGTCACCGTGTTCGCGCTGCTCCTGCTGGCGTCCGCGTTCATGTACGCCCGCAGCCGCCGGCAGCGCGTCGATCACCACAACGTCAACGACGACTGGGACGGCAGGGTCGTCCCGCAGGGCGACACCGCGGACGCGACGGCCTGACCGCGCGGGAACAGAGGAGAGGTGCGGACGAGATGAACTTCGACGTGGCGGAGATGGCGCTCTCGGCGCTCCGCGTGCTGGTGGTCGGGCTGCTGTTCGGCGCCGGGCTGCCTGCGCTCTTCGCGATCGGCATGCGCCTGCAGTCGGCCGGCACCGGTGAGGTCGACGGCGAGGCGCCCGGCACCCGCCGCCCCGCGCTCACCGCCGCGGGATGGATCGTGTTCGCGATCGTCGCGGCCGCGGTGATCGCGGGCGTGCTGTGGATCACCCGTCTGAGCATCTACCACTACTTCGGCGTCTCGCTGTTCGGAGCCGGCCAGTGAGCGGCGGCATCATCGCCCAGGTGCTCGGCTGGCTGCGCGCCGGCTACCCCGACGGGGTGCCGACCAAGGACTACACGCCGCTGCTCGCCCTGCTGCGGCGCACGCTGACGGCCGATGAGCTCGGCGAGGTGGTCGAGGCGATCGCCCTGCAGGATCCCGATCCGGTGCGGGTCTCGCAGATCCGCGCGGCGATCGCCGAGGTCACCGCCGCGGGCTCGGTCGACGACGGGGACGTGCACCGTGTGGCCGCGCAGCTGGCCGCGAAGGGAGTGCCCCTGAGCACGAAGGCGTTGCGCATCGCAGAGGGCCCGGCCCCCGACCGCGGCGCGCCCTCCGCCCCGGCGGACGAGGGACCGGACAGCGGCGTCATCACCCAGGCGCTCCGCTGGCTGAGCGCGGGCTACCCCGACGGCATCCCGCCGGCCGACCGCGTGCCGATCCTCGCTCTGCTGCGGCGCCGCCTCAGCGACGACGAGGTGCGCGCGGTCGCGGACGCCGTCGTCGCGCAGGCCGGATCCGACCCGGAGGTCTCGCTCGTCGACGCGCAGGTGCTGATGATGAAGGCGCTCGGCGACCTGCCCTCCGCGGAGGACGTGGAGCGGGTGCGGACGCACCTCGGCGACGCCGGGCGCACGCTCGTGTGAGGCCTGGCGCGCGCCCGCACCGCGGCATAGCGTGGAGGGGTGACCCCCCTCGCCTTCCCCGTCGATGTCTACGCCGCCCGGCTCGATCGAGCCCGCACCCTCATCGCGGCATCCGGACTCGACGCGATCATCGTCGGCCCCGGACCCGACCTCGCCTATCTGCTCGGCGTCGAGGGGGACACGATCGAGCGGCTCACCGCCCTCGTCGCGTGCGCCGACGGGGAGACGGCGGTCGTCGTCCCGCGGATGGAGCTCGCGAAGGTGCGCGACACGGCGGTGGGCGCGCTCGGGCTCGTGGTCTCGGACTGGGTCGACGGGGAGGATCCCTACCGGCTCATCGAAGCGGCCGTCCCGGCGAACGCGGAGAGGATCGGCGTCTCGGACGGCCTGCCCGCGCTGCACGTCGTGCCGATCGGCGACCGGCTCGGTGTGCGTCTCGAGCTCGCCACCCCCGTGCTGCGGGAGGGGCGGATGGTGAAGGACGCCGCCGAGATCGCGGAGCTGCGTCGCGCCGGCGCCGCGATCGACGCCGTGCACCGCCGCGTCCCCGGACTGCTGCGCGCCGGCCGGACCGAGCGCGAGGTCGCCGCCGACATCGCAGACGCGATCGTCGAGGAAGGGCACCGCACGGTGGAGTTCGTGATCGTGGGTTCGGGCGCCAACGGCGCGGATCCGCATCACGAGGTGTCCGACCGCGTCATCCGCGACGGCGACGTCGTGGTCGTCGACATCGGCGGTGCGCTGCCGTCGGGATACAACTCCGACAGCACGCGCACCTATGCCGTGGGCACCCCCGCCCCCGAGGCGGCGCGACGGATCGCCGTGCTGGAGCGGGCGCAGCAGGCGGCGGTCGACGCGGTGCGCCCCGGCGTCACGGCGGAGCAAGTGGACGCCGCCGCCCGCGACGTCCTGACCGCCGAGGGCCTGGGCACCGCGTTCCTGCACCGCACCGGCCACGGCATCGGGATCTCGACGCACGAGGAGCCGTACATCGCCCCGGGCAACGGCCTGCCACTGCGCGAGGGCATGGCCTTCAGCATCGAGCCGGGCATCTACTTCCCCGGCGAATGGGGCTCGCGCATCGAGGACATCGTGGTCGTGACGGCCGACGGGTGCGAGCGCCTGAACGTCGCCCCGCACGGCCTCACCCCGGCCGGAGACACACCGGGGTCTTGACCTCGAGGCCCCTTGAGGTCCCATGCTCGATGCATGGACATCTCGAACATCGCCCAGTGCGCGCTCTGCGGCGTGGAGCGCGACGGCTCCTCGCTCCCCGATCTCTGCCCCGTCTGTGCCGATGAGAGGCAGTACCCTCCCGCCGACGGCGTGCAGCGCTGGGTCGATCCGGCCGCCTTCACCGGACGCATCGACGTCGTCGAGCGGGAGCCGGGGCTCTGGGGCCTGAACGTCTCCGACGGCGTCGGCATCGGACAGCAGGCGAAGGTCGTCGTCACGGATGCGGGCACGGTGATGTTCGACGCGCCGGCCGCGATCACGGCCGACGCGGTCGACGCCGTGCGGGCGCTCGGTCCGCTGAAGGCGATCATCCCCAGCCATCCGCACATGTTCGGCCTGCAGTCGCTCTGGTCGAGCGCGCTCGACGACGCACCGGTCTGCGTCTCCGCCGCGGACAAGGAGTGGCTGGGCCTCCGCCCCGAAGCCCTGCAGCTCTGGGACGGCGTCCTCGAACCGGTCCCGGGCGTCGTCGCCTCGCAGCCCGGAGGGCACTTCCCGGGCAGCAGCGTGGTCCATTTCGCGGGTGCCGACGGGGCGGGGACGCTCTTGAGCAGCGACACGATCTTCGTGAACCCCGACCGCCGGACGGCGTCGTTCATGCGATCGTTCCCGAACCGTCTCCCGCTCTCACCCACCGTGGTCGAACGGATCGTCGCCCACGTCGACCGCTACGCCTACGAGCGCCTCTACGGCAACTTCGACGCGCGCATCCCCGCCGACGCGAAGGCCCGGGTGCAGGAGTCCGCCCGCCGGCACATCGCCTGGGCCTCCGGGGCACACGACGATCTGACCTGAGCATCCGGCACGGCGCCCGTCCGCACCTCGTGGCGCGGGGATAGCATGCCGGGGGAAGCATCATGGGCATGCACAGCGAGGCCGAGGCGGGGGAGCAGGGCGGACACCGCGCGGCGCGGCGCGCACTGCGATGGCCCGTGCTCTGCTGGACGGTGATCCTGCTGCTCATCGGAACCGTGCAGATCGTGCGGGCGGAGTGGTTCGACGCCGTGCTCTTCTTCGCCGCCGCCGCGCTCGTCGCGGCGAGCGCCTGGCTCCCCCTCCCCGGCGGCGGGCGGATCTCCCGGGGCGCACTGCTCACGGGTACGGTCCTCGCGGCCGGCGCTCTCGCCCTGCTCCCGCGGCACGGCGTCTGGATGGGCATCGGCGTCGGGCTGGTCGGGGTCGCTGCGATCGCGCTCTCCTGGCCGGGGGCGCCCTCACGAGGCGCCGCCTGGACCACGGGCCTGCGGCGGCTCGCCGTGGGATGGGCGGCGATCCTGGTGGCCGGCTGCCTGTGGGAGCTCGCCCAGTTCATCGTCGGCCGCCTCCATCCCGAGCAGCCCTCCTACGCGCTGAGCGATCTGCTCGACCCGCTCATCGACACCCCGGTCGGCAAGGCCGCGTTCGTGGCGGCGTGGCTCGCCGCCGGGCTGTTCCTCGTGCGCCGAGGAGGACGCCGATGACACTCCTCAGCGCCGCGTACTTCGCGGTGTGCGCGATCGCGCTCGTCCTGGTCTCCTGGCGCCTCCGGCTGTCACATCCGGAGGCGACCGTGCAGGAGCTCTTCGACCGCCTCCTGGACGATCGGGCGGTACGGATCGCGGTCGTGGTGGTGTGGTGGTGGCTCGGATGGCACTTCCTCGCCGGAACGACCCTGTGATGCCGGAGGCCGTCATCCGGCATGGCGGCTCAGGCCCGGTCCACCCGGTTCCACAGCTGATGGGTGAGACCGCTCGCCGTCGTCACGGACTCCACCGCATAGCGCTGCTCCAGGCCGCCGAGGTCATCCCAGATGCGCACGCCGGATCCGAGCACGATCGGCACGACGACCACGTGCAGGAAATCGACCAGACCGGCGCGCAGGAACGCGTTCACGGTCGACGGACCGCCCCCGATCCGGACGTCCTGCCCGTTCGCCGCCTCCCTCGCCTGGCGCAGCGCCTCGGCGGGATCGGCCTCGATGAAGCGGAAGGTCGTCCCGTTGGCGAACTCGATCGTCTCGTGCGGGTGGTGTGTGAGGACGAACACGGGCGTCTCGAACGGGGGAGCGTCGCCCCACCATCCCATCCAGCCGTCGTCCGTCCACTCACCGTACTGCGGCCCGTACTTGCGGCGCCCCATGATCTCCGCGCCGATCCCCTGGCCCCACATGCTGAAGAACGCATGATCGGCTGTCACCGGACCGGCGAAGCCGCCGATGCCGTGGATCACCCGCCCGTCGAAGAAACGCACGAGGGCCTCCGCGCCGCCGAACGGGGTCTCCATCGTGACGTGGTGGCCGGCGGCGAATCCGTCGGAGGAGACGAGGAGGTTGTGGACTCGTACGCGGGACATCGCGACTCCTGCCGTCTGATTGCGAAGAGAGATCGCTTCGGACGGTAGCACGGGCTCGTCCCCCTCGTCAGGGGCGGAGGCGGGAGGCGTCGGGAGAGGCGAAAACCCCCGGGTGGAGCCGGGGGTTTTCAGTGGAGCCTAGGAGATTCGAACTCCTGACATCTTGCTTGCAAAGCAAGCGCTCTACCAACTGAGCTAAGGCCCCGTACGGGACGGATCCCGCGGGTCGTCCGCGAGCGGAGTGTGGGGCTACCAGGACTTGAACCTGGGACCTCTTCATTATCAGTGAAGCGCTCTAACCGCCTGAGCTATAGCCCCGTCAACCTCCAAGACTTTACCGGAAGCCGACGGAAAATCCGAATCGGGTGAGATCAGCGCCCGCGCAGCAGCTTCGCCCCGCCGGCGGCCACCTTCCCGTCGATGCGGTGCGATGCGCCGGGGACCTGGGTGAGGTCGCTGTTCAGCGAACCGAGGGACACGTCGCGACGCAGATCGTACTCGGCGTCGGGAAGGGTCAGCGTGAGATCCCCGGCGTTCACCTCGAAGGAGACCTCGTCGGGCACGGCGGTCAGCTCGGAGACGAGCTTGCCCGCCGAGATCGTGAACTTCGCAGTGCGGACGCCATCGAGCGAGATGTCCGCGCGGCCGGCGTTGACCGTGACGTCGACCGTCGATGCCCCACCGTCGACGACCAACGATCCGGCGTCGACGGTGGTGACCACGCCGCCGAAGCTCCCGTCGATCGTGAGCGCACCGGCCTGCAGCGAGGCCTTCAGGTCGGAGCCCTCGAGCGACGCGGGGAGCACCAGCGTGACCGGCCTCTCGTCGCGGAACCAGTCCGGGATGAACCAGTTGAAGCCGCGGTTCGGACCGCGCACCTCGAGCGTGCGGCCCGATGCGTCCAGGCTCCAGCCCCGGAGGTCTCCGCCGTCGCTCTCCAGCCGCGCATCCACGCCGTCTCCGTAGCGGATGGTGAGATCGGCGGCGCCGACCTCCACGTCGATGCTCTTCACGCCGGTGACACCGTGGGTGATCGCCTCGCCCTGCGTGCGGAGCTGGTCGATCCCGATGGCCGCGGCCGAGGCGGCCGTCCCCGTCATCGCCGCCGCACCGACGACCGCCAGCACCACCGTCACGGCGCTGACGCCTGCCTTCGTTCCCGCGTTCATCGCGTGCCTCCTGTCTGCGACGCCTGGCCGCCCGTGATCTCGATGTGGGCGAGCGCGGCGAGCACCCGGCGGTTGCCGGACTCGTCGGGCTCCAGCCCGAGCTTCTGGAAGATCGAGGTGATGTGCTTCTCGACGCTCGCCTCGCTGAGGAACAGCGCCGCCGCGATCGCCTGGTTCGACTTGCCCTCGGCGATGAGCGCGAGCACGGTCCGCTCGCGGTCGGAGAGGCGCAGCATCCGCTCGTCTCGGTTCCGCCGTGTCAGCAGCTGTGCCACGACCTCGGGATCGAGGACGGTCGCGCCGTCGGCGATGCGCTGCACCGAATCGACGAACTCCGCGACGTCCGCCACGCGATCCTTGAGCAGGTAGCCGAGCGGACCGCCCTGCGCGGCGATCAGATCGCTCGCATACCGCTCCTCGACGTACTGCGACAGCACGAGAAGGGCGAGGGAGGGATGTGTCTGCCGCAGCCCGAGCGCGGCCCGGATCCCCTCGTCGGTGAACGTCGGGGGGAGGCGGACGTCGAGGATGCACAGCTCCGGGTCGGTCTCCGCGACGCTGTCGCCGAGACCCGAGGTGTCGGGGAGGGCGGCGACCACCTGGTGGCCGGCGTCCTCGAGCAGGCGCACGAGGCCCTCCCGCAGCAGCACGGAGTCCTCGCAGATCAGGATGCGCATGGCACCGTCACCTCCAGGGAGGTCGGACCGCCCTGAGGGCTGTCGAGGCGGAAGGTGCCGCCGGCCGCGAGCACCCGGTTCGAGATGCCGTCGAGTCCGCCGCCGGGCTGCACCTGCGCGCCGCCCATGCCGTTGTCCTCGACGCGGGCCCACAGCTGGCCGCCTTCGCGACGGCGGACCACCACCCGGCACTCACTCGCGCGCGAGTGCTTGGCCGCGTTGGTGAGCGACTCGGCGATGGCGAAGTAGACCGCGGCCTCGGCATCGCGGCAGGCGGCGCGGGCGCCGGTGACACCGGGCTCCAGGCGCACGTCGAGCACCACGGGGATGTGCGAACGGCTGGCCAGTGCTGACAACGCCGCGTCCAGACCCCGGTCGTCCAGCACCGAGGCGTGGATGCCGCGTGCGAGCTGTCGCAGCTCGGTGATGGCCGCCTTCGTCGAGGTGTGCGCCTCGTCGATCAGCGCCTTGGCGGCGGCGGGATCGCTGTCGATCTTCTGCTGCGCCAGGCCGAGCGTCATCCCCACCGACACCAGGCGCGGCTGCACCCCGTCGTGGAGGTCGCGCTCGATGCGGGTGCGCTCGACGTCGGCAGCGCGCACCGCGCCCTCGCGCTGCGCACTCGTGGTGCGCACCTGTTCGGTGAGGGCGGCCGCCCGGCTCGGGGAGACCAGTGCACGCGTCAGCACGCGGTGCAGCAGGGCGAGCCCGATCATGCCGGCCGCAGAGGCTGCCGCACCGAGGATCCCGAGCACGGGCGCCCAGGCGCCGGTGAGGGAACCGCCCCAGGGGCCGGCGACCGACTCTGCGCCGGTCAGCGGGGCCCAGGCGATCATCGCCCACCAGATGCCCATCCAGAACAGGCGCAGCACCATCGTGCCGGCGATGCACGCCAGCACGAAGTTCACGAGCGCGCGCCACATCCGGCCGTCGATCGCCTGGCGCCCGAGCGCGGCGATCCACCCGCCGAAGCCGGGCCGGGCCTGCGGACGGAACGCGAGGCGCGTCAGGCCGAGGCGGTACAGGCCGTCGGCGCGGACGACCTCGAACCAGGCGACGCCGTACATCGCGTAGACGAGCCCGACGAGGATGACGAGGCCGATCCCGAACACGAGCGCCAGACCCAGTCCGGCCGCGAACAGCCCGGCGAGCGCCGCGAACACGGCGGAGCCGACCACGCCGAGCGCGGCGAGCTCGAGGATCGTCAGGAAGATGCGCAGCGGGGTCTTCGCCCGTGCCGGAGCCACGGGGCCGGCGGGGGCGGGAGGTGTCGTCGGCGCCGTCGGCGGCGGCGTGAACGACATCGGATTCGTGGTCATGGCAACAACGCTACGCAGGCGCCGTCCGTCGCGACACCGAGGAACCCGGAGAGCTCCTTTCGGGTTTTCCCTACCCCAGCCCGTGTCTGCACCCGCGTGAAGTGGTTCACTGGGCTTCATGACCACACCTCACGAAGGCGAGCTGCACGGCTCCGGACTCAATCAGCGTCTCAACTGGCTCCGTGCGGGGGTGCTCGGCGCCAACGACGGCATCGTCTCGGTGGCGTCCCTCGTGGTCGGCGTCGCCGGGGCGACCACCGACAACGCCGCGCTGCTGACGGCCGGCGTGGCCGGGCTGGTCGGTGGCGCGATCTCGATGGCGCTGGGCGAGTACGTGTCGGTCAGCAGCCAGCGCGACAGCGAGAAGGCACTCATTGCGAAGGAGAGCCACGAGCTGCGCACGATGCCGGAGGAGGAGCTCGAGGAGCTCACCCAGCTCTACCGCGACCGTGGCCTCAGCGAGGAGACCGCGCGCCGGGTGGCGACCGAGCTCACTGCGCACGATGCCCTCCGCGCGCATCTCGAGGTGGAGCTCGGGATCGATCAGGACGATCTGGTGAACCCCTGGCACGCGGCGATGTCCTCGGCGATCGCGTTCACGCTCGGAGCCCTTCTGCCGCTCCTCGCCATCCTCCTCCCCCCGCCCGGCATCCGGGTGCCGGTCACGTTCGCCGCGGTGCTGGTCGCCCTCGCCGCGACCGGCGCGGTCTCGGCGCGGCTCGGCGGCTCGAAGCCGATGCGCGCGGCGGTGCGCCTCGTGATCGGCGGCGCGCTCGCACTCGTCGCCACCTGGCTCATCGGAACCCTGCTCGGCACCACCGGGGTGGTCTAGACGCCGCAGCATCCCGCACACCACGAAGGGTGGTCAGTTTCGGCAGGAAATCACGCTGATTCCTGCCGAAACTGACCACCCTCGAGGTTGAAGGGCCGCGGGCGCGGCGGGTCAGTTCGACATGAAGCCGACGAGCAGACCGCCGGTCACCTTCACGGCGAGGTTGTAGATCCCCGCGAGCACTGCGCCGAGCACGGTGAACACGATCAGATTGAGGATCGACACGACGGCGGCGAACGCCATCACCTGCGGAAGGCCGACGAGCGAGGTCAGGTTGACCTGCTCATCGGTGAAGCGCAGAACGAACTCGTTCATCTGGCTCATGACGTTCGTCGCCTGGAGCACCAGGAAGATGAGGAAGAACGACACCATCGTCACGACGGCGAGGGCGACCGCGCCGAGGAACGACAGCTTGACGGCCGACCAGAAGTCGACGTAGACCAGACGCAGCCGGACCTGCTTGCCTCCGGTCTTGCGCGTGGACTTCTTCGCCAGCTTGTCGGCTACTGTGCTCATGCGTCTGTGCTTTCCTCGGGGATCTCGGAATCGGGGGAGTCGGCGTCGGCCTCTTCATCTGCGAGGCCCCGCTCGCTGTTGCGGGCGATCGCCAGGATCCGATCGTCTTCGGCGGTGCGGGCGAAGAGGACACCCATGGTGTCTCGGCCCTTCGCAGGCACCTCGGCCACGGCAGAGCGTACCACCTTGCCGCTGGACAGAACCACCAAGACCTCGTCGTCCTCCGAGACGATCAGACCGCCCGCGAGGACCCCCCGATCGTCGTTCAGCTTGGCGACCTTGATGCCCGTTCCGCCGCGCCCCTGCACCCGGTACTCCTCCACCTTGGTGCGCTTCGCATAGCCGCCGTCGGTCACCGTGAACACGTAGGAGTCCTCGTCGACCACCGAGGCGGAGAGCAGGCTGTCGTCCTCGCGGAACTTCATGCCGCGCACGCCCTCGGTCGCACGACCCATCGGCCGCAGCGCCTCGTCGGTCGCGTTGAACCGCAGCGACTGCCCCTTGCGGCTGATCAGGAGGATGTCGTCGACCTTGTCGACCAGCATCGCGCTGACCAGCTCATCGCCCTCGCGCAGACGGATCGCGATGACCCCGCCCTGGCGGTTGGTGTCGTAGTCCGCGAGACGCGTCTTCTTGACCACGCCGCCCGCGGTCGCGAGCGCCAGATACTCCTTGGCCTCGTAGTCGCGGATGTCCAGCACCTGGGCGATGCTCTCGTCCGGCTGCAGTGCGAGCAGGTTCGCGACGTGCGTGCCCTTCGCGTCCCGGCCCGCTTCGGGCACCTCGTAGGTCTTCGAGCGGTACACCCGGCCCTTGTCGGTGAAGAACAGCAGCCAGTGGTGCGTCGTGGTCACGAAGAAGTGCTCGACGATGTCGTCGGCGCGCAGCTGCGCGCCCTTCACGCCCTTGCCGCCGCGGTGCTGCGAGCGGTAGTTGTCGCTGCGGGTGCGCTTGATGTAGCCCTCGCGCGTGACCGTGACCACCATCTCCTCTTCGGGGATGAGGTCCTCCATCGACATGTCGCCGTCGTAACCGGGGAGGATGTGCGTGCGGCGCTCGTCGCCGAAGCGGTCGACGATCTCGGTGAGCTCATCGTGAATGATCGTGCGCTGACGCGCCGGGGTCACCAGGATCTCGTTGTAGTCGGCGATCCGCGCCTCGAGCTCGGTCGCCTCGTCGACGATCTTCTGGCGCTCCATCGCGGCGAGGCGACGGAGCTGCATCAGCAGGATCGCATCGGCCTGGACCTCGTCGATGTCGAGCAGCGTCTGCAGACCCTCGTTCGCCTCCTGCGCGGTGGGCGAGCGACGGATCAGCGCGATGACCTCGTCGAGCGCATCGAGCGCCTTGAGGTAGCCGCGCAGGATGTGCATCCGCTCCTCGGCCTTACGCAGCCGGAACTTCGTGCGCCGGACGATGACGTCGATCTGGTGCTCGATCCAGTTCGTGATGAACCCGTCGAGTGCGAGGGTGCGCGGCACGCCGTCGACGATCGCGAGCATGTTCGCGCCGAAGTTCTCCTGCAGCTGCGTGTGCTTGTACAGGTTGTTCAGCACGACCTTCGCGACCGCGTCGCGCTTGAGCACGATCACGAGACGCTGACCGGTGCGGTCGCTCGACTCGTCGCGGATGTCGGCGATCCCGGTGATCTTGCCGTCGCGCGCGAGCTCGCCGATCTTCACGGCGAGGTTGTCCGGGTTGACCTGATAGGGCAGCTCGGTGATCACCAGGCAGGTGCGACCCTGGATCTCCTCCACCTCGACCACGGCACGCATCGTGATGGACCCGCGCCCCGTGCGGTACGCCTCGTGGATGCCCTTGACGCCCAGGATCTGCGCCCCGGTCGGGAAGTCCGGACCCGGGATGCGGGCGATCAGGCCCTCGAGCAGCTCCTCGCGCGGAAGGTCCGAGTTGTCCAGCGCCCACAGCGCGGCCTCCGACACCTCGCGGAGGTTGTGCGGAGGGATGTTGGTCGCCATGCCGACGGCGATGCCGATCGAGCCGTTGACCAGGAGGTTCGGGAACCGCGCCGGAAGCACGTCCGGCTCCTGGGTCTGGCCGTCGTAGTTCGGCGAGAAGTCGACCGTCTCCTCTTCGATGTCCCGCACCATCTCGAGCGCGAGCGGGGCCATCTTGGTCTCGGTGTACCGCGGCGCCGCGGCACCCATGTTGCCGGGGGAGCCGAAGTTCCCCTGGCCGAGGGCGAGCGGGTAGCGCAGCGACCACGGCTGCACGAGGCGGACGAGGGTGTCGTAGATCGCCGAGTCGCCGTGCGGGTGGTACTGACCCATCACCTCGCCGACCACGCGGGCGCACTTCGAGAAGGACTTGTCCGGGCGGTAGCCACCGTCGTACATGCCGTAGATCACGCGGCGGTGCACCGGCTTCAGGCCGTCGCGCACATCCGGGAGCGCACGGCCGACGATCACGGCCATCGCGTACTCGAGGTAGCTGCTCTGCATCTCGGTCTGCAGATCGACCTGGTTGATGCGGCCGTGGTTGTGCTCGGCCGACGGGTCGGGGCGTTCTTCGTCAGTCATGTGCTTTCGTTTCTTCTTACGTTCTCGAGAACGGCTTGCGGCGTGTCGACTCGCTCAACGACCGGGGGCTGGCTAGATGTCGAGGAACCGGACGTCCTTGGCGTTGCGTTGGATGAACGTGCGCCGCGACTCGACGTCCTCGCCCATCAGCACGCTGAAGATCTCGTCCGCCGAGGCGGCGTCCTCGATGGTCACCTGCCGGAGCGTCCGCGTGGTGTGATCCATCGTGGTCTCCCACAGCTCCTTGGCGTTCATCTCGCCGAGACCCTTGTAGCGCTGGATGCCCGCTTCTTTCGGGATGCGCTTGCCGTTCGCGAGCCCGTCCTTCAGCAGAGCGTCGCGCTCGGCATCGGAGTAGACGTACTCGTGTGCAGAGTTGGTCCACTTCAGGCGGTACAGCGGCGGCATCGCCAGGTACACGAAGCCCGCTTCGATGAGACCCCGCATGTAGCGGAACAGCATCGTCAGGAGCAGCGTGGTGATGTGCTGGCCGTCCACGTCGGCATCCGCCATCAGCACGATCTTGTGATAGCGGGCCTTGTCGATGTCGAAGTCCTCGCCGATGCCCGTGCCGAAGGCCTGGATCATCGCCTGGACCTCCTTGTTGGCGAGGGCCTTGTCGAGGCGTGCGCGCTCGACGTTCAGGATCTTGCCGCGGAGTGCGAGGATCGCCTGCGTGTGCGGGTCGCGGCCCTGCACCGCCGAGCCGCCGGCGGAGTCCCCCTCGACGAGGAAGATCTCGCTGATCGACGGGTCCTTGCTCGTGCAGTCCTTCAGCTTGTCGGGCATCGCGGCCGACTCGAAGACGCTCTTCCGGCGAGCGGTCTCGCGCGCCTTGCGGGCGGCGATGCGCGCGGTCGCGGCGTCGATCGCCTTGCGGATCACGTTCTTCGCCTGCGCGGGGTTGCGGTCGAACCAGTCGCCGAGCTGGTCGTTCACGATCTTCTGCGTGAACGCCTTCGCCTCGGTGTTGCCGAGCTTGGTCTTGGTCTGCCCCTCGAACTGCGGCTCTCCCAGCTTGATCGAGATCACCGCGGTGAGCCCCTCGCGCACGTCATCGCCGGAGAGGTTGTCGTCCTTCTCCTTGAGCAGGTTGTTCGCCCGCGCGTAGCGGTTGACGAGGCTGGTCAGCGCCGCGCGGAAGCCCTCCTCGTGCGTGCCGCCCTCATGGGTGTTGATCGTGTTCGCGTACGTGAACACGTTCTCGGTGTACGAGGTCGTCCACTGCATCGCGACCTCGAGCGAGATCTTGCGCTCGGTGTCCTCGGCGTCGAAGGCGATGATCTCCTCGTTGACGACCTCCGCCTTGCGCACTCGGTTGAGGTACTCGACGTAGTCGACGAGGCCGCGCTCGTAGTGGAAGACGGCGGACGGCTGCTTCGAGACCATCGCGCCCTCCTCCTCGACCTCGTAGGCGGAGGCGGGACGACGGTCCTCCAGCGAGATCCGCAGCCCCTTGTTCAGGAAGGCCATCTGCTGGAAGCGCGTGCGGAGGGTGTCGTAGTCGAACTCGATGGTCTCGGTGAAGATCGAGTCGTCCGGCCAGAACGTGATCGTCGTCCCGGTCTCGTCGGTCGCCTCGCCCTTCTCGAGCTTCTGCTGCGGGAATCCGCCGTCGGCGAAGCTGTGCCGCCAGACGAATCCCTTCTGCTTGACCTCGACCTCGAAGCGCGTCGAGAGCGCGTTCACCACCGAGGATCCGACGCCGTGCAGACCGCCGGACACCGCGTAGGCGCCGCCGCCGAACTTGCCGCCGGCGTGCAGGATGGTCAGCACGACCTCGACGGTCGACTTCGTCGGGTCGGAGGAGTGCGGGTCGACCGGGATGCCGCGACCGTTGTCGACGACGCGCACGCCGCCGTCCTCGAGCAGCGTCACCACGATCGTGTCGGCGTAGCCGGCGAGCGCCTCGTCGACCGAGTTGTCGACGATCTCGTAGACCAGGTGGTGCAGACCGCGCGGACCCGTCGAGCCGATGTACATGCCGGGGCGCTTGCGCACCGCCTCGAGTCCTTCGAGGATCTGGATCGAGTCGGCGCCGTACTCGCCGGGGACCTTCTTCGAGTCGCCGCTCTCGGGTGCGGGTGTGCCCCCGGTGGTCGATTCGTTGTCGTCAACAGGGGGTTCAGGCGTCATCAGAGGGCGTTCTCCAGATCGATAGCTCGAACTCCCATTCTAGCGGTCCTGAGGGGTCGAATGCTGCTCAGAAGCCGTGTACGGCGTTCTGAGCGTGTCGGATGCCGCTCATGGTGCCCTACCCATAGGTGTCGCGTGGACCCCGCCCTGGCACGGTCCGCGGTCCCCACTTCCAACTGGGCACGTCCGGACCGATGAACCGGACGTCCTTCACGCCCGCATCGGGATAGCGGTTGCCGATCTCGGTCATGATCACGGCCCGCATGTACTGCAGGTTCTTCGCCCAGGCGGTGGAGTCGCACTTCACCGTGAGCAGCCCGTTGCTCAGCGAGACGGGTTCGGAATGGGCGGCCGTCTCGCCGCCTACGAGCTCTGCCCACTGCCGCACGAGGTCCTCGGCCGCGAGGGTCTTCTCCCACCCCGAGTCGCGGGTCAGCTTGTCGAGCACGTCGCCGAGGGCGCCCGGATCCCGCCCCGGCGTGAACGGCGCGTTCTCGTCGTCGTCCGCGATGCGGCGCTTGCGCTTCCAGTTCTTCGGGCTCGGCTTGAGACCCCGCAGTCGCAGATAGGTCGCGACGGTCTCCGGAGGCTGCGGATCACTCACCCGGATCCTCCTCCCCGCTCGTTTCGACTCGCTCCGCTCTCTCGACGAACGGGGAAGACTCGGAACGCTCGTCCAGGATCGTCCCGGCCTCGATCCGCACCACGTGCCGATGGAGCGGTTCGGGGATGTCCGCCTCCACCGCGGCGGTCACGATCACCTGCTCGTAACCGGCCGTCAGGCCGGCGAGGCGCTGACGGCGATCCGCGTCGAGCTCGGCGAACACGTCGTCGAGGATGAGGACGGGGTCGCCGGCCGGCGACTCCGTCCTCAGCAGCTCGGCGGATGCCAGGCGCAGCGCGAGCGCGACCGACCACGACTCCCCGTGGGAGGCATAGCCCTTCACCGGCAGACCCCGCACCCGCAGCACCAGGTCGTCGCGGTGCGGTCCGGTGAGGGTGAGCCCGCGTTCGAGCTCGTTCGTGCGCTTCGCCTGCAGCGCGGCCCGGAACAGCTCGGCGATCTCGCCCTTGTCGGCGCCCTCCGTGGTGCCGTCCTCGGGGTCCGCGCCGCGCACGGAGAGCGCCCATTCGATCTCGGGGGAGTGGTCGGCGCCCGCGATCGCCGCATAGGCATCGATCAGCGGCCTGTGGAGATCCGCCGCGAGCCGGATGCGGGCGTCGATGATCTCGGATCCGAGGGCGATGAGCTTGTCGTCCCAGACGTCGAGGGTGGAGAGGGCGTCACCCCGGATGCCGCGTGCCCGCGCCGACTTCAGCAGCGCCGTGCGCTGGCGGAGCACGCGGTCGTAGTCGGCGAGCACTCCGGCCAGGCGCGGCGTGCGCTGGATGAGCAGCTGATCGGCGAACCGCCGGCGTGCAGAAGGATCCCCGCGCACGATCTGCAGGTCTTCAGGGGCGAAGAGCACGACGTGCGCATAGCGCGGGAGCTCGTTCGTCTTCGCCGCGGAACCGTTGATGCGTGCCCTGTTGGATCCCTGGCGGTTCAGCTGCACCTCGGCGAGCACCTTGCGACGGGCGTGGGCGAGCCGGGCGCGGATGATCGCGAACTCCTCGCCGTCGCGCACCATCGGCGCATCGGAGGAGACCCGGTGCGATCCGAGGGTCGCGAGGAAGACCACCGCCTCCGCGAGGTTGGTCTTGCCCTGGCCGTTCCGCCCGACGAGCACGTTCGGCCCGGGATGGAGGGCCAGTTCTGCGGTCGCGTAATTGCGGAAGTCGACCAGGCTGAGGTGCTCCACAATCACCGCATCAGCCTATCTGGGGGCGGGGACACGCGGCCGTCGAGCGGGCTCCGATCGTCGCCGGAGAAGCGGCGACGCCGCGGGGTCAGCGGAGCAGGAGGTTCGGCTGCAGCAGGTACTTGAACGAGTCGGATCCGGCCTGATCGACCGACGTCTGGCTCGTGACCAGCACGGGGCTGAGCTTGTTCGCGTTGTCGGACGACGTGAACGTGACCCGCACGAACTCGCTCTTCACGGCGCCGAGCGCCTCGAGGAGGTACTGCGGGTTGAGACCGAGGGTCACGTCGTCGCCGCCGGCGAGGTGCGCGTCGACCGACTCGGATGCGCGGGCCTGCTCACTTCCGGACGCGTCCATCGTGACGCTGCCCTGCGCGAAGGTGAAGCGCAGCGGCGCCGAGCGGTCGAGCACCAGCGCCACGCGGCGAACGGCCTCGATGAGGTCGGCGGTGTTGATCACCGCGTAGTGCTCGGTCTGCTCGGGGAACAGCCGGCGGACCGGCGGGAAGTTGCCCTTGATCAGCAGCGACGTCACCGTCTTGTTGCCCGCGGTGAAGGCGATGATCTCGCGATCGCCCGCCCCGGAGAACGCGACCTCGATAGTGCCGGCGTGCGCGAACGTCTTGCCCACCTCGGTGAGCGTGCGCGCCGGGACGAGTGCAGTCTGCTCGTCTCCTCCGCCGTCCCACGGCACGTCGCGGAGCGAGACGCGGTAGCGGTCGGTGGCGACCAAGCTCAGGCTGGTGCCCGAGACCTCGAGCTGCACGCCGGTGAGCACCGGGGTGACGTCGTCGCGCGACGCGGCGAAACCGACCTGCGCGATCGCGGTGCCGAAGTCCTCGGCCGGGACCACGCCGGTGGATCCGGAGACCTCGGGGATCGACGGGTACTCCTCGACGGGCATGGCGGCGAGGGTGAAGCGCGCGGAGCCGCAGGTCACGGCGATCCCGCCGTCCTCCTCGACCGCGATCTCGATCGGAGCGTTCGGGAGCCGGCTCGCGATGTCGCTGAGGAGCCGGCCGTGCACGAGGATCGTGCCGGGTTCGTCGACCGTGGCCTCGATCGTGGTGCGTGCGGACGCCTCATAGTCGAAGGCCGAGAGGGTGAGCCCCTGATCGGATGCCTCGATCAGCACGCCGGCGAGGATCGGCTGGGGGTTTCGCTGCGGCAGCAGCTTGACGACGAAGGACACTGCTTCGCTGAACACATCGCGGTTGACCTGGAACCTCACGGTCGCTCCCTTGTCGTTGTCATGCATGCTGCCGTCGTCCCGCACCCGTTCCGAACGGATGCGTCAGGCGATCCCATGCTAGTCGCAAGGCGTCGGCGCTCCGCCACCGGGGTTCGTGCCGGTCTCCACACCCTTGTGGTGATCGGGGAGCCCGAATCTGAGTGAGATCTCTTAACGGTGTTAACAACTGTGGATTCTGTGGATAAGTCGGTGGAAACCAAGCGCGAGTAGGAAACTACAGACGTGTGAGATGTGGAATCGCTGGGGATTCCGCGGGATTCACGGGGCGGGATCACAACGTTGTGATTCTTGGTTATCCACAGGTTGACTGCTCGACGGGGATGACATCCCGACTTCCGAGGGATTTTCTCCACAAGTTATCCACATGTGGGAAGAGCGCATTGAACGGCATGCCGGAGCTGCACGTCAAGTCGGCCGTTCGGTGGACGCGCAGGGGAAGAGCGGCTCAGCGTCGACCGAGCTGCGTGGTGATCTCGGTGACCTGGTTGTAGATCGAGCGCCGCTCCTTCATGAGGTCGCTGATCTTCTTGTAGGCGTACATGACCGTCGTGTGGTCGCGGTTGCCGAACAGCTGGCCGATCTTCGGCAGCGAGAGGTTCGTGCGCTCGCGGCACAGGTACATCGCGATCTGCCGTGCGGTGGCGATCTGCTGGGACCGGCTCGAGCCGTAGAGGTCGTCGACGGTGAGCTTGAAGTACTGCGCCGTCGCCGTGATGATGTCGGTCGGCGAGATGATGTTGTCCTCGGCCGTGTCGACGATGTCGCGCAGCACGGTCTGGGCGAGGGAGATGTCGAGCGAGGACCGGTTCAGGCTGGCGAACGCCGAGACGCGGATGAGCGCGCCCTCGAGCTCGCGGATGTTCGAGGAGACCACGGTCGCGATGTACTCGAGCACCTCGTCCGGGATGTGGAGGGCCTCGCTCTGCGCCTTCTTGCGCAGGATCGCGATGCGGGTCTCGAGGTCGGGGGCCTGCACATCGGTGATCAGCCCCCACTCGAAGCGGCTCCGCATCCGGTCCTCGAAGCCGGTGAGGTGCTTCGGGGCGACGTCGCTGGTGATCACGACCTGCTTGTTGTGATCGTGCAGCGTGTTGAAGGTGTGGAAGAACGCCTCCTGCGTCTCCGCCCGGCCCTGCAGGAACTGGATGTCGTCGATCAGGAGGATGTCGACATCGCGGTACCGGGTCTGGAACGCGGCGCCGCGGTTGTTGGCGATCGAGTTGATGAAGTCGTTGGTGAACTCCTCGCTCGACACGTAACGGACCCGGACGCCGGCGTAGAGCGACTGCGCATAGTCGCCGATGGCGTGCAGGAGGTGGGTCTTGCCCAGTCCGGAGTCGCCGTAGATGAAGAGGGGGTTGTACGCCTTGGCGGGCGCCTCGGCGACGGCGACGGCGGCGGCGTGCGCGAAGCGGTTGGATTGCCCGATGACGAAGTTGTCGAAGGTGTACTTCGGGTTGAGACGCGACTCGTGGCGCAGCGGGACCTGCTGCTCGCGGGGGGACTCCGCCCGGGGCTGCTCGACCTCGGCGAAGTCCGGCATCGCGATCGGCGCGGTGGGCTGGTCGGCCAGCTCGTGATTGACGACGACCCGGTAGGTGGTGACCTCGTCGCCCGACGCGGCGAGGGCGTCCATGAGCGGGATGCGCACCCTCTTGTTGATCTGGGCGGCGGTGAGGTCGTTGGGTACGTCGAGGTAGAGCGTGCCGGCCATCACACCGGCGGGGACCGCGAGGCTGAGGAAGCCCAGCAGCTGCGGGGTGACCCGCTCGTCGACCTGCAGATGCCCGAGAACCGTCGACCAGATCGGGACGTCGGGGTGGTCTGCTGAGGTCATGGTGCTCCGGACGATAGCGGAGGTCGTCGGAAAACGCGCCTACCCCCTGTGGATAACTTCGGATGCCACGGTAGTCATCGCGGCGCGGATCGGCAAGCTGCCCTCGGAAAACCGCGGGTGTGTCGGAACTCTCCACATTCCTCACAGTTGTGGATAATGTCTGTGCGCAACGGTGCGGATGGGCTCTCCCGCCCCTCGGGGGAAGGGAGGAGTCATCCGGCCGTGATTTGCCCTGCGCCGCGGCAGGTCGTACCCTTAATCGGTTGACTTATGCCTATACGGCAGTTCCCTCTGTCTCCGGTCGATTGCCTCCGGTGACACAGATCCCGGAGTGATCCCATGAGCAAGCGCACCTTCCAGCCCAACAACCGTCGTCGCGCCAAGAAGCACGGCTTCCGCGCCCGCATGCGCACGCGTGCCGGCCGCGCCATCCTGTCGGCGCGCCGTTCCAAGGGCCGCGCCGAGCTCTCGGCGTAACCCTTCCGCTCGGTAAGCCTCCGTGCTCGCCCGGCCGAATCGGCTGACCAGCGGTGACGACTACCGCGCGGCCGTCCGGCGAGGCCAGAGGTGCGGAGGCCCGCGTCTCGTGGTGTCGGTACTTCCCACGAGTGCGGAGCGGGCACCCCGGTTCGGGTTCATCATCAGCAAGCAGGTAGGAACCGCCGTGGTTCGCAACACCGTCCGTCGTCGTCTCAAGGCGATCTGCGCGGAGGTGCTGGACGCGGTTCCCGTGGGCACGGATGTCGTCATCCGTGCCCTTCCTGCATCCGCGACCGCTTCGTTTGCAGAGCTGCAGGCGGATGTGGGTCGGTGCCTCCGGCGGCTCGTGCCGGCCGGATCCGGTTCGGCGGACTGATGGGCGCGCTCCCCTCCTACGCGTACGGTGCGGCCACCTGGCATCCCGGCGACCTGATCCGCAGCATTCCGCTCGTCCCGCGCAACCTGGTACTCGGCTTCCTCGTCGGGTACCGAACCGTGATCTCTCCCCTGTATGGGGACGTGTGCAGGTATTACCCCTCCTGTTCCGCATACGCTGTAGGTGCGGTGCAGCAGCATGGCGCCGTCATGGGGGCCCTCCGCTCCGGGTGGCGCATCCTGCGATGCAATCCCTGGAGCAAGGGCGGCGTCGACGACGTCCGCCCGCACGCTCACTTCCGATACGACCTGACCCGACGCGGGTTCGTCGTACCCGCTCGAAAGGAACAGAACAGTGGGTCTTGACCTTCTGCTCGCAGCCAGCACGCCGACACCGGCGCCGCAGTCAGGCGGCTTCGATCTGCTCGGCACGATCATGTGGCCGTTCAAGTGGCTCGTCGAGACGATCCTCGTCGGATGGCACTGGCTCTTCACGACCTTCGGTCTGCAGTCGAACGCCGGCCTCACATGGGTGCTGTCCATCGTCGGGCTCGTGATCGTGATCCGTGCGGCGGTGTTCCCGCTGTTCGTGAAGCAGATCAAGAGTCAGCGAAAGATGATGGAAATCGCTCCTGAACTGCGAAAAGTTCAGGAGAAGTACAAGGGCAAGCGTGATCAGCTGTCTCGTGAGGCGATGAGCCGCGAGACGATGGCGCTGTACAAGAAGCACGGGACGACGCCGATGTCCTCGTGCCTCCCGCTGCTGGTGCAGATGCCGTTCCTCCTGGGCATGTTCTACACGCTCAGCGACGTGAAGAAGCACGCCGAGGCGCACGTGGGCGGCGTCGGTCTGCTGAATGCCGACCTGACCAGGCAGTTCTACGACGCGAAGCTCTTCGGCGTCGCTCCCCTCCACACCAGCCTCGTCGACGCGTGGAACCAGCGTCCCGACGGCTGGGAGCTGACGGTCGGGATCCTCGTCGTGCTGGTCATCCTCATGATCGGCTCGCAGTTCTTCACCCAGCTGCAGATCATCTCGAAGAACCTGTCGCCCGAGGCCAAGACCGGCCAGGCGTATCAGATGCAGAAGATCATGCTCTACATCCTTCCGCTGGGCTTCATCTTCTCGGGTCTGTTCTTCCCCCTCGGCGTCGTCATGTACTGGTTCATCTCGAACCTGTGGACGATGGGACAGCAGTTCCTCGTCATCCGTGAGATGCCCACGCCGGGTTCCGACGCGGCCAAGGCGCGCGAAGAGAGACTCGCCCGCCGTGGCAAGGCGATCAACTCCGATGGCAAGATCGTTCCCCTCGCGACCTATGAGGCCGAGCAGCAGCGGATGTTGGACGAGGCGGAGCGCGCGAAGGCGGAGGCGCCCAAGCGTCAGCAGCCGATGGGGAAGAAGCGTGCGAAGAAGAAGGGCGGCAACTCATGAGCGTCTCGCAGGATGCCACTGAGCCGACGGTCGACGAGCTCGAGCACGAGGGCGATGTCGCGGCCGATTTCATCGAGGAGCTGCTCGACATCGCGGACATCGACGGCGATCTGACCCTCGACGTCCGTCAGGGCCGTGCCTACGTGTCGGTCGAGGCGGAGGGGAGCGGTATCGCGGTGCTCTCGACGCCGGACACCGTGCAGGCCCTGCAGGAGCTGACCCGTCTGGCCGTGCAGAGTAAGACCGGTTCCTTCTCCCGACTGATCCTCGATGTCGGAGGCTCGCGCGACACGCGCCGCCGTCAGCTGGAGCAGCTGGTGGACGCCGCAGTGGCCAAGCTCGACGAGGGAGCCTCGCAGGCATCCCTTCCCTCGATGTCGAGCTATGAGCGCAAGATCGTCCACGACGTCGTCGCCGAACGGGGCCTGATCTCTGAGTCGTACGGCGAAGGACACGACAGGCACACCGTCATCCGTCGGCGGTGACCATGAGTGTTGTCGAGCCGGAGCCCGCGGAAGCCGCAGCGCTCTTCGGTGATCGCATCGATCTCGCGCGAAGGTTCACCGCTGCGCTTGCGGCGCAGGGCGAGCTGCGAGGCCTGATCGGTCCGCTGGAGCTGCCCCGCCTGTGGACGCGGCACGTGCTGAACAGTGCGATCGCAGCTCCGCTGTTCTCCGGATCGGTGGCGGACGTGGGTTCGGGTGCGGGCCTCCCGGGGCTGGTGCTCGCGATCGCGCGGCCTGATGTCTCATGGACACTGATCGAGCCGATGGAGCGTCGGGTGGATTGGCTGACCGAGCAGGTCGCGTCTCTTCGGCTTGAGAACGTCACGGTGATGCGAGCTCGCGCGGAGGATGTCGGACTTGAGTTCGATGCCGTCACCGCTCGCGCCGTGAGCGCGTTGCGGACCTTGGTGCCGATCGTCGCCCCGCTCGTCAGGGACGGGGGCGAACTGATCCTCTTGAAGGGGGCGGGCGCCCCGACCGAGATCGAGGCAGCGCAGAAGGCGCTCCGCAAATACCGGGTGGAAGACGTACGGGTTGAGGTGCTTGGCGAAGGGGTGCTCTCCGAGGAGACTCGCGTAGTCCGGGGAACGGTGCGCCCGCAGCGCTGATGTTGCACGTGAAACATCACGTGTAGGGGTCCGTCCAGGCGACCAGGAACCCGTGGGAGATGCTCGCGCCGGACAGACGATAGCTGATGCCGTCGGGCTGAGCACGGTCAGTGGCGGTCCTTCGAAGACGCCGCAGCATGGACCGCTGCGGTGTCTTCGATGAATCGGTAGCGGGTGAACTCCCCGCTTTCGACGTGCACCGTGAGCGAGAACCGCGAGACGAAGCTTCGTCCGGTCCGGATAACGCGATCCTCCAGCTCACCGGTAATGATGGCATCCGGTCCGGTCACCGTGATCTCGTCGATCTCGAAGCGTATCGTCTCCAGTTCCGCGCCCAGCCCGGAGAGGAACGATTCGAACTCGACACGTGTCCGGACCACCGGAATCCACCACACATCGTCGTGGTGCGGGATGTCGAAGTCGATCACCTCCGCGAACATCGCCGACGCGAGGTCAGCCCGCCCGTTCCCGATGTGACTCAACAGCTTCTCGACCATCTCGCGTGTGCTCATCGTTCGAGGAAACGTGCGCGGCCGCGGAGAGATTCCCCGCGCCGATCGGCGTGATGTTTCACGTGAAACATTCTGGGAGAGAACTTCTTCCGGTGAACGGTGCGCCAGCGGCTGCACCTGCTTCCGCAGGGCCTGTGGTCTCGGGGGGCGGATCCGGTGAGGTGACGCTCCGGAGTCAGCGGACGGTGTGCAATGTCTCCCGAGACGGGGGATCACTGTTCGGGAAGAGAGTGCACCGGCCTGGTTGTGTGCCGGTGCGTTCGGGCAATAGGCGTTGAAGGAGGAGGGTGGTGCGGGACGAGCGGGGAGGAGGGGGTCGGCACACGGGCTCCGACAGTTGTTCCACGTAACATCGGCTTCTGAGGTGACGATCCATAGAGTCCAGGGCCACATGACTTCAAGCTCGGCGGACTCGGGCCTGTTTTCGCAGTCGTACGGAGGTGCCCTGTGATTCGCGCGATGTTTCACGTGAAACATCGACCGAGGTGGGTCTCCATGGGGTTCTCTGCCGAGCACTTCCGATGGATGGACGGTTTGCGCGGACACCTGGTCGATGATGCGTCATGCGGCCGGAACGCGCAGCGCTTCCGACGACCCTGTTGGGCTTCTACGCCCCGAACGGATCGATGTCATCGTGGGCACCACCGAGGTCCGCGGGGTTCCTCCTTGCTCCACTGGTCGCTCGGCAGGCAGGGGAGTCTCTCTGATCAGTAGGGATGGGGCTCGGTAGGGGTGAGGCTCTGTTCCCCAACGAGACGACCGGTATGCAGAATGGCGATGATCGCCGTGGTGACCAGCACAGGCTGATCGACACCGGCAGGCAGGCTGGTGCTTCGGCGTTGCTGATCTTGCGTGCGGTGCGGGGTTGTCGCGATCGCCGGAGGTATCCGCCGAGGACACCACGTCCGATGGTCCGTGCATCCGTTTTGGTGGAGATCTTCCGTAGCTGATCGACTCCGAAGGTGCGCCAGACCTTCCGTGGGACGAGATGGTGGCAGGTGGTGGTACTCGTGTGCGGACAGGTCGGGCGACGCGACGCACGAACCGTGTGTATGCAAGTGATCTCATCGCCGCAGAGGCGAAGGAGCCCCGTGGAGCCGACAGGGTCCTCGACCGGTTGCGGCGGAGGAGATGTTTCACGTGAAACATCTCTCGAGGGGCGTCCATTCCGCACCGGTTCGCCCGATGGGCTGGCGGTTGGAAGACGGTGAACTCATCGTGTGATGGTCACGTCGGGTGAAAGCGGGTCTGTCCGCAAGACAAGGCCGGGTGCGGCGGCTGATCTTTCCGCGGTAGTGCCATTCATCGCGGAGGGGGGCCTCTCGTGTAGCCGGCATGGGCCGAGTCATCGAGTAGGCGATCTCCCATCGGCTCCGTCGGACGGAGGGATCGGGCAAGGCAGCCGGCCGGATCGGAGGGGCAGTGCTTCGTCTCGTCGAGCCGGGCGCGTTCTTGACTGTGAGGACACCAGAGTGTGTACTCAAGCGAACTCATCGTGTGATGGGGTCATGTCTCGCCTGAACACATGTACTCTCGGCGCGAACAAGGCCCGTAGGACTCCTCGCGATTGTGCCGTTCATCGCGCATCCCCTGTAGCCCGGAGAGGCTGAGTTCTGGGGAGTCCAACGGCACAGCCAGATGAAGGGGCAGGCAGGGTAGCCGACCATCGCGGGGCCAGGGGTTGGTTTCGTCATGAGAGGGGAGTCATCGCCAGTAAGGACATCAGAGCGTGGACTCTCGGAAGGGCGTGAATTCACCGTGTGGTGGTCATGCCTCACGTGCAACCTGGTCCGTCGCCGGGACGAATGCAGCCTGGGGGTGCGACCTCTCCGACTCAATGCCGTTCATCGGGCCCGGGGCACTTCTCATGCGAGTTCCGGGAGAGAGTCCTCGAGATGTTGCGTCCCTCGGCTGTCGGTCCAGCCGAACGATGAGCGAGACCAGACGGCCCGGCCATGGTGAGTGCCGAAAGCTCGTCGCCTTCCGAGCATGTTTCACGTGAAACCTTCACCGTGGGATCTGTCAGCGCGAGCGGGTGGGAGCGACGGGACACGTTCCCTTCCGCTTCGGGATCGCTCGTCGTGCATGAGAGTCGGCTCCCTCGGAACCAGCGAACGTGGAGGCGAAAGGAGGTGGTGAGCTGTGCCGGGGCCGCGTGGCCGAGGCCTGCCGCGTGGTGATGGTGGCTTGCCGTTTCCTGAAGAGGCGAGAGGGGTCTCTTCTGAACCACGACACGCTCCTCGTCTTGAGACCCACCTCGCACGTGAACACGCCTGTCGTCGTGAACCAACGCAGCGTGGGGGAGTGCGGAGGGATCGGCCTGCTGAGAGTCTCGCCCACCGCAGCGTCGGCCGACGATGGCGAGATGAAGATGGCGGATGTGACGGGCGTCGGCACTTGTCACGCGGAGATCATGTTTCACGTGAAACGTCCGCCAGACTCGCCAGTGCGAAGGTCTGGTTCGATGCCGATGTCCCGTCATTGTGGAGGGTGAGGCGGGAGATCCGCGGCCCAGATCTCGTCTAGGCGGAGCAGGTGTAGGAGACCGGCTTGCCGGCGGCCAGGGCATAGGCGATCTCCCGGCGCGTGGACTCACCGATGTATCCGCCCGGGTTGACGACGAGAACACGGTCAGCCAGGTCAATCTTGCGCAGATGAAGCTCGTCGAGCACGGCCTTCTGGTCGTCGGTGATCACTTCTCCCGCCTCACCGGGCGCGACGACGATCATCCCCGCGAATGTGAGCTCACGGTTGGCCTCACGCATCTCGCCGGCGAAACGCGTGGAACCGCAGATGCAGACGATTTCTGGTCGATCGGGCATGGCTCCCATCTTCCCTGGAACCGAAGGGCTTCGCCTCCCCGTGTCGCCTCCACCGTAGGTGATGTGCGCTTCGGGGCCTTGTCGTCCGCCGGGCAGTGCCGGCGGAGAGTGTGAGCAGGGGATCGGGGTGGCCAGTACCATCGCACGCCACAGCGCACAGCCCACCGCGGCCCGGACTCGACCCGAGGGGGAACGAGATGGCGGAAACGGTCGTCCGCGGTGGGGGTGTCACTGCGCCCTGGTCACGGCTGCGACACGTTCTGGCAACGCATCGCGCGACATCCGGCACTCGTCATCCCCAGGAGCCCATACGCGAAGGAGACCCGAAGGACGGGAGGAAACCAGTTCCGGTCGATTAGAGTGGAATGCGGTCCCGGAAGGAGTCGATGTTTCACGTGAAACAGTCCGAACAGGCATCGCCGAACAACGACTTCGGGATGGACACCCCTCTCGCACGCGAACTCGCGGATCTCTCGTCCCGCCGCCGCGCCCTGGAGAAGGTCAGCGTCGACTTCACGGGCGACACCCGCGTCTTCACGGTCTCCAACCAGAAGGGCGGTGTGGGCAAGACGACGACGGCCGTCAACGTCGCCTCCGCCCTCGCGTCGCTCGGCGCACGGGTCCTCGTCATCGACCTGGACCCGCAGGGGAACGCGTCGACGGCGCTCGGCGTGCCGCACAGCGCCGAGACGCCCAGCATCTATGACGTTCTGATCAATGGCCGACCCCTCGCGGACGTCGTCCAGCAGAGCCCGGAGCATGAGAACCTGCACTGCGCGCCCAGCACGATCCATCTCGCGGGCGCGGAGATCGAGCTCGTGGCGCAGGTGGCGAGGGAGTTCCGCCTCCGTCGCGCGCTCGAGGTCTATCTGGCGGATCATGACCTCGACTACGTCATCATCGACTGCCCGCCGTCATTGGGCCTCCTCACCATCAACGCCTTCACGGCGGCCTCCGAGGTGTTCATCCCGATCCAGTGCGAGTACTACGCACTCGAAGGTCTCAGCCAGCTTCTGGGCAGCATCCAGATGATCCAGCAGCACCTCAACCCCGAACTCCACCTGTCGACCATCTTGCTGACGATGTACGACGGACGTACCCGCCTCGCGCAGCAGGTCGCCGACGAGGTGCGCAGCCACTTCCCCCGTCAGGTGCTGGAGACCGTGATCCCGCGGTCGGTGCGGGTCTCGGAGGCGCCGAGCTTCGGGCAGACCGTGATCGCCTACGATGGGTCGTCGGCCGGCGCCATCGCCTATCGGGAAGCCGCCGTCGAGATCGCGTCACGCACGCAGGGTAAGGAGAACTGATGGCCAAACGTACAGGCCTGGGCCGGGGGATCGGGGCCCTCATTCCGACCGCTGATCAGGCAGAACGCCCGGTCGACGTGTTCTTCCCCGGTGCCTCCAAGACGAAGGACGCGGACGCCGGTGCGGCACCTGCCGACGGGACCGCCGAGCTTTCGGTGGTCCCCGGTGTGCGTCTCATCCAGGTCGACCCGAACAGCATCGTCCCGAACCCCCGCCAGCCCCGCACTCACTTCGACGAGAGTCACCTCGCCGAGCTGGTGCACAGCGTGCGCGAATTCGGTGTGCTGCAGCCGGTGGTCGTGCGGCGCAACGCCGACGGCGACTACGAGCTGATCATGGGGGAGCGGCGTACGCGAGCCGCTCGGGAGGCCGGACTCGACGCGATCCCCGCGATCGTCCGGGAGACCGCCGACGAGGACCTGCTCCGTGACGCCCTGCTCGAGAACCTCCACCGGTCGCAGCTGAACCCGCTGGAAGAGGCATCGGCCTACCAGCAGCTCCTCGACGATTTCGGGATCACGCAGGAGGAGCTCGCGAACCGGATCGGACGCTCGCGACCCCAGATCAGCAACACGATCCGTCTCCTCCGCCTCCCCGTGCCGGTGCAGCAGCGGGTCGCGGCCGGGGTGCTCTCGGCGGGGCACGCCCGGGCGATCCTCTCTGTCGAAGACCCGGAGCAGATGCAGAGGCTCGCGGACAAGGTCGTCAACGAAGACCTCTCCGTGCGGGCCACCGAACAGGCGGCGAAGGCGCTGCCGGCGCCCGCGAAGGCGCCGAAGCCGCACCCCGGCGCGCGACGGGCCTATCTCGATGAGGTCGGCGGACGCCTCGGAGATCGCCTGAATACGCGGGTGCAGATCTCTCTCGGTGCTCGAAAAGGCCAGCTCAAGATCGAATTCGCCTCGATCCAGGATCTCAACCGGATCCTCGAAGAGCTCGGCGAAGAGGGCTACGGCTCGCGGTGATCCGCTGATCCGCACGGATCTGGCGGGGGCGGGGACCGGTGTCCCCGCCCCCGCGTAGGCTTGAGGGGTGACCGATTCCGTCCCCCGCCGTGCGAGCCTCGAGGTGCTCCGTGCGGAGGCTGCCGATGAGCTCGCCGTCCTCGTGCAGGAGCGGCTGCTCGGCGGTGAGGACCCCTGGGACTTCATGGAAGAGCTCCCCAGCGTCGACGAGCTGGTCGTCTATCTCCTCCGCGCCGAGAACATCGCCTCGAACAACGGCGAGAAGCCCAACGCCACCCGGCACTATCTGGTGCTGCGTCAGATCGCGCTGCAGTATCCCGAGCTGACCTCGACGGTCTGGGGCCTGCTCGGCGAGACGGGACACCGTCGCTGGGATCCGACCATCGCCGACGCCTCCTGAGCGATCCGCCGATGCTCCTCGCCGAACACGACCCGCAGTGGGCGGCCGAGTTCCGCGTAGTCGCCGACGACCTCCGGCGCATCGGCGACCCGTCCTGGACGATCGAGCACATCGGGTCGACGGCCGTTCCCGGCATCCGTGTGAAACCGGTGATCGACATCGCGGTCCGGTGCGACGCCGTACGGCTGGACACCCACCTCCCCGCCTTGGAGGAGGCCGGTTGGCGGAGAGGGAGCGGGGTGCGGACCCATCCCGTGCTGATCCGCGAGCAGGCCGGGCTGCGGCGGCACATCGCGCACTTCTTCGCGCCGGAGGACTGGGAGAACGCCCATCAGCGCGGCTTCCGCGACGGGCTGCGTTCCCACCCCGACGATGCCCGGCGGTACGAGCGGGTGAAGATCGGCGCCGCGGCATCGGCTCCCGATCGGTCGTACACCGACGCGAAGTCCGCCGTGGTCCAGGAGGTCATGGGCCGGGCCCGGCGCGCCCGCGGACTGCCTCCGGTCGTCGTCCACGACGAGGCATGACATGCAGAGGGCCCGCTCCGCCGAAGCGGAACGGGCCCGAAGAAGTGCTGATCAGCGGATGAAAGCGGCGAGGTCCTGCTCGAGAGCGAACTTCGGCTTCGCGCCGATGATCGTGGTCTTCTCCTCACCGCCCTGGAAGACCTTCATCGCCGGGATCGACGTGATCTGGTACTTCATCGCGAGCTCGGGGTTCTCATCGACGTTGAGCTTGAGGATCGTGATCTTCTCGGGGTTCTCCGCCGCGATCTCATCGAGGATCGGGGACACCATCCGACACGGACCGCACCACGCAGCCCAGAAATCGACGAGCACGGGGCCGTCGGCCTGAAGCACGTCCTGCTCCCAGGTCGCCTGGCTGGTTGCCTTGGCAGTCATGAGGTTTCTCCTTGCATCTGTGTCGGAAAAGAGGGTGCGTTGCCGTCCTCAGGGGAGAACGCGCGAGCGGTGTCCGGTGTTCCCCGGTCAGACCACGGCGGGCTCGGCGAGCGGCGCGGCGTCTGCGAGATCGGCGAGGAAGTGCTCGGCGTCGAGCGCCGCCACCGTGCCGGAACCCGCGGCCGTGACGGCCTGACGGTAGGTGGGGTCGATCACGTCACCCGCGGCGAACACTCCGCGCTGGGAGGTGCGGGACGAGCGCCCGTCGACCCACACGGTGCCCTCGGCGGTGAGCTCGAGCTTGCCGTGCACCAGGTGCGTGCGCGGATCGTTGCCGATCGCGACGAACACGCCGTCGACGGGAAGCTCGCTCAGCGAGCCGTCGACGGTCGACCGCAGACGCACCGCGGTGGTCTCGAACTCGCCGAGGATCTCGTCGACCTCGCTGTTCCACACGAACTCGATCTTCTCGTTCGCGAACGCACGATCCTGCATGATCTTCGAGGCGCGCAGCGTGTCCTTGCGGTGGATCACGTAGACCTTCGAGGCGAAGCGGGTGAGGAAGGTGGCCTCCTCCATCGCCGAGTCACCGCCGCCGACGACGGCGATCGTCTTCTCGCGGAAGAAGAAGCCGTCGCAGGTGGCGCACCAGGACACGCCGTGGCCCGACAGGCGCTCCTCGCCCTCGACCCCCAGCTTCCGGTAGGCGGAGCCGGTCGCGTAGATCACGGAGGACGCCTCGTGGACCACGCCGCTACCGAGCGTGACCTTCTTCACCGGGCCGTCGAGCTCGAGAGCGGTGACATCGTCGTAGACGACCTCGGTGCCGAACTTCTCGGCCTGCTCCTGCAGCTTGGTCATGAGATCCGGGCCCTGGATGCCTTCGGGGAAGCCGGGGAAGTTCTCCACCTCGGTGGTCTTCGTCAGCTCTCCGCCGACCTCCACGGAGCTCGCGATGAGGAGCGGCTCGAGGTTCGCGCGCGCTGCGTAGACGGCGGCGGTGAACCCGGCGGGGCCGGAGCCGATGATGATGACCTGACGCATGTGTTCTCCCGTTCGCGGACAGCAGGATCTACTGCTTCAACCAATGGTAGCCGCGGGGCATTCCGCGGCCCTGTGGACGACGTCGGAAGCCGTCTTCCGACTCCCTGTGCCGTCGTGCCATGACCGCGCTACGTCGCGCTCGCCGAGGGGTGCGACGCCGAACTCCTGGCATTGGACGCGAAACCGAGTTCCCGGCATCCGCGCCGCGATCCGGGTGGTGGAGTCCGCCTGAGCCTCAGCGGCGGGGGAGGAACCGCTTCAGCAGCCCGGTGACCGCGGAGAGCTCGGGGGCGCGCAGGATCAGGAGCACGATGAGGTAGGCGGCCGCGGCGACGGCGCCGATCACACCGGTGCCGACGGCTCCGATGAGCCTGTCCGCGAAGGAGGAGCCGGTGCGGCCGGTCATCCATCCCTCGGCACCGCCCAGCGCCGCATACACGCCCCAGCCGGCGAGCCCGGCGGGGATGGCTGCGACGGTGAACCGGACCAGCGAGAGGAGGGTGGTGCGCAGCTCCAGTCCGCCGAGCCTCTTCCGCAGGATGAGCACGGCGATGACGGCCTGCACGATCCCGGCGATCGACTGGCCGAGGGCCACAGCTGCGGCGAGCTGGGCCAGCGGGGCGACCGCGAGGGCGATGAGCGAGAAGACGACGATCAGCACGCCCTGCACGAGGGTGAACAGGAACGGCGTGCGGGTGTCGCCGTAGGCGTAGAAGGCGCGCTGCACGATGAACAGCACGGAGAGGGCGAGCAGGCCCACGAGGTAGCAGACGAGCACCGGAGCGGACTGCAGCGCCTTCTCCGCGCTGTCGGTGAAGATGCGGGTCGCGGGCACCGCCGCCACGGCGAGCGCCACCCCGGAGCCGACCACGAAGAGCGAGACGACCCGGATGCACCGCGCGACGTCGCTGCGGACCGCGGCATCGCGCCCGGCGGCGGCGTGCTCCGCGATCTGGGTGAAGTAGGGGGTGCCGATCGAGATCGCGAAGATCGAGTAGGGGAGCATGAAGACGAGCCAGGCGGCCTGCATCATGAACACCGATGGATGCTCGCCCGATGCCTCGGAGACGATGGTCGTCTGGATGAGACCGGCGACCTGGCCGACGATGACCATCATGAAGGTCCAGCCGGCGAGCGAGCCCACCTGTCCGAGACCGACGCCGCGCCAGCGGAAGTCGGGGCGCAGCTGAAGCCCGGTGCGTCGCCAGGCGAAGAACAGCAGCCCCGCCTGGACGGCAATCCCGAGGGTGGCGGTCCCCCCGAGCACGGCGATCATCGTGGGGTTCCACATGTCGACGTCGGTGCGGGACCCGCCGAAGAGCGCGATGAAGACGAGGAACCCGGCGATCGAGAGGACGTTGTTCGCGACCGGGGTCCACGTGTACGGCCCGAAGACGCGGCGGGCGTTGAGGGTCTCCCCGACGAGCGCGTACAGACCGTAGAAGAAGATCTGCGGCAGGCACCAGTAGGCGAACGCCACCGCGAGGGCGTGCTGCGCGGGGGAGTAGCCCTTGGCGTAGATCGTCACAAGGAACGGTGCGAGCGCCATCGCGACCGCGGTCGCCGCGAGGAACACCACGGTGCCGAGCGTGAAGAGCTTGGAGATGTACGCGCGGCCGCCGTCCTTGTGGGCCGCGGCACGCACGATCTGCGGGATGATCACGGCCGTGAGGATGCCGGTCTGGATGATCGTGAAGACGTTGTTCGGCAGCTGGTTGGCGACGCCGAACGCGTCGCCCGCCTTGCCGATCGAACCGATCGCCGCGACGAGGACGATCGTGCGGATCAGCCCGGTGACGCGGGAGATCAGGGTGCCTGCGCCGAGGATGGCGCTGGCACGGCCGAGACTACTCATCGATCTCCTTCGCGGCGGACCGCTCGTCGTGGGGGGTCTCGTCATCCGAGGCGCCCTCCTCCTGGTCCTGCGCCCCCCGGCGTCGGCGTCGTACGGTGCGGATGATGCCGAACGCCAGCAGCAGCACGATGATGCCGCCCAGGATGCCGAGGCCGATGTTCTCCCAGTCGGCGCGGACCGTCACCGGCGCGATCGCCGGATCCCCGATCGGCACGCCGGTCGGGCTGGTGAGCCGGAACTCGACCTCGAGCTCGCCGCTCGCGAGCCGCGCCTCGACCGGGATCGTCACGCGCGTGTTGCTCGCGCGTCCGGCCTGCACCTCGGTGATCGGCTGGACGTCGAGACGGGGGTCGGAGGGCTGACTGGACAGCTCCACGGTGACGGGCCAGGGGAGCTCGTTGCGGATCCACACCGGAAGAGGGGCCGCCGCCGTGAGCAGCTGGACGGGGCTCGGTTCCTGCACGCCCACCGATGAGAGGGTCTTCCTCGTGGCCTTCTGATGGGCGGCGACCGCGGTCGTGACGTCGTCCGGGGCGAGTCCCACGCCGATCAGCCGGAGGATCTGGATGCGCTCGGGGGCGAGGAGGACGAGGGGATCCTTCAGGATCGTCCCGAACTGGGTGAGCCTCTGCTCGCCGACGAGGAGGTCGTGCAGCATCGGCGCCCGGGCGGAGTCGGCCTTCGCCGTGACGTCGACGCGCACCGGGGCGGCGGCGGTCAGCGTCGACAGGCGGGGTCCGGCGGCGCCGAGGGAGGCGAGCGCCGCGTGAAGACTGCCGCCGTCGCGGGTCTCCGAGCGGTTGAGGCCGACGAGGAGCGGCGCCGATCCGGCTGTCGCGGCGTTCAGGAGCAGGTGCGCGGCGGCGGCGCCGATCTCCCGGTCGCGCGCGGTCGCGTCGGCCTCCTCGGCCGCGGCGGACAGGCGGTCGGAGGCCGAGGACGAGGTGACGAGCACCCGCCGGGAGCCGGTCGAGGCGACGCCGCCGCGCTCCCCGCCGACCGCGGTGTCGGGCAGGATCGTGACGACGTCGTCGCCCAGATAGGCGGCGAAGGCCGTGAGGTCGTCGGCGGTCACGTCTGCGCGCGGCCAGAGGATGCCGGAGGACGCCCCGCGGAGCGCGGTGAGCGCGGCGTTGTCGGGGAGGGCCGGCGCCGCGTCGTTCGCGGTCGGGGTGGGTGTCGGCGTCGCCTGAGCGAAGTCGGCGGGGTTCAGCAGAGCGGTGAGGCTCGTGGGGGCGAGCAGACTCGGCAGCTTCGCGTGTGCCTGGGTCGCGGCGTCCGCATCGCCGAACTGGAGGGCGAAGCGATCGTTCGGCAGGCTCTCCAGGGCGTCCAGCCAGGCGGTCGCCGTCACCGGCGCGGACGACCCGAGCGCTCGGATCGCGGCGGGGACGGACGGATCGATCGCGAGGATGGCGGTGGTGCCGCTGACGCCCGTCAGCACCGCCGTCAGCGCACCCTCCGGCGCGGTGAGCGCCGTCAGCTCCTCGGCGGTGAGGAGGCCGCCCGCCTTCGGGGTGGCCGTGATCGGCACGATCGCCGAGACCGCGGGAGCCACGCCGGAGCGGACGACGACCACTGCGCTCGCCGTGAGGTCCCAGGAGGTCTGATCGTCCTTCGGACCGGTGGTCGCCGAGCTCAGCCGTGCGCGGACGGGGTAGATTCCGGGTGCGAGGGGAGCGAAGTCCGGCGCGCTCACGGCCGCGCCGATCAGGGAGGTCTTGTCGCGCTCGACCACGGACGACGTCTGGGAGGAGACCTCCTCGAAGGTCCCGCCCGTGACCCCGCGATCGAGCCATCCGTCGAGCGCGTCCGATGTCGTCAGCGGCGTGCGGTTCAGCTCGAACGTCATCCGCCCCTCCGACAGGGCGCTCTCGGTGCCGTTGCTCACCGACGCGGTCGCGACCAGCGGACCGGCACCGGGGATCGCACCATCGACCCCGGCCGACAGGTGGAGCGTCACCTCGCCCTTCGGCTCCGAGGGGGGAGGGGTCTCGTCCGCGGATGCGGACGGGGCGACCGCGCCGATCATCAGCGCCGCTGCGGCGGCCGTCGCACCGAGACGACGGAGCATCCGTCGTGCGCGCGCACGGATGCCGTTGCTGGGGGAGATCGCGGTCATATGGTCTTCCTCGAACGCCGCCCGGCGTCCGTGAGTGCTGCCGCCCATGATTCTAGGCGGGGACGGCACGGGATCCCTGAAGGCGCGTAGAGTGACGGCCGTGCCCGCAGCTCCCCGCCCCGACATCCTGTCCGCCCGTGCGCTCGCCGCGGACCTCGACGCGGCGGACTTCCGGTCCGATCCGCTGCGGCGGCTCTGGGGTGACGAGGCGGACGACGCGCTCGCCCGCGGCATGCGCGAGCCCATCCTCCGCGCCCTCGGCGACGGCGACGGCGCCCTCGCCACCCTGGGCCGGCTCCTGGTGCTGGGGATGCCGCAGCCGCTCGCGGCGGTCGCGGTCGCGCTCCCTCGGCTCGGCATCGATGGACTCGAGACGCTGGGCATCGCCACCGCCGGGGACGGCTCGGTCGTGCCGCATGCACTGATCCGCCCGCAGTCGTTCGTCGACGCCGACGGCGTCGGGGAGTGGTGGATCGCCAGCGATCTCGACGAGGTCGCCCTCGGCACGGCGCTTCCCCCGGATCACGTGCTCGGCGTGGGCGGCGCCTCGCGCACGCTCGCCGAGCTCGTGGTCCCGGCATCCGTCGGCCGTGCGCTCGATCTGGGGACCGGATGCGGCATCCAGGCGCTGCTCGTCTCGCGGCACGCCGGCACGGTGATCGCGACCGACATCTCGGAGCGCGCGCTCGCGTACGCCGAGCTGAACGCGCAGCTGAACGGGGTCGCGAACGTGGAGTTCCGCCTCGGCAGCATGTTCGAGCCGGTTGCGGGGGAGGCCTTCGATCTCATCGTCTCGAACCCGCCGTTCGTGATCACACCGAGGGCGCAGGGCGTCCCCGAGTACGAGTACCGCGACGGCGGCCTCGTCGGAGATGCGCTGGTCGAGCAGTTCCTCCGCTCGGCGCCGGAGCTGCTCGCGCCCGGAGGCGTCGCGCAGCTGCTGGGCAACTGGGAGTCCCGCGACGGCGTCGCCGGACTCGACCGGCTGCGCGCCTGGGTGCGCGACGATCTCGACGCCTGGGTGATCGAGCGGGAGGAACTGTCCCCGCTCGCCTATGCGGAGCTCTGGATCCGCGACGGCGGCACCCTGCCCCGGGACGAGGGCTTCTCGGCACTGCTCTCGGCGTGGCTCGACGACTTCGCCGCGCGGGGCGTCTCCGCGATCGGATTCGGCTACGTGCTGGTGCGCCGGGGCGGCGCGGACGCACCGGAGGGCCGGCGCCTCCGGCGTTTCGAGCACCTCTCGCAGCCGCTCGCGAACACCGGTCGTGCGCTGCGTGCGGGTCTCGGGGCGCACGACCTCCTGGCGTCCGCGCTGCCCCCGCGCCTCGTCGTGGCCCCCGACGTCACCGAGGCGCGGCACCTGATGCCCGGCGACGACGACCCGACGGTGATCGAGCTGCGCCAGGGCGGCGGCTTCGGGCGCGTGGTCTCCGCGGACACCGCGCTCGCCGCGTTCACCGGCGCCTGCGACGGCGAGCTGACGGTCGCCCAGATCGTCGCTGCGCTCGCCGACCTGTTCGACGTGCCGCTCGCGGACCTCTGGGCCGACCTCGAGCCCCGCATCCGCTCACTCGTGCTCGACGGCTTCCTGCTTCCGGCGGAATAGCCCGCACCATTCATGCGTTCGCATACATCGTGAAGGCTTTCGGATTCCTCTCCTTCGGGCACTATGCGGACGTGCCCGGCTCGGCGACCCGCACGGCGGGCGACATGCTCACCCAGACCATCGAGATCGCGGAGGGCGCCGACGAGATCGGCGTCAACGGCGCTTATGTGCGCGTGCACCACTGGGCGCGCCAGGCCGCGTCGCCCATGCCTCTGCTGTCGGCGATGGCCGCACGGACCCGGCGCATCGAGGTGGGTACCGGCGTGATCGACATGCGCTACGAGAACCCCTTCCAGTTCGCCGAGGAGGCCGCGGCCCTCGACCTCATCTCCGGCGGGAGGATCGCGCTGGGCGTCAGCCGCGGGTCACCCGAGACCGCCCTGCGGGGCTACGAGACCTTCGGCTACCTCGACGCCGAGGACGGAGAGCGGGGCAGCGTGCTCGCCCGAGAGAAGTTCGACCTGTTCCTGCGCGCCATCGAGGGGGAGCGCCTCGCCCCCGGTGATCCGCGGATGGTCGGCGAAGGACGCTATCTGGCGGTCGAACCGCACTCGCCGACGCTGCGCGACCACATCTGGTGGGGCTCGGGCTCCCGCTCGACCGCGGAGACGACCGGGCGGATGGGCCTGAACATGATGAGCTCGACGCTCGTCACCGAGGCGACCGGACAGCCCTTCCACGAGCTGCAGCGGGAGCAGATCGACCTCTTCCGCACGGCCTACAAGGAAGCCGGGCACACGGGGACCCCCCGCGTGTCCGTGAGCCGCAGCGTCTTCCCTCTGGTCAGCGACATGGACCGCGCCTACTTCGGTCTGCGCTCCGAGGAGAGCGACGACCAGATCGGGATCATCGACGGGCTGCGCTCGACCTTCGGCAAGACCTACGCCGCCGAACCGGACGTGCTCATCGAGCAGCTGAAGCGCGACGAGGCCGTGATGGCCGCGGACACGCTGATGCTGACGATCCCGAACCAGCTCGGCCCCGCGTACAACCTGCACGTGCTGCAGGCCTTCGCGGAGCACGTCGCCCCGGCGCTGGGGTGGAAGCCCAACACCGAAGGCCCTGTCGAGGGCGACGCCGTCTAGCCGACCCGAGGGTCGTCCGGATCGGCCGGTGAGCTGCGGGGTACGAGGGCATCGTACGGCGCGGGGTCAGACCGCATCCGCCTCCTTCCGCGGGCGGCGCTTCGGCACGAGGAACGCGAGCAGGATCGTGATGACCGACGAGGTGGCGGCGACCACGAACGCCAGGTGGATGCCCTGTGCCGTCGCGTCGATCGCGGACAGCCCGGAGCGGACGGCCGATGCGGATCCGATCGACATCAGCGTCACGAACAGCGCGGTGCCCGCCGCGCCGGCGAGCTGCTGCACCGTGGTGAAGATCGCACTGCCGTGGCTGTAGAGCTCGGGCGCGAGCGATCCGAGGGACGCCGTCATCAGCGGGGTCATCATCAGCGCGAGGCCGAGGTCGAGCACGATCGTCGCGACCACGATGAGCCACACCGGGCTCGACGCGCCCAGCTGCGTGAGCATGACCAGCGCTGCGGCGACCACGAAGACACCCGGGATGACGAGCGGACGTGCGCCGACCCGGTCGAACAGGGCGCCGACGAACGGCGCGGCCAGTCCCATGAGCAGTCCGCCGGGGAGCACCACCAGGCCGGTGACGAACGGGGAGAGCCCCAGCACGTTCTGCATGTAGATCGGCAGCAGGATGAGCGCGCCGAACATCGAGAGCATCGCGATCAGGAGCAGCAGGATGCCGACCCAGAACGCGCGCACCCGGAAGGGGCGCAGATCGAGGAAGGCCGCCCCCCGGCTCTGCAGCGCGATCTGCCGCCAGACGAAGAGCGCCAGCCCGACGGCTCCGGCGATCAGCGGCAGCGCGGGCGACACGGCGGCCTTCCCGTCGATCGCCTCGCCGATGCCGCCCAGACCGTAGACGAGTCCGCCGAACGCAAGCACCGAGAGGAGTGCGGACAGGACGTCGAAGCGGGCGGGACGGCCGGCCTCTGAGGCGCCGATGAGGAGGGCGCCGACGATGAGGACGACGAGCGCGATCGGCAGCACGGCGATGAACACCGAGCGCCACCCGAACGTGGTGATGAGCATGCCCGAGACGGTCGGGCCGAGGGCGGGGGCGACCGACATCACGATCGCGATGAGGCCCATCATCCGTCCGCGGCGCTCCTCGGGGATCCTCGTCAGGATCATGGTCGACAGCAGCGGCATGATGACCGCGGTGCCGCCGGCCTGCAGCACCCGCGCTGCGACGAGCGCGCCGAAGACGGGCGCAGCGGCGGCGACCGCGGTGCCCAGCGTGAAGAGTCCGAGGGCGGTGACGAAGATGGCCCGCGGGCTGAACTTCTGGAGCAGGAAGCCCGACATCGGGATGACGACGGCCATGACGAGCATGTAGATCGTCGTGAGCCACTGTCCTGCCGACGCGGCCACGCCGAACTCGCGCATCACGGGAGGCAGGGCGACACCCATCACGGTCTCGTTGAGAACCATGACGAAGGCGCCGGCGAGGAGGATCCAGATGAGTCCGGTGCCACCGGAGGCGGGTCGCGGGGCGGGGAGGGGACCGGTTGCGGGCGGAGCGGATGCGGGGGCTACGGGGGGATTCATCTCTCTCCAGTGATCGCTAGTGTCAGAGGCAGACAATAGTGGCAGTCTATGACATGAGCTCGCTGGTAACCTGAGCGAGTGCCGGACCCGACCCTCAGAGAACTGTCCCGGCGGGCCATTCGCCAGCGGCTCGGCGATGTCGCGATCCGGATCTTCGCCGAACGGGGATACGCGGCCACGACCGTCGACGAGGTCGCCGCCGCGGCCGGCATCTCGGAGCGCACGTTCTTCCGATACTTCGGCACGAAGGACCAGGTGCTCTTCTTCCGGGCCGACGAGGACACGCAGATGCTCGTCGACCGCCTTCGGGAGCGTCCGGTCGGTGAGGCGCCCTGGATCTCGCTGCGGCAGATCGTGCTGGTCTCGCTCGATCTGCTCGACGACGAGGCCGAGCTCGAGCGGGAGAGGATGCTCCGCTCGATCCTCAACAGCACGCCGGAGCTGCTCGCGCATCAGCTGGCGAGGGTCGCCGACACGCAGCGCACCCTCGGCGACGCCCTCTGGGAGCGCTGGATCGCCGTTCCGGGACACCGGGAGGACGATGCGGACACTCGCCTCGTGCTCCGCGCGCTCGTCGGCGCGATGCTCGGCGTGCTCACCGAGGTCATGATGCACGCCGAGGACCAGCCGCCTGCGGAGCGGCGCCGTCTCGTGCGCACGGCCCTCGACGCGATCCGGCCCGGTCGCGTCGACCTCGGCGGGGAACCCGACGCCTGAGACCCGGCTTCCGCTACGGTCGGAGCATGGACGCAGAGGACACCTCGATCAACGGACGGGTCGCCCGCGTGGAGCGGGAGTTCGCCGCCAGGATGCAGCGCGCCCTCATCCTGATGGCCGTGCTGGAGGGCGGTGCGCTGCTCGTCGCGGGCCTGGCGATCTACGCCCTCGATCTGATCGAGCCCGATCGGGGGGTCTTCATCCTCGTCGGGATCGCGCTGCTCGGGGGGATGCTCTTCAGCTACTTCGTGATCCGCTTCGCCAAGCAGAAGCAGCAGGCGATCGAGCAGGCGAAGGGCGGCAGCGGCACCGTCTGGTGAGCCGCGTCCCGGACGTTCTGCATCCGTCCGCACGTTCTGCATCCGGATACTCGAGTAGCCGGATGCAGGGTGCCGTTCGGGGTGCGCTCCGTCCGCGGCACGCATACCGAGGGCGCCGCCCGGATGCCCGGAGCGGCGCCCTCAGTCGTTCCCGCTACTCCGCGGCGCCGGCCGCCGCACGACGGCGCAGGGCGACGAGGCCCAGCCCGAGCGCCAGCAGCACGACCGCTGCGACGATGTACGGCGAGCTGTCCGCACCCGTGGTCGCGAGGTCGTCGGTTCCGGTCCCGTCGGTGCCGTCCGAGCCGTCGCCGCCCTCGGAGCCTTCGCCGCCGCCGTCTCCGTCGCCGGAGCCCGAGTCCGCGGCCTGCACGGTGATCGGCGCGGTCACCACGGTGCCGTCCGCGCGGACCACCGCGACCGTGTGCTCGCCCGCCGGGGTGGCGGCCGGGATCGTCGCCCTCGCCGAGAACGCGCCGTCGGCGTCCGCCGTGACGGTGCCGATGGCGACGGGCTCGGAGCGCAGCTCCATCGAGAGCTCCTCACCGGCGGTGAAGCCGGTGCCGGAGACCTCGACGCTGCCGCCGGCCTTGACCGTCTTCGCATCGAGCGTCACGGCCGCCGGCTTCTTCTGCGGCGGCGGGGTCATGCCCGCCTCCGTGACCCACTTCTCGCCGTCGTCGTACTTGGTGACGGTGAACTGGTCGTAGACGTCGCCGACGTTCTTGTCGGTGGTGGCGCCGGGGACCTTCTCCGCGAGGTAGGAGCGGTAGACCAGCTGGTCCTTCGAGACGTCGATCACCTGGTAGGTGGTGACCTTCTCGCCACGGAGCACCTGGGTGGCGCCGTTGTTCGTCCACACGTTCTTCGCCTCGGTCTCGAGGTCGTAGTGCTTCGCCCCGGAGTTGGACACCATGTACACCGGCCCGGTCGTGAGGCCGGGGGTCGAGGTCGCATCGGTGTTCTTGTAGCCGCGGGCGTAGGTGTGGTCGTGGCCCATCATCACGAGGTCGATGTCGTGCTTCTGGAAGACCGGCACCCACTCATCGCGCAGGATCGGCTCGTCGCGGCCGGCCGAGGTGGAGTACACCGGCTGGTGGAAGGTGACCACGTTCCACTTCGACGGGCTGTCGCCGAGGATGTGGTCGAGCCAGGCGGCCTGGAAGCGGGTCCACAGGCGGGCGACGTCGTTCTTCGGGCATTCCGTCCCCGTGCACGACGGGAGGTTGCCCGGGGTGAGGAACGTGGTGTCGCGGGTCGCGTTGAGCGTGATGAAGCGCACGTTCTGGTAGTCGGTGTAGTACGCCGTCTCCTTGGCGAACTCGCTCCAGTGCTCGAAGTACGCCTTGTACTGCTTCGCCACGTCGCTGTCGCCCTGCGCGAGGTTCGCGAGCTCGCCCACGCTGCCGATCGCCGGGTTGTTGTGCGGGTACTCGAAGTTCGCCTTCCACGCCGTCAGCATCTTGTCGCCGGAGTACTCGTGGTTGCCGGGCGCCGCCATCACGTTGGTGCGGGTCGCGGAGTCCTTCATGCCCTTGAACCAGTTGAGCCACTCGGTCTCGTTGGAGGAGGTGTTGATGAGGTCTCCGGCGTGCACCGAGCCGATCGAACGCGGTGCGTTGGCCTCGGCCTGCTTGACGACGGAGGGCCAGGTGGTGTCGAGGCCGATCTGCGCGTCGCCGTAGTAGATGAACTGGAAGTCCGTCGCCTTCGGATCGGCGGTGCGGAACTCGAACCAGTCGCTCCAGCTGCCCTCGAGGCCCACGCGGTACTTGTAGGCGGTCGCAGGGGTGAGGCCGTCGACGGTCGCCGAGAAGTGCTGGTTCGGGTTCCCGTTGACGACGCCGGCGGAGTAGGCGTCGATCGTGCGCGTGTCGCCGCCGGCAGCCGGGGCGATCTGCACCTGGCCGCTGTTGTGCGACGCGTCGCCCGCGAGCCAGGAGAACGCCTGCGACGTCTCGGGCTTCTCGGTGGGCGTGAGGATGACCCGGGTCGGCGGAGCGACGACCGGCTTCTCGGGCCCGGTGGCGGCGACGAGACGCAGCTCGGACATGTCGAAGTAGATGTCGGAGCTCGACGCGCGGTCCTGGTAGAGCGCGACGGCGACGGTGTTCGCGCCTTCGTGCAGCAGGTCGCCCTTCGCGGTGAAGGTGCTGGTGAGCGGGTCTCCGTTGCTGTCGCCCGCGTACTCGAGGTTGGTGGTCTCGGTGATGCGGCCGTCGACGTAGCTGGCCACCTTGGTGCCGTTGACCCAGACGACGAGCGCGTCGTCGTACGTCACGGTGCTGGTGAGGGACGCCACCTGCTCGGCGACCCCCTTGTCGAGCGTGAACTCGGTGCGGAAGAAGTAGGTGGGGATCGCGGTCTTCGTGCCCTCGACGTAGTGCGTCAGCAGGGTGCGGGGCTCGTGCGGGCCGACCTTGCCGAGCTTGCCGTTCTTCGCGCCGAACGCGCCCTGCGCGGTCTTCCACGCGCTGTCGTCATAGGAGGCGCCGGTCCAGATCCGCAGGTTCGCGTCGCCGCGGGCGGGGTCGGTGTTGTCGTCGAGATAGCGCCAGGTGCTGTCGGTGGTGATCAGCGGCGCGGAGGGCACCTCGGGGGCGGGTGCCGATGCGGCGGCTGCGGCGGCCGGGGCGACCAGGACGCTGCCGAGCAGGGTGACGAGCGCGGCGGCGACGGCCGGTCTGCGGCGTCGGGCTGCGGGTCGAGAATGCATGTCGATCCTTCGTTTCGTGGCGGGGGAGTGCGTGCGCGCTCGGGTGCGTGCACGCGATCCACCGAAGCAATCCGGGATGACCTGGGTGTGTACCGAAGGTGAACACTTCGGCCCCGGACGCCGGATCCGCCGGCTACCGGTCGGTCTTCCGCCGCCGCCCGACGGCGCGCAGCTCGCTCGCGAGGATCCCGAGCACGACCAGCGCACCGCCCGCCAGCGCGGTGGCCGGCAGGCGCTCCCCGGCGATGCGTCCGATGATCCCCGCCCAGACCGGCTCCCCGGCGTAGATGATCGTGGCGCGGGTGGGGGACACCGTCTTCTGCGCCCAGTTCATCGTGAGCTGGATGAGGCAGCTCGTCAGGCCGAGGCCGACGCCGCAGCCGACCCAGACCCAGGAGAAGGGGGGCACACCCTCGCCGACCACCGGCATGGTGAGGAATCCCAGCAGGCCGGCGGTGAGCAGTTGCACGACGGTGATCCGGCCGAGGTCGATGCGCCCCGCGAAGACGCTGATGAGGATGATCTCGCCGACGATCGGCAGCGTGCTGATCATGGTGACGATCTCGCCGCCGCCGAGGGTGAGGGCGAACGCGTCGGGGCCGGCGATGAGGAGCAGCCCCACGAAGGCGAGCCCGGCACCGGCGAAGGCCATGGCGGGCGGGCGCTTGCGCAGGAAGATCCACTGGGCGAAGGGGACGAGCGGCACGTACATCGCGGTGATGAACGCGGACGTGCTGCTGTCGATGGTCTGCAGGCCGAGCGTTTGCAGACCGTAGCCCAGATGGATCATCACGCCGATGGACACTCCGGCGCCGATGTCGGCCCAGCTCATGCCGCGCAGCGATCGCCGGAAGATCAGGATGCTGATGAGACCGGCGACGAAGAAGCGCAGCCCGACGAAGAACCACGGCCCGGAGTGCTGCATCGCCCAGTGGACGAGCAGGAACGTGCTGCCCCACATCGCGGTGATGGCGATGAGGGCGGCCTCCTGCGGGCGGAGGCGCATCCAGCGCAGACGAGCGGGCATCGCGGCCCTTCCTCGACGTTGCCGGGACGAGCATATCGCCGTGTGCGGGGTGCGGGGTGCGGTGTGCCCGGTCCGTCTATTCGTCGCAATGTCCCGTTATCCGACGCGAATAGCGGGACATTGCGACGAATAGACGAGCGGAGCCTCCGGACCGTGGGCTCGGATTCAGGCCGCGGTGTTAGCCTGGGGCCGTGTCTACCCCCCGAATCTCCTAGCTGAGGACCCGCTTCCACGCCAGAAGTGTGTCCTTTTCGCTATTCACTCGGAGTTTTCGGATCATGATCACCGTTCATGATGTCGTGCTGCGCGCGGGCGCCCGCCTGCTGCTCTCAGACATCTCTTTCACCGTCTCCCCCGGAGACCGCATCGGCCTCGTCGGACGCAACGGCGCCGGCAAGACCACCCTCCTGTCGGCCCTCGCCGGCATGTCCGACCCGGCAGCGGGCTCGATCGCCTCGACCGGCGACGTCGGATTCCTCCCGCAGGACTCCCGCGCCGCCGACCCCGGGGTCAGCGTCACCGACCGCATCCTGTCCGCGCGCGGCCTCGATCGCGCGACCCGGGACCTGCACGACGCGGAGGCCGCGCTCGCCGCCGCCGCGGCGCCGGCCGATCTCGACCGCGCCCTGCGCGCCTACGCCCGCGCCGAAACGGCATTCCAGTCCGGCGGGGGATACGCCGCCGAGGCCGAGGCGGCCCAGGTCGCAGCCGGTCTCGGTCTGCCGGAGCGCGTGCTGTCCGCTCCGGTGGGCACGCTCTCCGGCGGCCAGCGGCGGCGGGTCGAGCTCGCCCGCATCCTGTTCGGCGGGCGCGACCGGGTGCTGCTGCTCGACGAGCCGACGAACCACCTCGACGTCGACTCGATCGCCTGGCTCCGCACCTTCCTGCAGGGGCATCGCGGCGGGCTGGTGCTCATCAGCCACGACACCGGACTGCTCGCCGACGTGGTCAACCGGGTGTTCCACCTCGATCCCCCGCGCGCCGCCATCGACGTGCACAACACCGGATGGGAGCAGTACCTCGTGCAGCGCGGGGCCGATGAGCGGCGGCGCATCCGGGAGCGCGCCAACGCGGAGCGGAAGGCGGCAGCCCTGCACACCCAGGCGGACCGCATGAAGGCGCGATCGTCCACGGCCGTCATGGCCCGCAGCATGGCCCGTCGGGCCGACCGGATGCTCGCCGAGCTGGAGCCGGTGCGTCGGACCGAGAAGGTGGCCCGCATCGCGCTCCCCGAGCCGGAGCCGTGCGGGCGGATGCCCCTCGGCGCCGTGAGCCTCGCGAAGGCGTACGCGGGCCGGACGGTCCTCGACGGCGTCGACCTCGCGGTGGACCGGGGGAGCAGGTTCGTGGTGCTCGGGTTCAACGGCGCAGGGAAGACGACCCTGCTGCGTCTGCTCGCCGGGCAGGCGCAGCCCGACAGCGGGCGGGTGGTGCACGGCCACGGGCTGCGGCTGGGCTATTTCGCTCAGGAGCATGACACGCTGTCGCTCGACCGCACGGTGCGGGAGAACCTCTCCGACGCCGCTCCGCACCTGAGCGACGGCGAGGCGCGGCACGTGCTCGGCGCGTTCCTGTTCAGCGGGGACGACGCCGACAAGCGGGCGGGCGTGCTCTCCGGCGGTGAGAAGACCCGGCTCGCGCTGGCGGGGCTGGTGCACTCGGGGGCGAACGTGCTGCTGCTCGACGAGCCGACCAACAACCTCGATCCCGCGTCGCGCGACGAGGTGCTCGCCGCGATCGACTCCTATCCGGGCGCGATCGTGATGGTCACGCACGACGAGCAGGCGCTCGACGCGCTGCGTCCCGACCGGGTGCTGCTGCTGCCGGACGCGGACGAGGATCTGTGGAGCGAGGAGTACCGGGAGCTCGTATCGCTCGCCTGAGCCCCGGGGCACCCATTCGTCGCAGAGTCCCGTTGCTCGGCCCGGACAACGAGACTCTGCGACGAAGAGACGGGGAGGGAGAGACCGGGGCCCGGACGCCCGCCCGGTAATCTGGAGCCCATGCTCAACATGGCCGAGGGCCTGTCCCGACTCGGCGCGCTCGCCGCGGATCCCGTCGTCGCCACCCTGGCGAAGGCCTTCGCCGACGCCGGTTTCGAGCTCTCGGTCGTCGGGGGGCCGGTGCGCGACGCGCTGCTCGGCCGAGAGACCCACGACCTCGACTTCACCACCGACGCCCGCCCGGACGACATCCTCCGGATCGTGACCCCGATCTCGACCGCGCAATGGGACATCGGCCGCGCGTTCGGCACGATCGGCGCCCGCGTGCAGGGCGAGCAGGTCGAGGTGACCACGTACCGCGCCGACAGCTACGACGGCACCACGCGCAAGCCCGTCGTCGAGTTCGGCGACACGATCGACGGCGACCTGCTGCGCCGCGACTTCACCGTCAACGCGATGGCCCTGCGCGTCCCCGAGGTCAAGCTCATCGATCCCACGGGCGGCGTGGAGGATCTCGTCACGGGCGTGCTGCGCACCCCGATCGACCCGCGGGTGAGCTTCGGCGACGATCCGCTGCGGATGCTGCGCGCGGCGCGGTTCTCCTCGCAGCTGGAGTTCGAGATCGAGCACGGCACGTTCCGGGCGATCGAGGAGCTGCGCGGCACGCTCGGCATCGTCAGCCCGGAGCGCGTGCAGGGCGAGCTGGTGCGCCTGATGCAGACCGACGACCCGGTGCGCGGCATCCGCGTGCTCGTGGACAGCGGTCTCATCGACGAGTTCCTGCCCGAGGTCAGCGCGCTGCGCCTCGAGGTCGACGAGCACCACCACCACAAGGACGTCTACGAGCACTCCCTCACCGTGCTCCGGCAGGCGATCGCCCTGGAGCACGAGCGCAATCCCGGGGCCGCGCCCGATGCGGCCCTGCGCATCGCCGCCCTGCTGCACGACATCGGCAAGCCCCGTACCCGCAAGCTCGAGCCCGGCGGAGGGGTGACCTTCCACCACCACGACGTGGTCGGCTCGCGGATGGCCCGCAAGAGGATGCAGGCGCTGAGGTTCGACGGCGACACCATCGACGCGGTGGCGAAGCTCATCGAGCTGCACCTGCGCTTCTTCGGATACGCGGAGGGGGCGTGGACGGACAGCGCCGTGCGCCGCTACGTGCGCGACGCGGGGGAGCTGGTCGATCGGCTGCACATCCTCACGCGCGCGGACGTCACCACCCGCAACAAGCGGAAGGCCGCGCGCCTGGCATCCGCCTACGACGACATCGAGCGGCGGATCGCGCAGCTGCGCGATCAGGAGGAGCTCGACGCGATGCGGCCGGAGCTCGACGGCAATCGCATCCAGGAGGTCCTGGGCATCCGCCCCGGACGGGAGGTCGGCGAGGCGTACCGGTTCCTCCTCGACGTGCGCCTGGACGAGGGCATCATCGGTCCCGAGGCAGCCGAGGAGCGTCTGCGCGCCTGGTGGGCCGCCCGCGACTGACCCGTCCTGCACGGCGATCGCGGTCCGCGGCGGATTTCGGTCTCGTCACGAAACCGTCCGAACATTTTGGGAGCATCCCCGCCCGCGGCTATCGTGATCCACGAGCCGCACGAGGATGTCGGCGATTCGACGACCCGAGGATGGGACTATGTCAATGAAGATCAACAGGGGCCGACTCGGCCTCGCCATCGGGGCGCTCGGCGTCTCGGCCCTCGTCCTCGCCGGCTGCGCGACCAGCAGCACGGGCGACAAGGGCGATGGCGGCAAGGGCGGCAGCGGCGGCGAGATCACGGTCGGCACCACCGACAAGATCACCTCGCTCGACCCGGCCGGCTCGTACGACAACGGCTCCTTCGCCGTGATGAACCAGATCTACCCCTTCCTGCTGAACAGCAAGTACGGCACGGCCGAGGTCACCCCGGACATCGCCGAGTCGGCCGACTTCACCTCGCCCACCGAGTACACCGTCAAGCTCAAGTCGGGCCTGAAGTTCGTCAACGGTCACGAGCTGACCTCGAGCGACGTGAAGTTCTCCTTCGAGCGCGTGCTCAAGATCAACGACCCGAACGGGCCCGCCGCGCTGCTCGGCAACCTCGCGAGCATCGCGACGCCCGACCCGACCACCGTGGTCTTCACCCTGAAGAACGGCAACGACCAGATCTGGCCGCTCATCCTCTCGAGCCCCGCCGCGCCGATCGTCGACGAGGAGGTCTTCGCCGCCGACAAGGTCACCCCCGACGCCGACATCGTCAAGGGCAAGGCGTTCGCCGGGCAGTACGAGATCACCAACTACAAGTTCAACGAGCTGGTCGCCTACAAGCCGAACCCCGACTACAAGGGCAACCTCGGCGCCGCGGAGAACGAGGGCGTCACCGCCAAGTACTACGCCGACGCCTCCAACCTGAAGCTCGCGATCGGCAACGGGGACATCGACGTCGCCTTCCGCAGCCTCTCGGCCACCGACGTCGCCGACCTCGAGAAGAAGACCGACAAGGTCAAGATCGTCGACGGCCCCGGCGGTGAGATCCGCTACATCGTGTTCAACTTCAACACCATGCCGTTCGGCGCCACGACGCCCGAGGCCGACCCGGCCAAGGCGCTCGCGGTGCGCCAGGCGATGGCCGACCTGATCGACCGCGAGGCCGTGGCCAAGAACGTCTACAAGGACACCTACAGCCCGCTGTTCTCCTTCGTGGCCGACGGCATGCCCGGCGCGACCCAGCCGCTGAAGGAGCTCTACGGCGACGGCAACGGCAAGCCCGACGCGGACAAGGCCGCCAAGACGCTGAAGGACGCCGGGGTGCAGACCCCGGTCACCCTGAAGCTGCAGTACAACGGCGACCACTACGGCCCCTCGTCCGGCGACGAGTACGCCGCGTACAAGAGCCAGCTCGAGAAGGGCGGCCTGTTCAAGGTCGACCTGCAGCAGACCGAGTGGGTGCAGTACTCGAAGGACCGCACCGCCGACGTGTACCCCGAGTACCAGCTGGGCTGGTTCCCGGACTACTCCGACGCGGACAACTACCTGTCCCCGTTCTTCCTCAAGGAGAACTTCCTCGGCAACCACTACGACAACAAGGCCGTCAACGACCTGATCGTCGCGTCGCAGACCGAGACCGACAGCGCCAAGCGCATGGAGATGATCGGCCAGCTGCAGGACATGGTCGCCAAGGACCTGTCCACGCTGCCCACCCTGCAGGGGAAGCAGCTCGCCGTCGTGGGCAAGGACGTCAAGGGCACCACGCTCGACGCCTCGTTCAAGTTCCGTTACGCGCCGCTGACGAAGTAGCGCGACCGAGGGCGCTGCGCACCGACGCGCAGCGCCCTCCCGGCGCGTGCCCGCACGGCACGCGCGAGCGCGCCGAGTGCGCGCAGTCGCAGAGTTAGGTTTTCTCCCACATGGCCGTCGACGTCGCCGCCCCTGTTGTCGCGGCGCGCAGCTCTTCCAAAGGCGGAGGGCTGTGGCGCTACATCCTGATCAGGCTCGTGCTGATCATCCCCACCGTGTTCATCCTCGTCACCCTCGTCTTCTTCCTGATGCGGATCACGGGCGATCCCATCACCGCCGCGCTCGGCGGCCGCCTCCCCGCGGCGCAGCTGCAGCAGCGGATCCACGACGCGGGCTACGACCGCCCGCTCCTCCTGCAGTACTTCGAGTACCTGGGCGGCGTCTTCCGTGGCGACTTCGGCACCACGATCACCGATCACCGCCCCGTGATCGAGATCCTGCTGCAGTACGGGTCGGCGACGCTCGAGCTCGCGATCTACGCGGTCATCGTCGCGCTGCTGGTCAGCATCCCGCTCGGCCTCATCGCCGCCTACCGCCGCGACCGCTGGCAGGATGCGACCCTGCGGGTCGGCGCGATCCTCGCCTATGCGACGCCGATCTTCTTCGTGGGCCTGCTGCTCAAGCTCGTGTTCGCGGTGTGGCTCGACTGGCTGCCGGTCTCCGGGCGCGGCGGCACGAGCACCGAGGTGCTGATGAGCGGCGTCGACGCGCCGACCGGCATCTACCTGCTCGACGCGATCCGGCTCGGCGACGGCGACGCGGTCGTCGACGTGCTGCGGCACGCGGTGCTGCCGGCGGTCGCGCTGGGCCTCCTCACCGCCGGGGTCTTCCTGCGGCTCATCCGCACGAACGTCATCGGCACACTCGGCCAGCAGTTCGTCACCTCGGGACGCTCCCGCGGTGTGAGCGAATACCGCCTGGTGACCAAGCACGCCTTCCGTCCCGCCCTCATCCCGATCATCACGGTCATGGGCATGCAGGTCGCGATGCTCCTCGCCGGGGCCGTGCTCACCGAGACGACCTTCGAGTGGAAGGGCCTCGGGTTCATGCTCGCCGAGTACCTGAAGGCGAGGGACTTCGTCGCCGTGCAGGGCATCGTCGTGATGATCGCCGTGGTGATCGCGGTGACCAACTTCCTGGTCGACATCATCGCGGCCATGATCGACCCGAGGGTGAGGTACTGAGATGTCCACCGCAGACCTCCCCACCCCCAAGACCGAGGCGCTCGCGGCGATCCCGCCGCGGAAGAAGCGCTGGACCGAGAAGGTCCCCGTGATCTCCCATCTGCGTCAGAGCGTCGGGCTGCAGCGCGGGATGCTCGTCGTCGGCCTGGTGATCACGGCCGTGTTCATCCTCATCGCGGTGTTCGCCCCCCTGCTCGCCCCGTACTCCTGGGCGCAGCAGGAGGCGAACGGCGTGTCGTTCGGCACGCAGGAGGCGCCGAACGCGACCAACCTGCTCGGCACCACCGTCTCCGGGTTCGACGTGCTGTCCCGGGTGATCTGGGGCGCGCAGACCGCGCTGCTGGTCATCATCGCGGCCATCGCCTGCTCGATCTTCATCGGCATCGCCCTCGGGCTGCTCTCCGGCTACTTCGGCGGATGGCTCGACCGCATCCTGGTGGTCGTCGCCGACGCGATCTACGCCTTCCCCTCGCTGCTCCTGGCGATCGTGATGTCGATCGTCATCAGCCGTGGGCAGTCGGTGCTGTGGGGCGGCATCGCGGCGACCGCGATCTCGATCACCGTGGTGTTCGTGCCGCAGTACTTCCGGGTGGTCAGATCGGAGGTGCTTCGCGTGCGGCAGGAGCCGTTCATCGACTCCGCCAGGGTGATCGGGGTGCCGACCGGCAGGATCCTGCTGCGGCACGTGCTGCGCAACTCCACCCGGTCGCTCCCCGTCGTCGTCACCCTCAACGCCTCCGAGGCGCTGCTGACCCTGGCCGGTCTCGGCTTCCTGGGCTTCGGGATCGAGGCCACGTCGGCGGCCGAGTGGGGCTACGACCTGAACCGCGCCGTCGGCGACGTGACCAGCGGCATCTGGTGGACCAGCGTGTTCCCCGGCGTCGCGATCGTGCTCGTCGTGCTCGGCGTCACCCTCGTCGGCGAGAGCCTGAACGATCTGAGCGATCCGCGACTGCGCACCCGCCGTCGCGCGGGAGGTGCAGCATGAGCGACATCGCCGAGATCCGCGATCTCCGGGTGGTCTTCGCCACCGACGGCGATCCGGTCACCGCCGTCAACGGCATCAGCCTGAGCGCGGGCGCGGGCGAGGTGCTCGCGATCGTGGGGGAGTCCGGGTCGGGCAAGACCGTCACCGCCAACACCCTGCTCGGGCTGCTGCCCGAGACGGCCACCGCCTCGGGTGCCGTGGTCGTGCGGGGCCGCGAGGGCGGGGAGACCGACGTGGTGCACGCCACCGCGGCCCAGCTGCGTGCGATGCGCGGGAGCGACGCGGCGATGGTGTTCCAGGAGCCGTCGACAGCCCTCAACCCGGTCTACACGGTCGGGTGGCAGATCGCCGAGGGGCTCCGCGCCCACACCCGCCTCTCCAAGAAGGACGCGAGGGCCCGGGCGATCGCGATCATGAAGAAGGTCGGCATCCCGGACGCCGATCGGCGGGTCGACGACTATCCGCATCAGTTCTCGGGTGGGCAGAAGCAGCGCATCGTGATCGCGATGGCGCTGGTGCTCAACGCCGGGCTCATCATCGCCGACGAGCCGACCACCGCGCTGGACGTCACCGTGCAGGCCGAGATCCTCGAGCTGCTGCGGGCCTGTCGCGACGAGTTCGGCGCGACGATCGTGCTGATCACGCACAACATGGGCGTGGTCGCCGACCTCGCCGACCGGGTGATCGTGATGTACCAGGGCGACATCGTGGAGGAGGCTCCGGTCGCCGAGCTGTTCGCGAATCCGCGCGAGGAGTACACCCGTAAGCTGCTCGACGCGGTGCCGCACGTGGGTCAGGGCAAGTCCGCGCTGCCTCAGGGCGGCGCTCCTTCTCCGGCGCTCGGCGATCGAGCGGTGCACGAGGCCCCCGAGGGGAGCCTCATCGTCGCGCGCTCGGCGGAGATCGGCTATCCGGGCCGCTTCGGTCGCGGTGCGGTGGTCGCCGTGAAGGGCGTGGACTTCCACGTCGGCCCGGGCGAGGTCGTCGGCCTGGTCGGGGAGTCGGGATCGGGCAAGACGACGATCGGCCGCGCGGTGGTGGGACTCACCTCGGTGCTCGGCGGCTCGCTCACCGTGCTCGGGCAGGAGATGCGCGGGGTCAAGCCGCGCACACTCACGCCGTTGCGCCCGCAGATCGGGTTCGTGTTCCAGGATCCGGCGACGAGCTTCAACCCGCTGCTGACCATCGCCGAATGCATCGCCGAGCCGCTGATCGTGCACGGCCGGGCCTCCGGGCTCGCGAAGGCGCGTCCACGCGTGGACGAGCTGCTCGACGCCGTGCGGCTGCCCACCAACTTCGGCGACCGCTATCCGCACGAGCTCTCCGGGGGGCAGCGCCAGCGCGCCTCGCTCGCCCGTGCGCTCGCGCTCGACCCGAAGCTGCTGATCGCCGACGAGCCGACCAGCGCGCTCGACGTCTCGGTGCAGGCCACGGTGCTCGAGCTGTTCGTGCAGCTGCAGGCCGAGCTGGGCTTCGCCTCGCTGTTCATCAGCCACGACCTCGCGGTGATCGACGCCGTGTCCGACCGGATCATCGTGCTGCAGCAGGGGCGGATCATGGAGCAGGGCACGACGGCCCAGGTGCTCGGCGACCCGCAGGACACCTACACCCGCGAGCTGCTGGCCGCGTTGCCGGTCCCCGACCCCGTGGCCCAGGCCGAGCGCCGGGCGCAGTGGCAGGCGGTGCGGCGACACTGAGACCGTGCGCGCGCGTCAGCGGAAGCTGAAGATCCCGATCAGGATCGGCACGAGTGTCGGCAGCAGCGTGAAGCCGAAGATCACGGCGATGAGGATGATCGACACCCAGGAGACGCTGCGCTTGAGGCGGCGGCCCTGCGGCGCGACCCCCGGCGGCGGCCGGAGCATGCCCACCGGCGCCACGAAGGGCAGCGCTCCGGGCACGGGCTGACCCACCGGGCCGGGGGCGGCCGGCGTCGCCCCCGCGGGGAAGGGCGCGGGCGGCCCCGCCGGAGCCGGGGCGGCGACCGGAAGGTGGTCGTCGCGCCAGCGAGCCCACTGCTCGAACTTCGTCATCATCGCGCCGACCGCGCCGAACAGCCAGGCCCAGGTGGCGGGATCGAGCGTCGACGCGGGGCGCTGCAGGTAGAAGAACAGCCAGTCGTCGACGATCTCCACGTCGAGCTGCGCGGCGTGGTCGATGAAGCGCGCCATCACGTCGGGGGTGAAGAGGTAGAGGGCGTCGCGCTCGTAGCCCTCGGGGCAGTACAGCGCGAAGTACCTGTCGAAGTCGCCCTCGAGCGACAGACGCTGTCTCTTGCCGAACGACGCCGGCAGATTGGTGCCCAGCGTGTTGTTGCCGAGCGCGTCGAGCACGATGTTCGGCAGCGGGACGTCGAGCTTGACGGCCACATAGCCCCAGCGGTGCGTGGTCTGGTTCTTCCCCGAGCCCGTCGTGTACTGGTAGTTGCCGAACTCCACGAATCGCGGCCGGGAGCCCCGCACGGCATCGGACGCGTAGCGGCCGGAGCCCTGGTGGAAGATCATTCCCGGCAGCGGCGGGTCCTCGACCCGCGGCACATAGGTCATCCGGTTCGCGAAGGCGAACTGCGCGATGCGGAACCGCTGGATGCGTGCGCGCCGGCGCTGCGCGACGATGAGCAGGACCAGTCCCACGGCCAGTCCCACGATGAAGAGGAAGAAGACCGTGCTGCCGATGCTGCCGAGGAAGCCGCTGCTCGGGATCGTCGCGATCGCCGCGAAGACGAGGAGGATCGGGGCGATCGCGAAGATCCCGACCACGACGAGGATCACGTAGGCGATCGTGCGTCCGGCCGAGGTCGGCGCCGCCATCTGCTTGAGCTGCTGGTCGAACGCGGCGACCGCGCGGGGGTCGACCGGATCGGTCAGGGGCCGGGCATCGAACGAGACCGTGCCGCTCATCGGTTCACCTCGTCGCCGTCCCAGGAGAGATCCGCGTCGGCGGGGAGGGGGAGCGCCTCGAGCGCCGGGTCGGCGCAGATCTCCGCGATGAGCGCCTCCGATCCGGTGACGACGGTCGAGTCGAAGTCGATCTCGCTCACCATCACCCAGGCGCGGTCCTCGGGCCAGAGGAGAGCCGGATGCTGCGCCGACGGAGGGAACCCGGCGGCCTCGGACGGGCGGTCGCGCCAGGGCGCGTCGAGGATCCAGGCAGGATCGGCGAAGGTCGAGGCTCCGGCGGAGAAGGGCACGTGGGCGCGGCCGGGAAGCTCGAGGCGCGGACCTTTCGAGATCTCGTCGGAGAGGATGCCCGGCTGCCAGGCCGGCTTGCGGAAGACGGTGTTGAAGGGATCGTGGATGCTGCGCCGCAGCAGCTGCTCGTGCGCCGGCGGGGCGTCGGAGCCGCCGACCGTGATCGCGGCCGAGGGGTCGCGGAACGAGCCGAGCAGTTCGCCCCATCCCTCCCAGAGGGCGACGACCCCCTCGTGCGGCGTCGCGGTGTGCGCGGTGAGGATCCGGGCGAGCGCGGCGAAGCCCTCCGGGGGCATCGCCCCCTCGTCCGGCGCCGAATACTCGCGCCCGTCGGGGCCGATCCGCACATGCCAGTCCTCGTCGTCGGGGGTGCGCACGATGCCGCGCCACTGCGCGAGCGGGTGCATCTCCGACCCGAAGGCCGCTGCCGCGTCGGCCCATCGGATCTGCTCGTCCGCGAAGCGCGCGAGCAGGCGCTCCTGCTCCGCCTCGCCGAGCCGGAGCCACTCCTCGGCGGAGGGCATCGGCCGGTCGGGGAGGGAGCGCACCTGGGCGGGGTGGAACACACGCGCGGTGGCGGCGAATCCGCGCGGCACGACGCCGAGGTCCTCATCGAGCCGCTCGCGCAGCCAGTCTCCGACGGTCGGGTCGGCGATCCACTTCATGCGTCCACGGTACCCGGTGCCCCCTGCGCCGACCCGGTGCGCGGCCGCCGAGGCGCGGGGAAATCCGCGCAGGAGGGGCACCGGGCGGGCGGGATCGCACTGGGGCGGCGCTCAGCCGGCGTCCGGACCGGTCGCGACGAGGTCGTTCAGCGTGCGCAGCGCGGAGGGGGAGAAGCGGGCCCCGGGCGGATGCCGGAGCGCGAACCGGGCGGTCTCGCCGGGCAACAGGGTCACGAGGCCCTCGTCGACCACGGCATCGGGATGCACGAGGTCGGCGTGCAGGAACAGGTCGCGCACGAGGCCGTCCGCGGAGACCTCGACCGTCGAGCCCTCCGTGGTCGGAGCCGTCCGGACGCGCAACCGCGGCGCGGAGAGGGCCGACGCGCGCGGCTCGGCGAAGAAGAGGAGCCCGCGGTACGACCCCGCCTCGGCCGTGATGAGCTCCGACGCCGCGTCGCCGGCACTCCGCACGGCGGCGTCGAGCGGGAGAGCGTCCGAGGCGCGCGGCGGCACCCGGAAGGGCAGCGAGCTCTCGGCGCGCACCGTCCCGTCGAAGCTCCGCCGCCGTACGACGAGCTCACCCTCCCAGGCATCCGCCTCGTCGTTGACGAGCATCGCGGCGACCTCGCCGTCGCGCTCCTGCAGGGTGATCAGGCGCGGACGGTACGCCGCGCGCAGCGCGTACCAGACCGGCTTGAGCCGCCCGGCGTAGTCGATCGCCGACCACGACGTCACCGGCCAGCAGTCGTTGAGCTGCCACACGATGCTGCCCCGGGTGACGGGGGAGGAAGCGCGGAAGTGCTCGATCGCATGCCGCATCGCCGCCGCCTGGTTCCACTGCATCGCCCAGTGCCAGTCGCGCATCCCGCGGGGCACGCGCACATGCGCGAGGAGTCCGTCGCGCAGCTTGGCGTTGCCGTCGGCGGCCTTCTGGTGCACGAGCATGCCGGGCGACTCCGGGGTGAGCGGATCGTCGTCGACGGCCTCGCGCAGCGTGGTCCAGGCGGGCGGCCCCTGCCAGCCGAACTCCGCCACGAAGCGCGGAGTGTGCCGGGAGTAGGTGCGCCAGTCCTCGCTGTTCCACTGGGTCCACAGGTGCACGGGACCGTGGCGGTCGTCGTTCGGATCGCCGCCGCCGGGGTGGAACGGGCTCCCCGGGATGTAGGGGGTCGCCGGCGCGAGTTCGGCGACGAGCCGGGGGAGCAGGTCGAAGTAGTAGAACGCGCCCCAGGTCGCACCGTCGAGCGCGCGCTCCCACCCCCAGTCGTGGTGCCCCATGAGGTTCTCGTTGTTCCCGCACAGCAGCGCCAGCGAGGCGTGCGAGGAGAGTCGCACGATCTGCTCACGGGCCTCCGCGGCGACCTCGGAGCGCAGCGGCTCCTCCTCGGGATAGGCGGCGCAGGCGAACAGGAAGTCCTGCCAGGTGAGGAGGCCGAGCTCGTCGCAGGCGTCGTAGAAGTCGTCCGACTCGTACACGCCGCCGCCCCAGACGCGCACGAGGTTCACGTGCGCGTCGCGGGCCTGTTCCAGGCGATGGCGGCACCGCTCACGGTCCACGCGGGTGACCAGTGCGTCGTCGGGGATCCAGTTGACGCCCTTCACCCACACCGGGACGTCGTTGACCACGAGCGAGAAGGGCGTGCCGTCGGCGTCCGGTGTGGTGTCCCAGCGCAGGGTGCGGAAGCCCACGCGCCGGTCGAGCCGGTGCCGCGCGCCGCCCTCATCGTCGCGGAGGGCGACCGCGACGTCGTACAGCGGCTGCGCGCCGTGACCAGCCGGCCACCAGCGCCGAACCTCGGCGACCTCGACCTCGACGTGCACCGCGTCCGCGCCGCCCCCGACCCGCGCCGTGCCGCGCACCCCCGCCGCCTCGACCGAGAGCTCGAGCGGGAGATCGCGGTCGCGCTCGCCGCGTTCGACGAGGGCGTCGACCACGACCGTCCCGCCTTCGCCGGCGGTCTCGGTGCGGACCCGCAGCTCGGCGATGCGTGCACCGGACCAGGACTCGAGGGCGACGGACTTCCCGATGCCGCTCGTGGCGGTCGCGATGCCCCAGTCCCAGCCGAAGCTCGACGCCGACTTGCGGATCGCCTCGTAGGGCAGCGGGTACGGGCGGGGCCGCGCGCCGAGCACCTGGCTCTGCGCGTTCGCCCAGCGCACCGGGGAACGGAACGCGACGACCAGCTCGTTCGCGCCCGCGCGCAGCACGCCGCCGACGGCCGCGCGGTGACTGCGGTGCTGGTTCGCGACGGAGAGCACCGCGACGCCGTTCAGCGTCACGTCGGCGACGGTGTCGAGCCCGTCGAAGACGAGGTCGTGCCGCTCGGCCCCGTCCGGAGCCCAGTCGAACTCCGTGCGGTAGACCCAGTCGGTCTCGCCGATCCAGCGCTGCGCGGCCTCCTGATCGTTCCGGAACGGATCCCCGATGAGCCCGGCGGCCAGCAGGTCGGAGTGCACGCAGCCCGGGACGACCGCGGGCACGGGGGCGTCGCGCACCTGCCGAGGGGCCCGGTGGTCGTCGGTGCGGACGGTCCATCCGTCGTGGAGCAGACGCCGGCGCACGTCAGATCCCCGCCGGCATCGAGGTCAGGCGCGGACCGAACTTGCGGTCGAGCACCAGGCATCCTGCGCCGATCGCCGTGACGTTCTCGCCGAGCTCGGTGCTCGCCACGGTGACGTCGTGCAGGGTGCGGGCCACGGCGCTGCCGCTGACCTTGGGGCCGATGATCGGCAGCGCGTAGGGGGCGAGCTCCTCCCATACGGGGCCGCCGAGCACGACGGTGTCGAGGTCGAGCAGGTTCGTGATCGTCACCAGCCCGGAGCCGAGGTACTCGGCCATGGTGCGCAGCAGGCCGGCGGCCGACGCCGAGCCGCCGTCGGCGAGCGCGCGGAGGATGCGGAAGGCCGCGGCGGCCTCGGCGGGCTGCACCTCGCCGAAGTCGGCCGGGAGGACGCCGAGCCGCGCCGCCTCACGCATCACGACATGCGCCGACGCGACGGCGCCGAGGGCGGAGAACGGTCCGGGGGCCTCGCCGGGCTCGCCGTGATCGGTGACGGGCAGCAGGCCGATGTCCCCGATGTTGCTCGACGTGCCCCGCAGGACGTGCCCGTTGAGGGCGAGGCCGACGCCGATGCCCGTCCCCACGTACACGAAGGCGAAGTTGCGCGACGGCTTGGGGCGCGCCGCCCACTGCTCGGCGACGGCGCCCGCGATCACGTCCTTGTCGAGGACGGTGGGCAGGCCGGTCGTGCGGTGCAGGTGCTCGCGCAGCGGGACGTTGACCCAGCCGGGGAGCAGCGGGGGGTTGAGCACCACGCCGTCGACGACGTCGACGGGTCCGGGGGCGGCCACGCCCACGCCGATGACCCGCGTGCGGTCCACGCCGGAGTCGGCGATGAGGGTCTCGACGTGGACGGTGAGCTCGTCGAGGACCGGCTGCGTCTCGGTGACGGAGGGGGTGCGGTGCGAGGTCGTGGCGATCGGCCGTCCGTGGAAGTCGAGCAGGGCGTAGGTGATCTGCGCCGGGTCGAGATGCACCCCGACGGCGTACTGGCCGTCGGGGTTGAGCTCGAGGAGGGTGCGCGGCTTGCCGGGGCCCGAACTGGCCTTCCCCGCGTCGCGGATGAGGTCGCGCTCGAACAGGCGGCGAGCGATGTTCGTGATCGTCTGCCCGGAGAGGCCGGTGCGGCGCGCGAGCTCGGCGCGCGAGCATCCGCCGGGAGCGCGGCGGATCATGTCGAGCACGATCGTCTCGTTGAAGTCGGCCAGGTGGGGGAGGTTGCTTCCGCGCAGCGGCGCGACGGGCAACGGCTTGCTCACGGGATCGCCCTTTCGATCGATGGGGAGTTCCGCGACTTTATCAAAGATATTGAGAAATCGCACCCCCGTGATAATCGCTTTGATCATCAGTCTTGACCGGAATATCCCAAGTCTCTAGATTAACTCGCCACAGGAGTCGGCCGTGTGATCCGACGCCTTCAGAGCCGAAGGAGACCTCCGTGTTCGACAGAATCCCCCGACAGGCCCGCCGTACGGCGGGCCTCATCGCGGCCGCGTCGCTGCTGCTCGCAGGCCTGATCGTCGGCCAGGCCGAGCGGGCCGGGGCCGATCAGACCGCGCCACACGCCCGCGCGGTCCTCGGCGCCACACCCACCTACGACGGCGTCGTCTCGGCCTGGCCGGGGGACCGTGACAAGGATCCGTCCCACGCGGCGACCTCGAAGGACGGCACCGCCTGCTGGACCATGTCTCAGGACCCGTTGAACCGCTACCTCTACGTCGACGTGGCGACGGCGGCGAAGCCGTCCGGGTCGAAGTACGCGAACGTCCGGATCGGCTACTACGACGCGGCGGCGACGAGCATGCGGATCGAGTACGACGGGACCGCCTCGCGCTTCCAGGCCTCGCCGTCCGTCGCCCTCGACGGCACCGGCACCTGGCGCACCACGACGATCCAGCTCGACGCGATCCGCTTCCTCAACGGCGCGAACAACGCCGACTTCCGGATCAACGTCAACCCGGTCAACGGCGCGGTCCCCCCGGTGTGCTTCTCGGAGCTGTCTGTCACCTTCTCCAACGTGCCGCGCCTGTCGCTCACGAACCCGAGCCTGCTGCTCACCACCGATGCCGCGCACCTCGACTTCGGCACGCTCGCCTCGAACGTCGCCTATACGCTCACGGCATCGGACGGCACGCCGCTGCGCTCCGGCGCCCTTCCCGTCGGCGCGTCCGGCACGGCGTCGCTCGACGTCTCCGACCTCGGCCCGGGGTACTACGGCATCGCGTTCAGCGGTGACGTGCTCGGCGAGACGGTCACGCGCACCTCTTCGTTCGGCATCATCACCCCCACGCCCGCCGGGGCGCTCGACCCGTCGTCCTTCTTCGGCATCAGCACCCACTTCGGGCACTACGGCGCCTCGGAGGACGCGCTGCTGCAGTCGCTCGCGACCATCGGATACGGGCACGTGCGCGGAGACCTCAACTGGGAGCTCATCGAGAAGAGCGCCGGCGTGTACGACTTCGCCGGATACGCCTTCGACAAGAAGTCCGCCCAGGCGAAGAGCCTCGGCATGACGCCGATGGGCGTCGTCGCCTACCGCAATCCGCTGTACGACGGCGGAGTCACCCCGCACACGTCCGACGGTCTGGCCGCCTTCGGCCGGTTCGCCGCCGCGAGCGCGGCGAAGTACGCCCCCGGGATCCGGGACTTCAACGTCTACAACGAGTACAACGGCACCGGGTTCAACACCAGCAGCTGCCAGAGCGCGACCTGCTATGTCGAGATGCTCAAGGCGGTCTACGGCCCGATGCACGCCGCCAACCCCGACGTGAACGTCATGGGCCCCATCACCTCGGGGATCAACGCCGCATGGAACGACGAGTTCTTCGCCCAGGGCGGGCTCGCCTACGTGGACACCTTCGCCACCAACGTCTACGGCTATGCGCTGCACGGGCAGAACACCCCGCCGGAGGACACCCTGCTCACCTCGGCGCTGCCCGACCTCGTCGCGCGCGTCGACCAGGAGGCCGGCGCGAGGGACGTGCCCGTGTGGATCACCGAGAACGGCTGGCCGACGCACGCGATCGGGTCGACGCTCGATGAGCAGGCCGAGGACCTGGTGCGCGCCAGCGTGCTGGTGATGGCCGCGGGCGTGGACGTCTACACCTGGTACTCCGCAATGGACGACGGCACCGACCCGAACGAGCGCGAGCACAACTTCGGCATCTTCCAGCGCCCGGACGAGGCCGCGCTCGGGATCGTCCCCAAGCCGGCCGCGGTGTCCAGTGCGGTGCTCATCCGCCAGGTGGGCGGGAAGACCCTGCAGCCGCGGGAGGACCTCGGCGCGGCCGGCATCTACTCCTATCCCTACACGGGGCAGGGGAAGACCACCCGCGTGATGTGGGCCCCGAAGACGCCCGCCGCCGTCCTGGTGAAGGGCAACGGTCCCGTCACGGTGGTCGACGAGCGCGGCGCGAGCACCACGTTCACGCCGCCCGCGTCCGGGACCTACATCGACCTCGACTCGGAGCCGCTCTACCTGCAGGGCGCCGTGACCTCGGTGACCGCCGGCTCCGGGGCGCCGCAGCTGACGGTCGGCGAACGCAGCGTCGCCTCCGAGCCGGTGAGCGCGGAGGTCACGATGAAGCGGTCGGCGCTGCACGGACCGCACCGCGGGCTGACCACGGAGGCGGAGGGCGCGGAGGGCGCCGGGTTCTCGGTGAGGGCCGGAGTGCTGCGCAGCACGATCACGCTGCCCGCGACCTCTGCGCTGGGCGATCGCACGGCGCGGGTGTCCGTGATGGACACCGCCGGCGGGGGAGGGGCGAAGCCGCTCGCGCTGCTGCGCGGGCGTACGACGACCGTTGAGCCCTTCGCGATCTCCGCGAGCCCGCGGATCGCGGAGACGGCGGGCGTCCGGCAGAACGCGGTCGACGTCACCGTGACGAACAACGCGCCGGCGGCGGTCGCGCCGCAGAGGCTCGACTATCTGATCGGAGGCCGTGCGGGCGTCCTCGACGACCTGGGCTCGATCGCCGGAGGCGCGTCGAAGGTCTACCGCCTGGACGCCGGCGATCCGACCCCCTTCGCTCCCCAGCAGTTCCGCCTCACCCTCCGCGCCGCCGACCGGAGTGTCGCCGCCGCGGGGTCGGTGACCTTCAGTCCCATCGTGCGCGAGGGCGCGGGGAACGCGACGCCGATCGACCTCGACGCCCTCGGCGGCTGGGTCGGCACCGGCGGTCAGCGCACCGGCCCCGCGGACGTCGGCGGGACGCTCTCGGTGACGCACGACGACCTGGGCCTCGTGCTCGACGCGAAGGTCGTCGACGACGTGCACCGCGGTGCGCGGGACGCCACGATGCTCTGGCAGACCGACTCGATCCAGTTCGCGGTGTACGACCGCTCGCCGTGGCTGTCCGGCGGACAGCACGTCGAGATCGGTGCGGCGCTGCTGGACGGCGGCCCCGCCGTGCGCACCTTCCTCGCGCCGAAGGGGCAGCAGCCGGGTGAGACGCCGGGGGCGGAGGTCTCGATCGAGCGCGACGAGACGACCCGCGTCACGCACTACGTGGTGCGGCTGCCCTGGGCGTCGCTGGGATTCGCGACGGCCCCGACCGAGCCGTTCGCGATGTCGTTCCTGGTGAACGACGATGACAGCGGGAAGGCCGGAGATGCACGCGACGGATTCCTGCAGTGGGGCTCGGGCATCGCGACGACGCCGAAGGACCCGGGGCTGTTCCGCGACGCGCAGCTGGTCGGCTGAGCCTCCCCCCGCCGAGGCCCGGCCCCCATCCGGGGCCGGGCCTCTGGCGTGCCGGAGCGGCGGCGGTCAGCGTCCCAGCAGCAGCGTGGACGGACGCGGCGAGAACTCCCGGTCGAGCACGAGGCACGCCGCGCCGATCGCCGCGACGTCGGAGCCGAGCGTCGTGCCGACGATCTTCACCTCGTGCAGCTGCCGGGCGATCGCGCGCTCGGCGACGATCGGGCGGATCACCGCGAGGAAGCGCTCGGAGAGGCGCTCCCACATGGTGCCGCCGAGGATCACGGCATCGAGGTCGAGCATGTTCGTGGTCGTCAGCACGGCCGACGCCGTGGCGCGGGCCGCCCGCTCGAGGATGACGACGGCACCCTCGTCGCCGTCATCGGCGAGGGTGCACAGCCGGGTGAACGCGGCGTCGACCTGTGCCGGATTCGACAGGTCGGTGTCGGCGGGGAGCACCCCGGCGGACACGGCCTGCTGTGCGAGCGGCTGCGGCGAGCAGGCGGCCCAGAACGCGTGCAGAGGTTGGTTGTAGTTGTCGCCGAACTCCTCCGACGAGACGGGGAGGAGTCCGATGTCGCCCGCGTTGCTGGCGATGCCGCGCACCACGACGTCGTCGATGACGATGCCGAGCCCCACGCCCGTGCCGAGGTAGAGGAACACGAAGTTGCGCGGGCCGTCGGCGCCGCCCGCCCACTGCTCGGCGACCGCACCGGCGATCACGTCCTTGTCAAGCAGCACCGGCAGTCCCGTGGCGTCGCGCAGGTGGTCGCGGAGCGGGACCTGGTGCCAGTCCGGCAGGTGCGGGGGGTCGAGCACCAGCCCGCGTTCGACGTCGACCGGCCCGGGCGAGGCGATCCCGACGCCGAGGATGCGGTCGCGGTCGACCGGCGCGCGGTCGATCAGCTGCAGGATCTGCTCGCTCATCAGGGACAGCACCGAGTCGGGGTCCTGTGCGTCGGGGGTGGGGTGGCTCGCGTCGACGACGACCCGCCCGGTGAAGTCCAGCAGCACGTAGGTGATCACCGCCGGGTCGATGTGCACGCCCACGGCGTAGCTGCCGGCCGGATTGAGCTCGAGCATCGTGCGCGGCTTCCCGAAGGCGACGGCCTGCTTCCCCGCCTCGACGATCAGGCCGCCCACGAGCAGCCGACGGCAGATGTTCGACACCGTCTGGGCGGACAGTCCGGTCTCGGCGGTCAGCTCGACACGGCTGCGTCCGCCGGCGGAGCGCCGGATCGCGCCCAGCACGACCCCCTCGTTGAAGTCGGCAACTCGCGGCATGTTGGTGCCGCGGCCCGCGGGCTGGCCGCCGTGCGACTCGTCCACCTGCTCTCCCCCTGCTCGGATCGTGCGGCGGCATTCCCGGGAGTGGGCGTCCGCGCCGACCTCACTACTTTATCCCTCGATTTGAATAGCCGGTCGAGGGGGTCTTGTCCCGTGAATCACGGTGCTCTATGTTAATCCATACATTTGAGTTAGTAAGTCATGAGACTCGGATGCCGCGGCCTCCGCCGTGCCCAGACAACGCCGTCGACAGGGAGAAACTCGTGCAGGATCCGCAGCACGGCTGCCACTCCCGGGCCGGCGTCCCGCCCCGCGGGGGAGTCAGCCGCAGGCCGCGCGCCGCGCGCCTCGCCGGCCTCCTGCCGCACGCCCTGCAGCCCGCGCACTGACCCACCTGCCTGCAACACCCCTACAAGGAAAGCGAAGGAGCTCCACCGTGCATGTGAAGCGAAGTTCGAGATCGATCAGGGCGGGGGCGGTCGCGATCGCCCTCGTCGGATCGGCGCTGGTCGCGGGAGGGATGCCGGCGGCCGCCGTCGCGTCGACGCCGACGGCCACCGCCGTGTTCACCACCACGCCCCAGCTCGACGGCGTCGTCAAGGTCCGCCCCGGCGATGCGGGGAAGGATCCCGCGGCCGTCGCGACGACCGTCGACGGCGTGCAGTGCTGGCAGATGAAGGACGATCCCTACGTCCGGTACCTGTACGTCGACGTCGACCAGAGCCGCATCCCGCAGGGCGCGACGCGCGCCCTGGTCACCGTGGACTACTACGACGCGGGTGACAAGGGATTCGACATCCACTACGACTCGAAGACCAGCCCGTGGACCGGCTCGCGCAACCAGCAGCTGACCGGAACGAACACCTGGAAGCACACCACCTTCGAGCTCACGAACATCAACTTCGCGAACAGGTCGAACGGATACGACTTCCGGCTGAACGTCAAGGCCAACCAGGGCGAGATGCCGCCGGTCTGCTTCTCGAAGGTCTCGGTGGCGTTCACCGACCAGCCGGTCGCGGCCATCGACTCCCTCGCGATCATGAGCCCTTCGCTCATCTTCAAGAAGGGCGAGACCTCGGTGAAGGTCGCCACCCCGGCGAGCCAGGTCACCTGGCGGCTGGGCGATGCGGATGACGTGCAGCTGCGCACCGGGACCACCCCGGTGTCGGGCGGCGAGGGCGCGATCGACCTCAAGGACCTGCCGTTCGGCTACTACACGCTGAACGTCACCGCGAACGTCCCCGACCCGGTGACGCGCACCACGTCGCTCGCCGTGCTCGACGCGCCGCCGGCGGGCTGGAACGCGAAGAGCGCGCTCTTCGGCACGCAGCTGCATCGCGGATGGCAGTCGCCGGCCGAGACCGAGGCGCTGCTCGACGCGATCACGCTCGCGGGCTACGGCAAGACCCGCAACGAGACCACCTGGGGCGAGGTCGAGGCCCAGAAGGGCGTCTACGCGTACACCGGCGAGGGGGCGCGCGTCGTCACCGAGCTCGCGAACCGCGGGGTCAACGTGATGTGGAACGCGGGCCTCACCAACCCGCTCTACGACGACAACCACACTCCGGCGAGCCCCGAGGCCATCGCCGGCTTCGCGGCCTACGTCGGTGCGACCGCAGCCCACTACGGCGGGCAGGGCGTCTCCCATGACATCGGGATCCTCAACGAGTACAACTCCACGGGGTTCAACAACGGCACCTGCGGTCTGACCGCCGCGTGCTACCTCGACGTGCTCCGTCCGGCGTACCAGGCGGCGCATGCCGCCGACGCGAAGGCGAACGTGATCGCGCCGATCACCGCGGGGGTCCAGCTGCCCTGGGCGAAGGACTTCATCGCCAAGGGCGGGCTCGACCACATCGACACCTACGCCGTGAACTACTACTCGTCCTCGGCGAACGGGCAGCCGATGGCACCGGAGAAGTCGCAGGGCCTCGCCGACCTCGGCGAGCTCTCGACGCTCCTCGCGCAGTCGCAGGGCGGCAAGGACATCCCGCTGCGCGTGACGGAGAGCGGCTGGGCGACCCACGACGCGGGGGTCTCTCAGAAGGACCAGGCGGACTACGCCATCCGGGGTCCGCTGCTCGCGCAGCTGGCCGGTGCGGACGAGTACCTCTGGTACGACCTCTACGACGACGGGTTCAGCGACAACGAGCGCGAGAACCGCTTCGGTCTGATCAACAGGGCGGACGACACCGCCTGCTGGCTCTGGGTCTGCCCCACCGCGGACTACACCTACGGCGCCGTGCACGGCATCAGCCCGAAGCCCGGCTTCGTGACGCAGGCCGTCGCGATCCGTCAGACGACGGGTCTCACGCTCAGCGGGCGGGAGAGCATCGGCGGTGACACGCTGTACAGCCTGAAGTACGCCGGCGCCACCGCCGCCGACACCAATCGCGCGATGTGGAGCATCGGTGCCGACTCGGTGACGGTCTCCTCGAAGAAGGGCTTCACGGTGACCGACGAGTTCGGTCGCGTGACCCAGGTCGCCAAGGGAGACACGACGATCGCGCTGACCGGTGCGCCGGTGTTCGTGCGCGGCGACGTGACGGTGAAGGCGGCGGCTCCCCAGCTCGTCGTCGACGTGCCGAAGAGCTCCGTGCTCTCGCACGACCTCCCGGTGACGGTGAAGCTCGCGCCCGGGGCGAAGATCAAGGGCGGCGAGCTGACGGTGTCGGCCGACGGCGTGAAGAAGAAGGTCAAGCTCAAGAAGGGCACGACCGTCTCCCTCACGCTCCCCGGCGTCACCCGGCTGGGCGCGCGCGACGTGACCGTGACGGTCGCCGACAAGAAGGGGCGGCTGCTGTCGCAGGCGCGGGGGAAGACGAACGTGGTCGATCCCTACGTCGTGTCGGCGCAGCCGCGCGTCGAGAAGGGAACCGGCGGTCTCGCCTACTCGCTCGACGTCACCGTGAAGAACAACGCCGCGGACGTCGCGGTGGACGTCGACGGGATGGACTGGAAGCTCGGCACCGCCTCCGGTACGGTGACGGACGCCTTCACGGTGCCCGCGAGCGGGTCGAAGACCGTCTCGGTGCCGATCGCCGATCCGAAGGTGTTCGCCACGCAGAACTACACGGTGTCAGCCCGTTCGGGCGATCTCGTGCGTTCGGCGTCGGGGCCGCTGAGCTTCGCGCCGATCGAGAGGACCGGGGCGGCGACGCTCGCTCCGATCGACCTCGACACGGCGGGCAAGTGGGTGTCGATCCGCAACGGCGGCCGGAACGGCGCCGCCGACCTCGGCGGAACGCTGCAGTTCACCGCGACCGCGGATGCGCTGACGCTGAAGGCCGTCATCACGGATGACGTGCACCAGGCCGATCGCACCGATCCGGCGCTGAGCTGGCAGGCGGACTCCATCCAGTTCAACACCTACGACCTGTTCCCGACGGTGCTCGGCGGCGAGCGGGTGGAGATCGCCGCCGCGCTGCTGAAGACCGGCCCGGTGGTCTACACCTTCACCCCGCCGGCCGGCGGCAAGGCCGGGATCACCCCCGGTGCCGAGGCGACGATCGTCCGCGACGAGGTCGCGCACACCACCACGTACGACGTGACGGTGCCGTGGGCCTCGCTCGGGTACGACGCGGCGCCGAAGGGCGTCTGGGGGCTGTCGTTCCTCGTGAACGACGCCGACAATGACGTGGCCGGCGCGGATGCCCGCTCCGGGTACATCGAGTGGGGCTCCGGGGTCGGCGGCGCGCCGAAGAACCCGGCGCTGTTCAAGTCGGTGCAGCTGGTGGGCATCGAGTAGGCCCACCCGACGCGAAAGAGGCCCCGTCTGCGCTCCGCGCGCCGGCGGGGCCTCCGTGTATGCTACTGCGTAAACGTTTACGCAGCGAAGGGGCGGCATGTCGAAGGGGAATGTCACGCTCGGCGACGTCGCCGCCGCCGCAGGCGTCTCGGTGGGCACCGCCTCCCGCGCCCTCGGTGCCGTCGGTCGCGTCTCGGAGGCGACGCGCGAGCGCGTGCGCGCCGCCGCCGAGCGTCTCGACTTCCGCCCGGACGCGCTGGCGCGCTCCTTCGTCACCGGACGCAGCGCGACGGTGGGCGTCCTCGCCGAGCACGCCGTGGGCCTGCACAGCATGCCCGTGCTCGTCGGCGCCTCCGAGCGGCTCGGCGAACGGGGCATCGCCACCCTCATGCGCGACGCGCACGCCACGCGCAGCGAGCTCGCCGAGCATCTGAAGACCCTCCGGGCCCGTCGGGTGGACGCCCTGCTCGTGGTGGGGGACACCCCCGACATCACCGAGATCGCGGAGTCGCTCGACTTCCCCTCGCCGCTCGTCTTCGCCAACATCGAGCCGTCCGCCGGACAGCGCTGCGTCGTCACCGCCGACGAGCGCCAGGCCGGTGAGCTCGCCGCCGCCCATCTGCTCGGTCTCGGCCGTCGCCGCATCGCGCACATCACCGCGTCCGCCGCGCTCCCCGCCGTCGCGCTCCGCGCCGCGGGGCTCGTCGATGCGCTCTCCGCCCGAGGGGTGGAGCTGGTCACGGGCGGATCCCTGCACGGCAGCTATGAGCGCGAGTGGGGCTATGAGGCCACGCAGCGGCTGCTCACCGCCAGGGAGGGCTTCGACGCGGTGGTCGCGGGCAACGACGGCGTCGCCGGCGGCGTGCTCGCCGCCCTCGCCGAAGCAGGCAGGCGGGTGCCGGACGACGTCGCGGTGATCGGGCACGACAACCTCGAGCGGCACACCGCCCGTGGCATCCAGAGCCTGACGAGCATCGACCCCAGCCGTGTCGACATCGGACGGGCCGCGGCCGACGCCGTGCTCGCCGCGATCGCCGGGGAGGAGACAGCCCCGGTCATCCGCGTGCCGGTGGCGCTCGCGGTCGGCAGGTCGACCACGGGCCCGACCCTCTCGCCGTTCCGCGACATCGACCGCTGATCCGTCCGCACGGTCGCCGGGCCGTCGCACGATCCCCCGAGGAGAATCCGCCATGCAGCAGCTCACCCACCACGCCGACGTCACTGTGGTCGGCGGAGGACTCGCCGGTGTCGCCGCCGCGGTCAGCGCGGCGAGGAACGGCGCCCGCGTCGCGCTCGTCGGCAACCGGCCGGTGCTCGGAGGCAACTCCTCGAGCGAAGTGCGCGTGTGGGTGTGCGGGGCGACGGCGCACGGGGCGCAGAAGTTCGCGCGGGAGACCGGTGTGATGGGCGAGCTGTTCCTCGAGAACCAGTGGCGCAACCCCGAGGGCAACCCGATCCTCTGGGATCACGTGATCCTCGACCTCGTGCGCGGCGAGGAGAACATCGACCTCTTCCTCAACACCGAGGTGCGCGATGTCGAGGCATCCGGTCCCGAGGCCGATCGCCTGATCTCCTCGGTCACCGGATGGCAGTCCGGATCGGAGAAGCTGATCCGGTTCGCGTCCCCCGTCTTCGTCGACGCCACCGGCGACGGCCTCGTCGGGCTCCTCGCCGGGGCCCGCTTCCTCTCCGGACGGGAGGACCGCGCGACCTACGGGGAGGAATGGGCGCCCGAGATCGCCGACGACAACATGCTCGGCAGCACGATCCTCTTCTACACGAAGGACGCCGGCGAGCCCGTGCGCTTCGTGCCGCCGGGCATCACCAAGGACATCGTCGCGTCGGGAATCCCGATCCACCGGCAGATCTCGACGTCGATGAACGGATGCGACTACTGGTGGATCGAGTGGGGCGGCGAGCTCGACGCCGTGGACGACAACGAGCGGATCCGTGACGAGCTCTGGGGCGTGGTCTTCGGCATCTGGGACCACATCAAGAACTCCGGGGAGTTCGACGCCGACACGCTCACGCTCGAGTGGGTCGGCACGGTGCCCGGCAAGCGCGAGTACCGCCGGTTCGTCGGCGACCACGTGCTCACGCAGCAGGACATCATCGACCAGGTGCACTTCGACGACGCGGTCGGGTTTGGAGGATGGTCGATCGACCTGCATCCGGCCGGAGGGGTCTACGCCGACAGTGCGGGGTCGATGCACCTGCACGGTCCGGGCCTCTACGAAATCCCCTTCCGGTCGCTCTACTCGGCGAACGTCTCCAACCTGCTGATGGCCGGCCGTGACATCTCGGCGAGCCACGTGGCGTTCGGCACCACGCGCGTGATGGCCACCTGCGCGGTCACCGGCGAGGCCGCCGGCGCCGGGGCGGCGCTCGCCGCACGGCACGGCATCACCCCGCGGCGGGTGGGAGCGGAGCGGATCGCGGAGCTGCAGTCGGCGCTGCTGCGCCAGGACGCCTCGATGCCCGGCACGGCATGGAGCGACCCCGGCGACCTCGCGCTCTCCGCGACGGTCTCCGCGTCGTCGTCCCTCTCCGCGCTCGGCGTCGCGGGGGAGGGGGAGCCCTTCTCGATCGCGGACGACGACCTCGGGATCGTGCTTCCCGTCGACCCGCGCCTCGACCTGGTGCGCATCGGCGTCGAGGCCGTGGAGCCGACCGAAGCGGTCGTCGAGCTGTGGAGCACCAGGAGCGGCCTGAACCACATCCCCGTGGACCTGCTGCGGACGGTCGTCGTCCCGGTGTCCGGGACGGGGCGCACGACGGTCGAGGCGCGCTTCGAACTGGACGTGGACGCGCCGTGCGACGTCGTCGTCGTGCTGCGCCGCAACCCGGCGCTCTCGGTGCTGATCGCCGACCGACGGCCCCCGTACGGCGTGCTCGCGCTGCTCAGCCGCACGCCGCGGATCGCGCTCGGGCAGCCGCAGACCAACGCCTGGTCGGCGGCGGAGCTGCGACGGAGGACGCCGGTGTTCGAGGCGGAGCCCGCGACCGCCGCGTACGGCCCCCGGCAGGTGATCGGCGGCCCGTCCCGCCCGTTCGGCGGCCCGAACCTCTGGGCCTCCGAGGCGCGCGGGGGCGAGGAGCACGTGGAGCTGCGCTGGGCGGAGGCGCAGCGGATCGGGCGCGTCGAGCTCGTGTTCAACGACGACCCCGACGAGGACATCGTCAACCTGCACCATCACCGCACCCCGTTCGCGGTGATGCCCGAGCTCGTGCGCGACTATCGCGTGGAGGCCTCGGTCGATGGCGCCTGGGTCGTCGTCGCCGGGGCGGAGGGCAATCGCGCCCGGCTCCGCGTGCACCCGCTCGCCCAGCCCGTGGAGACGGATGCGCTGCGCGTGGTGGTCTCCGCGACCAACGGCGATGCCCACGCGATGATCGTCGCCGTGCGCGTGTTCCACGACTGACCGGACGGTCTGCATCCGGTGTGACGTTCTGCATCCGGTTACTCGTGTTCCGGGGTGCAGGACGTCGGGGTGGGTGCAGAGCGTTCGCGGGGGTGGGGTGTGCCCGGTGTCGGACGTTCTGCATCCGGTGTGACGTTCTGCATCCGGTTACTCGTGTTCCGGGGTGCAGGACGTCGGGCAGAGTGCAGGGCGTATCGGGTATACGCTTTCCCCCAGGCGGTGCCTCGCGCCGCGCCTGATCCCCACCTCCTTCCAGGTCGCTCGAAAACTCGACATTGACAAAATAAATCAAGTTGAATTAGCGTAAGCCGAAGAACCGGGACACGTCGTGGACGACGAGGGATCCCGACGGCAGCTTCATCGAAGAGGGACGGCAGTGCACGACAACAGGCTCATCACCGAGGCGCGACTCGAGCGGTTCATCGCCGAGTTCCTCACCCCGGCGCTGTACCGCGAGGTCAGCCCGCTGGAGGTGTCGACCTGGGAGGTCGAGGGGGAGCCGATCCCCGCCGCCGACGCCATCGCCGCCGACTACCGGCCGATCGGCGTCCCGCACCGCTGGGGCACCCCCTGGTCGACGGTGTGGTTCCGCGGCACCGGGGTCGTGCCCGCCGCCTGGTTCGACGAGTCCGGACGCCTGCCCCAGGGCACGCGCACGGAGCTCGTCGTCGACCTCGGCTTCTTCGGCGACCGCCCGGGCTTCCAGGCCGAGGGGCTCGGCTATCTGCCCGACGGCACCATCCTCAAGGCGGTGTCCCCCCGCGCCGCCTACCTGCCGTGGAAGGGTGATGCCGGGAGCCCGATCGACGTGTACGTCGAGGCCGCGGCCAACCCCGACGTGGCCGGGGACTACGACTTCCTGCCGACGCCCTTCGGCTCGAAGCAGACCGCGCCCTCCGACCTCCTCTACACGCTGCGCACCTTCGCCGTCGGCCTGCTCGACGAGACCGTCTGGGCCCTCGCCCGCGACGTCTGGACCCTCGACGGCCTGATGCGCGAGCTCAGCCCGGAGAACCCCCGCCGCCACCACATCCTCCGCGCCCTCGAGCGCATGATGGACGTCGCCGACCCGCGGGACGTCTCCGGCACCGCGGCCGCGGCCCGCGCGGAGATCACCGACGTGCTCGCGAGCCCGGCCCACGCCTCCAGCCACGAGGTCATCGCCATCGGCCACGCCCACATCGACTCCGCGTGGCTCTGGCCGTTCCGCGAGACGATCCGCAAGTGCGCCCGCACCTTCTCCAACGTCGTCTCCCTGATGGACGAGCATCCGGAGTTCCGGTTCGCCTGCTCCTCGGCGCAGCAGCTCAAGTGGATGAAGGACTTCTACCCCGCGCTGTTCACGCGCATCAAGGAGAAGGTCGCCACCGGGCAGTTCATCCCGGTCGGCGGCATGTGGGTCGAGCCCGACATCAACATGCCCGGCGGGGAGGCGATGGCCCGGCAGTTCGTCGCGGGCAAGCGGTTCTTCCTCGAGGAGTTCGGCGTCGACACCCTCGAGGTGTGGGTGCCGGACACGTTCGGGTACTCGGCGGCGCTGCCGCAGATCATCGCCGCCAGCGGATCGAAGTGGTTCGTCACCCAGAAGATCTCCTGGAACCAGACCAACCAGATGCCGCACCACACCTTCCTCTGGGAAGGCATCGACGGCACCCGCGTCCTCACCCACTTCCCGTCGGCGGACACCTATATCTCCGAGCTCTCCGGCGCCGAGCTCGCGCACGCGGAGCGCAGCTTCCGCGAGGCCGGCCAGTCGACCGTGTCGCTCATCCCCTTCGGCTGGGGCGACGGCGGCGGCGGGCCCACCCGCGAGATGATCGCGGCGGCGGCGCGGGTGCGCTCCCTGGAGGGCTCGCCCAAGGTGGAGATCGACTCCCCGCAGGCGTTCTTCGAGCGCGTCGAGCAGGAGTATCCCGACCCGCCGGTCTGGTCGGGAGAGCTCTACCTGGAGCTGCATCGCGGATCGCTGACCTCGCAGCACCACACCAAGCAGGGCAACCGCCGCAGCGAGCACCTCATGCGCGAGGCCGAGCTGTGGGCGGCCACCGCTGCCTGGCGCGAAGGGGCCGAGTACCCCTACGACGCGCTCGAGCGCAGCTGGCACGACGTGCTGCTCAACCAGTTCCACGACGTGCTCCCGGGCTGCTCGATCGCCTGGGTGTACGAGGACGTCGAGCGGATGTATGCCGAGGTAGAGGAGACCGCGGAGGGCATCATCGCCGGCGCGCTGACCGCGCTCGTCGGCGAGGGCGACCGCACGCTGCTCGTCAACGCCCGCCCCCAGGCGGCCGACGGGGTGCCGGCGCTCGGTGTCTCCCCGTCCGCCGACGCGGACACCGTGCCGACCGTCACCGCATCCGGCGCCGATCTCGTGCTCGACAACGGTCTGGTGCGCGCGGTGGTCGACGCCCGCGGTCTGGTCACCTCGCTGATCGACAGCGCGAGCGGCCGCGAGGCGATCGCGCCGGGTCAGGCGGGCAACCTGCTGCAGCTGTTCCGTGACATCCCGAACAAGTGGGACGCCTGGGATGTCGACGAGCACTACCGCCGGGTCGGGGACGACCTCGTCGATGCCCTGTCGGTGCGTCCGCTGGTCGACGGGGACGGCGCCGCCGTGGTCGTCGAGCGCGTCTTCGGCGCCTCCCGGCTGGTCGAGACGATCCGCCTGCGTGCAGGGTCCGCGTCGCTCGACCTCGACTTCGACGTCGACTGGCACGAGACGCGTCACCTGCTGAAGCTGGCGTTCCCGCTGGACGTGCACGCCGACCGTTCGGCGGCCGAGACGCAGTTCGGGCACGTGTTCCGCCCGACGCACGTCAACACCTCGTGGGACGCCGCGCGCTTCGAGATCAGCGCCCACCGCTGGATCCACGTCGCCGAGCCCGGCTACGGCGTCGCGATCGCCAACGAGTCGACCTACGGCCACGATGTGGGCCGCACCACGCGCGAGGACGGCGGCACCACCACGACCGTCCGGCTGTCGCTGCTGCGCGCCCCGGTGTTCCCCGACCCCGCGGCCGACCTCGGACGCCAGCACCTGCAGGTGTCGATCCGGCCCGGTGCGGGCATCCGGGACGCCGTCGACGAGGGCTATCGGATGAACCTCCCGATCCGCGCGGTGGCGGGCGCTCGCGACGTGGCCCCTCTCGTGCGGGTGTCGCACCCCGCGGTGCGCGTCGAATCGGTCAAGCTCGCAGAGGACCGCAGCGGCGATCTCATCGTCCGGCTCTACGAGTCGGAGGGTGCGCGGGCCACCGCCGACGTCGAGATCGACGCGGACGGCATCGCCGGCATCCGCTTCGTCGACCTGCTGGAGCGGGAGATCGATCCGCCGGCCGGAACGGCGACCACCACGTCTGGAACGCGCATCACTCTCCGCCCGTTCCAGCTCCTCACCCTGCGCGTCTCGAAGGAGGTGCCGCAGGACAAGTGAGAACCGCACCGTGCCCTAGGCTGGCACGTCGCGGACCTACCCAGAGATGCACCACCCCCGGGCGTTCAGCCGCCCACTACGAAGGAGTAGCAGCAATGCAGGTACGTTCCCAGCGCGCCCTCGGCTTCGCCGTCGTCGCCGCGATCGCCGGCGTCGCCCTCGCCGGTTGCTCGACGTCATCCGACAAAGGCGCGGAGCCCGATCCCAACGCCAAGGTGACCATCACCGTCGGTGAGATGCCCACGGCCGACCAGGCCGCCTCGCTCAAGGTGTTCAAGCAGCGCGTCGCCGAGTTCGAGAAGAAGTACCCGAACATCACCGTCAAGGGCGAGGAGACCCGCTACGACCCGCAGAGCTTCAACGCGCTGCTGGTCGGCGGCACGGCACCCACCACCGTGGCGATCCCGTTCACCGACATGCAGTCGCTCATCCAGCGCGGCCAGGCGGCGGACATCACCGAGCTCGCGAAGAAGAGCAAGGTTCTGTCGGGTCTGAACCCCGATCTGGACAGCGCGGTCACCGTCGACGGCAAGAAGTACGGCGTCGTGCGGCAGGCGTACGAGATGTCCCTGATGTACAACCGCTCCCTCTACACCCAGGCGGGCCTCGACCCGAACTCGCCTCCGACCGACTGGGAAGGCGTGCTCAAGAACGCCAAGACCATCACCGAGAAGACCGGCAAGACCGGGTTCATCATCCCCACCACCAACAACCAGGGCGGCTGGCTCCTCACGACGATGTCGTACGCCAACGGCTCGCTGGTGGAGGAGGAGCCGAAGGACGGCAAGGCCAAGGTCACCGTCGACACCGACGCGATGAAGGCCTCGCTGCAGTTCCTGCACGACCTGCGCTGGGACGCGAACGCGGCCGGGGCGAACTTCCTGCTCAACGGCGACGACATCCGCAACGAGTACGCCGGCGGCAACGTCGCGCAGACCATCAACGGACCGATCTACGCCGATGTCGTGGTCAACCGCGGCATGAAGGGCGACGACATCGGCATCGCCCCGCTGCCCCAGGGTGCGAAGGGCCTCGGCACGCTCGGCGGCGGCGCCATCCAGTGGTACAACCCCAAGTCGACCCCGGAGGAGCTCGACGCCGCTCTGAAGTGGACCGAGTTCTACTGGCTGAACAAGTACTTCGACAAGGACACCGCGGTGTCGCTCGCGGCGGCGGCGGCGAAGGACAAGACGCCCGTCGGCATCCCGGAGATCCCGCTGGTGAGCAAGGAGCAGTACGACACCTACCTCGGCTGGATCAAGGACTCGATCAACGTCGACCGCTCGCTGTACACCGACTACCTGTCGTCGAAGCTGACGGTCAACGCGGAGCCCGCGGTCAAGGCGCAGGAGCTGTACGCGGCGCTCGACCCGATCGTCCAGGCCGTGCTGACCGACAAGAACGCCGACATCGACAAGCTGCTGAGCGAGGCTCAGAAGTCGGTGCAGGCCGTCGTCGACGCCGGCTGACATGCCACGGGCGCGGGGACTCCGGTCCCCGCGCCCGTCCACATCCCACAGAGAGGACCGACCTATGGCCGACGTCACGACCGCGGCGCAGCGCCGGCGCGCGAAGCCCCTGGGTGCGCGCTTCGTCACCTGGGTGCGAGGCGGCGGGATCTCGACGCTCCTGTTCTTCGTGCCGCTGCTCTTCACGTTCGGCTACTTCGCCTGGTGGCCGATCCTGCGCAGCCTCGTGCTCGCGCTGCAGAAGACGAATCTCGTCACCGAGCCCAGCTGGGTCGGTCTGAACAACTTCGAGCGGGTGCTCGCCGACCCGCTCCTCGGCACCGCCGTGGCGAACACGCTGCTGTTCGCCGGCCTCGCCCTTCTGATCGGCTTCCCCGTGCCGATCCTCTTCGCCACGTTCATGGCCGAGATGCGGCGCAGCCGCCAGGTCGCGAGCGTGCTGGTCTACCTGCCGGTGATCATCCCGCCTGTCGTGTCGGTGCTGCTCTGGAAGCAGTTCTACGACCCCTCGTCCAACGGCCTGTTCAACACCGTCCTCGGCACGTTCGGCATCGGCCCGCTGCCGTGGCTGCAGGATGGCAACATGGCGATGCCCTCGATCGTCATCCAGGCCACCTGGGCCGGGTTCGGGCAGTCGACCATCATCTACCTGGCCGCGCTGATGTCCATCCAGTCGGAGCTCTACGAGGCGGCCGAGATGGACGGCGCCCGGGTCGTGCGCCGCTTCTGGCACATCACGCTCCCGCAGATGCGCAGCATCATGCTGCTCATGCTGCTGCTGCAGGTCATCGGCACGATGCAGGTCTTCACCGAACCGTTCGTGATGACCGGTGGCGGGCCGGTGAACCGCACGACGACGGTGCTGATGCTGATCTACAACTACGCCTTCATGCAGGGCGACTACGGCAAGGCGACCGCGCTGAGCCTGCTGCTCGCCGTCGTGCTCACCATCGTCTCGGCGATCTACCTGCGCCTCACCCGGAGCTGGAGCAAGTCATGACCACCGCACCCGTCGCGCCCACCACCGAGGCACTGGTGACCGGCAAGCTCACCGAGTCCGGCACGATCGCCCAGCCCCCGCGCCGCCGCAAGAAGGCGCCGGAGCCTCAGGACCGCACCAACATCTCGGAGCTCGACCGGCGCAGCAAGCGCGTGCGGACCAGCCTCTGGATCCTCAACGCGGTGCTCATCATCGTGCTGCTGGTCATCTCCGCCGGGCCGCTGCTGTGGCTGGGGAAGGCCGCGCTGTCGACGACGCAGGACATCCTGCGGGAGCCGTTCGCGTGGTGGCCCAGCGGCATCCAGTGGCACAACCTCGTCGACGCCTGGTTCAAGATCGACATCGGCAGGTACCTCGTCAACACCGTGTTCCTCGCGGTCGGCGTGTGGTTCTTCGGGATGCTGGTGGCGCTGACCGGCGCGTACGGGCTGTCGATCCTCAAGCCGAAGTACGCGAAGGTGATCAACGGCGCGGTGCTCGCCACGCTGTTCATCCCGGGCGTCGTGTCGCTGATCGCCCAGTACGTCACCGTGCTCGACATGCCGCTGCTGCACTGGAACCTCATCAACACCTTCTGGGCGGTGTGGCTGCCCGGTGCGGCGAACGCGTTCAACGTGCTGCTCGTCTCGCGGTTCTTCGACAGCCTCCCGAAGGACGTGTTCGAGGCGGCGAAGATCGACGGCGCCGGACCGTTCCAGGTGTTCTGGCGGATCGTGCTCCCGATGTCGAAGCCGATCATCGGCGTGACCTCCCTCATCACGATCATCGGCGCGTGGAAGGAGTTCCTCTGGCCGCTGCTCGTGCTGCCGAAGCCCGATCTGCAGCCGCTGTCGGTCGGTCTCTACAAGGTGACCGCGAGCGCGGAGATGAGTCTCCTCATGGCGGGCATGTTCATCTCCGTGGTGCTGCCGATCGTGCTCTTCCTGATCTTCCAGAAGCAGTTCCTCAAGAGCGCCGGGCAGTCCGGGGCGATCAAGGGCTGAGCCCGGGCCGGGAGCCCCCGGGGCACGCTCTCCGCGTCCCGGTCCCTCCGGTCCCGGTCCCTCCGGTCCGTCTATTCGTCAGAAAGTCCCGTTATCCAGGCCGGATAACGGGACTTTCTGACGAATAGACGCGCTGGGGGCTGGGCGCCGGACCGGGGGCCGGGGGGCCAGCCGGTCAGGACGCGGAGGTGACCGCGAACACGCGGGCGGCGGGCCCGGCGGGGACCTCGAGCACGAGGGAGTCCCCCTCGATCGCGAGCGGCCAGTCCGCCGCGCCCGCGGGGAACGCCGTGCGCGCCGACGCCGGGGCGAGACCGGGGAGCACCACGCTCCGCGCCGCGCCGCGCGACCACACCGCGAGCAGCGTCTCCTCGCCCGCGCGCAGTCCGAGGGCGATCACGTCGTCGTCCCATCCGGGCAGCCCGAGGGGCCACACGGGGGCCGCCGACGCGATGCGCTTGCGCCAGTCGCGGTGCACGGCGACCGCCTCGTGCACGAGCGCCCGCTGGGCGGGACGCAGCTCGTGCAGGAAGCCGGACAGCATGAGGCGCCCGACGATCCCGCCGACCATGGCGAACGCCGTCTCGGCATCCGTCATCGCTGCGGCCGGATACGCCCAGTTGCCCGCCTGTTCCGGCAGTACGCCGGCCGGGGCGGCCGCGGCGATCGGCGCATACAGGCGGAAGTCCTGCTGGTCGCTCGTCGACTGGATGTGCGCGACGGAGAGCAGCGCGTAGTCCATCCGCATCGCACCGGACGCGCAGTTCTCGAACAGCACCTCCGGGTGCCGCGCCTGGGCGTCGAGCAGCCACTCCCGCAGCGCGCGGGTGTGACCGAGCAGCCCGGCGCCCGCTCCCGCGACGCCGTCGTCCGTCCCCGGGCCCGGATTGATGTTGTAGTCGAGCTTGAAGTACTCGATCCCGAACTCCTCGACCAGGCGGTCGACGGCGTCATCGAGGTGCGCACGGGCGGCCGGATGCCGGAGGTCGAGGTGGTACCGCTCCGACTCGAGCACGCGCTCGCCGAAGCGGTGGAAGAACGCCGCCTCGGGGAGCTCGACGGCGGCCGGCGACGAGATGCCGACGATCTCCGGCTCGAGCCACAGGCCCGGACGCATCCCCCGCTCGCGGATGACGCCGATCACGTGGGCGAGGCCTCCGGTGAAACGGCTCGGTGCTTCGCGCCAGACGCCGATCGCCGGCCAGTAGGCCTTCTCATCGGTGAACCATCCGGCGTCGATGCAAAAGTACTCCGCGCCCGAGGACGCGGCCTGCTCGATGAGGGGCAGCAGCGCCTCGGTCGACGGCTGACCGTCGAGGGTGTTCATGTAGTCGTTGTAGATCACCGGCAGCGCGGCGTCGACGGGGCGGCGCACGCGCAGCGCGCGGCGATAGGCGGTCAGCTCGGCGAACACCTCGTCGCGGCCGCCGTTCGCGACCACCAGGCCCGCCGGCTCCGAGACGAACTCCTCGCCCGCGTCGAGCCGCACGGCGAACTGGTGCTCGAGATCGCCGGGGCCGGAGGCGCTGAGCACCGCCGACGTCTGCGTCTGCCCGAGCTCCCAACTCCATCCGGCACTCGTCTCCAGCTGCCAGGCGATCGACGGGCCCTCGTCGTGCACGATCAGCCCCAGGGGCAGGTGCTCGCCGCTCGACCAGGCGCCGTGGCTCGCACGCGCGAAGCGCCCGCGGCCGTCCTGCCCGTGCGCGACGAGCCCGAGCTCGGGGAGCGCCTCGGACAGGGACTGACGGTGCCAGCGGCTCTCGGCGAGCCACTCGCTCTCGGCCCAGAACAGGTCCCCGTCCTCACGGTCGGCCAGCTCCAGCACGATCGAGCTCACCGCGGTGAGGGTCACCGGCCGGGAGCCGGTGTTGCGCACCGCGTGGCGCCACTGCAGGCCCGACGATCCCTCGGGCATCCGCAGCGTGCTCGTCACCTCGAGCCCGCTCTCCTCGTCGCGCTGGCGGATGCGCAGCGTGCGCTCATCGGCGTCGTGGCCGACGTATCGCAGCCGCTCGCCGACGGCGGAGCGCACGAAGACCTGGCTGGTGCGCTGCCGCTGCTCTGTCGCGGTGAAGACGTCGACGATCGCGTGGGACCGCACGGCGGATGCGCCGCCGTCGAGGGACAGCACGTCGAGGTGCACCGGCTCGTCGGCATCCGCGGACGTCCCGGAGAAGGCGAGGGAGAGGCGGCCGGGGGCCCAGTCGAGCGTCACGGCGGCGGTCACGCGAAGACGTCGTCGAGGAACGCGAGGTGGCGCGCGGTCTGATCCCACTGGCCGCCCTCGTGCCCGTTGTAGGGGTAGACGACCATCTCCTTGTCCTCGCCGGCATACGTGTTGAACGACGCGTAGACCGTCGACGGCGGGCAGACCATGTCGCACAGTGCGACGGAGTACAGGGCCCTGGCCGTGGCGCGGGCGGCGAAGTTGACGCCGTCGAAGTACGACAGCACGCGGAAGACGCTCTCCTCGTCGCCCCGGCGCATCTGCATATAGCGGGTGAGCTCGCTGTAGGGCGTCGAGTCGGTGATGCGCAGCGCGCGGCGGAAGTGGCTGAGGAAGGGCACGTCGATCATCGCGCCGGCGAGTCCCTCGCAGAGGCCGGCCGCGGCATGGGCGATGCCGCCGCCCTGGCTGCCGCCGGCGACGACCACCCGCTCGGGGTCGACCGACGGGTGGCTGCGGACGGCGTCCACCGCGCAGACCGCGTCGGCGAAGAGCCGACGGTAGTAGTAGTCGTGCTCGTCCTCGATGCCGGCGCTCATCTGGCCGGGCACGTGGGGTCCGCGGCCGTTCGGGTCGGCGGTGTCCCCGGCGGTGCCGCCGGAGCCCTGGCCGCGGCTGTCCATCACGAACTGCGCGTAGCCGGAGCTCGCGAGCAGCGTCCACTGCTCCGGCACGCCCCGCCCGCCGCCGTAGCCGATGTACTGCACCACCGTGCCGCGCACCTCGCCATCGGCCGGGCGCAGCATCCAGGCCTTGACCGGCTGCCCTGCGAAGCCGGGGAACGTGACGTCCTCGACGATGATGCTGCGCAGCGGCGACGCGATGCGGGTGAACTCGGCGGGACCGTGCCCGCGCGAGATCCGCAGGGTCTCCGCCCAGAAGCCGTCGAAGTCGGCGGGCTCCTCGCGCTCGGGGAGGTAGGTCTCGAGCTGGTCGAGGGGGAGGTCGAACTGTGCCATGTCTGTGTCCTCGGAAGTGGTCGGTTCGGAGTCGGGAAGGTCGTGGTGCGGGTCAGGCGGAGAGGGATGCGGCGACGATGCGCGCATGGTCGAGGCGCGAGCCGGGGCGGGTCGGGGCCGTGAGCGCGAGCGCCTCCCGATCCGGGAGGACCCGGCGGAGGCGCAGGGAGCCGTCGCCGCGCTCCGCCGTCACGTCGGCGGGGGCGAGCTCTCCGTTGCGGAGCCGCAGCATGCCGGTGGCGAAGGTCTCGGACAGCGCCGACACGACCAGCTCCTGCGGGGTCCCGGCCTCGAGCCATGCCACGTCGATGTCGATGCCGCCGTCGACCGGCGTCACGCGCGCGGTGCGCTCGGCGCCGTCGAACAGGGCGTCGGCGAGGATCCACTCGACGGTCGCGGTGCGGGTGCGCACGTCGACGCGCCGGACGCCGCGGCGCTCGCCGTCCAGAGGCGTGCCGTCGGCGCGCACCTCGGCGTCGTCGAGGCCCCGTACCGAGAAGCGCACCAGGAGCGAGGAGGTCGCGACGGCCTCGCCCGGCTGGATGGCGTCGAGGTGGATGTGCGCATCGCCGGAAGGGGTGGCGAGGGCGATCGACCACAGCACGTCGCTGCCGTCCTGCTCCGCGCGGAAGGATCCGCCGGCGAAGCCGTGCCCGTCCCGGAGGACCTCGACGCTGACGAAGCGGGCGACCGTGTCGGGGTCGGCGGGGTCGTCGCCCGGCTCGGCCCAGTAGCCGAGCAGCGGGCGGCGCTGCAGCCAGGTGTCACCGAAGTTGACGCTGCCGAGAGTGGCCGCTCCCTCGTGCCAGCTGGTGCCGACCGTGGGCAGGATCACGGTCTCATGACCTTCGGCGGCCGCGGCGGAGACGCCTGCGACCTGACCGGGGATGTAGTGCGTGTCGGTGAACACCTCGCGCACCGTCGGCTCCGCGGCCGGGCGGTCGAGCAGCGGGCGCAGGTCGTCGGGGATGCGCAGGTCGAGCACCGCGTCGTGCACGCTGTGCACGTCGGCGGGACGGGTGTCCGCGTCGAAGATCGGCCAGGTGTCGCCGGCGACGCGCTGCACGATGAGGAGGGCGGAGGGCTTGCGACGGAGATCGGTCGAGTAGCAGCGGGCCATCGGCCCGGTCAGCTGCCCGGTGGCGGGGTGCCAGCGGGCGAGGAAGTGCTCCCAGGCGATGCGCTCGATGTCGCCGGCCTGCGCGACCGCGTCGTCGTCGTGGATGTACTGGCGGATGCCGGTGAACGCCTGCATCACGACGGCCCAGTAGCTGGGGGAGTTGAACTCGGCGAAGCTGCGGCTGCGCGTCAGCAGCGCGTGCAGCCGGCGGAGCCGGGTGCGGCCGTACTCCTCGAGATCCTCGTCGTCGAGCAGCTGCCCGGCCGCGAGGGTGACGAAGGCGCCCTTGACCGCGATGTTCGTGTAATCGAGGTCGACGTCCCGGCGGATGATGGATGCCGCAGCGCGGCGTACGGCGGTGCCGGCGCGCTCGCGAAGAGCGGGCTCGAGCCGCTCGCCGTGGCGGAACAGCAGCAGGCAGAGGAACTCTCCGAGGAAGTCGGCCCAGTTCCAGTCGGGCGGCGACATCTGGCTGAGCGGCTCCTCGGCGTAGTAGGCCCAGAGCCCGTAGGTGTCGCTGTCCTCGTCGGCGTCCTGCAGGGCGAGCACGGCGTCGAGCACGCGGGCGGCGCGCGCTGCGCGGGGCTCTCCGTCGACCTCGGTGTCGCCCGCGGCGTCGAGCTCCCACAGCAGCAGTGCGTAGGCGAGGCTGTCGCGGATCGGGTGCGCGCGGCCCGTGACCCGGGTGTGGATCGGGTTCGGCGGACTGCTGTTCGCGAGGAGGTCGCGCTCGGCGTCGTACTCGGCGTCGCCGCCGCGGCGCGCTGCGTCGAGGGCGAGGGGGTCTGCGGTGAGGATGTCCTGGTTCATGGCTTCCGGTTTCACGTGATGGTCGGGGGCGCTGAGCCGACGGCTCAGGCGGCGAGGTCGTCCATCCCGACGAGGTCGAGGCCGAGTCCGGCGGCTTCGGCGAGCACCTGGCGCAGGCGGTCGGGATGGATGTGATTGGCGTCGGAGGCCGGGGCGACGTCGTGCGCGTAGAGCACGAGCGACCCGCCGTCCTCCGCGAGCGTGCGGAGCAGGGCGCTCAGCACGGCGGAATCGGCGGGGTGGGCCCGGGGGCCGCATCCGGTGTCGATGCCGCGCGAGGGGTGCACCCGTTCCGCGGAGCCGGAGGGCAGCACGGCGTGACCGGCCTCCACGGGGTCGAGGCCGCGGGGGCCGCCGCCTCGCAGACGGTCGAAGACCCCGAGCAGCGCGTCGTCGCTCGCGTCGTCGCGGCGGGAGTTGGGGTAGGCGAAGGTCCGGGCGGAGGCGCCGAGGGCGGTGAGGGCCGCGACGCTCGGGGCGATCTCCTGCGCGAGGTAGTCCTCGGCGCCGGAGCGGGCGATCGCCTCGTCGGCGTTGCGGTGCCGCGCGCCGTGGCTGCCGATGCGGTGGCCGTCGGCGAGGAGCGTCCGCACCGCCCGCTGCTCCTCGTCCTCCAGCAGATCCGCCTCGACCAGGAAGAAGGTCGCACGGGCGCCGACGGCGTCGAGCAGCGGGCGCGCGGCGATCCAGCTGCCGAGATGCCGGTCGTCGAACGTCAGCGCCAGTCGGCCGGATGCAGCGGCACCGGTGACGGCTGTCGGGGTCACGTCATCGCCTCTCTGCGAACAGCTCACGGGTGCGCTCCACTGTAGGGCAATCATCGCCGTATTTCAATCGTTTGGAATTAGTCGTCGCCGGCGGATCGAGGTGAACCCATCGACAAAGTCCATTGATTTGAGTTAGTGTGATCGCACCCGCGCGGCCTGCGCGTCGGTGCGAAGGAGACGGCATGCATCCCGGCAGTGTCCGTGCGCGGCTGAGCCGCGCTCGCCGTGGCCTCGACGCCGACGCCCGGCTGCTGCAGGAGCTCGCCGGGCAGTCAGGCGGCCCCCGTCCGCGCCTGCCGTTCGCGCTGTCGCAGCCCTCGCTCCGCGCCGGCTGGCTGTTCCGGCTCGCCGCCGGGGGTGGGCGCCTGGGGCGCTTCGCCCGAAATCGGCTCCTCAGCGGTCACGGCTGCGACGTCTCGCCCGGGGCCGTCTTCCTCGGCGCACTGCACCTCCCGCATCCGCACGGCATCACGATCGGCATCGGCGCCGTGATCGGCGAACGGGTCGCGATCTACCAGGGCGTCACGATCGGCGCGAACCAGGCCGGACGCTATCCGACCATCGGCGACGACGTGCGGCTCTTCCCGCACTGCGTCGTCGCCGGGGACGTGCGGATCGGCGACGGCGCGACCGTCGGCGCGCAGGCCTTCGTCTCGCGGGACGTGCCCGCCGGCGCCGTCACCCGAGGAACCGCACCCGAGAGAGGACGCACATGATCGAGGACCACTCGCCCCGGATCCTGCTCGACGACAGCTACGCCACCTACCCGCACAGCAACGGATACTACGACGGCGGCGCCAGGATCGCGCTCGGCATGGCGGCGGGCGCCGACGAGATTGTCGGGGTGCGCCTCGACGGCTCCGGCGAGCCGGAGGTGCTGCTGTCGGCGGAGGCGATCGCCGCCGAGTCCGACCTGCCGCCGTGGTCGGAGAGCGAGCTCGCGCGGTCGGTGCCCTGGTTCGACGTCGCCCTCGACGCCCAGACCCTCGTGTGTGCGCGTGACGACGCGCTGTTCGTCGTCGAGCTGGCGGGCGACCGCACGCCACGCATCGCGCACCGGCCCGCAGACGGATGGGCCCTCGACGGGCTGACGAGCGTGTCGGCCGACGGCCGCACCGCGCTCGTCAGCGAGATGCGCGACGGGGTGCACCGGGCCCTGACCGTGGACGTGCGCACCGGCGCGACCACCGAGATCGTGCGGCATCCGTGGTTCGCCAACCACTTCCACCTCGTGCCCGCGGACGAGTCATGGATCGGCTATTCGCATGAGGGCGCGGCCACGCAGGTCGACGACCGCCTCTGGGCCTGGAATCGGGAGGATGCGCCGGACGGGCGCCGCGTCGTCGACCAGCGCGCCCTCTCGGCGCAGCCGCCAGCAGCCGTGGCGCTCGGGCACGAGCGCTGGATGTTCCACGACACCGGGGCCGTGGTCGTCGCCTACGGCGAGAGCGAGGCCGGGCCCCGCGGCATCTACGAGGTGTTCGTCGACGGCCGAGCTCCGCGGCTCGTCTCGGCGGGGGAGCGCGACTGGCACTGCGGGATCACCCGAGACGGTCGCACGATCGTCGTCGACACCACCGGCCCGGCCGACCTCCCCGGGCGCGGATGGGCCGACGCCGGAACCGCGAGCTCCATCCAGCTCATCGACGCGGCGAGCGGCGAGCGGCGCACGATCGCCGAGACGGGGTTCATCTCGCACCCCTATCACCCGCACCCCTCGTTCACGCCGGACGGCGGCGCCGTGGTCTTCAACCACGTCGAGAGGGACGGACGAGGGGCCGTCATCCGCCGCGGCGCCGCGATCGTCGAGCGGGGCTGAGAGGCGGCGGTCGAGACCGGCGGAGATCTCCGTTAGACTGTTGCAGTTGTCTGTCCTCCGGCGTGCGCTCGATGCGCATCGCGACGAGGTCCGGCACGTGCAACACACCCTCCTGCTTCCGGGAAAGTCCCGGGAGCCGTTCTAGTCCGAAGGAGGTGGGTAAGTGACGCACCAGTACGAGCTCATGGTCATTCTGACCCCTGAGCTGGACGAGCGCCAGGTTGCCCCCAACCTCGACAAGTTCCTGAAGGTCATCACCAACGATGGTGGCTCGATCGACAACGTCGACATCTGGGGCAAGCGCCGTTTCGCCTACGAGATCAACAAGAAGAACGAGGGCATCTACGCCGTCGTCAACTTCACCGCGACGAGCGAGGCCACGCAGGAGCTCGACCGCCAGCTGAAGCTGAGCGAGCTCGTGTTCCGCACCAAGGTGCTGCGCGCCGAGGAGGCTCAGGCGATGGTCGCCGCCGAGGCGAAGCGCGCCGAGGCCAAGGCCGCCCGCAAGCCCAAGACGGCAAAGGCGTAATCACCATGGCCGGCGAAACCGTCATCACCGTGGTGGGCAACCTCACCGCAGACCCCGAGCTGCGCTACACGCAGAACGGCCTGCCGGTGGCGAACTTCACCATCGCTTCGACCCCGCGCACCTTCGACCGTCAGGCGAACGAGTGGAAGGACGGCGAAGCGCTGTTCCTCCGCGCCTCGGTCTGGCGCGAGTTCGCCGAGCACGTGGCGGGCTCGCTGACCAAGGGCATGCGCGTGATCGCATCCGGTCGCCTGAAGCAGCGCTCCTACCAGGATCGGGACGGCAACAACCGCGTCTCGATCGAGCTGGAGGTCGACGAGATCGGCCCGTCGCTGCGTTACGCGACGGCTCAGGTCACGCGCGCTGCCTCGAACGGCGGCGGCGGTGGACAGTCGCGTCCGCAGCAGCAGGTCTCGGAAGAGCCGTGGTCGACCCCCGGCTCCTCGAGCGCCGACGCCTGGAGCACTCCGGGCAGCTTCGGCGACGACACCCCGTTCTGATCTCCGGTCGTTGAGCGGGGCCGGCAGGCCCGAGAAACGCGCTCAGCATCCGGGAAAAACATCTTCATCTCGTAAGGAAAACTCATGGCTGGAAAGTCGAGCGGCGACCGCCGCAAGCCGCGGAAGGGCGCGAAGAACGCCGCTCCCGCGAAGTCCATCCGCGTGGGCGTCATTGACTACAAGGACGTCGCAACGCTTCGCAAGTTCATCTCGGAGCGCGGCAAGATCCGCGCCCGTCGTATCACCGGTGTCTCGGTGCAGGAGCAGCGTCTGATCGCCAAGGCGATCAAGAACGCGCGCGAAATGGCGCTCCTGCCTTACGCCGGCGCTGGCCGCTAAGGGGTACCGACATGGCAAAGCTGATTCTCACGAACGAGGTCGCCGGGCTCGGTAGCGCCGGCGACGTCATCGAGGTCAAGAACGGGTACGCCCGCAACTACCTCATCCCGCAGGGCTTCGCTGTGGCGTGGACCCGTGGCGGCGAGAAGCAGGTCGAGCAGATCCGCTCGGCTCGCAAGGCTCGCGCGATCCACGACCTCGACGAGGCGAAGGCTCTCAAGGACAAGCTCGAGGCCGCCAAGGTGCGTCTGTCCGTCAAGGCCGGTGCCGAGGGGCGTCTGTTCGGCTCGGTGAAGCCGGGCGACGTGGCCGATGCGGTCGAGGCCGCGGGCCTGGGCGCCATCGACAAGCGCAAGGTGCACATCACCGCTCCGGTGAAGCAGGTCGGCGAGCACGAGGCCACCGTTCGTCTGCACGACGACGTGACCGCCGTGATCACCCTCCAGGTCGTCGCCGCGAAGTAGTCGCGTTCCAGAGCGCCCCCGCCGTCTTCGGACGCCGGGGGCGTTTCTGCTATGTCCGGCTTCCCCGGTTGCGTGGTCAGTTTCGGCAGGTTTTCGTGCCAAAACCTGCCGAAACTGACCACCCTGCTTCCTCCTCGACCCGGCCGGGTTCTCCGTCGAGTGCAACGTTCGGCCCGTTCGCGGGAATGTAGGGGTGAACCCCTTGGAGGAGAGATGACCGGATCAGACCTGGACGATGTGCTTGCGAGCTATGCGCGCCCGCTGCCGCCCGCTGTGGAGACGGAGGCGCGACGGCTGGCCTCCTCCTCCGTGCCTGCCCGGGTGCGGAGGGGGAGGCCTCCGCGAGCGCGATGGGTGCTGCCGGCGATGCTCGTCGGCGGCGTGGTGCTCACCGCGGGCGCGGGAACGGCGACGATCGCGATGTCCCACTGGTCGGGGGTGAGCGCACCGCTCGAGGACGTACGCAACGAGGAGCCGATCCCGGTGTCCTGGACGACCGATTCGGGGCACACGGAGACATGCCGAGTGTGGATCGAGCTGCGCCAGGTCGAGCGCGGGGACCGGAGCGTGCTGGACGCGGCTATCACCACGCATGACTGGTCGGGTCTGGGGCAGCGCCTCTACGGCGAGGGCGAGCCGGAGGCCGGTGACGATGCGGACGGGGAGAGCAGGGTGTCCCGTGGCGTCGGGCCGGTGCTCAGGACCTTCGCCGAGCAGACGTTCCCCGGCATCGGATGGCTCAGTGAGGCCGGAAGCGGCGAACGAGCAGTGGAGGCGTGGGGGATGACCTGCGTACCTCCGACGCCATGATGCCGAGGAACGACGCCCTCGCGGCGCGCGTCACCTCCGCGGTCGAGGCGAACGCGTCCGACCTTCTCGCGTACCTCGTCCGGCGCGTGGACCAGCCTGAGGACGCCGCGGATCTGCTGTCCGAGGTCTTCCTCATCGTCTGGCGACGGGCCGCCTCGTTGCCGGAGGACGCCACGGAGGCGAGGCCCTGGCTCTTCGGAGTGGCCCGCCGGGTGCTGCTGCACCACTACCGGCGTGCACGTCGGCAGCGGGCCGTCGCCGCGCGGCTCCGAGAGGCCCTCGCGGTGCTGCCCCATCCCGCGCGCGCGGATCCGGCCGAGCACGCCGACCTCCACGATGCACTCGCACGCCTCGGCGCCGTCGACCGCGACATCATCGGACTCGTCCACTGGGAGGGTCTCACTCTCGTCGAAGTGAGCCGGGTCCTGGGGATGAAGGAAGGGACGGTCCGGAGCCGCTATCACCGGGCGCGAGGCGTGCTGCGGGCACGGTTGGGGGACGTGCACGGCGTCGGAACGACCGCACGCTCGATGTAGGGAGAGGGCGGATGCCTCGCCGTGGGAGAGGGAGGCATCCGCCCCGGATCCCGGAACGAGATGGGGAGTGACGTTCCGGGATCGCAGGACGCCGCAGCGGGGGAGGTGCCGCGACGCCCGATCTGCGGAGGGGGTCGGCGAGGAGCGGAGGGGAGTTGCCCCTGGCCGATCTCGGACCTCCGCACCGGGACGGGCCGCGCAGAGCGCGGCGGTGCCCCGGATGCCGCGGGCGCGCAGAAGGGCGCCGACGGCACGACGGAAGGCTGCTCGATCGAGCAGCGCCGGGTCAGTCGGGTGAGACGTCGGCGGTGGCGACGGGGGCCGCGGGCGGTGAGATGCCGATGGCCGCGGGCGGGCCCCAGGTGGAGCCGGGCGCGTCGAGCGGATCGATCTCGCCGACCGTCGCCAGCGCGGAGAGGGCGATGCCGCCGCTCGCCGAGGTGGTCGGAGTGGCGGGCTTGGGGGTCATCGGGGAGAAGCCCGACGCATCGGGCTCGGGAGCCGGCGGCGGGTCGGCGTGGGGAGGGGTCGGCGTGACGACCGCCGGGGCGGGCAGCGCGGCGCGTGCGGCCGGCGCGGTCCAGGAGGCCGCAGGAGCCCCGCGTCCCACTGAGGCGCGCTCCGAGTGACCCACGGTGCGCGCACGGTCGTCCTGGGCCTGCTGGTCGCCGAACCGGGGGCTCTCGCCGATCCAGACACGAGGTCCGCGGTGGTCGTCCTGCCCATGATCGGTGCGTGCGCCGGAGCGGTCGCCGGGGCGGAGGATCCAGGCTCCCGGGCGGGCGCCGAGGCCCCGCTCGTCATCGTGACCGCGCACGGCGTCTGCCGCCTTCCTCGCGGTGTCGGAGGCGGCTTCCTTGACCTTGTGCAGCATGTCCTGCACGTCGGGAACGACAGGGCGATGCGGCTGCGGAGGCTGGGGGGCGGGCTTCTGCGGCTTCGGCTTCTGCACGCCCGGATTCTTCTGCGCGCCCGGATTCGGGGTGCCGGGCTTCGCCAGGGGAGGCTTCGTGACCGGAGGCTTCGTCCACGGGGCGGAGGAGGGGCGATCGCCGGAGGCCCGATGGTCCTGGTCGCCCTGAGAGGAGCCGCGGCCGTTCCCGGGGGTCCCCGGGCCGGCGTGCCCTCCCTGCGCGACCGCCGTCGACCGGGCGTGCGCCTCGCCGCTCTCGGCGGCGTGAGCGTTCGAGCCGCCGAGGAACACCGCCAACAGCGCCCAGGCGAGCACGCCCAGGGCGCCCCACAGGGCGACCGCGGGGATGCGGCGCCGGGCAGTTGCGGCGGTCACGCTCGGCTGTTCTCCGATCGGATGGGGGGGGGTGTCGTGCGTGTTGGAAGGACGTTCAACCGTACTTCACTTCTTCGACAGCGTACGCCACCGTCCTGGCCGCGTCGAGAGGCCGCCACCCGGATTTCCGCGGCTCTCCCGGCCCATCCCCGGCGTGTCGGATTACGCAGTGTTGTACACACAGGGTGTGGACAAGAGCAAACCTTCAATCACCGATTGAGGTCGATTTCCGTCCACAGGCTGGGGAGGACGAAAACACCTGTTCACGCAGAAATAGAAACCTTCAACCCGCCACTCTCCACGGAGTTGTCCACAGGCGTTCTTCACAGACACTCCCGCGTTCTCCGCATCCTTTCCACACAGTTATCCACAGGCCGTGTTGCGGGCGTCTCCGGCGGCTTCTAGCGTGGTCGAGCAACCGGATGTCAGGGGTTCGTGGTTCGCTCTGAGCAGCGGCCAGAACGGCGTCCGTTCCTCGTCCGCCCCGGGTCGTCCCGGCCGGGGCCCGATGGCGGATGCAGCCGGGAAGCGGAGGGAGAACTGTGTCGATCGCCGACATCACGGACGACCGCCTCGGCGGCCCGAACCGCCCCGAGCGCACCCCTCCTCACGACCTCCTCGCCGAGCAGAGCGCCCTCGGCGGAATGCTGCTCTCGAAGGACGCTGTCGCCGATGTCATCGAGACGCTCAAGGGCGCCGACTTCTACATCCCGAAACACGAGCTGATCTTCGAGGCGATCCTCTCGCTCTACTCGCACGGCGAGCCCACCGACGTCGTGGCGGTCACCGACGAGCTCATCAAGACCGGCGAGCTCGGTCGGGCGGGCGGCGCCGACTACCTGCACACCCTCACGTCGATCGTCCCCACCGCGGCGAACGCCGGCTACTACGCGGGCATCGTGTCCGAGCGCGCGATCCTCCGCCGCCTCGTCGACGCCGGGACCCGCATCGTGCAGCTCGGCTACGAGGGGCAGGGCGACGCGACCGACCTCGTGAACAACGCCCAGGCCGAGATCTACTCGGTCACGGGCACGGAGACCGCGGAGGACTACGTGCCGCTGACGGTGGCCGTCGACGCGGCGGTCGAGGAGATCGAGGCGGCGAGCGGCCGGGACGGCACGATGACCGGCATCCCGACCGGGTTCAAGGAGCTCGACGACCTCACCAACGGTCTGCACGGCGGGCAGATGATCGTCGTCGCCGCGCGTCCCGCCATGGGAAAGTCGACGCTCGCGCTCGACTTCGCCCGCGCCGCGTCGATCGGCCACAACCATCCGTCGATCTTCTTCTCGCTCGAGATGGGAAAGAGCGAGATCGCGATGCGACTGCTCAGCGCCGAGGGGGCGATCCCGCTGCAGAACATGCGCAAGGGAACGCTCGATCCTCGGGACTGGACCACGGTCGCTGCGACCCGTGGGCGCATCAACGACGCCCCCCTCTACATCGACGACAGCCCGAACATGACCCTGGTCGAGATCCGCGCCAAGTGCCGACGGCTCAAGCAGCGGGCGGGGCTGAAGATGGTGATCATCGACTACCTTCAGCTGATGACGAGCGGCAAGCGCGTCGAGTCGCGTCAGCAGGAGGTCTCGGAGTTCTCCCGTGCGCTGAAGCTGCTGGCCAAGGAGCTGCAGGTCCCCGTGATCGCCCTCTCGCAGCTGAACCGAGGACCGGAGCAGCGCCAGGACAAGAAGCCCGCGATCAGCGACCTGCGAGAGTCGGGCTCGATCGAGCAGGACGCCGACATGGTGATCCTGCTGCACCGCGACTCGGTCTACGACAAGGACGTGCGGCCCGGCGAGGCCGACCTCATCGTGGCCAAGCACCGCAACGGCCCGACGGCGACGATCAACGTCGCCTTCCAGGGGCACTACTCCCGCTTCGCGGACATGGCCCCCGGCGACTTCGGTGGCGGTGGCGGCGACTTCAACTAGACGGATGACGTCCGCCGACGTCGGTGGCTTGAGTTCGGCCTACAGGCGCGCGGCGTTCTCCGCCTGCTGTCGGAGCTCGCGCTTGAGCACCTTGCCGGTCGACGTGCGGGGGAGCGCGTCGACGAAGTGGAGGGCGTCGGGGATCTTGTACCGGGCCAGCCGCGCGGCCAGGTGGGCCCGGAGCTCGTCGGGCGTGCAACCGGGAGCGGCGACCACGTAGGCGCACGGGCGTTCGCCCCAGCGTGCGTCCGGGACGCCGACGACGGCCGCGTCCGACACCGCCGGATGCGAGAGCAGCGCGTTCTCCACCTCGATGGAGGAGATGTTCTCTCCTCCCGAGATGATGATGTCCTTGGCGCGGTCCTTCACCTCCAGATAGCCGTCGGGGTGGACGACGCCCAGGTCGCCGGAGCGGAGCCAGCCGTCGGCGAGGGCCGCTGCGGTCGCGTCGGGATCGCGATGGTAGCCGCGCATCAGGTTGTTCCCCTGCATCAGGATCTCGCCGATCGTCGTCCCGTCGGCGGGGACGTCGGAGCCCGCGCCGTCCACGACCCGCACGCGCCCCGACTGCAGCATCGGCACGCCCTGACGGGACATCCGCGCCGCGCGCTCCGGCGCGGGGAGGGCGTCCCATTCCGGCTGGTACTCGCAGATGGTGAACGGGCCGTAGACCTCGGTCATCCCGTAGACGTGGGTGACGGATGCGCCGAGCGCCTCGATGCGCGCGAGCAGGGCGGGGGAGGGCGGTGCGCCGCCGACGATCATCGTGATCGGCTGCGCGAAGGGCTCCGGGTGCGCGGCGACCACCATGTCGAGCACGGTGGGCGCGCCGCAGAGATGCGTCGCCCCGAGCTCGGCGATGCCGCGCCGGATGTCCGCCTCCCGGACGGCGGGGATGACGAGGTGGAGGCCGCCGCCGGCGGTGACGGCCCAGGGCGCGCACCAGCCGTTGCAGTGGAACATCGGCAGGGTCCACAGGTAGCGGGTGCGTCCGTCGAAGCCGCCGTGGTGCAGGAAGCCGAGTGCGTTGAGATAGGCGCCTCGATGCGTGTACTCGACGCCTTTCGGGCGCCCCGTCGTGCCCGAGGTGTAGTTGATGGCGATCACGGCCTGTTCGTCGTCGATCGTCCAGGGCAGGTCGGGCCGGCCTGCCCCCGCGGTGAGGAAGTCGTCGAACGAGATGCGTCCCGGGGGCACCGGGTCCCCCCAGGCCACGATCCGCACCTCGTGTGTGGCGAGGGCGACGGCCGACTCGGCGAGGGGGAGCAGGCTCGCATCGGCGAGCAGCAGCGGTGCGTCGCAGTGGTCGAGGATGTAGGCGATCTCGGCGGCGGCGAGACGGGTGTTGACCGTCACGAGCGGGTTCCCGGCGAGAGGGACGCCGAAGTGGGCGATCAGCAGCTCCGCGCTGTTCGGCGATAGCGTGGTCACCGCGCGGCCCGACGGCACGCTCGCCGACAGCGCCCTGGCCAGGGACTGCGCATCCGCGGCGAAGGCGCGGTAGTCGCGCACGTCGTCGCCCGATCGCACGGCGGCGCGTCCGGGGAACGCCACGGCGCCGCGGGCGAGGAACGACAGGGGGGTCAGCTCCACGCGGTTCGCTGCAACGGCAGACATCGTCGTCCTCGTCTCGGTGTGGTTCACGCGGTGCGGTTCAGGCGGCTCGGGTCCGCCGCCGGGCGGTCACCATGTCGCCCCGGCCAGCAGCGCCGAGGACGAGACGACGAGCGTCTTGTTCGATCCTCCGGTGCCGCGGGCGACGTCGTGGAACGCCTGCGGACCGTCCGACAGCGGGACCGTGCGGTCGATGAGGGCGTCCAGCTCCGGCCGCCCGGCCCCGACCCACTCCGCGGTGCTGCGGAAGTGCTCTTCGGAGTAGCAGTAGCTGCCGGTCATCCTGCGCTCGCCCACCGTGATCCCGTACGGAGGGATGGTGATCTCCGGGGCGCCCATGCCGACGAGCACGATCCGGGCGCGGGTGACCGAGTGCGTCAGCGCATCGGTGACGGTGGCCGACAGCCCAACGGCGTCGACGACGAGGGTGGCCTTGCCCCCGAACCGCTCCCGCAGCTCGTCGCCGGCGTCTTCGGGCGTTGTCGTCGAGAAGCCGAGCTGCTCGAGCAGGGCCCGGCGCGGCGCCGTCGGTTCGCTCACCAGGATGCGCGAGAGCCCGGCTCGGCGCGCGCCGAGGGCCGCAGCCTGACCGATGGGGCCCCCGCCGATCACCAGCAGGATGTCGTCGGCCTCGGGAGCCCCCTGCATCACGGCGTGGTAGCCGACGGCCAGGGGCTCGATGAGCGCGCCGTGCAGCACGGGCATGTCCGCCGGGAGAGGCACGACATTGCGCGCCGGCACGAGCACCCGCTCAGCGAAGCTCCCGTCCAACAGCGGGTCGACGCCGATCACGCGCGCATCGGGGCAGGCCTGGGTCTGGCCCGCGAGGCAGAAGCCGCACTCACCGCAGGAGACGAGCGGGTTGAAGGTGACCAGGGCGCCGTCGCGGACACGCCCGACCGCTTCGTGCCCCATGACCTGCCCGCCCCGGCGGCGCCCGTTCTCTCCGCTGTAGCCGTGGGAGTCGGATCCGCAGATCCCGGTCGCGATGACGTCGATCACGACCTCGCCGGGGCCGGGGGCCGGGTCGGCGCGGTCGACGATCGACATCTCCCAGGGCTTGGTGTAGGCGAGTGCATGCATCTGCTCGTCATCCTTCTGTCAGCAGGTGCCGGTGGTCCACCGGCGGGCGGCGTTACGCGACGCGGCCACCGGGATGGCGCTCGAAGTTCGCGGGGTCGTAGAGGGGGAGCACGATGTCGGCGGTGCGCCGGACCCGCTCGTAGCAGGCGAGGACCTCGTACATGTTCTCGCTGATGCCGAGGGGGATGTTCTCGGTGACGTTCCGCAGGTGGAAGTAGGTGTCGGAGACGGCGACGACGCCGCGTGCCGTGTCGGCCTCGACGACGAGCGATGCACGATGGTGACCGCCCGACCACCAGGTCCGCAGTCCGGGGGCGATCTCGTCCTCGTCCTTCAGCAGCCGCACGCGGGGCCACGCCGTGGTGACGAGCGCGGTGAGGATCTCGTCGGGGATGCTCGTGGCGCGGTTGTCGTGGGGGTGGTCGTGCGTCGTGTGGAAGTGCACCCAGCCGCGTTCGGCGAGGCAGATCTCTGCGTTCGGGAAGGCGAGGACGTTGCTCACCGTGTACAGCTGCAGCGGCGTGAGGATCACGTGCGTCACGTCTTCGGGGCGGACGTCGTGCGCGGCCAGCTGGTCGAGGATGAAGTGGCCCTCCTCGCGCTCCATCCGGGCCTTCTCGCCCAGGAAGGAGGCCCAGCCCGCGTTCATCGGCTCGAGGTCGGCGGCGGGGCCGGTGTTGACCAGGGCCGTGACGCCGTCGCCGCGGAGGAGGACGGACTGGAAGGCGAGCGGGTGCCACTGCTCGAAGTCGTTCATCCAGTACAGCTCCGGGCCGGGGATGATGCTCCGGCCGACGTCCAGGGTCGTGACGGAGTAGTGGGTCATGTCGTCTCTCCGGTCTCCGCATCGGCGCCCGCCGCGGGGGCGTCGATACGGGTCAGCTCTTCGCGCACCTGCCGCAGATGCAGGTGCATGGCGGCGGAGGCGCCGATGCCGTCGCGGTCGCGCAGCGCGCCGATGATCTCGTCGTGCCAGTGGACGGCGCGGTCGATCGCACCGGGGATGGCGGACGACGCCGCGCGGGTGCGCTGTCCGAGCCCGGTGATCGAGCTGTGCATCGAGACGAGGATCGCGTTGTCGGTCGCCCGTGCCACGGCGTCGTGGAAGGCGATGTCCAGCTCGGCGTGCTGCGAGGGGTCGCCGTGCACGCGCTCCAGCTCGCGGTTCACCTGCTCCATCTCGTCGATCGCCTCGTTGGTGGCCCGTGCGGCGGCGAGAGCGGCGAGGGGCGGCTCCAGCACCTCGCGGGCCTCCTGGAGGAGCGCGTAGTACTCCTCGGGGTTGTTGACGGAGAGGAAGTCCTGGTCGAGGACGTGCCAGTGATAGCGCGGCGCGACGACGGCGACGCTGCCCTGCCGCACGATGATGAACCCCTTGGCGTCGAGGGCCTGGAGCGCCTCCCTCACGACGCTGCGCCCGACGCCGTACCGCTCGCACAGCACCGATTCGGGCGGAAGCGATGCGCCCGGTTCGATGTCTCCGCCGCCGATGCGCCGGAGATAGTCGGTGACGATGCCGTTGCTCAGTCGCGTCTTCGCCACGGTCCCGCCTTTCTCTGACTTGGGGTTACGTCGTTGAGTGACCATGCACCGATTGTCGCCCGCCGTGCGGCGGCGACCGTCCGTCCGGCCCCGGTGTGGTGCCCTCGTGTCGGACACGTTATTGACAGTTCAGATAAGTGTCAAGAATCTTTGGGATTTTCTTGCCTTTTCCCCGTGTCGTGAGCCAACATGTATGAACAGTTGCCGAATCGACGAGGAAGGTCGGCGCGATGAAGTGGGATTTCGAAGAGCACACCGCCGTCGTCACGGGGGCGGGATCCGGGATCGGCGCTGCGGTCGTCGCATCGTTCGTCGCCGCGGGCGCGCGCGTGATCGCCGTCGATCTGTCGGAAGAGGGCCTGGTGCACCGGCAGGAGGAGCTCGGGCCGCTCGGCCGCCGTGTCGTGCCGATCGTCGCCGACGTCTCCGACAGCGACGGGCTGCGCGCGGTGCTGGGACCCGAGTGCGATGCCGTCGGCGGGATCGACCACCTCGTCAACTGCGCGGCGAGCTTCGTGGCCGCGGGGGTCGACGCCACCCGCCGCGACTGGTCCCGGGCCCTCGAGGTGAACGTGGCGGGATCGGCCCTGCTCACCGCCTTCGTGGCGGACCGCATGCCCCGCGGCGGCACCGTCGTGAACATCTCCAGCATCTCCGCGCACGTCGCGCAGCGCGACCGGTGGACGTACAACGCGACGAAGGCCGGCATCCTCGCCCTCACCCGCGGGCAGGCGCTCGACCTCGCCCCCCGCCGCATCCGGGTGAACGCGGTCAGCCCGGGCTGGATCTGGACGGCGGAGGTGGCGAAGGCCGCGCAGGGCGACCGTGCGCAGTGGGAGCCCGTCTGGGGCCGCTACCACATGCTCGAACGGCTGGGCGAGCCCTCCGAGGTGGCCGATGCCGTGCTGTTCCTCAGCAGTGACGGGTCCACGTTCATCACCGGCACCGAGCTGATGGTCGACGGGGGCTATCGGGCGCTCGGACCCGAGGGCCTGGGCGAGACCGCGCGGTTCGCCTCGTCGGATTGACCGGACGCTCGCCAGCTTTTGACCACTTGCCTCAGCCGCGGACGCGGCAGGACTCGACGAGGAGTTTGCGGATGACCACCACCATCCAGACCGCGCGCAGGCGCCGGAGCCGGCGGCTGCTGCCGAGGACGCTCCTGCTCTATGCGCTGCCGGCGCTCGTGGTGTACGCCTTCGTCGTGCTCGCCCCGACGATCCAGGGCGGGGTGTACGCCTTCACCGACTGGGACGGGCTCCGCCCGGACTTCCGGTTCGTCGGCTTCGAGAAGATCGGCGCCGTGCTGCGCGACGCGCAGGCGCAGCGGGCGCTGATCAACACCGTCGTGATCGCCGTGGCTTTCACCGTGGTGCAGAACATCCTCGGACTCGCGCTCGCCGTCGCCCTGAACTCCAAGATCAAGACACGCAACTTCCTCAAGGTGCTCATCTTCGCGCCGGCGGTGATGACCCCGGTCGTGGTGGGCTACCTGTGGCAGTACATGCTCGCCCCGGACGGTCCGGTCAACGCGCTGCTGCGCGGCGTCGGGCTCGGCGCGTTCGCGAAGACCTGGCTCGGCGATCCGACGCTCGCGATCTGCTCGGTCGTCTTCATCCTCATCTGGCAGTTCGCCGGGTACTCGATGGTGATCTTCCTCGCCGGCCTCCAGGCCGTGCCGGAGGAGCTGGTCGAGGCGGCGGCCGTCGACGGCGCGGGGCCGGTGCGCCGGTTCCGCCACGTCGTCCTCCCGCTGCTCGCGCCGGCGATCACGATCAACGTGATGCTCAGCATGATCGGCGCGCTGAAGCTGTTCGACCAGGTGTGGTCGCTCACCGGCGGCGGACCGGGCGGTCTGAGCAACACGCTCACAACCCTGATGTTCCGTGAGGCCTTCACCTACGGCGACTTCGGCAAGGCCGTCTCGCTCGGTCTGCTGCTGCTCGTGATCGTCACGGCGATCTCGCTCATCCAGTACCGCGCTCTGATCAAGAGGGAGCAGCGATGAACCGCTACACCTGGCGCAGCGGTGTGCTCGAGGCCGTGATGATCGTCGTCGGCGTGCTGTTCGCGCTGCCGCTGTACGTCATGATCAACATCTCGCTGCGCGCGCAGAACGACCAGACCTCGCCGCTGGTGCCCTCGTCCCAGATGACGTTCGAGAACTACTCCGCCGCATGGGCGAGCGCCGGCATGGCGGGCGCGCTGCTGAACTCGCTGTTCATCACGGTGGTCAGCGTCGCCCTGCTCGTCCTCGGCTCGGCGATGGCGGCCTACGCGATCGTGCGGGTCCTGTCCCGCTTCTCCAGCGTGCTGTTCTGGGTGTTCCTGGTGGGGCTGCTGCTGCCGTTCCAGATCGCGATGGTGCCCCTGTACTTCACAATGCGCGACATCGGGCTGCTCGGCAATCTCTGGGCCCTCGTGCTCTTCTACGTGGGATCGCAGATGCCCTTCTCGATCTTCCTCTACTCCGGCTTCCTCCGTTCGATCCCGCCGGACTACGAGGAGGCCGCCTGGCTCGACGGCGCGGGGGTGAACTACGCGTTCTGGCGCGTCGTCTTCCCGCTGCTGCGGCCGATCACCGGCACCGTGATCATCCTCAACGCGATCACGGTGTGGAACGACCTGCTCACCCCGTTGCTCTACCTCAGCGGCACATCCAACGAGACGGTGCCCGTGGCGATCATGGGGTTCGTCGACCAGTACGTCACGAACTGGCCGATGATCTTCGCCGGCCTCGTCATCGGCGTCGCCCCGATCCTGATCGCCTTCTTCGTGCTGCAGAAGTCGGTCATCAAGGGCTTCGCCAGCGGCCTCAAGGGCTGACCCGCCTCCCGACCCCCCTCCCTCACTGGAAAACCCGACACCGCCGACATCGCCCCCGCCGGGGAGCGATGTCACAAGACACACAGACAAGGAGTACCGACATGGCACAGCGACGAAGCCTCATCGCACTCGGCGCCGGCATCGCAGCCGCCGCCCTCGCCCTCACCGCCTGCACACCGGGGACGAGCGACGCCGGCCCCGGAGGGGACCCGTCAGGCAAGGGCGTCCTCAAGATCGCGAGCATCCCCAACTACCAGAGCTCGCTCCCGCAGATCGTCGAGGCGTTCGAGAAGGAGCATCCCGACATCGACGTGCAGCTCGAGTTCGTCGACGTCGCGGCTCTGCACACCCAGCTGCGCACCCAGCTCGCGGCCGGCACCGCACCGGACATCTTCACCACGTACCCGGGCAACGGCACGCCGACGGCCATGGAGAACCTCGTGCCGGGAGGGTTCCTCGCCGACATGTCGGATCTGGGCTTCAGCGCCAGGATCCCGAAGGCGATGGACCAGACCACGAGCATGGACGGCAAGCGCTACGTGCTGCCGCTGTCCCTCGGCGCGATCGGCGGCATCTACAACGAGACCGCTCTCGCCGAGGTCGGGCTCACCGCGCCGACGACCTGGACCGAGGTGCTGAAGTTCTGCTCCGACGCGAAGGCCAAGGGCAAGGTCGCCTACGCCTATGGTGCGCAGACCGCCTGGAACAACCAGCTGTTCGCCTTCCCCCTCTCGGCGACGCTCGTGTACGGCAAGGGCTCGACCTTCACCGCCGATCAGGCCGAGGGCAGCGCCACCTTCGCCGACTCGGCCTGGACCGAGGTCTGGAAGAAGGTGGTCGAGATGCAGAAGGCGGGGTGCTGGCAGCCCGAGCCGCTCGGCACCTCCTACGAGGTGGCGACGGGTCTCGTCGCCAAGGGAGACGCGCTGGCGATCTCGTCGGTGACCTCCACGTTCGCCGCGCTCGCCGCGGCGGCGCCGAAGGGGACGACGTTCGCGTTCCACGCGCTCCCGGCGACGGACGATCCGGATGAGACCTACATCTCCGCCGGGGGATCGGGCGGGTACTCGATCAACGCCAAGGCGAAGAACCCCGTGGCCGCGAAGCTGTTCATGGAGTACCTGGGCTCCGACGCCGTGATGGCCGAGGTCGCCAGGCTGCAGAACGCGCTCCCGGCGATCGACTCCGACGCCTTCGAGACGCCGGCGTCGCTGAAGGAGATCATGCCGTTCGTGGAGAGCGGACGGATCCACCCCTTCGACGATCAGCTCTGGCCCAACGCGAAGGTGGCGACCGTGCTGATGGAGCAGGCGCAGCTGCTCGTCGGCGGCCAGTCGAGCGTCGATCAGGTGCTGAAGGAGATGGACGCCGCCTACTCCGGCTGAGGCCTCCGAGAGCGGGATCGGAAGGGGTCCGCGGGCATTCGCCTGCGGACCCCTTCGCCCGTCCCGCCCGCTCAGGCGCCGGTCTGCGCCCGCACCTCCGCCTTCCCGAGGGCCGAGAGGTGCACCTCGTCGGGCCCGTCGATGATGCGCATCGTGCGGATGGAGGCGAACATCTCCGCGAGCGGGGTGTCCCCGGAGACACCGGCGGCGCCGAAGAGCTGCACGGCGTGGTCCATGATCTCCTCCACCGCCCGCGGGACCGCGATCTTGATCGCCTGGATCGCCGAGTGCGCGGCGCGGTTGCCCTGCGTGTCCATCAGCCAGGCCGCCTTGAGCACGAGGAGACGGTTCGCCTCGATCGACACCCGGGCCTGCGCGATCCACTCCCGGACGACGCCGTGGTCGGCCAGCCGCCGGCCGAACGTCGACCGCTCCGCCGCCCGGGCGCTCATGAGCTCGAGGGCGCGCTCGGCGGATCCGAGGGCGCGCATGCAGTGGTGGATGCGTCCGGGGCCGAGGCGCGACTGCGCGATCGCGAAGCCGTCGCCCTCGCCGCCGATGAGGTGGGACACCGGCACCCGCACCCCGTCGAAGCGGACCTCCGCATGTCCGCCGTGATCGCGGTCGTCGTAGCCGAAGACGCTGAGCGGGCGCACCACGGTCAGGCCGGGTGTGTCCCGCGGGACCAGGATCTGGCTCTGCTGGACGTGGCGGTCGGCGTCGGGATCGGTCTTGCCCATCACGATGAAGATCTCGGCCTCGGGGTTCATCGCCCCGGTGCTCCACCACTTGCGTCCGTCGATGACGTACTCGTCGCCGTCGCGGCGGATCCGCGTCGCCACGTTGGTCGCGTCGGAGGAGGCGACGTCGGGCTCGGTCATGCAGAACACCGAGCGGATCCGTCCCTCGAGCAGTGGTACGAGCCAGCGCTCCTTCTGCGCGGGCGTGCCGAAGCGGGCGAGCACCTCCATGTTGCCGGTGTCGGGCGCGGCGCAGTTCATCGCGGCGGGCGCCAGCTTGAGGCTGCGGCCGCTGAGCTCGGCGAGCGGCGCGTACTGCAGGTTGGTGAGCCCGGCGCCGCCCTCGCCGGTGTGGAAGAGGTTCCAGAGCCCGCGCGCGCGGGCGCTCTCCTGCAGCGCGCGCACGACCGGCTGCGGCCGCCAGGAGTCGGGGTTCGCGGCGAGCTCCCTCTCCAGGACGGGCTCCGCCGGGTACACCTCCTCATGGAGGAAGCTCTCGAGCTCGGCGATGAGCCCCTGGGTGCGGGAGTCGAAGGCGAAGTCCATCGGTGTCCTATCTCTGCGTGAGGGCGTCGAGTCCGAAGCGGGCGAGTGCGGGGACGAGCGCGCCGACGGTGTCGAAACCTGCGCCGACGGTGAGCCCCTGGGTGTGCCGGTAGTGGATCCCCTCCAGGATCACGGCGAGCTTGTAGGAGGCGAATCCGACGTACCACGACACGTCGGGGGCCGGGATGCCCCGGAGCCGCGCGTAGTCGTCGACCAGGGACTCGAAGGGCGGGTAGCCGGCGGCCGGATCGATCGCGGAGGCGAGTGGGGACCGCGCCGCCTCGGGGATGCGGTGGAGGCTCCAGTAGACGCCGAGCAGCCCGAGGTCGGTGAGGGGATCGCCCAGGGTCGACATCTCCCAGTCGAGCACGGCGGCAACCCGCGGGCGCCCCTGCACCGTGGCCATGAGCGTGTTGTCGAGGCGGAAGTCGCCGTGCACGATCGACACCCCGGCGGAATCCGGCACGATCGCCGCGACGCGCGCGGCCAGTTCGTCGAGCTCGCCCAGCGGCCGGCTCCGGGACTGGTCCAGCTGGCGACCCCAGCGACGCACCTGGCGCTCGAGGAACCCGGCGGGTCGCCCGAAGTCGCCGAGGCCGAGAGGCAGCGGATCGAGGGCGTGCAGGGCGGCGAGCACTTCGACGAGCGCCGGCGCGAGGTCCGCGATCCATCGCGGATCCCGGCCGGCGTTGTCCGCCGGGGAGTTCAGCGTCTCTCCCTCCACGAACTCCATCAGATAGAACGGCGCCCCGACGCCGGCCTCGCCGTCGGGGTCGTCCGCTGCGAGCAGGGTCTCGGGCACGGGCACGCCCGTGTCCTTCAACGCGGCGATGATCCGGTGCTCGCGGTGCATGTCGTGGGCGGTGGAGAGCACGTGGCCCAGCGGCGGGCGGCGCAGCACCCATCGATGCTCGCCGTCGTCGAGACGGAAGGTGAGATTGCTCAGCCCGCCGACGAGGAGCCGTGCCTGGAGGGGCCCGCCGGCGAGCGAGGGATGACGGGTGTCGAGCCATGCCCGGAGCCGAACCGGATCCAGCCCCGGGAGTTCGTCGTCGCGCATCGGCTCCTCCTCGCCATCATGGCAAACATGTCATATATGTTGGCAGAAGAATCGGGGATTGTCCGCAAATAGTTGGTCATCTACCATCACTTATGGGACAACTTCGGCTTTCAAGGGAGAAGACGTGGCGCTCGACATCGATCTCAGGGCGGGATATCTGGACGAGGCGATGGGCATCCCGGCCCGCCGGGGCGTCATGCTCTCCTGGCGCGTCTCCGGCGATGAGCCCGTTGCGGCCGGCGCCGACGTGCGCGTCGCGCGGAGCCCGGAGGCGCTGGAACGCGGAGACCTGCTCTGGCGCCGCGACGGCGTCGTCGGCTCCGTCGCGCGCTACGACGGGGTGGAGCTGTCGTCGCGCGATCGCGCCTGGTTCACCGTGACCGTGCGCGCCGCGGGCGGGCGCACGGTCACCAGCCGTCCGCATCCGTTCGAGATCGGGCTGGAGGACGAGGCCGACTGGACCGCGCGCTGGATCTCCGGACCGCTGCAGGAGTTCCGTCGGGAGAACTGGGATCCGGCGCCGCTCCTGCGCGGTCGGATGACGCTCGCCGCGGCGCCGGCACACGCCCGGGTCTACGCCACGGCCCTCGGCGTGTACCGCCTGTGGGTGAACGGCACCGACGTCACCGCGGATCGGCTGCTGCGGCCGGGCTGGACCGACTACCGGTTCCGGGTGCTCCACCAGACGTTCGACGTCGGAGCCCTGCTGCACGAGGGGGAGAACGTCGTTGCGGTCGAGCTGGCCCGCGGATGGTACGCCGGCCGCCTCGGCCTGCAGCGCGAGCCCGCGCTCTACGGGGAGCATCCCGCCGTGCGCGTCCAGCTGGAGGCGGACGGCGTGGTCGTCCTCGCCTCGGACTCCGGATGGACGCAGGGCTACGGCGAGGTGCTCGCGAGCGACCTGCTCGTGGGCGAGAGCCACGACCTGCGGCAGCATCCGACCGGGTGGGATAGCACAGGGTTCGACGACGCGTCGTGGGCCGCCGCGACCGAGCGCGGCGACATCGACGTGCCCATCACCCCGCAGCCCCACGATGCGCCGGGGCGGTATGCCGAGTTCCCGGGCGCGCTGGTGCGCGCACACGCGCGCGGGCCGGCCGTCTACGACTTCGGGCAGAACATGGTCGGTTGGACGCGTCTGCGCGCCCGCACGCTGCCGAAGGCGGACGTGCTCATCCGGCACGGCGAGCGGCTCAGCGAGGACGACCTCGTCTGGCGGGACAACCTCCGCGGCGCCTTCCAGGAAGACCGCTACACGACCGGCGACGGCGACACGCACACCCTCGAGCCGCGCCACACCCTGCACGGCTTCCGCTACGCCGAGGTGTGGGGCATCGCCCCCGAGGTGCCCTATGACGCGCTGCGGGTGCCCGACGACGTGGAGATCACCGGGGTCGCGATCACCGGACTCCCGGAAGCGGGACGGTTCTCCTGCTCCGATCCGCAGCTCACCGCCGTCGCGGACATGGTGGCCTGGACGGTGCGGGACAACTTCATCGAGGTGATCACCGACTGCCCGCAGCGCGACGAGCGCCTGGGTTGGCTCGGCGATGCGGGCGTGATCTCCCGCACTGCCGCGTATCAGTTCGACACGGCCGCCTTCCTCGCGAAGTTCACGAGGGACGCCGCGGACTCGCAGGCCGACGACGGCATGATCCTCTCGTACGTCCCGCCCGTCCCGCCCGGGACGGAGCGCGACGGCGCCCCCGGATGGGCGGACGGCTACGTGCGGCTCGTGCACACCGCCGTCACCCGGTACGGCGACCTGGCCACGGGCGCCGAGCACGCGGCGCACATCGCCCGCTACCTCCGGTTCGTGGACGACGCCAACCCCGATGGCATCCGCGTCGAGCGGGTGGGGTCCGACTTCTCGGACTGGCTGTCGCTGCCCGAGGACCCGTCCGAGCCGCCGCATCCGGGATACGCCTACACGGGTGCGCGGTCGACGAGCTCCAAGCGGGTGGTGGCCACGGCGCACACGATCCGCTCCTACGACCAGTACGCCGAGATCCTCGAGGCGCTGGGCCGCGCCGACGAGGCGGCGGATGCGCGGAGCCGTGCCGACGAGATCCGTGCCGCCTATGTCGCGGCCTTCGTCGATGCGGACGGGCGCATCGAGGGGGACACGCAGACGGTCTACGCCCAGGCGATCGGCTACGGGATCCTCCGCGGCGACGATCTGATCCGTGCTGCCGACCGTCTGGCAGAGAAGGTGCGCGAGCTCGGACACGTGACGGTGGGCATCCACGGCTCCGAGCACATCGTCCCTGCCCTCGCCGCCACCGGTCACGCCGACCTCGCGGAGGAGCTGCTGCTGCGCGAGGAGATGCCCGGGTGGAAGCACATGGTGGCGATGGGGGCGACGACGGTGTGGGAGAAGTGGGACGGCATCGCGTCGGACGGCACGATGTCCACCGCCGAGATGAACTCCTTCAACCACTGCGCCCTGGGCGCGATCGGGGAGTTCCTCTTCGAGGGCGTCGCCGGTCTGGACGCCCGCAGCGTCGGGGTCGAGGCGCGCATCCGCGTCGCCCCGTACTACTTCGACCGTCTCGGATGGGCGGAGGCCTCGCACACCACGGTGGCGGGCGAGGTGCGGTCCCGATGGCAGCGCGAGGGCGACCTGGTGCATCACGACATCACCCTCGCCCCGGCGCTCACCGGCCGGTACGAGGCGCCCGACGGCTATGCGCTGGTCGAGGGGCCGACCGAGCTCGTCGGGGGCGCGACGACGCGCATCACCGTCAGCCGGCGGTGAGCCGGCGTCCCGCGCCACGATCCCTGGGGGCCCGGGGCCGAGGGCATGACGTTCACCGTCACGGACCCCTGAGGCGCGGACGGAGGGCGCGACGACGGACCGGGCTCAGGCTCGGGGCGTCACTTTTCGGCGTTCCCGACTCTTTACAGACGGAGCCGTGAGGTGTCGACCCCTGCCCTTCCGGACCCAGTCGGTGCAGCCCGCCCCAGGACTCTCCCCGCGAGCGTCCGCATCGTTTCGAGGAGCGACGCGAGGGCTGCACCGACCCGGCTCGCGGGACGGGATCGCCGACCGTTCTCCGACGGCGCGCGACGGCATGCCGCCGCGCAGACGAGACGCCCCGTCCTCACGGAGAGGACGGGGCGTCTCGTCTGCGGTGGTCGGCCTCAGCAGGAGGCGCCGCGGGTCCAGGCGAACCAGTCGTACTCGTTGAACGGCGCCGGGCCTCCGCGCTCGTGCCACGAGTCGGCGGAGTCGACCTGGGTGTCGAGGAGCTCGTTGCCGTTGTAGAGGTCACCCCCGGCGGTGAGGAAGCCGTTGCGTCCGACCACCTTGGCGTCAGGACCGAAGTTCTGCGCGAAGGTCGTCGTCCCCGCGCCGACGCCGAAGGCGCGGGACACCCCGGTCCCGTCGGCGAGGACGTAGGTGATCAGGTCGCTCTCACCGGCGTTCCGTGTCGTGTGCTGTGCCTCGGCCGACACGACGTTCTGCGCGATTCGCTGATTCTGGTAGTACAGATCGCCGTTCGGTCGCAGCGAGAAGTTCCAGCCGAGTGCGGTGGCGTCGGCGGTGGGTGCCGTGAAGTTCGATACGCCGACCCATGTGCCCGCACCGCTCTTCCTTCCCGTATGCACCCCCGCCGCGGTGACGAACGTGGTGTAGTCGTTGACCGTGTCCGCGGAGTCGACCTCGTGCTGCACGATGGCCGAGGTGACGCCGTTGGCGACTTTCGTGCCGCTCACCCACAGGTCGCCGTTGGGATAGAGGAACGAGTTCCAGCCCACGACCTTCGTCCCCGTGGGGACCCCGGTGCGGACCACGACGCCGGTGAGGCTGCCGCCGCCCTCGGAGGTCCATGTCTTCGCGGTGCCGTCGCTCAGCAGGTAGGTGACCAGGTCGATCTCCCGGCCCGGGTTCAGCTGCGTGTAGTGGTGCGCGGCGACCTCGACGACGCCGGTGTCCAGCACGGAGTACCCGGAGTCGCGGTGGAAGGTGTACAGAGTGCCGTCCGGGCCGAGGAACACGTTCCAGGCGATCGCCGTCGATCCCGTCGGGATGCCGCCCATGTCGCGGGTGGGCATCGTCGCGCCGGTACCGCCGCGGCGGACTTCCCGCGCGATCGTGCCCGTCACCTGCACGGGGATCGTCGCCGAGGGCCCGGACGGGACGACCGACCCGACGATCGCACCCGTGCTCGGGGCGGGTCCTCCGATCGCACCCGCCACCGTGACGACCCCGTCGACGTCCGACGCGAACACCTTCGCTCCCGTCGTGCCGTCGGCCCAGCGCCAGCCGGCGGGCAGCGTGATCGAGACCTGTGTGCCCGCGAGGGGCGCGCCGGTGTCGTTCGCGACGGTGAAGCTGAGATTCTGCGCCTCGGTGCACGCGCCCACGAACTGCAGGCCGCTGATCGGCGTGATCACGATCGGTCCGGACGCCGTCGCCAGCGGCACCGCCGAGGCCACCGCGATGACCGGGACGGCCCATGCCGCGGACCTCACCACGGTGCGACGGGTGACCCCGTTCACGCCCGGCACCGGCACGTCTCCCGAGTGGTGGTTCTCCATGCTTTCTCTCTTCCCCTTGGTGGGCGCGGCGAGACAGCCACGCCTGTCAATAGATGAGGAGTGAGGAAGGGAGAAGAAGTGACGCGGCCGATCCGGATCCGGCGGATCACTGGGCCGGGAGGCATCCTCCGTCCTGGATGTAGCCGCCGGCGTCGATCCGGAGTTCCCGCGGGGACACCTCGCCGTAGACGCAACCGCCGGCCGGCGCGGCGACCCCGAAGGCGACGCCGCGCTCGTCGCCGATGAGCTGGACGTCGCGGAGGCCGGCCTCCGTCATGATGGCCTTCACCGCATCCGGTGAGATGTTCCCATCCGTGCGCAGCGCCTCGAGTCTCGGGCGGACCGTTTCGATCGACTTCTCCGCCGCGGCCCGCGCCTCCGCAGAGATGCCGATCCGCTCGCGATACCGGTCGTTCTGTGCCATCGCGTTCTCGGGATCATAGGGCGCGCACTCCGGGGGCAGCTCCGCTCCCTCCACCTGCGGACAGGCGGCGGTCGGCGTGGTGGCGGACACGTCCGATGCCGAGCCGGGCGCCGCGGCGCCGCAGCCCGCGAGCAGCAGCATGGTCGTGACGACGACGATGGCGGCCGACCCGTGTCGCGACAGGTCCCTCCGGGTCCCGTTCATGCGGTCCATGGAACCACATGCGCTCACACCGGTCCAGGCGCCGTGGGGGTGATAAAAGGACAGCATCCACTGTATAGTCACTGCATGCTGACCATTGCGACGCGACTGGACGCCATGAACCGCTTGGGGAGGGCGATGGCCGATGCGACCCGCTCGCGCATCCTGTTGTCGTTGATGGAGGCGCCCGGGTACCCGGCGGAGCTCGCACGAGAGCTCCGTCTCACGCGGACGAACGTCTCGAACCATCTCGCGTGCCTCCGCGACTGCGGGATCGTCGTCGCGGAGCCGGAGGGCCGTCGGACCCGCTATGAGATCTCGGACCCGCACCTCGCGGGCGCCCTCCGCTCGCTGCTGGACGTCACCCTCGCCGTCGACCAGGACGCCCCCTGCCTCGATCCCGAGTGCGCGGTCGCCTGCTGTGCGACGGCGCCGGGCGGCGGATCCCCCGAGTGAGCGGGATCGACGAGGCGCGTCGCGCCGTCCTGCACCGCCGAGTCCGGATGATCGTGGGGATCACGATCGCGTACAACGTGATCGAGGCGGTCATCGCCGTCATCGCGGGCGTCCTGGCCTCATCCGCCGCGCTCATCGGCTTCGGGCTCGACTCCGTCGTCGAGGTCCTCTCCGCGCTCGCGGTCGCGTGGCAGTTCAGCCGTCGGGATCCGGAGCGCTGGGAGCGGGTGACGGTCCGCGCGATCGGGGTGGCGTTCTTCGCGCTCGCCGCCTACGTGGGGGTGGAGGCCGTCCGGGCGCTCACCGGAGTGGATGCCGCGGAGCGCAGTCCCCTCGGTCTCGCGCTGACCGCGATCAGTCTGATCGTGATGCCCGTGCTCGCCTGGGCCGAGTTCCGCACGGGGCGCGAGCTCGGTTCGCGCAGTGTGCAGGCCGATGCGAAGCAGCTGCTCCTGTGCGTGTACCTCTCCGCGGCGGTGTTCCTCGGGCTGCTGCTCAACGCGCTCTTCGGATGGTGGTGGGCCGACGCCGTCGCCGCCCTCGTCGTCGCGCTGCTCGCGATCCGCGAGGGAGTGGAGGCATGGCGCGGGGAGGTCGAGTCACCGTTCGAGGTGCTCGACGATCTGGACGCCGACGGATCCGGCGCGGGCGAGGAGGGCGGCCGGGTCAGTTGATGATCTCGCCGCGGCCTTCCGCGTGCATCGCGGTCAGGCGGTCGCGCCACCCCTGCAGCGCCTCGGGGGCGAGCCGCGTCCAGTCGTCGACCTCGCGGACGATCCGCAGGGGCTCGCTGCTCCGGTAGGAGCGGGTGGGGTTGCCCGGGAACTTCTTGTCGGTGACGTTCGGATCGTCCTCGAATGCGCCGGTGGGCTCCACCTCGTACACGCGCGGCGCCCCGTCCCCGGCCGCGAGCTCGGCGGCGAGGCCGGCGCCGTCGGGCAGGGCGGTGAAGTACACGTGGTTCATCACGACCTCGGGCCGGTAGTTCGACCGGAAGCCGGCCGTCAGCAGATCGCCGATCCGGAGGTCGGCCTTGGTGCCGTGGAAGAACGGGCCCGTGTCGTCCGTCGCGGGGGTGGGGTGCGATGCCATGTCCAGCCGATCTCTCGATGTCTCCGCGCCCGAAGAGCATAGCCCCGTGGGATGCCGCCGGTCAGTGCTCCGCCGCCCGGGTCTCCCGGTGGCGCCGCAGCCGCGCGCGGTACCGGAGGTTCGCCACGCTCATCACGATCCACCCCACGAGGCAGAGCCCGGCGACCACGAAGACGACGACGGTCATCGTCATCGGGGCGCCGAGCGTCTCGGCGCGGGAGTTGCCCGCGGCGACGGCGTCGTCGAGCCCCCGGCGGAACCAGAAGGCCGTCGCCGCGAGCGCGACCGCCGGTGCCAGCAGCCCGACCGCGTACATGCCGAGCACACTGGCTGCGATCGCTCCCAGGATCGCCACGGTCAGACCCATGCTCCGCAGGTCGTTCGTCGCGCAGCTTCCGCCGCCGCAGTCCCAGGAGATGAGATCCGCGGACAGTGCGAACGAGTATCCGCCGATGCAGGCCAGTACCGTGAGGATCGCCGCCGCGATGCCGGCGATGAGCTTTCCATGGCGCTTCAGGATGCGACGCATGATCTTCACGCTATCGCGCAGAGGCCCGTCTCCTCGATTCGCCCGGACCGACTACGCTCGTCCCCACGGCATCCACCACGGAGGACGGGGCGGCAATGACGGACGACATCCCTTTCCGGGCGATCCCGGTGGACGACGATCCGGTCGACTACGCCTATGGTCCGGATTCCGAACGCCGCGAGGGCGTCGTCCCCGGTGCGATCCGCACCTTCGAGGTGGCGGATCCTCAGGCCTATCCGGGAACCGTGCGCACGGTCTGGGTGCACACCCCGGAGGGTCACGACCACGCGGCCCCCGCGGACGTCATGCTCTTCAACGACGGCTGGTGGTATCTCGACCCCGAGGGCGCCGTGCGGGCCGGGGTCGTGCTGGACAACCTCGCCCATGAGCGGGCGGTGCCCCCGATGGTCTCGGTGTTCGTCGATCCGGGGGTGTTCCCGGGGGCGGCGGAGCCGAAGAACCGCAATGCGGAGTACGACGCCTTCGACGATCGGTACGCGTCCTTCCTCCTCGACGAGGTGCTTCCACGGGTGGCGGAGGGGAGCGCGCTCGCGGACGAGCCCGGCCGTCGGGGCATCTGCGGCGGGAGCTCCGGCGGGGATGCCGCTTTCACCGCGGCCTGGCTGCGCCCCGACGCGATCGGGAAGGCCGTGATCTTCAACTCGAGCTTCGCGCAGATACCGGGTGGGAACCCCTATCCCGGGCTCATCCGGCAGACGCCGCCGCGATCGCTTCGGGTGTTCCTTCAGGCGGCGCACCGCGACATCGGATGGAACGCGGCGGAGGGCAACTGGTTCGCGGAGAACCTCGAGACGGCGGCGGCCCTGATGCGCGCGGGCTGCGACGCCCGTCTCGTCGTCGGCGACGGCGGACACAGCCCCAACCACGGCGGCGTGCTGCTGCCGGATGCGCTCCGCTGGCTGTGGCGGTGACGCAGAGGCCTTCCCCGGTTCGGAATGCGGGAAGGCGAGGAGAGGAGCGTGCTCAGGCTCCGTGCCAGAAGATCGCGATGCCGGCGTTCAGGACCGCGAGGACGCCGATCGCCCAGAATCCGGCATCCGTCGGCCTGCCGGCCTTCTCGCGGGTGATGACGACGCCGAACATCGCGCCGATCCCGAGAGCGACAGCGAGCTTCACGCCGAGCTTGAGATAGTCGAGGTGGATGCCGGCGGGGAAGGGGATCGCGAGCAGCAGTCCGGAGCCGATCATGATGCCGAGCCCCGTGCGGATGAGGGTGGTCGTCAGATGCACGCGGCGGACGGCCTGCGCCGTCCAGCCGCCGAGCAACAGGGCGAAACCGACGAGGTGGACGAGGACGAGGGACTCACGCAGCAGGAGGAGGGGGTCCATCGTCACTCCTCCCGGCTTCCCGGCGCGCGCCGGGCCCGTTGCACGGGGAGCAGGAACGCGGCGGCGATGAGCCAGATCCCTCCACCGAAGCGCACGACGGGTAGCAGCATCTGCAGGGGGTCGAACACGAGCGAGAGGAACGACAGCTCTCCGGCGAGACCGATCACGAGGCCGATGGCGGCGAGCCACCGCGGAAGGAGACGCAGAATGAACGCGGGGACGGCGACGCCGGCGACGAGCAGACCGACGCCCGTCGCGTAGCCGACACCGCCGAGGCTGAACGCGAGGCGGGCGAGCGCGGCCGCGACGACGGGCTCGGCGTCGATCCCGGGCATCGCGAGCGACCAGGTGACGAGTGCGGACACGGCGAGCAGCACGGAGGCGGCGATCCCCCCGTAGAGCCCGATCACCGGCCCGGGCACGCGCACCCCGAGCCGCAGCTGGCGGGCGTAGAGCGAGGCGGTCAGGATGCCGAGCGGCACTGCGGCGCCGAACTGCAGCATCGCTCCGACGCGGATGGTGGGGCCGTGCGCCGCGTACCAGGCCGCGACGTCGGCGGGGGCGGCGAACGGATCGGGCGGTGAGCCGGTGGCGAGCGTCAGGACGAGTACGCCGGCGACCGTGAGCGCGAGCGTGACGATCGCCAGCGGTCCGAGCGGAGGGCCGCCCGAGCGTCGGCGATGCGGCGTCTCGGCAGCGCGGGTGAATTCAGTCATGACAATAATGATGCATAGTGTGAATGATTCTGTCAACCAAGCTATGCTGGCAGGGTGAATGACGCACGACGGCCGCAGCGCGCCGGATTCCTCCTGTCGCAGCTGGGCGCCTTCGCGTCCGCGCGCTTCGCCGAGCTGATCAAGCCCGAGGGGCTCACGCCGGCGTCCGCGGGGGTCCTCCGGATCATCGCCCGGCAGCCCGGGCTCAGCCAGCGCGCACTCGCCGATCGCCTCGGCGCCGTGCCGAGTCGCGTCGTCGTGCTCGTCGACACCCTCGAGCGGGCGGGCCTCGTCGCGCGGACGAGGGACCCGGAGGACCGTCGGCACCACCGGCTCGACCTCACGGACGACGGGCGGCAGATGCTCGGCGCGCTGCGCGCTGCCGCCACCAGGCAGAACGCCGACGTGCTCGGCCCCCTCGACCCCGCGGAGCAGGAGGCCTTCTCCGCCCTCCTCGTCAAGCTCGCGGCCGCGCATGGCCTCGACCCCGAGGTGCATCGCGGCTACCGTGCCTAGGGCGAGCCGATTCGGAGGTCGGGGCTAGCGGACGATCTCGAGCGGCCCCTCCCCGTCCGTCGGCGGCTCGAACCTCTCGAAGTAGTCCGCCGCCGTCTGCGCGGTGAGCGGCCAATCATCCGCCTGCCTGCCATGTCGATCGCCGACCCGGCTGAGGATGACCTCGAGGCTCGTCGCGATGTAGACGGTCTCCGGAACGATTCCCTGCCTCCCCCGGATCCGTGTGGGTCCGCCCCGTGCGACCGGGCGACATCGAAGATCCGGTGTGTTCGCGCCGATCCGGTGCGCTACAGGCGCAGGGTTCCGGGCGTCTGGGCGCGAGGGCACCGGGACATGAGAGCACCGGGCACTCGGGCACCTGGCCACGCGCGCACCGGGCTGCGAGGGCGCGGGACGTACCGGACCGGACGGGAACGGTGCCAGGATCGAAGCATGGACGGAGTCGGGCGGCGGCGGGACGGCAGCGCAGGAGATGCGGACTACGGCGTGATCGGGGAGGGTTACAGCGACTTCCGCAGGCCGGATCCGCGGATCGCCCGGATGCTCCGCGATGCCCTCGGCGACGCGCGCACGGTGCTCAACGTCGGGGCGGGAGCCGGAGGGTACGAGCCCGCCGACCTCGAGGTCACGGCCGTCGAGCCCTCGGCGAGCATGAGGGCGCAGCGTCCCGCGGGCCTGGGTCCGGCGGTCGATGCGGTCGCAGAGTCGCTGCCGTTCGCCGACGACTCCTTCGACGCGGCGATGACCACGTTCTCGGTGCATCAGTGGGCGGATCTCGAGGCCGGGCTCGCCGAGCTCCGCCGCGTCACCCGCGGTCCGATCGCGATCCTCACTTGCGACCCCGACCTGCTCGACCGGTTCTGGCTCGCCGAATACGCTCCCGAGGTGATCGAGACCGAGGGGCGACGCTACCCCGCGATCGCCCGCCTGCGCGAAGGGCTCGGCGGCCGGGTCGACGTCGCCCCCGTTCCCATTCCGCTGGACTGCACCGACGGCTTCAACGAGGCGTACTACGGGCGCCCCGAGATGCTGCTTCTCCCCGAGGCGCGGACGGCCTGCTCCGCGTGGAGCTTCGTGCCCGCGCCGCGCGTCGAGGAGGCCGTCGCGGATCTCCGCCGTGCCATCGACGACGGCGCCTGGGATGCCCGGCACGGTGCGCTGCGCACGCAGCCGTCGTTCCTCGGCTCCCTCATGCTGGTCACGGCGGCGGTCTGACCCGAAGGCCGCGCCGGTCGCGTCGCCTCCCGACCCGGTGTCTTCCCGCCGGCCCGGTGTGCTCCCTGCGCAGATGTCCCCGCGTCTCGGCGGGATCCCACCGGGACGTGTGGGCGCGAGCGCGCCCGCGGAAGCGCGGGATGCGGAGGGGCCTCAGGCGAAGGAGACCGCCTGGCGCAGGCGGGTGCGCACGTCGAACAGTTCATTGCCCCCGACGGGGCGCGCCCCGGGCACGCCGCCGCGCAGGACCGTGTGCACCGCGCTGCGCCGCACCACGACCACCGGCACGCCGCGCACCTCGCCCAACGACATCGCGGCCTGGGCGAGGTCGTCATCGGGGAGCACGATCACCGCGCCGCCGAAACGCACCCGCGCGGCGCGGGCGATCACGCGCATCCCGCCCAGCAGCGCCGTCACCGGAGCCCGGGGGCCGACGTCGGGGCCGACGATCTCCCCGCCGCGGAACCTCGCGACGCCTCCGAAGTCCGCCGACCGCACGCCGTACAGACCCGATGGGCACAGCACGACGTGATCGAGCCGGTCGTCGGCGTCCGGGCCTGTCGCGACGTCGTGCCAGGCGGTGAAGCCCATCCCCAGCTCGGCGATCGTGCGGGCGGTATCCTCCTCGGCGAGGGCGTCCGCGAGCAGGCGCCGCAGCTCGCGGGGCACGGTGCGCACGAAGGCGGGCTGATAGGGGTCGGCGATCTCCGCGCCCGCCCACTCCTGCACGAGTGAGACGTAGCGCCGCCGGCGGGAGGCGCCCGGCTCGCCATAGGCCTTCGCCCGGGGGCGGGTGTCCGTGCGGGATGCGGGTGCCCAGCCGTCCCAGGCGGCCGTGTCCTCCGCGAAGCCGTGCCCGCGGTCGTAGGCGGCTCGCAGGGCGGGGGTGCCGATCAGCTCCCAGGCGCGCTGCACCTGGACGAACACGGCCGCATCGCCGCCCGTGTCGGGGTGCGTGCGGCGCAGACGCAACCGGTAGGCGCGACGCAGCTCGGTCTCGTCCACACCGGGCGCGACCTCGAGCACCTCGTACGCGGATGCCGAGAGAGGGCTGTCGAACATCGTCCTCCCCGTCTCGCGGCCTCCAGGCTACCGGGGTTCAGCCGTGGGCGCCGCGGGGTGCCTCCTCGCCCCCGTGGAATGCGGCGCGCCTGCCCGCGATGCGGGCGACGAGCATCACGATGCCGACGATCACCAGCCCGAGGAGCAGGCCGGCCACCGCGGAGACGGCGGTCTCGCCGAGCCAGGCCACGAATCCGCCGAGCGGGGCGAGCAGGTGCTCGATGCCGTGCAGCAGATCGGTCAGGAAGACGAGGCCGACCTCGCCGAGGTTGACGAGCACGAGGTGCCCGCCGACCCAGAGCATCGCGACGGTGCCGACCACGCTGATCACCCGGAAGACCGCGGGCATCGAGCGGACGATCCGCGCGCCGGTGTGCCGCACGCGCCGTTCGTCGCTCTTGGCCATCTTCAATCCGATGTCGTCGATCTTCACGAGCAGCGCCACGGCACCGTAGACGACGCCCGTCATGAGCAGGGCGATGACCGCGAGGGCTCCGAGGGTCATCCAGATGCCGATACCGGGGTCGAGGTTCGACAGTGAGATGAGCATGATCTCGGTGGAGAGGATGAGATCGGTCCGCACGGCGCCGAGCACCAGTCTCCGCTCGTCGCGCCCGCCCTGCTCCGCGTCGCCGTGGTGGAAGCCGAACCACTCGAGCACCTTCTCGGCGCCCTCGAAGCAGAGGTAGGCGCCTCCGGCGATGAGCAGGTAGGGGAGCACCCCGGGCGCGAAGGCGGTGAGGACGAGGGCGATCGGGATGATGATCACGAACTTGTTCACCAGTGACCCGAGCGCGATCTTCCCCACCACCGGGAGCTCTCGCGCCGGGGTGATGCCCTGCACGTACTGCGGCGTCACCGCGGCGTCGTCGATGACCACCCCGGCCGCCTTGGCCGACGCCTTCAGTGCCGCGCTGAGGATGTCGTCGACGACGGCGAGCAGACCAACTGACATGCGTCCCCCTGATGAGTCCCGGGGAAGAAGACTATCGGGGTGCTCCGGGCCCCGTCCCGTTTGACGGATGCAGTCACGTTTCGCGGGTAGATCTACCCGGTTCGTCCGGGATTCGGGGCATCGTCTGCTGTTCGAGTGTGGGGGCGGCTCCGGGCCTTGTCCTGTTCCGCGGATGCTGTCACGTTTCGCGGACGGATCCGCCCGGTTCGTCCGGGATTCGGGACATGGTCCGCGGTTCGGGCGCCGGGCCGCGGGGACCGACCGCGCGGGCCCGGACAGTTCATCGAAGGGCGGGCTCGCCGTCGCTCACCGGACGACGAGGAAGCCCAGCACGGCGGCGGCGACCGCGAGGACCCCCTGGACCAGCGCGGGGACGAACGCCTCGCGCCGTCGGATGTGCACGACGATCGCGCCGATCATGATGATCGCCAGCCCCACGGCGGCCAGAGGCGCGAGGACCGGCAGGATGCCGGTCGCCAGAGGGGCGATGAGGCCGACCGCGCCGAGGACCTCGGCCGCCGCGATGGCCTTGACGGCGCCGACCGAGAAGTCCTCGGTCCAGGCCATGCCCTTCTCAGCGAGGGCGGTCTTGGGGGTGAGCAGCTTCATGCCCCCGGCGGCGAGCATCATCAGCGCGAGCAGGCCGTTCACGATCCAGAGTGCGACGAGCATCCGATGGGTCTCCTTGTTGGTTATGGATGGTGTGCTTGTTACGATCAGTAATCAAAGGATGGAGCATCCGGATGAACGCTGCAAAAGGCACATCGGTGTCACCGGGGGACCGCGGCGTCGTCGACTACGAGCACTCCTGCGAGGCCGGCCCCGAGGTCGGACGGACGATCCGCGACGTGCTCGACAGGGTCGGCGACAAGTGGTCGCTGCTCGTGATCGCCACGCTGCGCGAGGAGCGCATGCGCTTCAGCGAGCTGCTGCGCCACATCCCGGGCATCTCTCAGCGGATGCTGACGCTCACCCTCCGCCAGCTCGAACGGGACGGGCTCATCACCCGCACCGCCTATGCCGAGGTCCCGCCGCGCGTCGAGTACGAGCTCACCGCCCTGGGCGGGACGCTGGTGGTGATCGCCCGCACGATCGGCGACTGGGCGATCGCACACCACGGCGAGATCGAGCGGTCCCGTGCACGATACGACGCGCGGCGCCCACCGCACGGAGGTGCGGAATGACCGGCGACCGAGACCGCGCGACCGGGGCGCAGCGCCCCGCCGTTCTCGTCGACGAGGGCTGACCTCCATCAGGGGGTGACCACCACCTGGGTGTCGTCGCTGTAGACGACGCGGCCGGGCCGGAAGGACTCGCGTCTCTCGTACGGCACGCCGTACCTGTCCAGGATGTCCAGGTAGAGGGCGATCCGGTCGAGCACGACCCCGGCCTCGGCGCGGAACCAGCATGCGGCCCGCGGATATCGCGTGTACAGCGACGGGTCGACCGTCGACGGATCCGTGCAGTGCGCGTCGTACCACTCGTTCGCCGTCTGCCACTGCCGCTCGTCCTCGGGCGCGAGAAGCCCCGCCCGGCCCAGCTCGCCGGTCAGGAAGAAGACCCCGGGGTTGATGCCCGCCTCGGTGGCGGTGACGGACTGGAACCGGATGTATCGTCCGGCCGCCGTCTCCTCCCCGGCGACGCCGTGTGCCGGATCCGGAGTGCTCGGCGTCGAGGCCTCGGCGCCGGCGGTACGGGGAGTCGGAGGCACGACTACCATGATCCCGCATCCCGGGCGGAGCGCAACCGGCGGTTCCCATGGGTGCGCGAGAAGGCCGCCCACCCCGGTGGCCTCGGCTCAGGCGGCGACGATCCCGGCGCGCAGAGCGCGCACCACGGTGTCGGGGCGCGTGAACGGCACGTCGTGCGCGCAGGCCGGCACGGTCTCGAGCGTGCTGTGCGGCAGGGCGGCGTGGGTGTGCGCCGCCGAGCGGTGGACCGCGCGCAGCTCGCGCTCGCCCACCATCACGTGCGCGGGGCCGGGGTAGCGGGCCCAGCCCTCGGGCAGTGCGAAGCGCATGTTCTCCCGGAACGCCGTGACGAGCGACTCCGTGCCGAGCGTGCCGCTGTCGCGCACGAAGTCGTCCACGAGGTCTGCGGGGATCGACATCTCGGCGGCCTGACGCCGCGCGAACCGCATCCGCCGGGCGAGGGGCATCGCGGCGCGGACGACGCCGGCCGCGATCCACTCGCCCTTCGAGGGCAGGGTGGATCCGCTCACGATCGTCGCGCTGCGGATCAGATCGGGATGCCGGGACGCGAGCTCCAGCGCGAGCTGGGCGCCGAGGGAGAAGCCCACCACGTGGAGCGGCCCCTCGGCGAGGAGGGGTGCGAGCGCGGCAAGGGTCTCGGAGTGCGAGACGTACGGCTCGGCGGAGCTGCGGCCGTGGCCGGGGAGGTCGGGCACGATCGTCTCGACGGGGTCGCCATCTGCGCCCAGCAGCTCCCGCACGGGGCGCCACATCCAGCCTGCGACGCCGGCGCCGTGCAGCAGCAGGACCCGCGTGCCCGACCCGGATCGCTCGATGTGCATCCCCCCATCTTCGCCGACCGCCAGGTGCCCGGGGCCGCTGCCGGCGGAGGAATCCGTATGGACTTCCGATGACTTTCCTCACCGCGCCCCTGGATGTTCTCCGAATCGATTCGATACAATTGATCCACCGGTGCCGAGACCCCTCGCGGCGCCGGTCGTCGTGTTTCACCCCCGCGACGGGCCCCGATACCGCATGCCGACCGGATGCCGCGCATCCGACCGCCGTTCCGAACCCCGAACCTCATGGCAACCACCCTCACCACAGGGCGCCCTTGGCGCGTCATCCTCTCCTTCGCCGTGCCGCTGCTCATCGGCAACGTCGTGCAGCAGCTGTACCAGTTCGCCGACACGATCGTGGTCGGCCGCCACCTCGGCGTGAACTCCCTCGCCGCGGTCGGCGCCACCGGGAGCCTCATCTTCCTGCTCATCGGCTTCGCCTGGGGCATGTCGAGCGGCTTCGCGATCCCCACCGCGCAGGCCTTCGGTGCCCGCGACGAGCGCGGCGTGCGACGCTCGGTCGCCACCGGGACCCTGCTGACCGCCGCCGCGAGCGTGGTGCTCACGATCGGGGGACCGCTGATCGCGGGGCCGATCCTGCAGCTCATGCAGACGCCGCCGGAGCTGCTCCACGAGGCCACGGTGTTCACGCAGGTGAGCCTGGTGGGCGGCAGCGCGGTGATGTTCTTCAACTACCTCTCCGCGATCATCCGCGCGATCGGCGACTCCCGCACGCCCCTCATCTTCCTCTCGCTGTCCTGCGCGCTGAACGTCGGGCTGGTGATCCTCATGGTCGGGCCGCTCGGCTGGGGCGTCGGCGGAGCGGCCCTCGCGACCGTCGTCGCGCAGGCCGTCTCGGTGCTGCTGTGCCTGGAGTACGTGCGCCGACGCCTCCCGATGCTCCACGTGCGGCGGGAGGACTGGAGAGTGACCCGCGCCGACGTCGCCGAGCACCTCCGCCTCGGACTCCCGATGGGCTTCCAGGCGTCGATCATCGCGATCGGCGCGCTCACGGTGCAGGTCGCGCTCAATGCGATCGGCCCCGACGCCGTCGCCGCGTACACCGCGGCCTCCCGTGTCGACGGGCTGGCCAGCGCCCTCCTCGCCTCGCTCGGTCTCGCCGCCAGCATGTACACCGCGCAGAACCTCGGCGCCCGGCGCCCCGACCGCATCCGCCGCGGGGTGAAGGAGGCGGTGTGGATCGCCGTGGTCGCCTCGCTCGTGCTCGGCGGCCTGATGGTGGCGTTCGGTGCGCCGATGGTGCGCCTGTTCGTCGGGGACGGCGCCGACGACGTGGTCGGGATGGCCCACCAGATGCTGCTCATCAACGGCGTCACGTACAGCACCCTCGGCGTGCTCTTCGTGCTGCGCGGCGCGCTGCAGGGGCTCGGGCAGTCGCTGATCCCCACGATCACGGGCGTGATCGAGCTGGTCGCGCGCGTCGTGGCGGCTGTCGCGCTCGGGGCCGCGTGGGAGTTCTTCGGGGTCGCGCTGAGCAACCCGCTCGCCTGGGTCGGCGCCATCCTGCTGCTGATCCCCGCCTACGCGAGCGCGCACCGTCGCCTCTCGAGGATGCCGGTGAACCCCGAGTTCACCACCGAGACCACGCCGATCGCGGTCGTCGGACCCGTCGACGGGTCGATGGTGGTCGATGCGGTCGTCACCGCCCCGATCCCCGTCGTGATCACGCCGTCGCGTCGACGCCGGCTGTTCACCGGGCGGCGCTGATCGTTCCGCGGGTTGATACCAGATCGTTCTCTAGGATGATGTGCCGCTGCGAATCCGGCGCGTAGCCTGGTACCAGATGCACAGGGGGTGCGTCGAGGAACACCGCGCACAGGTGTGAGAAAGATGACAAATCGGGGGGTTTGATCATGTCGTCGTTGGCAATGGCAAACATGCTGGCATCCATCTTCGTGCCGATCGGCATCGTGGGGGCGGCCGTCGCCGTGATCTGCGCCGCCGTCGCGGGCGTCGCGCTCGCCCGGAGCGCGGCCGGGATGGCCGGTGGAGCCGCGGGGATCTGGATCGTCGGGGCGATGCTCAGCCTCTCGGCGTCCTTCGCGAGCTTCTGGATCCCGGCGATCGTGGCCGTCGCGGCCCTCGTCGCCGGCCTGGTCCTCGGGGTCGTCGCACGGGGCGTGCTGCGCTCCGTGGCGCGTCCGGTGGCCGAGGTCGTCGAGGCGCCGGCTGCGGTCGTGGCGGAGCCCGTCGCCAAGCCGAGCGCGGTGACCGGCACGGTCAAGACCGCGGTCGCCTGACCCTCTTGCCGGCGGCCTCCCCCGGGAGGATGCTGGTGCAGGGGGCGAGACGGAGGAGCGGACATGCAGCGGATCATCCCCAACCTGTGGTGCGACCACGATGCGGAGGAGGCCGGTGCCTTCTACGCCTCGGTCTTCCCCGACGCCCGGAGCGTCGTGACCGGACGGTATCCCCCCGGGGACCTGCCGGAGTTCCAGCGTTCCTTCGCCGGCCTGCCGGTGACGGTCGACGTGACCATCGGCGACTTTCGGTTCACCCTGATCAACGCCGGGCCGGAGTTCCCGATCAACCCGTCGATCTCCTTCCTGCTGAACTTCGATCCGGTGGCGCACGGCGGTGACGCGGCGGCCGAGGCCGAGCTCGACCGGGTCTGGGCCGCGCTCGCCGAGGGCGGCACCGTGCTCATGCCGCTGTCGTCCTATCCGCACAGCGCACACTACGGCTGGGTGCAGGACCGCTACGGGATGACCTGGCAGCTGATGCTCACCGACCCCCGCGGCGAGCCCCGGCCGTTCCTGATCCCGAGCCTGCTCTTCGGCTCCGATGCGCAGAACCGCGCGGCGGAGGCCATCCGGCTCTACACCGGTCTGTTCCCCGACTCCGCCACCGGGACCACCGCGCCCTACCCGGAGGCGATGGGGCCAGCCGTGGCGGGCGCCCTGATGTTCGGCGAGTTCATGCTCGCGGGCCAGTGGTTCGCGGCGATGGACTCCGGCAGCGAACAGGCCGCGTCGTTCACCTGCGGTGTCTCGTTCGAGGTCCGCTGCGACGACCAGGCGGAGATCGACCGGCTCTGGGAGGCTCTCTCCGCCGTGCCGGAGGCCGAGCAGTGCGGCTGGCTCGCCGATCGCTTCGGCGTCAGCTGGCAGATCGTGCCGTCGAACGTCGGCGAGCTGCTCTCGCGCCCCGGCGCCTACCAGCGGATGCTCGGGATGAAGAAGCTGGTCATCTCCGATTTCTGAGGCTTCGGCCCCGGTCGCCGCTCAGCGGTGGTCGCGGTCGAGGTACTGGCCCTCCGCCGTGCCCGCGGCGACCCTCTCGGCCTCACGGGCGCGCAGTTCGACGCGGCGGATCTTGCCCGAGATGGTCTTCGGGAGCTCCGGCACGAACTCGATGATGCGCACCCAGAGGTGCGACGAGAGGCGCTCGCGGGCATAGCCGAAGATCGCCGTCGCCGCGGCCGAGGGGTCGGCCTGCGCGGCCGCGGTCAGGCAGACGTAGGCCTTCGGCACGGCCAGCCGGGTCGGATCCGGGCTCGGCACGACGGCCGCCTCGATCACGTCGTCGTGCTCGAGCAGCACGGACTCCAGCTCGAACGGGGAGATCTTGTAGTCGGAGGCCTTGAACACGTCGTCCGCACGGCCGATGTAGGTGAGGTAGCCCTCGTCGTCGCGCACCGCGATGTCTCCGGTGTGGTGATAGCCGCCCTCGCGCGACTCTGCGGTCTTCTCCGGGTCCTCGAAGTATCCGGTCATGAGCCCGAGCGGCGCCTGGGCGAGGTCGAGGCAGATCTCGCCCTCCCGCTCCGCCAGGAGTCCCGTCGCGGGGTCGACGAGCACCACCGGATAGCCGGGGAGCGGCCGGCCCATCGAGCCGTCCTTCACCGGCTGCCCCGGGGAGTTGCCGATGCAGCAGGTCATCTCGGTCTGGCCGAACCCGTCGCGGATCGTGCCGCCCCAGGCGTCGCGCACGCGTCCGATCACCTCGGGGTTCAGGGGCTCGCCCGCGCCGACGAGCTCGCGCGGAGGGTGCGTGAGACGGGTGAGGTCCGCCTGGATCAGCATGCGCCACACCGTGGGCGGTGCGCAGAAGGTCGAGACCCGGTGGACGTCCATCACCGACATCAGCGTGTTCGCGTCGAAACGGTCGTAGTTGTAGACGAACACGGTCGCCTCGGCGAGGAAGGGGGAGTAGAAGTTCGACCAGGCGTGCTTCGCCCATCCCGGCGAGGAGATGTTGAGGTGCACGTCGTCGGGACGCACGCCCAGCCACCACATCGTGGACAGGTGCCCGATCGGGTAGGACTTGTGCGTGTGCCGCACCAGCTTGGGGCGGCTGGTGGTTCCGGAGGTGAAGTACAGCAGGCAGGTGTCGGAGGCGGGGGTCGGCCCGTCCGGAGTGAACTCCCGGTCGGCGTCCTGGGCGGCGGTGAAGGCGTGCCATCCGGCCGGGGCATCCGCCCCCACGCCGATCCGCAGCACGTCGTCCGGGATCCCGGCGAGACGGTCGGCCAGCTCGGGTGCGGTGACGACCGCCCTGGCACGGCCGTGCGCGGCGCGGTAGGCGAGGTCGTCGGCGCTCAGCAGCGTGGAGGTGGGGATCGACACCGCGCCGATCTTGGTGATCGCCAGCATCACCTCCCACAGCTCGATCTGGTTCCCGAGCATGACGATCAGGTGGTCGCCGCGGCGGATGCCGATCGAGCGCAGCCAGTTCGCCACCTGGTCGGAGCGGGCCGAGAGGTCGCCGTAGGTCCAGCTGCGCATGCTGAGGTCGGCGGAGACGATCTGCACGGCCGGCCGGTCGGGCGTCTCCGCGGCCACCACGTCGAACCACTCCAGGGCGAAGTTGAACTCCTCCGGGTCGGGCCAGCGGAAACCCGCGCGGGCGCCTTCGTAGTCGGTCGCGTGGGCGAACAGGAAGTCGCGCATCTCGCGGATCGCAGTGGTCGCAGCGGTGGCGGGGCGTGTGCTCATCGTCGAACTCCTTCGTGCTGATTCCATCATGTCCCCGTCGGGGCGTACGGGTACCCCCGGATGGGGGTGGCGTCCGCACGGAGCCCTGCTGCTCTGGGCGGATCCGCCGGGGGCGGATTCCGGAGCGCGGGGAGCCGGGCCCGCGCAGGCTGGGACCATGACCGAAGAGAAAGCCGTACCCCAGTTCGGGCCGGATGCCCGGCGGGCCCTCTATCACGAGCGCGTCCTCGTGCTCGACGGGGTGCTCGACGACGACAACGGCACCCTGCTCATGACCCAGCTGCTCGCGCTCGCCGCCGAGGACCCCGCCGCGGACATCTCGCTGTGGATCCATTCGCCCGGAGGGTCCGTGCCTTCGATGCTCGCGATCCGCGACGTGATGCGGATGATCCCCAACGACGTCGCGACCCTCGCCCTCGGCCTCGCGTGCAGCGCCGGGCAGTTCCTGCTGTCCGCCGGGACGAAGGGCAAGCGGCGGGCTCTGCCGCACGCCCGGATCCTGCTGCACCAGGGGTCGGCCGGCATCGGCGGCTCCGCGGTGGAGATCGAGGTGCAGGCCGACGACCTGCGCCACATGCGCGACACCGTGCTCGGGATCATCTCCGACGACACCGGCCAGCCGCGGGAGAAGGTCTTCGAGGACTCGCTGCACGACCATTGGTACACGGTCGACGAGGCTCTCGACTACGGGTTCATCGACGGCGTCGCAGCCTCTCTCGTCGACGTCTACCCGCGCAAGCGCGCCCGTATCGGCCTCGGGACGGAGGAGGTGGCATGAGCGGCTACACGATCCCGAACGTCGTGGCGCAGCATCCGCGCGGCGACCGGATCATGGACGTGTACTCCCATCTGCTCGCGGAGCGGATCGTCTATCTCGGCACGGAGGTGGACGCGGGCGTCGCGAACACGATCATCGCGCAGCTGCTCCACCTCGACGCGGACGCGCCGGACAGCGACGTGCAGTTCTCGATCAACTGCGCCGGAGGCGATCCGAGTGCGGCGCTGGCGATCTACGACACCATGCAGCACATCCGCCCGCGGGTGACGACCACCGTGGTCGGCCAGGCGATCGGCGTCGGCGCCCTCCTCGCCGCGGCCGGGGCGCCCGGAACGCGGTCGGCGCTGCCGCACGCGCGGATCGTGCTGCACCAGCCCGCGGCGCAGACCCGCGGAGCCGTGCCCGATCTCATCCTCGCGGCCGACGAGGTGGTGCGGGTGCGGGGGCAGATGGAGGACGTGCTCGCCCGGCACACCGGTCGCACGGTGGAGCAGCTGCGCGCCGACACCGATCGCGACCGCGTGCTCACCGCGACCGGCGCCGTGGAGTACGGCGTGATCGACCAGGTGCTCGGCCCGCGCTGAGTCCGGATCGCGGACCGTGGCGATGGCGGCGCCCGGTCCGCGGGGCGTCCGCGGGGCTCAGGCCGCGAGGGCGAAGGCGCCGGGCTGGCGTGCCGGCTCGGCGGCGGCCGGGGAGAGGGCGCCGGCCACCGCGCTGGTCAGCTCGAGCAGCGTGAGGTCGAGCGCACCGGCGACGGCGGCGATCATCTCGCTCGAGGGCTCCTTGAGGCCGCGCTCCATCTCCGACAGGTACTGCGGGGAGACGCCCGCGGCATCCGCCGTCTCGGTGAGGGTGCCGCCGAGCTCATGGCGACGTCGGCGCAGCTCCGCGCCGACCAGGTGGCGCCAGAGCGGCTCGGGCTCGCGGGGAGTGCGGGGGAACGGAACGATGTCGGCCATGCTTCACGGTACGTCGCGGTCCTCGGCCGACGACAGGCTTTCCGCTGTGAGCAGAAGGGCGCTCGGGGCGGAGATCCGCCGGTCCTCATTCACAGCCGATCTGGAGGGGGCGCAGACGGCGTTCCGATACAGTGAGCACGCGTTCGCGATGAAGGGTTCTTCTGGGGAGAAGCCGTTCGCGTCCGCACCGGCCTACGCCGACCCCGCAGCGGCCCCCGCAACCTGCGAGTCCGTGGCCCGGTGTTCTCACTGGGGAGTGATCACCGGGCCATGGACACTCCTGCGCGGCGCGTAGACTGGGACGGATCCCCGGAGGACTCATGCCCGCCCCTTCCCGTTCGTTCAGCGTGCGCCACGTGCAGTTGGTCCGTGCCGCTCTGATGGCCGTCGTGGCGCTGATGATCACCTTCTCGCCCGATCACTCCGCGGCCATCGGGCTCGCCGCCTTCGCCGGCTTCGCGATCTCCTCGGCTCTCGTGCTGATCCTCGCGGCCTGGCTGGTCTACCCCGCCGGGCGCCGGTGGCCGTCCTTCGTCCTCGGCCTGATCTCGCTCGCCGCGGGCATGGCCGCAGGGGTCCCCGCCTGGCGCACCGCGGGGCTGTTCTTCGTCGTGCTCATCGCCTGGGCCGTGGGCACCGGCATCACCGAGCTCGTCGCCGGCCTGCGTCACCGCGGCGAGGACGGCGCGAAGGACCAGGTGATCACCGGGTCGCTGAGCCTCCTGCTCGCGCTCGTGCTGCTCATCGTCCCGCAGACCTTGAACCAGACGTACACGATCGACGGCGCGGGCACCTTCTCGCTGACCGGCATCATCGTGGCCGTCGGCATCTTCGGCGGCTACGCCGCCATCGTCGCCGTGCAGCTGGCCATCGCGGGGCTCAGCCCGCGGCCGAAGGAGCAGCCGGCGGACGCCTCGGACGCCCCGAGCGTCGCCGAGGCCGATCGTGGAGGAGTGTCATGACCGACGACAAACCGACCCGCCGTGAGATCCTGCGGCCGCTGCACCTGGTCGGCCTCGCCCTGGCGGCGGGGATCTTCGCCGGGCTCGTCGTGCTCGTCTCCACCGGCGCCTTCACCGACCGCGTGAACACCGCGATCGCGAACGGCACCTATCGCGGTCTGCCGCCGATCACCCTTGCGCTGATCGTCGCCGGCTCGGCCTTCATCATCACCCTCATCGGGCTCTCGATGCTGATGCTCGCCGTCAACCCGGCCGACGTCGTCAAGACGATCGACAAGCCGGTGCTCTACGACGAGCAGACTCCCGACGCCCCCGCGTCGGGCCCGCTGCGCAACGCCGACGGCTCAGAGGTCGAGGGCGGCTCCGGCGGTCCGGCCAAGTGATCGCGCGCCGGGGTCACCCCTCCGGCAGCGTCACCTGAAGAAGACGGTCGTCCCCCTTCTCCGGGCTTCCCCGTCCGTCGGTGTTGTTCGTGAGCACCCAGATCGATCCCCGTGGTCCGGCGACGACGTCGCGCAGCCGGCCGAACTCTCCGGTGAACGTCGCCCAGGCGCTCGACGGATCGGACCCGTCCACGATCCAGAGGCGCTCGCCCCGCAGCCCGGCGACGAGCACGGTTCCGCCGTCGTACACCGCGATGCCGCTCGGGCTCGCCTCCGAAGGCTTCCACGCCCGCACGGGGTCGACGAACCCGTCGGCGCCGGCGACGCCCTCGTGCAGCGGCCAGCCGTAGTTGCCTCCCGGTACGATGCGGTTCAGCTCGTCCCACGTGTCCTGTCCGAACTCGCTCGCCCACAGGGTGCCGTCGGCCGACCAGGCGAGACCCTGCACGTTGCGGTGCCCGAGGCTGTAGACCGCCGTGCCGCCAGGATTGCCCGGCGCGGGTGAGCCGTCGGGGGAGAGGCGAAGGATCTTGCCGCTCAGCGAGGCGGGGTCCTGGGAGGCCTCGCGCTGCCCGGCGTCGCCGGTCGCGACGTAGAGCATGCCGTCCGGTCCGAAGGCGATCCGCCCGCCGTTGTGGTTCGCCGACACGGGGATGCCGCGGAGCACGACCTCCTCGCGCGCGAGGTCGAGGGAGAGAGAGCCGGGCTCACCGGTGAGGGGCATCCGCACGACGCGGTTGTCGTCGGCCGTCGCATGATAGGCGTACAGCCAGCGGACGCCGCCCTCCTCGTGCACGGCGAGTCCGTTCAGGCCTGCTTCGCCTCCGGCGGAGACGTCGGGCAGCGCGCCGGCGACGCGCAGTTCGCGATCGGGGGTGAGCTCGAGCACGTTCCCCTCGTCGCGCTGGGAGATGAGCGCGCCTCCCCCCTCGACCGGCACCACCGACCAGGGGACCTTCAGCCCGGAGGCGAGCGTCTCCGGGGGTGCGTTCTCCGTCGAGGTCGCTGGGGGATCCGGGGCGGCGGAGCATCCGGACAGCGCGAGCGCGAACGCGACGGCGACGGCTGCCGTCTGCAGCGCCCTGATACCGGTGTCCCGCATGCGTCCTCCCTCGTCCAGCATCCCCTGCGTTCCGCGTCGACGCCAGCCCCGATCGCCGGATCGGCGGAATAGTGGGGCGCCGGATCGTATTGTGGGTGGAGTGACATCCTCCGCCACTCGCGCCTCCGTCGGACTGCGCTCCGAACGCGGTCCGATCCTCGGGGCGCTGATGCTCTCGACGGGCCTCATCGCGATCGACGCGACCATCCTCGCGACGGCGGTGCCGAGCATCGTGCGCGACCTCGGCAGCTATCAGCAGTTCCCGTGGCTCTTCTCCGTGTACCTGCTCGCCCAGGCCGTGAGCGTGCCGATCTACTCCCGTTTCGCCGACACCGTGGGCCGCAAGCCGATCATCATGCTCGGGATCGGGCTGTTCCTGCTCGGATCGGTGCTCTGCGGCTTCGCGTGGAGCATGACCGCGCTCATCGTGTTCCGTGTGGTGCAGGGGCTGGGCGCCGGCGCCGTCGCGCCGATGTCGATGACGATCGTCGGCGACATCTACACGGTCGCCGAGCGGGCGAAGGTGCAGGGCTACATCGCGAGCGTCTGGGCGGTGTCCTCGGTCGTCGGCCCCGCGCTCGGCGGCCTCTTCGCGCAGCTCGACGCCTGGCGCTGGATCTTCTTCGTGAACATCCCGCTCTGCGGGCTGGCCGGTTGGATGCTGCTGCGGAAGTACCACGAGCAGACCGAGAAGCATCGGCATCGGATCGACTACGCGGGGGCCGTGCTGCTGACGGCCGGCTTGACGGGCCTGATCCTCGGCATGCTCGAGGGCGGCAACGCCTGGGAGTGGATCTCGGCACCCAGCGCGGTGTGCTTCGGCGTCGGAGTCGTCTCGCTCGTGGTCTTCGCCTTCGTGGAGCGCCGCGCCGCGGAGCCGATCGTCGACCTGCGCCTCGTCTCCCGGCGGCTGATCCTCACGACGACGCTCGTCTCGCTGGGCGTCGGCGCGGTCATGATCGGCATCACGAGCTTCGCGCCGGCCTACCTCGAGGGGTCGATCGGCCTCGCGCCGCTGCTGTCGGGCCTCGCGGTCGCCGCGCTCACGCTCGGGTGGCCGATCGCCGCGGCGAACGTGGGACGGCTCTACCTGCGGATCGGATTCCGGCGCACTGCCCTGATCGGCCTCTCGATCGCCACGGTCGCCGCCATCGCGCTGGCGGCGGTGTCGCCCTGGCCCACGCCCGCGACGATCGCGGCGATCTCCTTCGTGCTCGGCTTCGGACTGGGGTGGAGCGCCGCGCCGACCCTCATCGCGGCGCAGTCGTCCGTCGGCTGGGGAGAGCGCGGGGCCGTCACGGGCATGAACGCGTTCGCGCGCTCCGCGGGCAGCGCCGTCGGCGTCGCCGTCTTCGGAGCGATCTCCAACGCGGTCATCACCCGCGGAGCCGGACCCGACGACCCGGCGACGATCATCTCGGCCTCGACCTGGGTCTTCATCGGAGTCGCGATCACCGCGGTGCTCACCCTCGTCGCGGCGGCGCTGATGCCGAAGGACGGCGCCATGGACGACGAAGGGGCGCCATCCGCGGGATGATCGCGCGAGCGATCCGGAGATCAGCCGCCGAGTCGGAACACGAGGTACACGACGCCCACCGCCACCGCGACCACGCCGACGCCGCCGACGACCCGTGCGAAGACGCGGTTGCCCACGGTGTCTCCGGGCGGCTGCGCCACGAGGGGCTCGGCCGCCCGGGGCTCCTTCGCGCGGAGCTGCAGCGCGACGCGGTCGAGGAGGTCGTCGACGGCATCCGCGTCGTAACCGGTCGCAGCGCCTCCGGCGGTGGGGAGCTCCGTCCGGATGATCTCGTCGCTGCGCAGCGTCGCCGGGCGGCCCTGCTCCCACGACTGCAGAGCCGCGATGCAGCGGTCGAGGAGGTCGTCGACCTCGTCGGTCCGGTAGCGGCTCCCCGTGCGGCGCTGGGGGAGACGGGCCGCGATGAGCTCGACGCTGTCCACGGCATCGAGCGTAGTCCGGCCGGAGCGCGAAGAGGACGCCCCGGACCGATCCGGAGCGGCCTCTTCGCGCGACCGCGGGGTCAGGGGCGCTTCGCGAGCCGTTCCGCGAGGCCGGTGTATCCCGCCGGGGTGAGGGCGAGCAGGCGCTGCTTCGCGGCGTCGCCGATCTCGAGGCCCTCGACGAACGCGGCGAGCTCGGGCGCCCCGACGCGGTGCCCCCGGGTGAGCTCCTTGAGCAGGGCGTACGGGTCGGCGATGGTCGAGCGCCCGGCGACGACCTCGGCGCGGATCACGGTCTGGATCGCCTCCGCCAGCACCTCCCAGTTGGCGTCGAGGTCGGCGAGCAGCACATCGCGCGAGAGCGACACCTCGCCGAGGCCCCGGCGCAGGTTGTCGAGCGCGAGCAGCGAGTGCCCGAGGGCCACGCCGATGTTGCGCTGCGTGGTGGAGTCGGTGAGGTCGCGCTGCATCCGGCTGGTGACGAGCGTCTGCGACAGCGAGCCGAGCAGCGCCGCCGAGAGCTCGAGGTTCGCCTCGGCGTTCTCGAACCGGATCGGGTTGATCTTGTGCGGCATCGTCGACGATCCCGTCGCGCCGGCGACGGGGATCTGGGCGAAGTAGCCCATCGAGATGTAGGTCCACATGTCGGTGGCGAGGTTGTGCAGGATGCCGCCGGCGTGGCGGATCCGGTCGTACAGCTCGACCTGCCAGTCGTGCGACTCGATCTGGGTCGTCAGCACGTTGAATCCGATGCCCATGCCCTCGATGTACTCGCGGGCGATCGTCGGCCAGTCCGCATCGGGATCGGCGGACAGGTGCGCCGACCACGTACCGGTCGCACCGGAGAACTTGGCGAGGTACTCGGATGCCGCGATCTGGGCGTGCACGCGCTCGAGGCGCCAGGCGAACACCGCGAGCTCCTTGCCCATGGTCGAGGGCGTCGCCGGCTGGCCGTGGGTGTGCGAGAGCATCGGGGCGTCGGCGTGGGCCCCGGCCAGCTCGCGCAGCGTGGCGATGACGGTGTCGAGAGCCGGGAGCCAGACGCCCTCGACCGCGCGCTTGACGGTGAGCGCGTACGAGGCCGAGTTCACGTCCTCGCTCGTGCAGGCGAAGTGCGTCAGCTCGGCGATCGCGTCGAGGCCCAGGGCGGAGAGGCGGTCGCGCACGAGGTACTCGACGGCCTTCACGTCGTGACGCGTGACGGCCTCCTTCTCGGCGAGCCAGTCGATCTCGGCCTGCCCGAAGTCGCGGTAGAGGGCGCGCAGCCGCTCCTTGTCAGACTCGGCCAGCGGTGCGGTCCCGAAGAGGCCGCGGTCGGTGAGCGCGATGATCCACTCGACCTCGACCTCCACGCGGGCGCGGTTGAGGCCGGCCTCGGAGAGGAAGTCGGCGAGGCCCGACGTCGCCGCGCGGTAGCGGCCGTCGAGCGGACTGAGCGGCTGGATGGGAAGGGCGGGCTGGGCAGTCAGGGGAGTTCCTCCTGATCGGGCCCCTCAGACGCGGGGCGACGTGCGGGGGAGTCGGAGCGCCGGCTCGAGCTGCCGGAACAGCCCGCGGGTCGCGCTCTCAATCATATCGAGCACCGAATCGAACATCTCGGGGCCCGCGTAGTACGGGTCGGGCACGTCCATGCTCGACGCGTGCGCGTCGAATCCGCGCAGCAGGGTGACCTTGCCCTCGTCGTCCTCGGAGCGCGCCCACTCGCGCAGGATCCTCTCGTGCGTGCGGTCGAGGGCGACGACGAGGTCGTTGTCGGCGAAGGACGCCTGCGAGAACTGCTTCGCGCGATGTGCCGAGCCGTCGTAGCCGCGCCGGGCGAGCGCGTCGACGGTGCGCTGATCGGCATGCTCGCCGAGATGCCAGTCGCCGGTGCCGGCGCTGCGCGACAGCAGGCGGGAGCCGAGGCCGTGCTCCTCGGCGAGGGCGCGGAGCACGACCTCCGCCATCGGGGAGCGGCAGATGTTGCCGGTGCACACGAAGACGACGCGATACGGGTTCGAGTCGGTCATTGATCCATTGTGCATCGCGGAGATGTCATCGACTCTCCGCGCACATGCTCTGTTCATCCCGAGTTCTCCCCGTCGGGGTGGTCCCGGTATGTGCGGCGGCGGCTCGCCGCGCACTCTGGAGCCATGTATTCCGTCGTGGCGGCCGAAGCGTGGGCCGTGGAAGACCTCTGGGCTCAGGCTGTCGCCTCCCGGGCGCTCCGGGAGGCGCTCGACCTGCTGACGCGTGCCGGCGCCGAGTCGCATGCGCTCGCCGTGGCGAGCGACTGGAAGGCGAAAGGGGTGCGGATGCTGCATCGCCGGCTCGACGAGACGGTGGATCAGGTGCTGGCGCAGAGCGGCGCCGTGCAGCGGACCGCCTGGTCGCTGGAGGAGGCGTGCCGATGAGCGGCGACCTCGAGATCACGTCGGGCGGGGCGATCGCGGTCGACACCGGCGCGATGCGCGAGGTCGCCTCGCGCATCGCCGGCGTCGGGAGGACGCTCACGGAGGCGGCGGACGCGATCCGGCGCGCCTGCGAGGCGCTGTCGACCTCGGCGGCGCTGAGCGCGCGGGTCGATCCCGGGGAGCCGGCGGCGGCGATCGCGGCGCTCGGCGACCTGGCAGCGCGCTGCGACGCCGATGCGCACGGGGTGCGCCTGATGGCCGACGCCTTCGAGCTGGTCGACCTCGCCGCCCGTCAGCGCATGGAGGAACCCGGCGGCGCCGACCCCGGACTGCAGGCGCGCATCGATGCGCTCGCGGCATCCGATCCGACCGTGGGGAGGATGGCCGCCCATCTGATGGCGCAGTGGGAGGAGCAGAGGTTCGACGCCGATCCGCTCGCGCTCCGGAGGGCGGCGGCCGAGTGGTCCCCGGTGCTCGGGCCCGGTGTGGCGGTTGCCGGGGCGTATCTGCTGCCCCTCCTCGCGACGGTCGCGGCGGGGGCCGCCTTCGGCGCGGAGCGCTGGGCGATCGGCGAGGTCGATCACCGCGGACGGGGAGTGCTCGCCCCAGGCTCGAGGCTCGAGGGCCCGGCGCCGGCGGTGTCGGTGCAGCGCATCGGCGGCACCGCCGCCGGAGCCCCGCGAGACCTGGCCGCGGCGGTGCGGCGCCTGCCGTACGGATCCTCGGCCCAGGTGCGGGTGGACCGGTTCGCGATGCCGGGCGGGGAACAGCGCTTCATGGTGTTCATCGACGGCACGCGGCAGCGCGCCGGCGGCACGTCCGAGCCGTGGGACGGGAACTCGAACCTGCGGATGTACGACCAGCGCCGCACGTCCGCGTCGTACGAGGCGGTGCGGAAGGCCCTCGCCGCATCCGGCGCCGAACCGGGCGACGCGGTCGACGTGGTCGCCTACTCCCAGGGCGGGTTGATCGGGTCGTTCCTCGCCGCCGAGGGGGAGTACCGGGTGGAGTCGCTGCTCACGGTCGGGAGCCCGGTGGAGCCGCAACTCGACGACGGCACCCAGCTCGCACAGCTGCGGCATCGTGACGATCCGGTCGGCAACGGCCTGTCGGGCAACGGCTCGCCGGGTCTCAGCGGCTCTTCCGACAGCTTCACGGTGCGGCGCGACACCGGTGCGGCCGACCTGTTCGGCGCTCACGGTCTGGACGAGTATCTCGAGACCGCCACGCTCGCCGACGCCTCCGGCGACCCCCGGGTGGAGGCCCTGCGTGCCCACTGGCGGGAGCTCGACCGCGCCGTCGAGGTCGAGTCCTCCCTCTATCGGGCTGAGCAGCCGGAGGGGGGATCCTGATGTACAGAGGGGATAGGCAATCCTCGAGAAGGAGGCGCTCGACGCGCCGGAGGCCGATGCGTCAGCGCGAGGCGGGCTGCTTGCGCTGCGGGCGCAGGAGCGCGCCGAAGACGCCGTTGATGATCGAGATCACGATCGCGGCGACGACACCCCACCAGAAGTTCTCCACGGCGAGGCCCCAGCCGAAGAAGTGCGTGATCCAGGCGGTGAGCCACAGCAGGAAGCCGTTGATCAGCAGGCCGATGAGACCGAACGTGAGGATGTACAACGGGAAGGCGAGCGTCTTGACGACGGTGCCGACGATCGTGTTGACCAGCGCGAAGATCGCACCGATCGCCAGGAGGGTCAGCACGAGCTGCAGTTCGCCGCCGGGCGGGAACGCCGTCACCGACACCGTCAGAGCCGGGATCAGCGTGACGACCCAGATCGCGAACGCGTTCACGACGACGCGGATGATGAATCGCATGTCTACGAGTGTCGCATCAGTCCGGGCTCCGCGCAGCAGTGACCCGGCGACGCGGCGGATCGGCGCGCGCCCTCCGGCCGTCATCCTCCGGCCGTCATCCTCCGTGGTCGCCGCCCGCGAGCTGATCGAGCAGATGGTCGAGCACGTCGCCGAGCACCGCAAGCCCGTCGCGGACGCCGCCCGTCGACCCCGGAAGGTTCATCACGACGGTGCGCCCGGACACCCCGGCGAGTCCGCGGCTGAGCAGCGCGGTCGGCGTGTTCGCCGCGCCGCGCCGGCGCAGCTCCTCGGGGAGGCCGGGGAGCTCTGCATCGAGCAGGTCGCGCGTCGCCTCGGGCGTGCGGTCGTCGGGGGACACTCCGGTCCCGCCCGTGGTGAGCAGCAGATCCGGGGCCGTGGCGAGCGCGGCGCGCAGCGCGGCGGCGACGTCGGCGTCGGCGACGATCACCGGGTCGTCCGCGGTGAATCCCCGTTCCCGCAGCCAGGCGCGGATCATCGGGCCGGTGCGGTCCTCATAGACCCCCGCCGCCGCCCGCGTGGAGACGACGACAACCGTTGCGGACCGGGGCATCAGCGCGTCCAGTCGCCGCTCTTGCCGCCGGACTTCGCCAGCACCGCGATGTCGGTGATCACGGCCCGGTTGTCGATGGCCTTGATCATGTCATAGAGGGTGAGGGCGGCGACGCTCGCGGCCGTGAGGGCTTCCATCTCCACGCCGGTCACGCCGTTCGTCACCGCTGTCGCCGTGATCCGCACCCGGTCGCCCGCGGGCTCCAGGTCGACGGCGAGCTTCGTCAGGGGCAGCGGATGGCACAGCGGGATGAGCGCCGAGGTCTGCTTGGCCGCCATGATCCCCGCGAGCCGTGCGGTGCCGAGGGCCTCGCCCTTCGGGAGCGAGCCGTCGGCGATCTTCGCGACGACCTCCTCTGTCGTCACCAGCACGGCCTGTGCGCGGGCCTCGCGGCGCGTAACCGCCTTGTCGGTGACGTCCACCATGTGCGCGGAGCCGTCGGCCCGCAGGTGCGTCAGGTCAGTCATCGATCCTCCAGATCTCCACGTCGGTGCCGACCGCGAGGGCGTCGACGCCGATCGGCACGTGCACGAGCACGTCCGCCAGGGCGTAGGCGTGCAGCAGGTGGGATCCCGGTGCGCCCACCTCGACGGTACCGTCGGGACGCAGCGTGCCGCGACGCACCTGATGCTTGGCGGCGGGCGAGGTGATGTCGTGCGCGAGGGCGGCGTGCTCGGCGCGGCGATGCGGGGAACGCCCCGCGATGCGGCGCAGTACGGGGCGGAGGAACATCTCGAAGGACAGCAGCGCCGACACGGGATTGCCCGGGAAGGCCAGGACGGGGATCACCCGCTCGCCGGCGCGGATCGTGCCGAGTCCCTGCGGGCCGCCGGGCTGCATCGCCACGGATCCGAAGGAGACGCCTTCGGGCTCGAGGGCATCGCGGACCACCTCGAACGCGCCGGCGCTCACGCCCCCGGTGGTGACGACCAGATCGCACTCCGACTGCGCCGCGATCGCCGCTCGCAGGGCATCCGCGTCGTCGGGGGCGAACGCGGTGACGACGGTCGCCCCCGCCTCGACGAGCGCCGCCGAGAGCGATGTGGTGTTGGCGTCGTGGATCTGTCCCGAGCCGAGCGTCTCGCCGGGCCGCCGGAGCTCGTGCCCGGTCGAGACCAGCAGCACGCGAGGGACCGGGCGCACGGCGACCGAGACGATGCCGGCGGCGGCCAGCGACCCGAGCTGCACCGGCCCGAGCCGCGTCCCCGCCCGCAGGACCACGGCGCCCGGCTGCAGGTCGGCGCCTTCGGGACGGACGAAGGATCCGGGATCGACGGCGGCGGAGAATCCGGCCGACCGGGCGCCGGGCACATCGTGCACGTCGCCGCCCAGCTCGAAGAAGTGCGGAGGGTCGACGACCTCGATCTGCACGACGGCGTCGGCGCCGCGGGGGATCGGCGCCCCGGTCATCACGGGGCTGGCCGTGCCGGGCGCATGACTTCCGACGGGGTCGCCGGCCGCGCTCGTGGCTCCCACCCGCAGCCGCACGGGAGCATCCGCGGATGCCCCGGCGAGATCGGCCGCCGCGACCGCGTAGCCGTCCATCTGGGAGTTCGCGAACGGCGGTACGGCGCCGGGGCTGAGGACGTCGTCGGAGAGCACGCGCCCCCGCGCATCGCCGAGCGTCAGCACCTCGGCCCGGACGGGCTCGGCGAGACGGGCGACGAGCGGGGCGAGCAGATCCGCCACCGCGGAGGCGTGCTCCGCGGGGCTCGGTGTCCCGATGGGGGCGTGCGGGGTCATCGTTCCTCCCTGGGGTCCGTGCATGATCCGTCAGCCGCCGGCGAAGGGCGGCAGGATGTCGACCGTGCTGCCGATCGGACTCCCGTCCTCACGGCGCACGGTGCCGTCGACGAGGAAGGAGCCCGCGCGCAGGACCTTCGCCATCGGCTCCCCGTATCGGGCGAGCAGTTCGCGACGCAGCGCGCCGACGGTCGCCCCGGCGGCGAGATCGAGCTGCTCCTGCTCGCGACCGGCGGCGTCGGCAGCAGCGGCGAAGTACCGCACCGTGACGATGGCCATGGGGACAATGGTAGGCGGTGAGAGAGGCTCGCGGCGGAAGATCACATCCGTATGACGGAAAAGCACTGCCGCGATGCGGAGAGCGCGGGCTAGGCTGGCGCCATGCTCCCTCTCGTCGATCCTGGGCCGGCGCTGCCGCCCGAGCGCATCGCGCGCTACAGCCGGCAGCTCATGCTGCCCGGTTTCGGCGAGCTCGCACAGCGGCGGCTGGCCGCGGCGCGGGTTCTGGTGATCGGCGCGGGCGGACTCGGCAGTGCCGTGGTGCCCGCTCTGGCGGCGGCAGGGGTCGGCACGATCGGCGTCGCCGATGACGACCGCGTCGAGCTCTCGAACCTGCATCGGCAGCTGAGCCACGGGGTCGCCGACCTCGGACGCCCCAAGGTCGACTCCCTGGCGGACGCGGTGCGGGCGATCGATCCCGACTGCGATCTCCGTCGTCACGGGGAGAGGATCACCGCCGCGACGCTCCCCGGCATCCTCGGCGACTACGACCTCGTGATCGACGGCAGCGACAACTTCCCGACCAGGTACCTCGTGAACGATGCCGCGGATCTTGCCGGAAAACCCCTGGTCTGGGGGTCGATCCTGCGCTTCCACGGCCAGGTCGGCATCGCGTGGCGCGGGCACGGCCCGACGTACCGCGATCTCTTCCCCGCGCCGCCGCCATCCGACCAGGCGCTGTCCTGCGAGCTCGGCGGGGTGCTTCCGAGCCTGTGCACGGCGGTCGGCTCCTTCCTGGTGACCGAGGCGATCAAGCTGGTCACCGGCATCGGCGAGCCCCTGCTGGGGCGGGTGCTGTTCTACGACGCGCTGACCGCCCGCACCCGCGAGGTGCCGTATCAGCAGATCACCGATCCGGTGGCCGGACTCGTCGACGACGAACTGTTCTGCGGCGCCGACGGCCCGGACGACCCGGTCGGTGCCGAGCTCTCAGCGGCCGAGCTGCTGCGGATGCTGCGGGGCGGCGATCCGGTGCGGCTCGTCGACGTGCGGGAGCCGCACGAGAGCGCAGCGCGGCGGATCTCCGGGAGCGAGGAGCTTCCACTCGCGAGGATCGAAGCGGGGGACGTCCCCGTGGACGGGAGCCTCGTGGTCGTCTACTGCGAGCGGGACCCCCGGTCGCGGAAGGCGGTGCACCTGCTGCGGGGGCGCGGGCTCGACGCCCGTTTCCTCGCCGGGGGCATCCGCGCCTTCGTCGACGTCGGCGGCGAGGTGGTCGGCGCGGGCGTCGGCGCAGAGGCGGAGGCATCGGTATGACCGTGGCGCTGATCAGCGAGGAGCCGATCGACGAGCGGATCGTGCGCGAGGCCGTGGGCTCGGATGCGCACGGTGCGATCGTGACCTTCTGCGGGGTCGTGCGCGACCACGACGGCGGGCGGGCGGTCCAGGCGCTCGACTATCGCGCGCATCCCGATGCGCAGCGGTTCCTCGAGGAGATCGTGGCCCGGGTCGGGGCGGAGACCGGGATGCCGGTGGCCGCGGTGCACCGCGTGGGCGACCTGCGGATCGGCGACGTGGCACTCGTCGCGGCGGCGTCCGCCGGGCACCGGGCCGAGGCTTTCGCCGCGTGTGAGCGACTGGTCGAGGAGATCAAGAGCGGCGTGCCGATCTGGAAACGCCAGCACTACGACGACGGCGTCTCGGAGTGGGTCGGGCTCTGAGCCTCGCGCGTCGCAGTCGTCGTCCGCCGCCGATGACGCGAACCGTCCCTGCGGGGGAGGTCTCGCACCGGGCTGAACGCGTTCGAACCGACCGCGTCCAGGCTGTCAGCGCCCGGAGGCGGATGCGCCCGACGCGTCTATTCGTCGCAAAGTCCCGTTATTCAGTCCGAATAACGGGACTTTGCGACGAATAGACGCGTGCTCTGCGTGCTCTGCGTGCGGGCAGCGCGGGGTCAGCCGCCGAGGTAGCTCATCTCCGCGCGGGGGAGTGTGGCGCGCAGTTCGGGGGTGAGTCCGGAACGGATCTCGGAGTAGCGGTCGTCGCGGGCCCCCCAGATCGCCCCGAACGCGTCGGCGAGCTCGTCGTCGGAGGCCCCGCCGCGCAGCAGCGCCCGCAGGTCGTGCGACTCCGTGGCGAAGAGGCAGGTGAACAGCTTGCCCTCGGTGGAGACCCGAGCGCGGTTGCAGGTGCCGCAGAAGGCGTTGGTGACCGACGAGATGAGTCCGATCTCGCCCTCGCCGTCGAGATATCGCCAGCGCTGCGCGGTCTCGCCGGGTGCGGACGCGCCCACCGGCTCGAGCGGGAACAGCGCCCCGATGCGTGAGACGATCTCCGCGGAGGGGACGACCTCGTCGAGGGACCATCCGTTCGACGTCCCCACGTCCATGTACTCGATGAACCGGAGGGTGGCGGGCGTGCCCTTGAAGCGGGCCGCCATCTGCTCCACCTCGCCGTCGTTGAGACCGCGCTTGACGACCATGTTGAGCTTCACGGGGCCGAGGCCGGCGTCGTGTGCGGCATCGATGCCGTCGAGCACCCGGGACACCGGGAAGCGCACGTCGTTCATCGCCTGGAACAGCGCGTCGTCGAGGGAGTCGATCGACACGGTGACCCGATCGAGTCCGGCGGCCTTGAGCGCCGCTGCCTTCACCGCGAGCGCGGAGCCGTTGGTGGTCAGCGCCAGCTCCACCTTCCCGCCCTCGGGAGTGCGGATCGCGGCGAGGCGGGCGACGAGCTCCTCGATGCCGCGACGGAGCAGAGGCTCCCCGCCCGTGAGCCGCAGCTTGCGCACGCCGTGACGCACCGCGGCGCGGGCGATCCGCTCGATCTCGTCGAAGGACAGCAGTTCATCACGGTCGAGGAATGCATAGTCCCTGCCGAATACCGCTCGCGGCATGCAATACACGCAGCGGAAGTTGCAGCGGTCGGTGACGGAGATCCGCAGGTCGCGCAGCGGGCGGGCGAGACGGTCGACGGTGAGCCCCGTCGAGGGCAGCATCCTCGCGCCCGTGGACCGGGCATCCGGTGCGCCGAGGCCGCTTGCGGCCGGTGTGATCGTCATCGCTCACCCCTTCGAGTCGTCAACGGTAGCACCGTGGAACGTCCGGCGGGTCCGCTCGCCGATCCGGGATCACCCGTCGCGGCGGACCGACACGTCGTCGGCGGCGACCGAGAACGACAGCCGTACACCCACCCCGATGCGTGCGGCCACCGCCGCGGACGGCGGGAGGTCCACGGCGATCGAGGGATGCTCCGCCGCAGTGATCCGGATGCCGCCGGGAACCGGCTCGACGGTGCTCACCGTCCCCTGCCAGGCGTTCGGCCCGGCGGCGGTCGCGGTCCCCTGCGGCGCCTCCTCGCCCGCAGCCGCCGCCCGGGCGGACGCTTCCTCGGCGATCTCCTTCCGCACGCGCACGGCAGCCGGCGCGAACACCACGGTGCCGGGCTCCCCGGGCGCCGGCGCGTCGCCGTGCCCGCGCCACCGCAGCCCGTCCGTCGAGGCGGCCGCGCCGTCCGCGGCCCCGGTGACCGGCAGCAGGTTGACGCCCGCGACCGCAGCGACGAAAGGAGAGCGCGGATGCCCGAGCACCTCGGCGGTCTCGCCCTGCTGCACGATCCGGCCCTCGTGGACCACCGCGGTACGATCCGCGAGCACGACGGCGTCGACGGGGTCGTGCGTCACGAGCACCATCGGCACATCGGAGCGATCGCGCAGCTCGGCCACCAGGCGGCGCGCCTGCATCGCGGTCTGCGCGTCGAGGGCGCTGAACGGCTCGTCCAGCAACAGCGCTTGGGGGCGTGCCGCCAGCGCCCGCGCGATCGCCACCCGCTGCTGCTGACCGCCGGAGAGCTCGGCCGGTCGCCGGTCCGCGAGGTCGGTGAGACCCACCTCGCCGAGGAGCTCGCGCGCGGCGTCCCGGGCGGCCGCACGGGCGGTGCCCTGTGCGCGCATCCCGAACGCCACGTTCTCGACCGCGCTGAGATGGGGGAACAGCATCGCCCGTTGGCCGAGCAGTCCCACGCGGCGCTCCTCGATCGGCACGGGCCGCGCGCCGTTGAGCTCTCGTCCGGCGAGGCGGATGCGTCCGGACACGTCCGCGTAGTGCCCGGCGATCGCGCCGAGCAGCGTCGACTTGCCGGAGCCGTTCGGGCCGAGCACCGCGAGCACCTCACCGGGGCGGGCGGTGAGTGCGACCTCGAGCGCGAACGCCCCCACGCGCACCCGGATGTCGACGTCGAGCGTCATCGGATCGCGTCCGCCCGCCAGCCGCGCATGAGCACGAGCACCGCCACGGCGACGAGGATCAGCAGCAGCGACAGGGCGATCGCGGTGTCCTCACGCACGCCCGCGCCGTTGAACGCCGTGTAGATCGCGAGCGGCATCGTGCGCGTGACTCCCGGCGCGTTGCCGGCGAACAGGGCGGTCGCGCCGAACTCGCCGAGCGCCCTCGCGAAGCAGAGCACGACGCCCGCGACGAGTCCCGGAGCCACGAGGGGGAGGGTCACCCGTCGGAACACCGTGAACGGGCGCGCCCCGAGCCCGGCGGCGACCAGTTCGTGCCCGGTGCCGTTGGTGCGCAGCGCCCCCTCGACCGAGATCACCAGGAAGGGCAGCGCCACGAAGGTCTGCGCGATGACCACGGCCACGGTGGTGAACGGGATGCGGACGCCCGCCAGCGCGAGGGCCCCGCCCAGCAGCCCGTTCCGGCCGAGCAGCGAGAGCAGGGCGATGCCGCCGACCAGCGGAGGAAGCACGAGGGGCAGCGTCGCGAGCGTCCGCAGCACGGCGGCGAGCCAGCCGGGACTGCGAGCGATGAAGAGCGCCAGCGGGATGCCCAGCGCCGCGCACAGCAGCGTGGAGATCGCCGCGGTCACCAGCGAGAGCTGGAGGGCCTGCAGCGCCTCGGGCGAGCTGATCGCGGGCAGCACGCCCGCCCAGTCCAGCCGGGCGAGCAGGGCGGCGAAGGGCAGCAGGAGCAGCAGCGCGCCGAGTCCCGCCGGGACCGCCAGCCAGGCCGGCGGACGTGGCGAGACGCGCGCGCCGCTCACGGTGCGCCGAATCCGAACGAGTCGAGCACCGTGCGCCCTTCGGGCGAGAGCACGAAGGCGACGAAGGCCTCGGCGACCGCCTTGTTCGGGGCGTCCTTCAGAGCGACCACCGGGTAGCGGTTGACGGCCTTCGAGGTGTTCGCGATGTCGACGCCGGTCACCGCGTCGCCCGCAGCGGTGACGTCGGTGCGGTAGACGAGTCCGGCATCCGCCTCGCCGTTCTTGACCTTCGAGAGCACCGCCGTGACATTCTGCTCCTCGCTCGCCGGCTTCAGGACCACGCCGGCATCCTTCAGCAGCGTCTGCGAGGCGTTGCCGCACGGCACCTCCGGGGCGCAGAGCACCACCGTGAGGCCGGCGGCGGAGAGTGATTCGAGCCCCGTGATCTTCTTCGGGTTGCCGGGGGCGACGGCGATCTGCAGCGTGTTCGTCGCGAAGACCGTCGGATCCGCGGCATTCCCGGCCTCGGTGACCTTGGCCATGTTGCGCTCGTCCGCCGAGGCGAACACGTCGACGGACGCGCCCTCGTTGATCTGGGTCGCGAGCACAGACGATCCGTCGTACGAGACCGGCTTCACGTCGACCGACGGATGCTGCTTCTCGAACTCCTCGGAGAGCTTGTCGAACGCACCGGACAGCGAAGCCGCAGCGAAGACCGTGAGATCGCCGGTGAGCTCGGGGCCGGCGTCGGAGGGCGTCGAGGAGGCGCTCGGGTCGCGGTCGGGGCCGTTCGCGGCGGGGGAGGAGGCGCATCCGGCGAGCAGCACCAGCAGGGCGGCGCCGATCGCCGCGGCACGGAGGGGACGGATCATGGCTGGGGCTCCTTGTCGGTCTCGACGATCACCATCGTCGCTTTCACTACGGCGACACCCGTCGAGCCCACCTCGAGCTTCAGCTCCCGGGCGGCCTCGGACGACATCAGCGACACCACGCGGTGGGGCCCGCACTGCAGCTCCACCTGTGCCATCAGGCCCTCGATCTCGACCTTGGTGACGAGACCGACGAAGCGGTTCCGCGCGCTGCGCTGCACGTCGCCCACCTCGGCGGTCGATCCGCCGAGCGTCTTGGCGTGCGCGGCGAGCGCCGCACCGGGGACGATCTGCCGTCCGGCGTCGTCGTGGTCGAGGGGCAGGATGCCGTCGGCGACCCACCGGCGGATGGTGTCATCGCTGACACCCACCAGCCGGGCGGCTTCGCTGATCCGATAATGCGTCATCTCAGTGACGATAGTTCCGTATCTGCGGAGATACAAGAAGAAGTTTCATGATCCGGAAGTCGAATTCCGAAAATGCTGGATTTCGCGATGGTTCGCTGTTAGTGTCGGGGAGTCTTCCCCGCGACCCCACGAGGACGCGGGAGGGGAGGAAGAGAAACGCACAGCGGATCGATGAGGATCCCGCACCCGGTCAGACCTCGTCGACTCCGCATGGACAGCAAGGAAGCTCTCGACATGAACACCATCGCCTCCGCTGATGCCACGGCCTCTCAGCCCACGCCGGCCGAGTACCTCGCCCGCGCCGTCGCCCTCGCGACGGACAACGTCCGCAACGAAGGCGGACCCTTCGGCGCGATCGTCGTGTCGGCGGACGGACAGGTGTTCGAGGGCGTCAACCGCGTCACCGCCAACCTCGACCCGTCGGCGCACGCCGAGGTCACCGCCATCCGCAACGCCTGCCAGGGGCTGGGCACGTTCGATCTCACGGGCGCCGTGCTCTACACCAGCTGTGAGCCGTGCCCGATGTGTCTCGCCACGTCGCTGTGGGCGCGGATCGAGCGCGTGTACTTCGCCGCCGACCGCAACGACGCGCAGGACGCGGGCTTCGACGACGCGGTCTTCTACCGCTACTTCGAGGGCGATGCCTCCGACAGGGAGGTCATGCCGGTCGCGCAGGAACCGCTGCCCGCCGATGAGCGCGTCGCGCCCTTCACCGAGTGGAACCAGACCTCCACTCGCATCGACTACTGAGCGACGACGCTCAGTCCATCCGAGCAGGAGAGCACATCCCTATGTCTCAGACCGCCGAGCTCCGCGAAGAAGCGGATGCGCCGAAGCCCGAGCCCGCCCCCAAGAACGCGGTCGACCGCTTCTTCGAGATCACCAGACGCGGTTCCACCGTCGGACGCGAGATCCGCGGAGGAATCGTCACGTTCGTCACGATGGCGTACATCGTCATCCTCAACCCCCTCATCCTCGGCGGCACGGAGGACGTCGTCGGCCATGCGCTCCAGGGCGCGCAGATCGGCGCGGCCACCGGTCTCACCGCCGGTGTGATGACGATCCTGTTCGGCGTCTTCGCCCGGCTGCCGTTCGCGATCGCCGCCGGCCTCGGCATCAACTCCTTCCTCGCCGTGTCGGTCGTCGGATCGGTCACCTGGCAGGAGGCCATGGGGCTGGTGGTCATCAACGGCATCATCATCGTGCTGCTGGGAGCCACCGGCGCCCGCACCGCGATCTTCAAGGCGGTGCCGCAGGCGCTCAAGGCCGCGATCACGGTCGGCATCGGCCTGTTCATCGCCTTCATCGGGTTCGTCGACTCGGGCTTCGTCAACCGCACGCCGGCGGGCCCGCCCGTGCAGCTCGGCGACGGCGGGTCGATCGCCTCGGTCCCGACGCTGATCTTCATCATCGGGCTGGTCGTCATCGGCATCCTGGTCGCCCGGAGGGTGCCGGGGGGCATCCTCATCGGCATCGTCGCGACCACGATCGTCGCGATCATCGTGCAGTCGATCATGAAGCTGGGCCCGAGTGTGAAGGACCCGGGCGGTTGGCACATGACGATCCCGGAGCTGCCCTCCACGCTGGTGACGCTCCCCGACTTCGGGCTGGTCGGCCAGTTCGACCTGTTCGGCTCGTTCGGCCGGGTCGGTGCGCTGTCGGCGGTGATGCTGGTCTTCACCCTGGTGTTCTCCAACTTCTTCGACGCGATGGGCACCATGACCGGCCTCGCCAAGAACGCCGGCCTCGCGCACAAGGACGGCACGTTCCCGCGCCTCCGCTCGGCCTTCGTGATCGAGGGTCTCGGAGCGGTCGCCGGCGGTGCGACGTCCACGTCGTCGAACACCGTCTACGTCGACAGCGCCTCCGGCATCGGGGAGGGCGCCCGCACCGGGCTCGCCTCGCTGGTGGTCGGCGTGCTGTTCCTCCTGTCGATGTTCCTGACGCCGCTCACGCTCGTCGTCCCGATCGAGGTCGGATCCGCCGCCCTCGTCGTGGTCGGCGCGATGATGATGGGGCAGATCCGCGAGATCCGGTTCGACAAGTTCTCGGTCGCTCTGCCCGCCTTCCTCACCATCGTCACGATGCCCCTCACCTACTCGATCGCCAACGGCATCGGCGTCGGGTTCGTGTCGTGGGCCCTGATCAACGCCCTCTCCGGCCGCGCGCGCAAGGTGCACTGGCTGATGTGGGTGGTCGCCGTCGGATTCGCGCTGTACTTCGTGCGCGGCCCGATCGAGAGCCTGCTGGCCGGCTAGCAGGACTCAGCCGCACCGCGCCCCGGTCCGCGACGGATCGGGGCGCGGTGTGTCCCCGCCGCCCCCGTCTGCTTCTTCCCCGTCTGCCTCTTCCCCGTCTATTCGTCGCAAAGTGCCGGAATCCGGGGCGGGAAAACGCACTCTGTGACGAACAGGCGAGTGGTTGCGGCGGTGGGGTGGGGTGCGGAGAGGAGAATGTCGGGATGCCCGAGACCACGACGCGACCCGTCTGGCGTGAGCCGGGGATGCTCGCGCTGATCGCGATGATGGCCGCCGGGTTCGCGGGGTACGCCCTGCTGTTCCCGGTCGGTCCGCTCTGGGCCGCCCACGGCGGTGCGGACGCCATCGGCGTGGGCTGGGTGACCGGGGCGTTCATGTTCTGCACCGTTCTCGTGCAGCTGTTCGTGCCGGCCGCGCTACGCCGCTTCGGCTGGACCCCCGTGCTCGTCGCCGGACTCGTGCTGCTCGGCGTCCCCGCGCCGCTGAACATCCTGTCTGACGGGCTTCCCGCGGTGCTCGGGATCGCGGCGGTGCGCGGCGCCGGGTTCGCGGTGATCACGGTGGCCGGCAGCAGCGCCCTCGCCGAGCTGGTCGAGCCCGCACGGCGCGGCCGTGCCATCGGCGTCTTCGGTCTAGGGATCGCCCTGCCGCAGGTGGTGCTCGTGCCCCTCGCGCCCTGGATCGCCGAGCAGGTGGGATTCGCGGCCGTCTTCGCCGCGGCGGCCGTGCCCCTGCTGGGCATCCCGTCCACCGTCGGCCTGGGGCGCCGACTGGACACGCTGCCCGTCCACGCCGATGCGGGGCGGGCCGACCCGCATGGCGGGCTGCGGCGCATCCGCGGGCTCGTGCCCCCGGTGCTGCTGCTCCTGGGCGTGACGATCGCCGGCGGAGCGCTCATCACCTTCGTGCCGCAGGCGTCGTCGAACGCGGCGACCACGATCGTGGGGCTCCTCCTCCTCACGGGGCTCGCCGCCCTCACCCGGTGGCGCATCGGGCACCTCGCCGACCGGATCGGCGCCCGTCGACTGCTCTGGCCTTTCGTGCTGAGCACGGCGATCGGACTCGTGCTCGCGGCGGCCGGGGTGTCCGGCCCGGGGCGGGAATGGCTGCTGCTCGGCGGCATGGCGCTCGCGGGCATCGGATACGGCGCGCTGCAGAACCTCACGCTCGCGGTGTCGTTCGACGCGGTCGCCCGGCGCGATCAGGTGGTCGCGAGCGCGGTGTGGAACATCGGCTTCGACGCGGGGACGGGGATCGGCGCGGTGGTGGTCGGCGCGATCGCGACCGCGCTCGCGCTGCCTCCGGCGTTGCTCATCGCGGCTGCGCTCTCCCTCGTCACGCTGCCCTTCGCGTTCGCGCGCCGCTAGCGTGGGCCCCGGGTGCTCGGGTGCTCCGGCATTCGGTGTGGGAAAGCGTGCTCCGCGACGAAGAGACGGGACCGGGGGGACCCGGCCGCGGGGCGGCGTCAGCCGCGGCCGATGAAGGGCATGCCGGCGGCGGTGACGGTGAGCTGCGGCACGCTGACCTCGAGCGGGAGGCGGGCCAGCCGGACGACGAGCTCCGCGACGTGGGCGACATCCATCGTCGGCTCGATGCGCCGTGATCCGTCGGCCTGCAGCGCGCCGTCGCCCACGAGGGCGTCGACCAGGCCCGTGCGGGCGTTGCCGATGTCGAGCTGCGTGGCGGTGATGCGGTGGGCGCGCCCGTCGAGCTCGATCGACTTCGTGAGGCCCGCGATCGCGTGCTTGGTGGTGGTGTAGGCCACGGAGCGCGGGCGCGGAGTCTGAGCCGAGATCGACCCGTTGTCGATGATGCGGCCGCCCTGCGGGGTCTGAGCCCGCATCATCCGGAACGCGGCCCCTGCGCACAGCACGGCTCCGGTGATGTTCACCGCGGCGGTGGCGTCCCAGTCGGCGGGGTCCAGGTCCCCGACGTCCGCGGCGGGTCCGAAGGTCCCCGCGTTATTGAACAGCACGTCGAGCCGCCCGAACCGCGCCGCGTGCGCGGCGAAGAGCTCCTCCACGCGGATCGCATCGGTCACGTCGGCGGTGACGACCAGAGCATCCGGATGCCCCGCCGCAGCCTCCTCGAGCGGCTGGCGCCGCCGCCCCGCCAGCGTGACGCCGAATCCCGCATCCAGCAGCGCCCGCGCGACCGCGCGTCCGATCCCCGTGCCGGCCCCCGTGACGAGCGCGCGGCCCGCCGCCGCTCCCGCTTCGCGCGTCACGTCGCCCGTGCGCCGCTCGGCGCCGCCGCCGCTTCCGATTGCGTGGTCAGTTTCGGCAGGAATTCGCGCCAAAACCTGCCGAAACTGACCACCCTGCGGGCCGCCACCCTGCGGCTCGCCACCCTGCGGCTCGCCACCCTGCGGGATGCCACGCTGCGGCTCGCCACGCTGCGGCTCGCCACGCTGCGGGATGCCACCCCGCCCAACCGGGGCCTCCCCGGCCGCGGGTGGCGGTTCAGCCGACACGGGCGGCCTCGTCGAAGAGCTGCAGCAGCCGGGCGGCGACGCTCACGGCGATCGCCGCGGGCTGCTTGCCGGTCACCTCGGGGATGCCGATCGGCGTCGCCACCCGGGCCAGCGCCGCGTCGTCGTGCCCCAGCTCGCGCAGCTTCTTCGTGAACCGCGTCCATTTCGACGCCGAGCCGATGAGCCCGATCGAGCCGATGCCCCCGGTGCGCAGCGCCTGGTCCACGACCGCGAGGTCCTCGGCGTGGTCGTGGGTCATCACGAGCACGTGCGCCCCCTCCGGAAGGTCGGCGAGCGCGGCCTCGGGCACCGGCGCCGTCACCACGGACACCCGGGCGACCGCGTCGCCGAGCGGACCGGACCTCCCGGGCTCGCCGATGCGCGACGCGGCGAGCATCTCGGGCCGGGAGTCGACGAGCCGCAGATCGAGCTCGTGCCGGGCGAGCACCCGCGCGAGCTCGAGGCCGACATGGCCGATCCCGAACACGGCGACGGTCGGGACGACCCGCATGGGCTCCAGCAGCATGGTCACCTCTCCTCCGCAGCACTGCACACCGTACTCGGTGACCGCCTTGTCGCTGAGGTTCAGCGTGAGCAGCTCCGGCTCGGCGGCGCCGCGCTCCAGCATCCTCCTGGCCTGCTCGATCGCGGTCGCCTCGAGGTTGCCGCCCCCGATCGTGCCGTGCACCTCGGCGGCGGCGACCACCATCTTCGCGCCGCCGTTGCGCGGGGCATGGCCCCGCACCATCGCCAGGGTCACCACGACCGCCGGCACCCGTCGGATGCGCAGCTGCTGCAGTGCGTCCAGCCAGTCCATGGCCGCGGCTCAGCGCACCGCCGCCAGCTCGCGGTCGGCGCCCTCGGCGGCACCGGCGCCCTGCGCCGCGCGCACTGCCCAGAACACCGCCTCCGGGGTGGCCGGCGAGGCCAGCTCGACCATGTGCCCGGCGGGCCCGAACGCGGCCACGGCCTCGCGGATCGCCTCGCGGGCGCTGAAGGCGAGCATGAAGGGCGGCTCGCCGACGGCCTTCGACCCGTACACGGCACCGTCCTCGCGGGCGTCCTCGAACAGCCGCACGTTGAACGCCTCGGGCATCTCCGAGAAGCTCGGCAGCTTGTAGGTGGAGGCGGACTGGGTCTGCAGCCGCCCGCGGTGCGGCCCGTCGGTGGCGTCCCACCGCAACTCCTCGAGGGTCAGCCAGCCGACGCCCTGCACGTATGCGCCCTCGATCTGCCCGATGTCCAGCATCGGGGAGAGGGAGTCGCCCACGTCGTGCACGATGTCCACCCGGCGCACGCGGTAGGCGCCGGTGAACTCGTCGACCTCGACCTCGGTCGCCGCGCTCCCGTACGCGAAGTACTTGAAGGGCGAGCCCTGCATGATCTCCGGGTTCCAGTGCAGGCCCTCGGTGCGGTAGTAGCCCGCGGCGAAGAGCTGCACGCGCTGCATGTACGCCGCCTCGGCGACCTCCGCGAAGGAGAACCGTCCGGTGCGTCCCAGCGCGGTCACGTATCCGCCGGAGAAGCGCACGTCGAGGGCGTTCGCACCGAGCATCCCCGCGGCGACGGCGGCCAGGCGCTCGCGGATCTGCTCGCACGCGTTCTTGACCGCGCCGCCGTTGAGGTCGGCGCCGGACGACGCCGCGGTGGCGGAGGTGTTCGGCACCTTGTCGGTGCGGGTCGGGGCGAGCCGCACCTGGTGCAGTTCGAGGCCGAGAGCGGTCGCGGCGACCTGCATCATCTTCGTGTGCAGCCCCTGCCCCATCTCGGTGCCGCCGTGGTTGATGAGCACCGAGCCGTCCTTGTAGACGTGCACGAGGGCGCCCGCCTGGTTGAACGCGGCGAAGTTGAAGGAGATGCCGAACTTGATCGGCGTCACCGCCAGGGCCCTCTTCACGTGCGGGCTGCCGGCGTTGAAGGCGGCGATCTCCGCCCGGCGCGCGGCGACGTCGGCCTCCTCGCAGAGCTGTCCCCAGATGGTGGGCATCCGCTGCGCGTCCTTGACGAGCTGCCCGTATGGCGTGCTCTGCCCCGGCTGATAGAAGTTGCGTTCGCGCAGTGAGAGCGAGTCGATGCCGAGTGCGGGGGCGACCCGGCCGAGGATGTCCTCGATGAGGAACACGCCCTGCGGGCCGCCGAATCCGCGGAAGGCGGTGTTCGACGTCTTGTGGGTCTTCGCGATGCGGCCGACGGCGTGCACGTTCGGGATCCAGTAGGCGTTGTCCAGGTGGCAGAGCGCGCGGCCGAGGACGGCCTCGGAGAGGTCGAGGCTCCATCCGCCGTCGGCGGTGAGCACCGTGTCGATCGCCTGCAGCATCCCGTCGTCGTCGAACCCGACCCGCCAGGAGATGTGGAACGGATGCCGCTTGCCGGTCATCGTGATGTCCTGCGTGCGGTTCAGGCGCACCCGCACCGGACGCCCGGTGAGCTTGGCGCCGAGGGCCGCGATCGCGGCGAAGCCGTGCGACTGCATCTCCTTGCCGCCGAAGCCGCCGCCCATCCGCAGCGACTGCACGGTGACCTGGCTCGACGAGATGTCGAGCACATGGGCGACGATCTCCTGCGCCTCCGACGGATGCTGGGTGGAGCACTGGATGAAGTACTGCCCCTCCGAGTCGCGCACGGCGAGCGACGCCTGCGTCTCGAGGTAGAAGTGCTCCTGGCCGCCGAACTCCGAGACGCCCTCGAAGACGTGCGCGGAGGAGGCGAGCGCGGCTGCTGCGTCGCCGCGTCGCACGGTGCGCTCGGCGCCCTGGAAGGAGCCGGCCTCGATCGCCTCGCGCACGGTGATGCACGAGGGGAGCGGCTCGTACTCCACGACGACGCGCTCCGCGCCGAGACGAGCGGCCTCCTGGGTCTCGCCGAGCACCCACACCAGTGCGTGCCCGTAGTACATGGCCTCGTCGGGGAACAGCGGCTCGTCGTGCTTGATGCCCGCGTCGTTGACCCCCGGGACGTCGGCGGCGGTGAGCACCCGGACGACACCGGGAACCTCGTAGGCGCCGGAGACGTCGATCGTCACCTTCGCATGGGCGTTCGTGGACTGGACCGGCCAGGCGGTGAGCACGCCCGCGGTCTCGGCGGCGAGGTCGTCGGTGTACTTCGCGGCACCGGTGACGTGCAACGCGGCGCTCTCGTGCGGCGCGCGGATCCCCACGACGGGATCGGACGGGCGGTCGGCCAGGGAGCTCATGCCGACACCTCCTTGGACTCGATGACGGTGGCGCTGTAGAGCTTCAGCAGCGCGGTGCCCAGCATGAGGGAGCGGTACTCCGAGCTGGCGCGGTGATCGGACATCGGAGTGCCCTCCCCGCGGAGGATCTCGGAGGCCGTGCGGACGGTGGCGATGTTCCACGGCTGTCCGATGAGCGCCTGCTCGGTCGCGGTGGCGCGCAGCGGGGTGGCAGCCACGCCGCCGAGTCCGATCCGGGCCCCGGTCACCACGCCGTCCTCGATGTCGAGGGCGAACCCGACGGCGACGCTGGAGATGTCGTCGAAGCGGCGCTTGGCGATCTTGTGGAAGGCGGTCACCCGCGCCAGTGGCAGCGGGATGCGCACGGCCCGGATCAGCTCGTCGCGGGCGCGCACCGACTGCCGGTAGCCGGTGAAGTACTCCGACAGCGGCACCTCCCGCTCGCCGTCGGCGGAGGCCAGCACGACGCGGGCGTCGAGGGCGAGCAGCGCGGGCGGGGTGTCGCCGATGGGTGATCCGGTGCCGAGGTTGCCGCCGATCGTGCCGCGGTTGCGGATGAGGCGCGAGGCGAACTGTGGGAAGAGCTGGGCGAGCAGCGGCACCCGACCGGCGAGTCGGCGCTCGATCTCAGTGAGCGGGAGCGCGGCGCCGATCTCGATCGCGTCGTCGTGCACGTCGAGGGTGCGCAGCTCGGGGAGCTGCTCGATCGCCACGACGAGGGGAGCCCGCCGCCCGCGGATGTTGACCTCGACGCCCCAGTCGGTCGACCCCGCGACGAGCAGCGCGTCGGGCTCGTCGCGGAGCATCCGCAGCGCCTCGGCGAGGGTGGACGGGCGGATGAAGCGGGCGCCGTCGACCTCGGCCGCCGTGGCGACGGGCTCGGGAGCGGGCTCGGCGAGGCGCTGCTGCAGCGGATCCTCGGCGGCGGGGGAGCCGAGCGTGTAGGCCGCATCGCGGATCGGCCGGTATCCGGTGCAGCGGCAGAGGTTGCCGCTGAGCGCGTGCAGGTCGAAGCCGTTGGGCCCGTGCTCCGCGTCGTGCGCCGGGCAGCCCTCCTCGTGTCCCTCGCCGCCGGATGCCGGTGCGCGGTCCTCCCGGTAGTACTCGCCGGCCATGCTGCAGGCGAATCCGGGTGTGCAGTAGCCGCACTGAGACCCCCCGGCCTCGGCGAGCTTCTCCTGCACGGGGTGCAGCGCCTCGGGCGATCCGAGCCCCTCGGCGGTGACGATCTCCTGTCCGTCGAGGGCGTAGACCGGCACGAGGCAGGCGTTCACGGGGGTCCAGGCGGTGCCCCCGTTCTCGGACGGCGTGGCGAGCAGCATGGCGCATGCGCCGCACTCGCCCTCCGCGCAGCCCTCCTTGCTGCCGGAGAGCCCGCGGTCGCGGAGCCAGTCGAGCGCCGTGGTGTGCGCGGGGGTGCCGGTGAGCGCGCGGCGCTCCCCGTTCACGGTGACGGCGGTGTCAGTCATGCGTCGAACTCCTCTGATCCGGCGGACGGGCTGCGGATCGGATTCCGGCCGCGAGCTCGAGTCATGATCATTCTCGTCGTCGAGGGTGATACCGGTACCGAATTTTCCGAGATTCGGAAACGATCTTCTATTTTGGGAATGTTAGGCGGAATCGGGCCGCCGGTCAAGGGCGAGAGGCCTCCTGTCCCGCACCCAGCTGCTTCACACTCAACCACCCCGGCCACCCGATGAGCCAGACCCCCGTCACCAGCCAGACCCGCCAGAACCATCCGGCGAGCTGCTCGGTGCGCGAGGGGTCGCCGACGAGGAGGATGATCCCGCCCAGCACCACGCTCGCGATCGCCGCGCAGAGCAGCATCCGCAGCCACTGCCCCCACTCGTACCGCAGCTGCGGGATGCCGGACTTCGGCGGCCTCGCCGGCTCGGGGCCCCCGGCGAACCGATGGGCGAACCGGGCGTCGACGCGATGGATGATCTGATGCCCGAACGCGATCGTGAACCCGAGGTACACCGCGCCGAGCCCGTGCGTGAAGTCGGCCGTCGCGCCGTTCACCAGCAGGTCCCAGGAGATGAAGGAGAGCAGGGCCACGTCGAGCAGCGGCACGCAGAGGAGCAGCACGGTGGAGAAGCGCCGCCAGCGCAGCAGATAGCGCGCCGCCAGCCCGCCGCCGAGCACCGCCCAGAATCCGATCTCGCAGATGAGGATGCCGAGGAGCATGGGAGTCATTCCTCCAGCGTCGCGACGTCCGCACCCGGACGGATCCTGCGGGAGGCCGCACCTCCTCCTCCGCTCGGAGGAGGCGCCCCCGGCGCGGCTCGGTCAGGATGGAGGCATGGGCATGCGCTGGTGGCACCGGATCACGGCGCGGCCGGCGACCCGCGACGCCGCGATCGCGGTGCTGTGGCTGCTCGTCGGGCTGGTGCTCTTCGCGATCGGCGGCATCCGCATCTGGGCGCCGGTCGCCGTCGTCGACGACGCGCCGCCAGGGGTCTTCCTCGCCACGCTCCTCGCGATGACCGCGATTGCGACGCAGCGGTCGCGGCATCCGCTGCTCGCCCTGACGGCGGGGACGGCCGTCGCCGTGATCGACGTGCTGTGCGGCGGAAGCCTGGGCGTCGTCGTGGTGATGACGGATCTCGCCTACTCCGCGGTCAACCACGGGAGCAGCCGTGCGGTGCGGATGCTCCTCCGCGGCGCCCTCGGAGCCGCGCTCGTGGTCGCGGTCGTGCTGCTGGTGCTGCGCCCGGACGACCCCGCGATCGTCACGGTGGCCGTGCAGTGGGCGCTCATCCTCTCGATCTCGGGCCTCTGGGGATGGAACGTGCGCAGCGAGCGGCTGCTCACCCGCACCGTCATGACCGTGCAGCACGCGACGGAGACCCGAGAGCTTCGGCATCGCATCGCGCACGAACTGCACGACCTCGTGGCGAACCAGATCGCCGTCGCCGGGCTGCACGTGGAGGCCGCCAAGCTGCAGGCCGACCGGATCGCGGCGCCCGGCGGCTCCGCAGCGCTGCAGAGCAGCCTCGACCAGGCGAAGCGCGGCACCGATCAGGCCCACCGCGAGCTGCGGAACCTCATCGGCGTGCTGACCGCGTCGTGGGACATCGAGGACCCGGCGCCGGCGCGCCCGGACGAGCAGCTCGCCGCGCTCGGCAGGCTCCTGCCCGCCGGGCGCCGCCTCTCCTGGCGCGGCGCCGGACGGGCCGGACTGCTCTCCGCGCTGGAAGCCGAGCCCGAGTCGCGGGCTCGGGTCGTGCTGCGGGTGCTGGAGGAGCTCGTCGCGAACGCGGCGAAGCACGGCGAGGGGGAGGTCGCCGTGTCGGTCGGGCCGGACGCCGGCGGCGCCGATGCCCTCGCCGTCGAGGTGCACAACCGGCGCGGGCGGGGCGACGAGGGCGCTCCCGTCGGAGGGCTGGGGATCGGCGCCGCGCGGTTGCTGCTCGGCGGCGTCGGCGCGACCCTCGAGGCCGCCGCCGAGGGGGCGGAATGGCGGGCCGCGATCCGCCTCCCGCGATCCGGGGGAGGCGGATCGTGATCGGCCCCGTGCGCGTGCTGGTCGCGGACGACCACGAGGCGGTGCGCAGCGGCGTGAGCGCGATCCTCGGCACCGACCCCGGGATCGAGATCGTCGGCGAGGCCGAGAACGGATTCGGCGCGCTCGCCGCCTGCCATCGCCTGGAGCCGGCCGTGGCGCTCGTCGACCTGCGGATGCCCGGCACCGACGGCATCTGGGCGACTGAGCGGATCACGTCGGAGACCACCAGCCGGGTGCTCGTCCTCACCACCTTCGACTCCGACGACCTCATCGCCCGCGCGCTCGCCGCGGGCGCGCACGGGTATCTGCTGAAGACCACGAACGGTGCGGAGCTGATCAGGGCCGTTCACCACGTCGCCGCCGACCGGCACGTGATCGACCCGGCGGTGGCCGGGGGCGTCATCGCGGGCTACACCGCGGCGCGACGCGACGGAGAGCGGAACGAGAAGCGTCCGGGGGCGGCGCTCGATCCCGCCGCGCTCACCGATCGTGAGCGCGAGGTGCTCGCGCTCCTCGCCGAAGGGCTCGGGAACCAGGCGATCGCCGTGCGGCTGCACATCGGTCTGACCACCGTGAAGACCCACGTCGGCGCGCTCTACGCGAAGAGCGGCGCCGTGTCGCGCGTGCAGCTCGCACGGCTGGGGTCCTTCGGCGACGGGCCCCGCACCTGAGGCCCTCGGGCTCCGGGGCTGCGACGCCGCGCGAGGGGTCAGCCCGCGGCGACCGAGCGTCCGATCTCCGCGGCGACCTCGCGCAGCACGGGGATCGCCCTCTCGGCGAAGTCGTCGCCGACGCGGGCCACCGGACCCGACACGGAGACCGCCGTCGGGATCGGCATCCCGGGCACGGCCATCGCGTAGCAACGGACGCCGATCTCCTGCTCCCCGTCGTCGATCGCGTAGCCGCGGCGGCGGCTGGTCTCCAGATCGTCGAGCAGCGCATCGACCGTGCCGAGCGTGTGCGGAGTGGCCACCGGCATGCCGGCGCGGCCCACGATCTCCCGCACCTCGGCGTCGTCCAGCTGCGACAGGATCGCCTTGCCCACGCCGCTCGAGTGCATGTAGGAGCGGCGTCCGACCTCGGTGAACATGCGCATCGCGTGCGGCGACGGGGCCTGGGAGACGTAGATCACACGGTCGCCGTCGATGGTCGCGAGGTTCGCGGTCTCGCCGAGCCGCTCGACGAGCTCCTTGAGCTGGGGCATCGCTATGCGCCCGAACTGGCGGTTCGCCACCTCGCCGAGCCGCACCAGCTGCGGTCCGAGCGCGTATCGGCGGTTCGCGAGCTGCCGGGCGTAGCCCAGCGACACCAGCGTGCGCAGCAGGCGGTGGATGGTGGGGAGCGGCAGATCCGCGGCCGTCGCCAGCTCGCTGAGGGTCGCATCCCCGCCCGCGTCGGCGATCAGCTCCAGCAGACTGAACACGCGCGTGACGGACTTGACGCGCTCCTGTTCGCCAGCGGCCATGGGGCCGTCCCTTCGTCGTCGTAACGGAACATCCGCATCGTGGAATCCAGCGCCAGCGTATCCCATCCGTCCCGCGACCCCCGGAGACCCCGCGATCGGCGACCGCCCGGAGAACGACGCGGTCCTAGACTCGACACCGTGACCACCGAGCCGAACCTGCCCCGCATCCGTCCCGAGATCGCGGCCCTGCCGCCGTACCGCCAGGGCAAGCAGGCCGGCCCCGACGCCTTCAAGCTGTCGAGCAACGAGAACCCGTTCGAGCCGCTGCCCTCCGTGCAGGCGGCGCTGCAGCGCACGACGCCCATCAACCGCTATCCGGATGCCACGGCCGGCGCCCTCCGCGCCCGGCTGGGCGAGAGGTTCGGCGTCGCCCCCGACGCCGTGCACGTGGCGGCCGGATCGGTGTCGATCCTGTACCAGCTGGTGCTCGGCGCCGCCTCCGTCGGCGATGAGGTGATCTACGCGTGGCGCTCGTTCGAGGCCTACCCGGGGCTGCCCCTCGTGGCTGGGGCCACCGGCGTGCAGGTGCCGCTCGCCCCCGGGGCCCGGCATGACCTCGACGCGATGGCCGACGCGGTGACCGACCGTACCCGCGTCATCATCGTCTGCACCCCGAACAACCCCACCGGGCCGATCGTCACGAGCGCGGAGTTCGCGGCCTTCCTCGCACGCGTCCCCCAGGACGTGCTCATCGTGCTCGACGAGGCCTACGCCGAGTTCGTCACCGCCCCCGACGCCGTCGACGGGCTGCGTGAGCGCATCTTCGAGAGCCACCCGAACGTGGTCGTGCTCCGCACCTTCTCCAAGGCCTACGGGCTCGCCGGGCTGCGGATCGGCTATGCGATCGGCCATCCGCGCGTGCTCGACGCCGCCCGCACCACGGGCATCCCTCTGTCGGTGACGAGCGCCGCCGAACGCGCCGCGATCGCGAGCCTCGACGCCGAGGAGGAACTCCTGGAGCGCGTGGCCGTGATCACCGAGCGCCGTGCGCGCCTGGTCGCGGGGCTGCGCGACGCGGGCTGGGACGTGCCCGACGCGCAGGGGAACTTCGTGTGGCTGCCCGCCGGTGAGCGCACCGACGAGGCTGCGGCGGCCTTCGACGCCGCCGACCTGATGGTGCGCCCGTTCTCCGGCGACGGGGTGCGCATCTCCGTCGGCGAAGAGGAGTCGATCGACCGCGTGATCGCCGTCGCCGCCTCGCTGCGCTGAGCGTCACCCCGGAGCGCGTGTCGTCCGGCTGGGTGTCATCCGGCTGAGCAGAGCCGCGGAGCGGTGGAGACGAAACGGTGGTGTGCGTTTCGTCTTGCCGCGCTCCCCCGACGACCGTGTCGTACTCGCCCCACGACCGGTCGCGGCGCTCGGCGAGCCCGGATGTTGCAACTGTATGATTGTTGTAATACAGTGAGACAACAACGACGACCCGAGGAGCCTGATGCGCATCGATGACTCCCGTCCGATCTGGGCGCAGCTCGTCGACGAGTTCCGGCGCCGCATCGCCGCGGGCGAGTGGCGGCCCGGCGCGAAGGTGCCGTCGGTCCGCGAGCTCGCTCTCGAGCTCGGGGTCAATCCCAACACGGTGCAGAAGGCGCTCGGTGAGGTCGACAGGCTCGGCCTCACCACGACCGAGCGCACGGCGGGGAGGTTCGTCACCGCCGATGAGGGAGCGGTGGCCGGAGGGCGCGCCGCGCTCGCGGAGTCGACCGCGGACGGGTTCGTGTCCGCGGCCCGCGGTCTCGGCATGACCCTCTCCGACGCCGCCGATCTGCTCGCGCGTCGCTGGGACGCCCACGAAGACAACATCCGCAACGGAAAGGACGCCTGATGAACGTGCAGACGCCGCTCGCGATCGAGGTCGCCGGCCTCACCAAGTCGTACCGCGGACGCCCCGCGCTCGACGGTCTCGACCTGAGCCTCGCCCCCGGGCAGATCGTCGGCCTGATGGGCGACAACGGCTCGGGCAAGACCACGCTGCTCAAGGTGCTGGCGGGGGTGCTCGCCGAATGGGAGGGCGAGGTGCGGGTCGCCGGCCACGCGCCGGGACCGGCGTCGAAGGCGATGGTGTCGTTCCTCCCCGACGCCTCGTTCCTGCCGGACATGCACAAGCCCGCCGACTCGATCGCCCAGTACGCGCGCTTCTTCCCCGACTTCGACGAGGCGAAGGCGCGGGAGATGATCGACTTCTTCGGGCTCCCCTGGGATCACACCCTCAAGGAGATGTCGAAGGGCATGCGCGAGAAGCTGCAGATCTCGCTGGCGATGTCCCGCCGGGCGCGGGTGTACCTGCTCGACGAGCCGATCTCGGGGGTGGATCCCGCCTCCCGCGACGTCATCCTGCGGGGCATCCTCTCCCACTTCGACGAAGACGCGCTGATGCTCGTCTCGACCCATCTCATCCAGGACGTCGAGTCGATCGTCGACTCGGTGCTGTTCCTCCGCGCCGGCCGGGTGCTGCTCCACGGAGGGGCGGACGAGCTCCGCGAGGAGCACGGCATCAGCCTCGACGCGCTGTTCAGGAAGGTGTACTCCGCATGATCGGCACGCTCTTCGCGCAGGAACTCCGCGCGACATGGAAGAACCTGTCCACCGGCGTCGGGATCGCCCTGCTCGTCATCGTCGTGTCGTTCGCGCTCGCGGCGCTCCGCATCCCGGTCGTCGGCGACATCGGCCTGACGATGGGGCTCATCGTCGCGGCCGTGATCACGCCCGCGGTGCTCGGCATGCTCATCGAGAACTACTGGCGCACGATGTACGGACGCGAGGGGTATTTCACGATGACGATCCCGGTGCGCGGGCGCACGCTGTTCACCGCCAAGGTGCTCTACGGCTTCGTCGCAGCGGTCGTCGCGCTCATGATCACGGTGCTGTGCCTGTTGGGCGGTGCCGTCGCGTTCTCGCTGTCGCAGGGGCAGGAGCCGTTCGGGTTCGTCCGCGGCGCGTTCTCGGCCGTCGAGCCCTGGATGCTCTGGTCCTCCGCGGCGGCCCTCCTGCTCATGGCCGCCTATCTGGTGATCGTCGGGGCGGCGGTGATGTCCATCGGCGCACAGGGGCGCTTCAACCACCTCGGCTTCGGCGCCCCCGTGCTCGGCGCGGTCATCCTCTACTTCGTCATGCAGATCGTCACGCTCGCCGCCATCCTCTTCGTCCCGGTCGGTGTCGTGATGACCGGCCAGGACGCCGGGACCCTCGTTGGACGGGGGATGCTGGACGACTTCGTCGCCGCGCTCACCGCGCCGGGCGGGTCGGACGCCGCACCGCACGTGCTCGGTCTGGGCTTCGTGCTCACCAGCGTCGCCGTCGCCGCGCTGATGGCCTGGTGGGGCGGGCGCGCGGTCGAGCGGCACACGTCGCTGCGATAGCGGTCGGGCGGGGGGAGGGCGGTGCATGCCTCCGAAGGCATGAAACCGTGGACAACCCACGGGAGACCTCGGAATCCGTTGTGCCGACCCTCCAGTCCCCACCGCGGAGGCCGGGGTAGCGTAGAACGGTGACCTTCCCCGAGACCCCCCTCGTGCGCGTCCTGGACGCCGACGGACGGTTCCTCCCGTCCGAAGCCGCCGAGCAGTATCTCCCGCTGATCTCCGCGCTCTCCGATGCGGAGCTCGAGCAGTTCTACCGGGACATGGTCGTCATCAGGGCGATCGACACCCAGGCCACGAACCTGCAGCGGCAGGGGCAGCTCGCCCTCTGGCCGCCGAGCCGCGGCCAGGAGGCGGCGCAGGTCGGCTCGGCCCATGCGTCCCGCCCGCAGGACACGATCTTCCCGTCCTACCGCGAGCACGTCGTGACCCGCATCCGCGGGGTCGATCCGCTCGACATCATTCGCTTGATGCGCGGCGTCTCGCACGGCGGATGGGATCCCACCGATCCCAAGAACGGCAACGTGCGCCTCTACACGCTCGTCCTCGCGTCGCAGACCCTGCACGCCGCCGGCTACGGGATGGGCCTGGTGTTCGACGGCAAGTGCGGCACCGGAGACCCCGAGCGCGACGAGGCTGTGGTCACCTACTACGGCGACGGATCCTCCAGTCAGGGCGACGTGCACGAGGCGATGGTCTTCGCCGCCAGCTACGGCGCCCCCGTGCTGTTCTTCCTGCAGAACAACCACTGGGCGATCTCCGTGCCCGTCGAGACCCAGTCGAAGGTGCCCCTCGTCGGTCGGGCGGCCGGCTACGGCATCCCCGCGGCGCGCGTGGACGGCAACGACGTGCTCGCCAGCTACGCGGTATCGCGCTCACTGCTCGACGAAGCGCGGGCCGGCGGCGGCCCCCGCGCGATCGAGGCGGTCACCTACCGGATGGGCGCACACACCACGAGCGACGACCCCACCAAGTACCGGGCGTCCGCCGAGGAGCAGGAGTGGGCGCAGCGCGATCCGATCGCCCGGATGCGCGCGTTCCTGCAGGGGCGCGGCGCCTCGGACGCCCTCTTCGCGGAGGTCGACGCCGAGGCCGCGGATGCCGCGGAGGATCTGCGGGCACGCACCGTCGCCCTGCCGTCGCCCAACCCCGACAGCATGTTCGCCCATGTCTACAGCGAGCAGCATCCGCTGATGGACGAGCAGCGCGAGTGGCTGCGGAACTACGAGGCATCCTTCGAAGGGGGCGCATGATGACCGTGGAGACCATGCCCTTCTCGAAGGCCCTCAACGCCGGCATGCGCAAGGCGCTGGAGGACGACCCCCGCGTGCTGCTGATGGGCGAGGACATCGGACGCCTCGGCGGCGTGTTCCGTGTGACCGAGCACCTGCAGCGCGACTTCGGGGACCGTCGGGTGATCGACACGCCCCTCGCGGAGTCGGGGATCGTCGGCGCGGCCATCGGCCTGGCGATGGCCGGTTTCCGCCCGGTGTGCGAGATCCAGTTCGAGGGCTTCGTGTTCCCCGCCTTCGACCAGATCACCACGCAGCTCGCGAAGCTCACCAACCGTCACGAGGGCGCGATCTCGATGCCCGTCGTGATCCGCATCCCCTATGGCGGGCACATCGGCGCGGTCGAGCACCATCAAGAGAGCCCGGAGGCGTACTTCACGCACACCGCCGGTCTGCGGGTGGTGTCGCCGTCGACCCCGAACGACGCCTACTGGATGATCCAGGAGGCGATCGCCTCGGACGATCCGGTGATCTTCCTCGAGCCGAAGAGCCGATACTGGCCCAAGGGGGAGGTCGAGCTCGAGGCGTCCGCGGCCCCGCTGCACGCCTCCCGCGTCGTGCGGCGCGGCACCGACGTCACCCTCGTCGGCCACGGCGCCATGGTGACCACGCTGCTGCAGGCGGCCGCGCTCGCCGACGCCGAGGGCACCAGCTGCGAGGTCATCGACCTCCGTTCCCTCTCGCCCGTGGACTACGGGCCCATCCTCGACTCGGTGCGATCCACCGGGCGGATGGTCTACGCACAGGAGGCGCCCGGGTTCACCAGCCTGGGCAGCGAGGTCGCCGCGACCGTCATGGAGCGCGCCTTCTATTCGCTCGAGGCCCCCGTGCTGCGTGTCTCCGGTTTCGACACGCCGTTCCCCGCTGCGAAGCTCGAAGGGGCGTACCTGCCGGATGCCGATCGCATCCTCGAAGCCGTCGACCGGTCGCTCGCGTATTGAGACCCCGGTCCTCGGAGGGAATCGGGGCGGGCCGCAGCCCGTTCCGTCCGCCGTTTGACCGCCGGTGAGTAAGGATTCAGATATGAGCACTCAGACCTTCACCCTGCCCGACGTCGGCGAGGGTCTCACCGAGGCCGAGATCGTCGCCTGGAAGGTCGCACCCGGCGACGCGGTCGCCGTCAACGACGTGATCTGCGAGATCGAGACCGCGAAGTCCCTCGTCGAGCTGCCATCGCCGCATGCCGGCATGGTGGGCGAGCTGCTGGTCGAGGAGGGTCGCACGATCGACGTGGGCACCCCGATCATCACGTTCCTCACCGAGGCGGAGGCCGCCGCCCCCGCGCCCGCCGCACCGGAGGCGCCCGCCGCGGCATCCGGATCGGTGCTCGTGGGATACGGCAACGGAGGAGAGGCCGTCTCGCGCCGCCGCAAGCCCGCCGAGCGCCCGGTGCGCTCCTCGGCCGGCGTGATCGCCAAGCCGCCGATCCGCAAGCTCGCCCGCGACCTCGGGGTCGACCTCACCACGGTCACGCCGACCGGCGCCGACGGGGAGATCGTCCGCGACGACGTGATGAGGGTCGCGTCGCAGGCGAGCGTGTTCCGCAACATCCAGACCCCGGAGTGGGGTGACGTGCGCGAGGAGACCGTCCCGGCGCCCGCCCCGGCGCCGGTGGGCCTCGCCCGGGGCATCCAGCCCGTCGGCGACCCCGCGCGCACCGAGGCGATCCCGGTGAAGGGCGTGCGCAAGGCGAGCGCCAACGCGATGGTGCAGAGCGCCTACTCCGCGCCGCACGTGACGGTGTGGAAGGAGGTCGACGCCACGCGCACGATGGAGCTGGTGCGGAGGCTCAAGGCCTCGCCGGACTTCGCCGACATCAAGGTCTCCCCGCTGCTGATCATGGCCCGTGCGGTGATCTGGGCCGTGCGCAGGACGCCGATGGTGAACGCGGCGTGGATCGACACCGATGGCGGCGCGGAGATCGCGGTGCGGCACTACGTGAACCTCGGGATCGCCGCCGCAACCCCCCGCGGCCTGATCGTGCCGAACATCAAGGACGCCCAGGAGCTCGGGATGAAGGACCTGGCCCGGGCCCTGAACCGCCTGACGGTGACCGCGCGCGAGGGCAGGACGACCCCCGCCGACCAGCAGGGCGGCACGATCACGATCACGAACATCGGCGTGTTCGGGATGGATGCGGGCACCCCGATCATCAACCCCGGCGAGGCGGGCATCGTGGCGATGGGCACGATCGCGCAGAAGCCCTGGGTGGTGGACGGCGAGGTCCGTCCGCGCTGGGTGACCACGGTCGCCGGATCCTTCGACCACCGGGTGATCGACGGCGACGGCATGAGCCGCTTCGTCGCCGACGTCGCCGCGGTGCTGGAGGAGCCCGCCCTCCTCGTGGACTGATCGCCCCGGCGTCCCCGTCCCTCCCGGTCCCGTCTATTCGTCGCAAAGTGCCGGAATCCGGGCCCGGTAAACGCACTCCGTGACGAATAGACGGGCCGGACAGGCTAGACGGGCCGGACGGGCCGGGACGGGCCGGGACGGGCCGGACGGACACGGGAGAGGGCCGGCGCACCACGTGGTGCGCCGGCCCTCTCCCGTCCGGTCAGCGGGAGCGGCCGCCGAGCGGAGCGCGGGTGGCGAACACGCCGCCCTGTGACTCGAACGACACGGCCAGCACGGGCGAGGCCGGCGTCCCGGTGAGGCTGGAGCCGTTGCCGCGGGCCCCGGTCCGCGCACCGAAGCGGATGTCCGTGCGGCCCTGCCGCGCGTTCACCTCGGCGCTGCCGAGCACCTGCGCGCCGTCCCAGAGGAACACGCGCGCCGTGCCCGCCCGCGGGGTCTGCAGCGCCATCTTGACGATGCCGTGTGAGATCGACGACGAGAGCACCTTGAGGTCGTGGCTCGTCGGCTTCGCGCCGCCGAGCGGCACGTCGTCGCCCGCCGACTGCAGGATCGACTGCGGTGACGCCACCGAGCGCGCGGCGGTGTCGGGCAGGGTCGGGTCCTTCGGCTTCGGACCCGCGTCGGCGACGCCGTCGAGGGTGATGATGCCCCAGCGCCACGGGTCGGCCCGCATGCCCGGGAAGGTCGACCAGCCCACGCGGTTCTGCGCGGCCTTGTTCTGCGTGTCGGAGTCGTTGACGATCACGTTGAAGCCGACGTGCTGCGGGTCGAGGTTGTCGGGCAGTACGGCGAACGGGATCTTCACCTCGAGGTCGTAGCCCGTGTACGCGGCCGCCGTCGAGGCCATCTTCACCTTGACCTCCATGCCGGGCGCGGTGACGTTCGCCTCGCCCTGCCAGTTGTCGCGGTCGCGCCCCACGCCGGGGGCTCCGGTCATGGTGTCCATCGAGGGCATGATTCCGCCGATGAAGGTGTGCGCCGTGTTGGGCGCATCCCCGCGCGGGTCGAAGTAGATCTCCACCGAGTCGGTGCGTCGCTGGCGCTTGTTGTCCGTCGCCGGGAGGATCGTGCCGCGGATGTCGTCGGCCACCGAGATGAACAGGTAGAAGTTCGCATCGTCGTGGGTGATCCACGTCTTCGCGCTGATCGACGGGTTGGTGCCGCCCATCGGGGTGCCGTCCCAGACGGTCTCGACGGGGATCGGCTCACCCGGGTACTCCGAGTCGCGGCGGATGCCGTCGAGAGTGGGCGCGACGGCGGCGCGCTGCACCGCGTAGGTGGGGACGAGGTTCATCGTCACGGCGCGCGCCGCGCTTCCCGCCTCGCTCGTCGCGGTGACGGTGACCGGCCAGCTGCCCTTGTTCTCCGCGCGGTTCGCGGTGGGGATCGAGGTGTCGGTGTTGGTCACGTCGAAGGTCACCGTGGTGGTCTTCCCCGCGGCGAGCCCCGAGTAGCGCAGCTGCGCGGGTGCGGCGGCGAAGCCCGCGGGGAGGGTGAGCGAGACCGATCCGGAGCGCGTCTGCGCGGAGAAGTTCTCCACCACGACGTCGAGCTTGCGGGTGCGGCCCTGTCCGAGCGGGAACAGCTCGGGCACGAGCACGTCGAGGTGCTTCATACCCAGCTTCGCCGTCCAGTCGCGGAACGACTGGATCTCCTCGAGCGGGCGGATGGTGGCCTCGACCGCGCCCGCCACGCGCAGCTGCGCGAAGGTGGTGCCGGAGGCGCGGCCCGCGGTGAGGGTCGCCTCGACCCGCACCTGCTCGCCGACCGCCGCGGACGCCGCCGCGGTGACCTGGAAGGTGACCCGGTGCGAGGCGCCCTTCTTCAGCGCGGGGATGGACACGGGGCCGCCGGTCGTCCAGCCCGCGGGCACCTGCAGCCTCACGGCGCCGGCCGGGAGCTTGACGCCGTCGGGAGCCGTGATCGTCACGTCGACCGGCACCTTCTGGCCGGCGACGGCCTCGAAGCGGCCGGGACGCACGTCGATGAGGGTCCCGAAGGGCAGCCCGCCGGCGATCGGCAGTGCGGCGCCTCGGAGGGCCGCGTCGCCGCCGGAGCGGGGGTCGGCGATCGGGGTGCGGGAGTGGATCACCGTGAACCAGGAGTTGGAGATCTTGGCGGGGTCGGTCGGGCTCGCGGCCATCTCCGCCCAGCCCTGCGTGACGTACGCCCAGCGGGCGAGGTCGAGCATCTCCGACCAGCGCTTGCGGTTGCGGTTGCTCCGGGTGCCGTTCCAGCATCCGAAGACGACGTCCGAGGCGACGGTCGGCGTGTAGCCCGCGGCGACGCCGCCCTCGCCGTTCGCGCCGGTGCCGTTCGCGCCCGAGCGCAGGATGCGGCGGGGCTGCCACGGGCGGAAGCCCTCGGCGAGGTGCTCGGGGAAGCGCCTCGGGTCGCCGGCGGCGAGGTAGGCCTCGACCGCGAACATCGCGGCCTGCTGGTGGTTTCCGTGGTTGCCCTCGACGGCCGAGGGGTTCATCGTGACGATGACGTCGGGCCGGGTGGCGCGCACGACGCGCACGATGCGGCCGAGCACGGCCTCTCCGCCCCAGACCTCGTGCGAGAGCGGAGCGCTCGCCGTGTAGTAGAAGTCGAGGCCGTCGAGGTTGAAGACGTGTTCGATCCCCGCGTAGCCGACCGCCTTGCGCTCCTCGGCCTCGCGCATCATGCCGAGGGGCGGGCCCTCCTCGAGGCCGACCGCGTTGCCGCCGCCCTCGCCGCGGGTCACCGTGATGACGCCGGCCTTCATGCCGAAGTACTCGTTCCACTGGCCGAAGACCCCGAGGTTGCCGGCCTCGTCGTCGGGGTGCGCACCGATGAAGAGCACGTTGAGCTTGACCGCGCCGCCGGGGGCTGCGAGCGCCTGCTCGGCGGGGCTCAGGGCCGAGACCTGGAACCCGGTCACGGCCGCGGCGGCGCCGAGGACGCCACCGGCCTTGAACAGCGTCCGGCGAGACAGCGTCTGCTCGGACAGGGTGAGTCGATCGTCCATTCGGGGGACCGTCCTTCCACGCGAGCGGACGTCGACGTCACGTCCCGCGTATTCGATGAAGTGGGGAGCAGGTAATTTCTTTCTGAACAGAAATAAATACCTACAGCAATTCCACAGGTACGGCCTCCGGGCGTCAACGCCGGAAAATATGTCGGATGCCGCACGCAGCGCCGCGCGGGACGGTGCTCACACCCGCGCGGCGTCGCGCGCCAGGATCACGGCCCCGCGCAGCGAGGCGTCGGCTCCGAAGCCCGAGAGCACGATCTCGGGCGGATAGGGGAGCGCGGCCCGCAGGCGGGCTGCGAGGGGCTCGAAGAGCGCCGCCCCCGCCCTGGTCATCCCGCCGCCCACGGCGATGCGCGCCGGGTCGCAGGTGAGCGCCGCGGTGATGAGGTGACGGGCGATCTCGTCGACCGCGCCGGCCCACAGCCGCGCCGCCGCATCGCTCGTCGCGATGGCGGCGACCAGCTCCGGCACGTCGGCCGCCGGCACACGGGCGTCGGCGGCGACCCGCCGGCCCAGCCCGCTCCCTCCGGCGTACTCCTCCAGCGTGGGGGCGTCGGCCGTCCACTCGGAGACCGGCCCGACCACCCCGTAGCCCACCTCGCCCGCGGCGCCGTGCGCACCGCGGAGCACACAGCCCTCGACCACCGGCGCGATCGCGATCCCCGTGCCGAGGTTCACGTAGAGGCCCACCCGGGTGTCGCGGAGCGCGCCCTCCCGGACCTCGGCGAGGGCCGCGGCCTTCACGTCGTTCTCGACCGCGAGCACCGTCGCGCCGAACTCGGCCTCCAGCCTCCCGCCGAGGTCGAGATCCGACCAGCCGACCACGTTGGGGGCCAGATCGACCCGGTCGTCGAACACGATCCCCGGAGTCGACACCCCGACCGCCCGCACCGGACCCGTCTGCGCGACGAGTCGCGCCGCGGCGGCGAAGGTGCGGTCCAGCACGCTGGCCGCGGGCTCCTCCGCGCCGATCCGCAGGCGGTCGTCCCGGCTCTCCCCGTCCTCCACCTCCACGCGGAGCGCGACCTTCGTGCCGCCGAAGTCGATCCCGAGCACGTTCATGCGACCGGCCACCGGCGCCGTCACCCTCGCAGGGCCGCGGTCGCCGCGACCAGCCGCTCGGCGACCGCGTCGAGGTGGTCGCGCCTGGCGTCGCGCCAGGAGCGGAACTCCTGCGCCGTGCCCTGCCGTGCGGCGGCCATGCGGGCGACCTCGCTCGGCGCCGCGCCGCCGGTCGAGGTGCGCACGGCGACGAAGTTGTCCGCGTCGAGCGCCCGCGCGATGTCCTCGGCGCTCAGCACGACCTCGCGGCCGGTGACCTCGTGGGCGACCTCGCGCACCCGTTCGGGCGAGACCTCGCGCACATCGGTGGTGCCCGCGGCGTCGGCCTCGCGCACGATCCGCGACACGACGGAATGCGCCTGCGTGAACGTCAGGCCCCCGTCGCGCACGAGCGTGTCGGCCAGCTCGGTGGCGTTCGCGAACGAGGCCAGGGCACGCTCGCGCATGACGTCGGTGTTCACCTGGATGGTGCCGAGCACGCCGGTGAGCAGGTGCAGCACGTCGGTGAGGGTGTCCACCGCGCGCCAGGCATAGGGCTGCAGGTCGTCCTCGGTGTCGACGATGTCCCCGAACGGGGTGTTGTGCATCATCGTGAGCACGGTCGCCGCGCTCGCCGAGGCGGCGGACAGCAGTGAGCGCGAGTGCTCGATCGAGACCGGGTTGCGCTTCTGCGGCATGATCGACGAGATCTGCACGTAGGGTGCGGCCACCCGGTAGAGACCGAACTCCGCGGTGCACCAGGTGAGGAAGTCGACGCAGCTGCGTCCCGTGTCGATCGCCATCAGCTGGAGGGCGATCGCGGAGTGCGCGATGTAGTCGGTCGCGGCGACGGCGTCGTAGGAGTTCTCCACCAGGCCGCCGAAGCCCAGCAGGCGGGCCATGTTCTCGCGATCGATCGCGAACCCGGTGCCGGTGAGCGCGGCGCCGCCCATCGGCGAGAAGTCCAGGCTCTCGTAGGCCTGCTGCACGCGGCGGATGTCGCGGCCGAGCACGTCCGCGATCGCCAGGAAGCGGTGCCCGAGGACCGACGGCTGCGCGGGCTGGGTGTGCGTGTGCTCCAGCGAGAGCGTGTCGGCGTGCTCGGCGCCGAGGCGCACGAGGGTCTCGTACAGTTCGCCCGCGGCGTCCAGCACCCGGATGAGCTGGCGGCGCATCACCATGCGGTACAGCGTCATGCCCATGTCGTTGCGGCTGCGCGCGGTGTGCAGGCTGCCGGTGACCTCGCCGCCGATCCGCATCATCTCGTGCTCGACGGTGAAGAACAGGTCCTCGAACTCCCCGGTGTACTCGCTCGCCGCGAGGGCGTCGAGGTCGAGCTCATCGATCGATTCCGCGATCTTCGCCGCCTCCGCGTCGCCGAGGATGCCGGCATCGTGCAGCATCACCAGGTGCGCCCGGTGGATCTGGATCATGGACGGCAGCAGCATCCGCTTCGCCTCGTTGTACGCCGGGCGCAGCACGGCCGTGGTGTAGCTCTCGCCGGGGAAGGTGTCGCCGTCGCGCTGGACGATCTCGTCGCGGTTCATTCTCTGTCTTTCTCTGGGTGGGGTCGGGGCGGGCGGCGGTCAGAAGGCCGGCGTCGCGGCTTCCTTGGATTCCATGCGGCGCGTGACGATCAGCACGGCCAGCACGAGCAGGACCTGGATCATGCCGTACACCGAGCCGGTGCCGATGTTGCCCTGGTAGTTCTCGTTGTTCACGGCGATCGACAGCGGGATCCACTCCGGCGTGTAGATCAGGATGCTGGCGACGAACTCGCCGACGCCGTCGACGAACGCGAGCAGCGCGCCGGCCATGATGCCGCGCGAGATGAGCGGGAGCACCACGCGCCGGAACGCGTACCACCAGCTCGCGCCGAGGCTGCGGGCGGCGTCCTCGAGGTTCGGGTCGAGCTGTGAGAACGACGCGAAGGTGGAGCGGAAGATGAGCGGATTGAAGCGCACGAAGTAGGCCAGCGGCAGGATCGCGAACGTGCCGACCAGCACCTGCCCGAAGGCGAACGGCGACGGGCTCGAGAACGCGGTGATGAGGTTGATCGCCACGACCGTCCCGGGCAGTGCCCAGGGGAGCATGATCGCGATGTCGAGCGCCAGCTTGCCCCGGAAGTGCATCCGGCTCATCACGTAGGCGGCGCCGGCGCCGAGGATCATCGCGCCGCCGACCGCGATCACGCTCATCAGCAGCGAGTTTGTGACGGGCCGCCAGAACTCGAAGCCGCTGAACAGCTGCCCCCACCACTCGAGCGTGTACTGCGAGGGCAGCACGCTCATCCGCCATCCGCCCTTCGCGGTGAAGGACAGCACGGCGATCATCAGGATCGGCAGCACGAGGAACACGGTCACCGGCGCGGCGACGACGAACAGGAGCACCTTCAGGGGCGTCGACGTGACGGTCGAGCGCTTGCGTCCGCCGCCCTTGGACTGCGTGCGGTACACCTTGCGCTGCTCATAGGAGCGGATGACCGCGAGGAACACGATCGAGATCACCGCGAGCGATGTCGAGATGATCGACGCCAGCCGCATGTCGCCGTTGGTCTTGGCGATCACGATCTGCTGGGTCATCACATCCGTGTACTGGAACAGCAGCGGGGCGGTATAGGAGGACATCGCCGACATGAACGTGATGAGCGACCCCGCGACGAGTGCCGGGGTGAGCATCGGCAAGACCACCTTCGCCCAGATCCGGCCGGTGCGCGCGCCCATCGACGCGGCCGCCTCCTCGAGCGAGGCGTCGGCGTTCTCGAGCGCCGCCGAGACCGTGAGGAAGAAGTAGGGGTACATCGTCATCGCGTGCACGATGAGCACGCCCGCGACGCCCTGCAGCCAGAACATCTTCTGGTCGGCGCCGAAGAACTCCTGCATCGCGAAGGGGATGCGCCCGCCGACCCCGAACAGCAGCTTGAACGCCCACACGCCCATCAGCGGGGGGAGGGCGATCGGCAGCAGCGCCAGCACCTGGAACACCCGGCGGCCGGGGAACTCCCAGCGGGTGAGCAGGATCGCCACGCCGGTGCCCAGCACCCCGGCGCAGAGCACCGAGAGCAGGGACAGGACGATCGAGCCGCCGATCGCGGAGGTCTGCGTCGGGTTGGCGAAGAAGTCGCCCCAGGCCTTGAAGGAGAAGCCGAGGATCTCGGCCTTGTCCTGCGAGACGCTGCGGCGGGCGGTGGCGATCATCGGCCCGATGACGTAGCCGAGGAGTACGACGAGCAGCACCGTGAGGGTGAGCACCGTCGACCAGCGGCGGCGGAACCAGGAGGGGCGCTTCGAGGGCCCGACCACGCGTTGCGCGTTGGTGAGCGTGACCATCAGTCCTCCGCGGGCACGCAGTACGCGGCGTCCTCGGGCAGCACGACCCGGAGGGTGTCGCCGCGGGCGGGGCGCGCGTGCGCGCCGGTGAGGTCGACCTTGATGCGCCCGAGCGCGGTGTCGAGCTCGCAGGAGAGCGAGTAGCCGATGAAGTCGACGTCGGCGACGGTGCCGGAGACGACGTTCTCGTCCTCGCCGGCGGCCGCGATCCGCACGTTCTCCGCCCGGACGGTCGCGATGAGGCGCGACCCGACGCCGAATCCGACGCCCGGGGCCGCGCTCGCCGTGCGCACCGCGAGCGCGCTGCCGTCGGCGAGGGTGAGCACCGCGCGGGTGCCGTCGTTCTCGCGCACGGTGGCGGCCAGCAGGTTGTTGCGGCCGAGGAACCCGGCCGCGAAGGCGGTGAGGGGACGGCTGTAGACCTCGTCGGGCGTACCGACCTGATGCACGACCGCGGTGTTCATGACGGCGATGCGCGTCGACATCGCCAGCGCCTCGGCCTGGTCGTGCGTGACATACACCGACGTGATCCCGGTCTCGGCGTGCAGGTCGCGCAGCGCGCCCCGCATCTCGAGGCGCAGCTTCGCGTCGAGGTTCGACATCGGCTCGTCGAGCAGCAGGAGCTGCGGACGGAAGACGAGCGCCCGGGCGAGCGCGACACGCTGCTGCTGCCCGCCCGAGAGCTCGTCGACGCGGGCGTTCGCCTGCGCGGTGAGGCCTACCTGGTTCAGGACGTCGCTGATGCGACGCGAGGCCTCGGCCCTCTGCACCCCGCGGACGTCGAGTCCGAATCCGACGTTGCGGCTGACGGACATGTGCGGGAACAGCGCGTAGTTCTGGAAGACCAGACCCACGTCGCGCTTGTTCGCCGGCGCGTACGTCACGTCGCGGTCGTCGAAGTGGATCGTCCCGCTGTCGGGCTCTTCGAACCCGGCGATCATGCGCAGCGTCGTCGACTTGCCGCATCCCGACGGGCCGAGGAGGGTGAAGAACTCCCCGTCCTCGATCGTCAGGTCGACATCGTTCACGACGGTGCCGGAACGGGAGAACGATTTGCGCAGCTGGTGCAGAGTGACCGAGACCATGTGTCAGTTCAGCCCTTGTCCTTGATGTTGTCGGCCCAGTAGGTCATCCACTCGTCCTGGTGCTCCGCGAACACCTTCCAGTCGATCTTCATCTCGTTGAGCGTGAAGTCCTTCATCCAGTCGGGCTGCTTGTCCTTCGGGATGTCCATGGCGGGGATCTGGTAGTAGTCCGTGGCGAGCTTGGCCTGCATCCCGGGCTCCATCAGGAAGTCCATGAACGACTTGGCGGCCGAGGCCTGCTTCGGGTTCTTGATGACGGCGACGCCGTCGACGAGCACCGGGGCGCCCGACTTCGGCATCACGTAGCCCCAGGGGCGGTTGTTCTTCAGCGGCTGGATCAGGGCGTCCTGCATGTTCCAGACGGTGACCTGGCCGGTGCCCTGGTCGAGCTGCGTGTACATGTCGTCCGGGTTGGCGGCGTACGACACCGTGTTGGCGTCGATCTTCTTCAGCAGGTCGTAGCCCGCATCCGGCTTGCCGTCCTCGGCGAACGCCGAGTACACCATCGACGCGTAGATCGTGCGCATCGTGCCGGAGGGCATGACGTCGCGGATGACGATCTTGTCCTTCCACTCCGGCTTCGCGAGGTCGGCCCAGTCCTGCGGGGCGGTCTTCTCGTTCAGCAGGTCCGAGTTGTAGATGATGACCTCGGGGAGCAGCATCTCGGCGATCCACTGGTGTCCGGGGTCCTTGTACTTGTCCGGGACGTCCTTGTCGTTCTTGGGCGTGTACTCGGCGAGGAGGCCCTCGGAGGCGGCCTGCTCGAACTGCTGCTGGGTGCCGCCCCAGAGGAACCCGGCCTGCGGGTTGCCCTTCTCGGCGCGCATCCGGTCGAGGTTGTCCTGGGCGCCGGCGATGACGGTCTTCACCTTGTCCTTGTACTCGGGGAACTTCTTCTCGAACTCGCCGACGACCCAGGCGACCTCGTCCTTGTCGCGGCCGGTGTAGATCGTGAGGCTGTCGCTGGGTGCGTCCGCCTCGGCGGTCTTGGACTCCTTCGGCTTGTCGGCGGTGACGTCGCCGGCGCATCCGGTCAGCAGCAGGGCGCCTGCGGTGGCGAAGCCGGCGAAAGCGAGCAGTGGGCGGGTGTTCTTGTGTGCCTTCATTGTCTTCCTCGTCGAAGTGGTGCGGCGGGTGCCGCGGATCGGGTGTGATTGCGGATGGGGGTGGAACTGTTCATAGACCTCCCGCGAGCAGCTGCTGCCAGCAGCGGTTCAGAGCCGAGTCGAGCACTGCATCGGGATTCGACCGTGCAGCCCTGACCTCGGGGAGGAAGGGGAGCCCGCCGCGCAGCGGATCGAGCATCTCGGCGTGCTCCGCGGCGCGGAACGCGCGGGCGTGGCCGCCGAGCAGGATGACATGCGGATCGAGGATCGCGGTGATGACGGCGATCGCGTGGGAGAAGGACGCGAGCACCTCGGAGCGGAGCCTGCGGGCCGCCGGGTCGCCGGCGTCCGCGAGGGCGAGCAGGCGCTCGACGGCGGGCTCCGCGACCTCGTGCCCCGCCGCCTCGAGCCGCGCGGCGATCGCGATCGTGGAGGTGGCGTCCTCGAAGTCGGTGCGGTCGGTGGCGCTGAGCGGGAACAGGCCGATCTCTCCCGCGGCGCCGTGGTCGCCCTCGATGAGACGCCCGCCCGCGATGACGCCGGCGCCGATGCCGCGCTCGCCGAGGTAGAGGTAGACGGCGTTGCGACTGGCCCGTCGGTCGAGGACGCGGCGCTCGGAGGCCATCATGAGGTTCACGTCGTTGTCGATCGTGACGACGACGCCGAAGCGTTCGCGCAGCATCGCCCGCAGGGGCACCTCGGTCGCCCAGCCGAGGTCGGGCGCCGCGCTGACGCTGCCGGTCTCGGCGTCCACCACTCCGGGGACCGCGACGCCGATGCCCAGCAGGCGCGGCGTGCGCGCGGCGAGCTCGGCCACCCGGTCGACGATCGCCTCGGGGCTCACGGCGCCGGAGGCCGCAGGCGCGGACGACTCGGCGATGACCCCGCCGTGCAGGTTGACGCTGCGGGCGCGCAGGCCCTCCGACGTGCAGGAGACCGAGAGGAGCGCGCCGTAGTCGCGCACCACCTCGAGGCGCACCGGAGGACGGCCGATCGCCTGGGCCTGGGCGCCGACCTCGCGGAGCATGCCGTCGTCGAGCAGGCTGCGCACGAGGCGGGTGATGAGCGAGGAGCTCACGCCGAACTGCTCGACGAGGTCGGTGCGGCTCTTGCGCTGCTCGTGCAGGGCCCCGACGATGCGGGCCCGCTGCATGCGGCGGTCGGCGAGGGCGAGGGTCGCGCGCGGCATCAGCGCACCGCCGCGCCGCGGAGCAGGCCGGTCTCGTAGCGCTCCGAGGAGCGGTGGCCGCCCTTCACCCGGATGAACCACTCGCGGTCCTGGATGCGCATGCCGCGCCCGGAGGCGAGCACCCAGTACGGGCCTTTCACGGTGAGCTGCGTGCGGTGGCAGTCGAGGGCGGCGGACTTCGCGGCGAGGTGGGCCGACACGTCGAACTCCACGTCGATGTCGTCGTCCTCGTGCACGCCGTCGGGGTACTCCGCGGGGTCGGGGTCGACCCACAGCCCCAGCTCTTCGGCGTGGGAGGCGAGCTCGGTGAGCTCGTCCACGATGAGGCGGCGGGGCACCGCGGTCCAGTAGACGAGGGGCACATCCCAGACCGGGGCGTCGAGCGCGGCTTCCGGGTCGGCGGCGAGCTCGACGCCGCGCATCGCCACCCGATGGGTCTGGATGTGGTCGGGGTGCCCGTAGCCCCCGTTCGGGTCGTAGGTGATGACGGCCTCGGGGCGGGTCTCCCTGATGATCGCGGCCATCATCAGGCCGGCCTCGTCGAGGTCGGCCTGCCAGAAGGCGTCGGGCCGGTCGTTCGCGGGGATGCCCATCCGGCCGGAGTCGCGGTAGCGCCCGGGACCGCCGAGGTAACGGTGGTCGGTCACGCCGAGGGCGGCCATGGCGTCGGCGAGCTCGCGGGCCCGTTCGGGGCCGAGGGCGTCGTCCTCGTCGACGTGCAGGTGCTGCAGGGCGGGGACGGCGATCTTCCCCTGCTCGCCCTGGGTCGAGGTGACCACGGTGACGCCGTTGCCCTCGGCGAGGAGGCGTGCGATGGTGCCGCCGGTGGCGCAGCTCTCGTCGTCGGGGTGCGCGTGCGCGAGGAGCACGTGGGATGCGTCCGCCATGGTGATCTCCTCTGATCCGCCAGCCCGGGAATCCGCCCGGATCGAATTAGATTCTGACAGCAAGAATCAAACTGTGACAGACCGGAAAATAAGTCCCCGATCCCCCGCACCTTCCCGTCTATTCGTCGCAAAGTGCCGGAATCCGGGTCCGGTAAACGCACTCCGTGACGAATAGACGGGAAGGAGCCCGGGGGCAGGGGGAGGAGTCAGTAGGTGCCGAAGTAGCGGGCGCCGGGCTTCGGGTCGCCGACGAGCTCCGACACCGTCACGAACACGTAGCCCTTCGCCCGCAGAGCGGCGATCACGCCGGGGACCGCGTCGACCGTGGTGGCGTGGATGTCGTGCATGAGCACGATCGCGCCGGGCTTCGCCTTCGCGGCGGCCTCGACCGTCTTCGCCGCGTCGCGCGTCTTCCAGTCGAGGGTGTCGACGCTCCACAGCGCCTCGGCGTATCCGGCGTCCTTGAGGATCCCGTCGACCATCGCGTTGCGCGCCCCGTAGGGAGGCCGGAACAGGACGGGCTTCACGCCGGTGGCGTTGAGGATCGCGGCTCCGGCCTTCTCCACCTCTTCGCGGACGGCCGTGGGGGTGAGCGAGGTCAGCTGCGGGTGCGACCAGGAGTGGCTGCCCACCTCGTGCCCCTCCTTCACCTCGCGCGCGACGAGCTGCGGGTGCGCCTGCACCTGCGCGCCGAGCACGAAGAACGTCGCGTGCACCTTCTCCCTCTTCAGGATGTCGAGCAGGCGCGGCGTGGTGCCCTTGCCCGGTCCGTCGTCGAACGTCAGGGCGACGCACTTCTGCACATGGCAGTCGACGGGCGGGTTCGGCGCGGGCGGCGGGGGCGGCGGCACCTCGAGTTCCTTGGGGTCGAGGGTCGCCGTGCGGGCGGCCTGCCCGATGGGGGTGAGGAGGGAGGCGGGGTCGGCGTCGACCGCGATGAGCGGCGCCCCGTACGAGCCCGCGGCCACCTGATACGAGTCGAAGCCCACGAGCAGCCGTCCGCGCGCGTCGAAGCCCACGGCGGGCTCCCCTCCCGCGAGGATCTGCTCGGCGCCGTCGACGTCGGGGCTGAGCACGTGCGCGCGCAGCGCCTGGGTCACCGAGCGGATCACCGCCTCCATCCCCGCGGGGGTCACGAAGTCGCGGAGGGTGAGCTGCCTCTTCTGCTTCGTGTCGTACCAGACGGTCTTCTCGGTGTCGGCGGTGCTCGCTCCGGGGCTCATCTCGCTCGACAGCAGGAAGCCGACGAGGGAGGCGCTCGAACCGAGCGTCGACCAGCTGATGCTGATGAAGCCGTGCCCGTCGCCGCCGACCCGTCCGGATGCCCGGTAGTCGGCGACCTGCGCGTCGGAGAAGCCGGCGAGGGTCGCGTTGAGCTCGGGGTGCCCGTCGACCTGGGGGACGACGGCGTGGATGCGGGCGGTCTCGTCGTCGACGGACCGCGTGGTCAGTCCGTGGATGTCGGCGGAGGGGACGGTCTGGAAGGCGGAGAGCGGCAGCGGGTCGAGCGTGGGCTCGGCGGAGGGCGTCGGTCCGGCGCTCTCCTGCGGCTCCGGTGCGCATCCGGCGAGGAGGAGGAGCACGGCTCCCGCGGCCAGGAGGGGGACGCGGAGGCTCTTCATGCGCACCAATATAGGCGGCCGATGGTGACCGTCCGCTGAACGGCGGGGGAGCGGTCCCATGCCGAGCCGGAGCGCGTTGTTGAGAATGATTCTCATAACCACTAGAGTCGTGGACATGAAGAAACTCGCCGCCCTGCTCGCCGTGTCCGCCATCGCCCTCACCGGATGCTCCGCGTCCGCCACGGACGGCGGGGGGACGGGGCGCCTCCAGGTGGTCGCGTCGACCGACGTGTACGGCGACCTCGTGAAGAAGATCGCCGGCGACCGTGTCGAGATCACCAGCATCATCGCCGACTCCGCGAAGGATCCGCACTCCTACGAGGCGAGTGCCCGTGACCGCCTCGCCGTGCAGAAGGCCGATCTCATCATCGAGAACGGCGGCGGGTACGACGCCTTCATGGACACCCTTCGCGAAGGCTCGAAGGCCACCGTCATCACCGCGGCGGAGTTCTCACACGACTACCCGGGCGACGGCCATGCCGACGACGGCGGCTCCTCGGTGGACGAGCACGACCACGGGCACGAGGGCCATGATCACATCGAGGGCTTCAACGAGCACGTCTGGTTCGATGTGCACACCATGTCCCACGTCGCGGAGCAGATCGCCGAGGACCTCGCGTCCCTCGACCCCGCGGGCAAGAGCGACTACCAGAAGGCCTCCGAGAAGCTGATCGGCGAGCTCGACGGGTTCCAGAAGCAGCTCGACGATCTGCACGGCACGCTCGAAGGCACCAAGGTGATCATCACCGAGCCGCTGCCCGGACTCCTCGCGGCCGCCGCGGGCCTCGACGACGTCACCCCCGACGGGTTCGCTTCCGCGGTCGAGGAGGGCAACGACGTCGCCCCCGCCACGCTGCTCGCGACGACGCGCCTCATCGCCTCCGGTGAGGTGAAGGCGGTGCTCACCACCGCGCAGACCGGCGGGTCCGAGACGCAGAAGGTGGAGCAGGCGGCGAAGGACGCGGGCATCCCCGTGGTGAAGTTCAGCGAGCTCCTCGGCCCGGATCAGTCGTACGCTGAGTGGATGCGCGAAGCGATCGACTCCCTCTCCGGGGCACTGCAGAGGTGAGCGGCGACGCACACCTCCTCGACATCAGCGGAGCCGCCCTCCAGCGCGGGGAGCGGGAGCTGTGGTCCGGGCTCGACCTGACGGTCGAGCCCGGCGAGTTCATCGCAGTGCTCGGTCCCTCCGGTTCGGGGAAGACCACCCTGCTGCGCGCGATCCTCGGACTGCAGGGCCTCTCCGCCGGCAGCATCCGGTTCCGCGGCCAGCCGGCCCGGCGGGGCGACCGTCGCATCGGCTACATCCCCCAGCAGCATCCGCTGCCCCCCGACACCTCCATGCGGGCGCGCGACCTGGTGGGGCTCGGCGTGCACGGCACGCGGTTCGGACTCCCGATCCCGCACCGGGGCGACCGCGAGCGGGTCGACGAGCTGCTCGCGGCGGTCGGCGCCTCGTCCTTCGCGGATCGCCGGGTGGGACTGCTGTCGGGGGGAGAGCAGCAGAGGCTGCGGGTCGGCCAGGCGCTCGCCGACGATCCCGCGCTGCTGCTCTGCGACGAGCCGCTGTCCAACCTCGACCTCGCGAACCAGCGTGCGGTGATCGACATCATCGATCGGCAGCGCAGGGAGAAGGACGCCGCCGTGCTGCTGGTCACGCACGACATCAACCCCCTGCTGGGCAAGGTCGACCGCATCCTCTACATCGCCTCGGGCCGTTTCGTGCTGGGGGCGCCGAAGGACGTGCTGCGCAGCGACGTGCTCACCGACCTCTACGGCACGGCGGTGTTCGTGCTGCGGGCCGGCGACCGCCTCGTGGTGGTCGGCGCCCCCGACGCGGAGACCCGGCACGAGCACGCGCACACCGAGGAGGGGGCGGCATGATGCGTCGTCACGTTTCGCGGGCGTTGTCGCGTTTCGCGGATGGTTCGCCGGGTTCGGTCCGGGATTCGGGACATGGTCCGCGGTCCGGGCGTGCGGCCGGGCGTGCGGTTGGGCGGGCGGATGCGCGGCGCGTCGCGCGAGGGGGGCGGTCATGATCGGCGGCCCCGCGCACCTCTTCGACTGGGGGAGCCTGTTCTCCTTCCAGGACTACGGCGAGCTCGTGGCCCTGCTCTCGAACTCGATCATCGCCGGCGCCGTGCTCGGTCTCGTCGGCGGTCTCGTCGGCGTCTTCGTGATGCAGCGCGACCTCGCCTTCGCCGTGCACGGGATCAGCGAGCTCTCCTTCGCGGGAGCCGCCGCGGCTCTGCTGCTCGGCGGCAGCGTCGTGGTCGGCTCGATCGGCGGAGCGCTCGTCGCCGCGGTGCTCATCGGGCTCCTCGGCACCCGCGCCCGGGAGCGCAACTCCATCGTGGGCGTGCTCATGCCTTTCGGCCTCGGCCTCGGCATCCTCTTCCTCTCCCTCTACGACGGACGCAGCGCGAACCGGTTCAGCCTGCTGACCGGACAGATCGTGTCGGTGTCGAGCCCCGACCTCGGATGGCTGATCGGGATCGCCGTCGTCGTGCTCGCCGGGCTGCTGCTGATGTGGAACCCGCTGCGCTTCGACTCCCTCGACCCGCAGTCCGCGGCCGCCCGCGGCGTGCCCACCCGGGCCGTCGGCCTGGTCTTCATGGTGCTGCTCGGGCTCATCGTCGCGGTGAGCGTGCACATCATCGGTGCGCTCCTCGTGATGGCGCTGCTCGTCACCCCCGCCGCCGCGGCGATGCGGGTCGCCGCGGGTCCGGTCGCGGTACCCGTGCTGGCGGCGCTCTTCGGCCTGGTCTCGGCGGTCGGCGGCATCCTGCTCGCGCTCGCGGGCACACTGCCGGTGAGTCCCTACATCACCACGATCTCGTTCCTCATCTACCTCGGATGCTGGGGTGTGCAGACGGTGCGCGGACGCGTGCGACGGTCCCGGGGCGCCCAGTACGCTTGACGCGGGGTGAGGCGTCGGCAGAAAGGTGTGTCCAATGACCGATTCGAACGTGCCCGAGGGGCAGCGTGGGGACTTCTTCGACCAGCTTCTCGAGACGACGCCGCGGGAGCATGCGTCGTTCACCGTGGGGTTCCGCGGCTATGACAAGGGCGAGGTGGATGCGGCGCTGAAGACCCTCCGGGACCAGCTGCAGCGCGTCACCGCCGACCTGGACGGCGTCGAGGGCCGGCACAGTGCCGAGCTGGAGAAGGTGCGCGGCGACAAGGACGCCGAGATCGAGCGTCTGCGCGCCGAGGGCGACGGGGAGCTGGAGCGAGACCGGGCCGCCGACCGTGAGGCCATCGAGCGCCTCGAGGGCGAGCTGGTCGCCGAGCGCGCCCGTGCCGACGAGGCGGCCGACCAGGTCGCCGCCCTCACCAGCGAGCTGGTCGCCACCCCCGGCGAGGGGGACGAGCAGCAGAGCCGTCAGCAGTTCGAGGCCGTGCTCCGCGTGGCGGAGGAACAGGCCAGCGTGCTGATCCGCAACGCCGCGGTGCAGGCGGAGCGACTGCTCGAGGCCGCCCGCGAGGAGGCCGAGACCAAGCGGGCCGACCTCGAGGCGGACGTCGCCCGGATCACGGCGCAGGCGCAGCACGACGCCGATCAGGTGCGCCTGAAGATGGAGACCGAGTACACCGCGCATGAGGCCCGGATCGCGCGGGAGGGGGCGCACGCCGACGAGAAGGTCTCCCAGGCCGAGCAGGAGGCTGCGACCGTTCGCACCGAGGCCGAGAAGGGCGCGGCCGCATTGCGTGCCATGGTCACCCGTGAGACCAGCGACTTGCGCTCGGACGCCGAGCGGGAGGTGCGCGAGATGAACGCGCGCGTGCTGGAGTTCGAGGAGACGCTCACCCGCCGCCAGGACGACGCGCAGCAGGAGTTCCTGCTGCTGCACAACCAGGCGGTCGCGCACGCCGAGCGGATCACGGCCGATGCGAACGAGCAGGTCTCGGCGTCGCTCGAGCACGCGCAGCGGATCTCGTCGAAGGCTGAGGACTTCGAGAAGCTGATGCGCTCGCAGGCGCAGACGATCGAGGCCGATGCGCAGGTGCGGGCACGCGAGACCCTCGACCGGGCCCGGGCCAAGTCGCAGAAGATCGTGGACAGCGTGATGACGCACGCCAACTCCGTGTTGCGCGACGCCGAGGACCGCACGAGGCAGCTGCGCTGGCAGCAGCAGCAACTGAACAGCTTCATGGCCGAGGTGCGTGAGCTGATCCGCCCGGAGGGGGCGCCCGATGCAGGGTCCGCCGACCGTGCGGAACAGGACGCCGTCTCGGTCCCCGAGGGTGTCGAGGACATCGACGACGAGCTCGAGGGGCTCGACGAGGAGTTCGAGGACGACGAGACCGAAGGCGAGGACGGCGAAGCCGCCGACGCGTCGGAGGACGCCGAGGAGGTCGCCGCCGAGCGGTGAGCCGGACGTGACGGGAGGCCCCGGATCCGCGCGGATCCGGGGCCTCCCCTCGTCTCAGGCCTCGGGGTCGCCGTACAGCGCCGCGACGTCCTTCGAGGTGAGCCACCGCTCGTAGGTGGGATCCTGCGGCCAGCCGTCCGGGACGTCCTGCCAGACCTCCTGGCGTCCGTAGGGGAGCACGTCGGAGATCGCGAAGAACAGGCTGAACTGCTCGGCGCCGCGGCTCGTGGTGTGCCAGGTGCGGTAGACGTCGTCGCCATCGCGCAGGAAGACGTTGAAGGCGAAGCCCTCGCCGGGGCCGGCGTCCATGTCGGCGCCGAAGGCCGAGCCCGCCGACGAGTACCAGGTCATCTCGTTGCCGACGCGCTTCTTGTAGGCGAGGATCTCGTCCATCGGCCCGTTGGTGACGACCACGAAGCGGGCGTCCAGCTCGGCGAGTGCGCCGGTTCGCGTCCACTGCGAGGTCAGCCCGGTGCATCCCGAGCACTGCCAGCGGTTCCCGTCGCTCCACATGTGGTGGTAGATCACCAGCTGGCTGCGCCCGTCGAAGACCTCGGCGAGGGTGACGGAGGAGCCGTCCTCGGCGGTGAGGCGGTACTCGGGGAGCTTCACGGCGGGGAGCCGACGGCGCGCGGCGGCGATGGCGTCGAGTTCCTTCGTCGCCGCCTTCTCGCGTACCAGGAGGTCTGCGAGCGCGTCGCGCCAGGTCTGCTCATCGACGACGGGGGGAAGCGCGGTCATGGTCACTCCTAAATGTTCACGGCGTCTACATCTGCTATGTTCACACCATACACATTGGGGGCGGAGGGGACAAGAGGTGGCGTATCACCATGGCGACCTCGCGGTCGCGCTCGTCGACGCGGGGCTCGAGCTCAGCCGCGAGGGGGGCCTCGATGCCCTCACGATCCGCGAGGTGACGCGGCGGGTCGGCGTCTCCCCGAACGCCGCCTACCGGCACTATCCGAACCTCGCCGCCCTCCGCGAGGCGGTCTCCGACGCGATCCTCGCCCGGCTCGCCGGGGCGATGACGAGCGGAGAGGCGGGGGACGGCGCCGCACGGCTGCGCACGGTGGGGCTCATGTACATCGACTTCGCCCTCGCCGAACCGGGCTGGTTCGCCGTCGCGTTCTTCGGCTCCCGTCCGATCACGCCCGAGGCCGCCGCGCAGGCGCCGGCGTTCCGGGCCCTCGCCGCCGCTCTCGACGCGATGGTCGAGGAAGGCGCGCTCGCCCCCTCCGCGCGTGCCGATGCGGCCTGGTCGTGCTGGGCCACCGTGCACGGTTTCGCCGAGCTCGCGCTGCACGGTCCTCTCGCCGCGGTGCCGGCCGAAGAGCAGCGCCGTCTCGCCGCCGCCGCCGTCGACGCGGTGATCGCGGGCGTCCGCGCCTGATCCGCGCCCGCGGAAGGCGGTCGTCTCCCAGCCTCCGCACGCCGCCCCGGCCTAGACTCGAAGGCATGGCTCAGCGGAACACGTGGCAGCGCGAGCGGGTGCGCGATGCGCTCGCCGACGCGCAGGGCTTCGTGAGCGCGCAGAACCTGCACGCTACCCTGCGCGACGAGAACACCGGGATCGGCCTCGCGACGGTCTATCGCGCTCTCGCCGGGCTCGCGGCGTCGGGAGAGGCCGATTCCCTGCAGAGCCCCGAGGGTGAGGCCCTCTACCGCGCCTGCGTGTCGCAGGTGCACCACCACCACCTGATCTGCCGCTCGTGCGGTCGCACCGTCGAGATCGAGGCGAAGGCCGTGGAGCAGTGGGCCCAGCAGGTCGCGTCGCAGAACGGGTTCCAGGGCGCCGAGCACGTCGTCGACATCTTCGGGCTGTGCGCAGCGTGCGCCGCGCAGCAGGATGCCGCCGAGTGACCGTCCACGCCGCGCAGCAGACCAGGCGCATCTCCCCGCTGGCCGGCGTCGGCATCGGTGTCGGCATCCTCGCGGTGCTCGTGCTCATCGATCAGTTCGCGCCGAAGCTCTTCGCCGACGGCCTGCCCACGCGGCTGCAGGACGGGCTCACCCTCAGCCTGAGCGTGCTGATCGAGGCGCTGCCGTGGGTGTTCATCGGGGTCGCGCTGTCGATCGTCGTGCAGGTGTGGCTGCCCGCCGACGCGCTGCAGCGCTGGATGCCGAGCAACGCCTGGGCGCGCCGGGCGGTGCTCTCGCTGCTGGGGATCGTCGTGCCGGTCTGCGAGTGCGGCAACGTGCCCTTCGCACGCGGGCTGATGATGCGCGGCCTGGCCCCCGCCGAGGCCCTCACCTTCCTCATCGCGGCGCCGATCGTGAACCCGATCGTCATCCTCACGACCAACGCCGCGTTCGGGCTCGACGGCGGCATCCTCGTCGCGCGCCTGGCCGGCGGGTTCCTCATCGCCAACCTGATCGGGTGGATCTACAGCCTGCACCCCGACCCGCAGCGGATGCTGACCGAGAAGTTCATCGCCACGTGCGAGCACGTGGCGCATGAGCCGGGCACGCCGATGCGCCGCAGCCTCACCCAGTTCATCATCGAGCTGCGCGCCGTGATGCCCGCACTCGTCATCGGGTCGGCGCTCGCCGGCGCCGTGCAGGTGATCGTGCCCCGCGATCTGCTGGTCGCGATCGGCGCCAACCCGCTGTTGTCGATCCTCGCGATGATGGCGCTCGCGATCACGGTCGCCATCTGCTCGAACGTCGACGCGTTCTTCGCGCTGTCGTTCGCGTCGACGTTCTCGCCCGGGGCGATCGCGGCCTTCCTGCTGGTCGGCCCGCTGGTCGACGTGAAGATGATCGCCCTGCTGCGCACCACGTTCACCTGGCGCACCCTCGCCGGGATCATCGGCGTCGTGCTGCTGAGCTCCTTCGCGATCGGGATGGCGGTGAACGTCCTTGTCTGAGCATCCCGCGCGCTCCCAGGCCCTGCTCACGCGGTGGCTCGGCGTCGGCCTGGCATCCGTGATCGCGGTCGTCACCCTCGGCCTTGCGCTGACCGGGCGGCTCACGATGTACATCAGCCCCGACACCGTGTGGTTCGCCGCAGTCGCCGCAGCCCTGCTCCTGATCGGCGCGGTCTGGACGTGCACGCTCCCGCTCGGCGCGGAGAGCGACCACGGCCACGAACACGGCCATGACCACGGCGGAGGCCGGCGTGGCCGCCGCGTGGCGGCCGCGGTCGGCACGGGCGCGGCGGCGGTGATCGCCTCCGGTTTCGTCGTCGCCGCGATCGCGCTTCCGCCCGCTTCCCTGTCCGCCGAGCTGGCCATGTCGCGCGCGGGCGAGCAGCGCGTGCTCTTCGCCGGTGCGGACGAGGTGCGTCTCGGCGTCGCGGACACCGCCTCGTTCGGGGTCGGCGAATGGTCCAGCGTGTTCGCCACCGCGACGCGCCCCGAGACCTTCGACGGTGCGAGCGTGACGCTCACCGGATTCGTGACGCCGGCGAAGGGTGGCGAGCTCGGGCTGACGCGCATGGTCATCACGCACTGCGTGATCGATGCGCAGCCCGCCTCGGTGCCGGTGTCGGCCTCCGCATCGGAGTTCGCCACGGGGCAATGGATCGAGGTCACGGGGACGGTGCGGGCCGGCAAGGACGGCTCGCTGCGGATCGAGCCGACGTCGATGAAGCGGATCGCCGAGCCGAAGGACCCGTATGAGTACTGACGGCGAGGCACCGCTCACCCGGGCCCAGCTCCGCGCGCTGCGCGAGCAGGCGGCGCAGGAGGAGACGGCACGGCGCGAGCCCTCCTCCCCGGCCGAGGGCCGGACGACCGCTGGTGATCGTGCGGATGCGGCGGAGCGCCCTTCCCCGGATCAGCCGCCCCCTCGGGATCCGGATACCGCGGGACCCGTCGCGACGGCGGGATCCGGATCCGACGCATCCGACGCGGAGACCTCTGTCGGAGCGCCGCCGGCGGTCGTCGGAGCCGGGCTGTTCGCGGACCGGAGCACCGATCCGTTCGACGAGCCCGTTGCTCCGGCGGAGGTCCCGCGCGTGGCGGCGTCCGTGGCAGCGCAGGAGCGGTCGATCCCCGTCCCCACGTCGCCGATCTCCGGCATCGGCGCGGTGCCGCCGGCGCCGGCAGAGGAGCCCACGGCGCGCCCCGTCCCTCCCCGCCGCTTCCGCCTGGCGGTGCTCGGCGTGCTCGGCGTGCTGCTGCTCGTGGGCGTCGGGCTCACCGCGGTCAATCTGCTGCAGGGACCGCGCGTGGTGAACGTCAAGGTCGACCCCGCGCAGGCGATCGAGGCGTCCGGCAGCCGTGTCATCCTCACCACCAGTCAGCCGCTCGCCGCGGTGAAGGCGTCGCAGGTCAAGGTCGAGCCCGCCGTGCCGTTCACGGTCGACGCCTCTGGCCGCAGCGTGGGCATCCGCTTCACCGTCCCCCTCGACGATGCGACGAAGTACTCGGTGACGGTGTCGGGCGCGACGCCCTCCGGCGGCGGCCCGAAGGGCGACCTGACGGCGTCGTTCATCACTCCGAAGGCGCGGATGCTGCTGCTGCAGCGGTCCGCGAAGGAGGACAAGATCTTCAACACCGACCTCTCGGGCAAGGGGCCGACCCTGGTCTTCTCGCACGAGCGGATCAGCGACTTCCGGGCCACGGCGAACGCGATCGTCGTCGCGGTGGACGACGGCAAGAGCTCCCGGCTGATCGTGATGAACCGCGACGGCTCGGGGCAGCGTGATCTGAAGCTCCCCGGCAAGGGCTTCGTGTCGACGCTCCAGGTGTCCGATCGCGGCGGCCTGGTCGGCTACACCTACTCCGATCACGACCTCACCGACACGTCAGGCCGGGCGAGCGTGCTCGTGACCGAGCCGCTCAGCGGCAAGGGCGAGCCGCGCATCGTGAAGGTGGGCGGCAAGGAGGCGAGCGTGGGCGACTGGCGCTTCGTGCCCGACTCGTCGTCGCTGCTGCTCATCGACTTCAACAGCGCCCTCTCCCTCGAAGACCCCACCTCCGACGCCGGGGTCCAGTCGCTGGGCCTCGCGGCCAGCATCCTCGGGATCACCCGGGGCACCTACACGGCCGTGGTGCAGCGCACGGACGGACCGCTGGTCGAGATGGACCTCGCGAACGGCGAGGAGAAGCCGCTCCCGACGACCGACCCCGACTACGGGCCGCCGAACACCGTGCTGCCGCTCACCGACGGCACTCTGCAGCACGTCGTGCAGCGCGACTCCGAGGGCATGCCGACCGGTCAGGCGGTGATCCGCACCGATGCCAAGGGCAAGGCGCAGCCGGTGATCCAGGTGAAGGGCACCGACGCGATCCTGCAGGTGTGCGCCTCACCGAGCGGCCGGTACGCGGCGGTGGTGGTCGCGCCCGACCTGCCCAACAACCCCTACGACGACATGCTGCTGCCGTTGCCGGGCACGCTGCACACGCACCTGATCGAGCTGTCCTCGGACAAGGAGCTGGTCGCGCTGAACGGCTTCGACTCGTCGTGGTGCCAGACGGCGCCGCAGATGTGAGCGGACGGATGCTGCGCCCCGCCACCCGCGACGAGCTCGCCGGGCTCCCGGTGGAGGTGGCGCCGCTGCTTCTGGGCGCGGAACTGCGCACGGTCGTCGATGGCGCGGAGGTGCGGCTGCGCATCACCGAGGTCGAGGCCTATCACGGCAGGGGCACCGGCGATCGGCCAGATCCGGGATCGCATGCGCGCATGGGCCGCACCGCGCGCAACGCCACGATGTGGGGCGAGCCGGGACATCTCTACGTGTATCTGAGCCACGGCATCCACGCCTGCGTGAACGTGGTCTGCGGCCCCGAGGGGCAGGCGGGCGGGGTGCTGCTGCGCGGGGGCGAGGTCGTCGCGGGCGCCGAGACCGCCGCCGCGCGCTCCCGGCGGGCCGGACGAGACCTGGCGCGGGGACCGGGAAGACTCGGCCAGGTCGTGGGCCTCACCCACGCGGCCCACGACGGGATCGACGCGATCACGGGCTCGCCGCACGCCGGCGCGGTCGCCGCTCTGAGGCTCGGCCCGCCTCTCGCGGAGATCGCCTCCGGCCCGCGGGTCGGCGTCGCGGGGGTCGCCGGCACCGATGCGTTCCCCTGGCGCTTCTGGATCCCGGGGGATCCGACCGTCTCGCCGTTCCGGTGGGGCCGGGGCGCCGCGGAGGCCGCGCGAGCGCTGTGAGCCGGGTCCCCGGTGCGGCGCGTGCCTGCGGCGTTCGAGAAGGCATCTGCCGAAGGCTTCGGGGATGCCTTCTCGCACACTCAGCGAGAGGCGGCGGATCCCGTCGGCTTCACCGACCACCGGAAGCGGTCGGCGAAGCGGGCGAACCAGGGGAGGCGGCACAGGATCACGAGCAGGAGATAGCCGGCCACCCCGCCGACCACGTTGGAGACGAGGTCGCTGCTGTCGGCGATGTGCCCGCCCCCGAAGTAGCTCTGCGTCACCAGCTGGGTCAGCTCGATCCCCAGGCTCGTCGCCGTCACCGCCAGCAGCACCTTCCACCACGACGGCTTCGTGAAGAGGAGGGAGAAGAGCATGCCGAGCGGCAGGAAGACCAGCGCGTTGATCGCGAAGTCCATGAACTCGTAGTCCGCGAAAGGGACGAACACGATCCCCTGCATCCAGTCGTCGAAGTCGGTGAACGGGTTGCTCGTGACGAGAGGGTGGAGGTAGATCGGGAAGATCGTGTTGCCCACGATCCCCGCCGCATAGATGCCGAGGGCTGCGGCGACGAGGGCGCGGGGGATCGAGAAGAGCTCCTTCGCCCCGAGTCGCCACAGCAGCAGGGCGGAGACCGCGATGCCGAGAGGGATGACCACCGGCAGTACGGGGATCTCCTGCTGGAAGGATGCACTCACGGCCATCGAGCCTACCGACCGCGGGCGCCGGGTCGCGGTGCGCGGCTCCACCGGCTCCTGTCGGAGAGCGCCCCGGGATCTCAGCCGAGCAGCTGCGCCATCGCGATCCCGATCGCGATCCCGACCGCGAGGCCGATGAGCGCGGCGATGATCACCAGGTTCCCGCCCTGCCGCTTGTACATCGTGACGAAGCTCGTGGTGGTCTGCCAGCGCGGATCGCGGTCGATCGCAGCGAGGGTCTCCGGGGTCACGCGGTCGTCGAGCACCGAGATGTCGGGGCTCGCGGCGTCGAGCAGCACCGCCGCCGGCGCACCCTTCACGATCCCGTAGCGCTCCGGGAACAGCGCGTACACGTCTCGCGGCGCGGAACCGGCCGGGATCACGCGCACGGAGGCGAGGCGCCCGGGCTCCGGGGCCCCGGGGAGCAGGAGCGTCGCGGTGCGGGTGCGCTGACGGGGGTAGAGGCGCCGGATCCGTCCGATCGCCGGCTCTCCCTGGATCGCTCCGCCGGCGATCATCCGCGACCGCTCGACGAGCCGGTCCTCGATCCGTGCGACCATGCTCTGGCTCACGCCGAGGTTCGACAGCGTGATGCCCAGGATGACGAGAGGGGCCACCGGCAGCAGGATGATCCCGCGCGGGAACCATGCGCTCATGACGGTCAGCCCCAGCAGGGCGCCGAGGACGCCCCCCGCCACGATTCCGAAGATGCGCTGTCTGCTCCAGTCCATGCCTCCATCCTGGCAGGACGTCCGGTCAGTGCCGCATGCGGGGTCTTCCGATGCGCAGTCGGGTGAGGAAGTGATCCGTGCTAGACTGACTCTTTGTCTGCGCGCGCTCCTGTGCGCAGTTCGTCCCCCTCTTCTCGGATCGGCCCCGTGTCGTGCGTGGAGAAGGGGGCAGACAAGGGATCTTGGGTGGGGCCGTCCGGCCTCACGGTAATGAAGGAGTCATCATGGCAGCAGTGTGCCAGGTGACCGGTGCTGTTCCCGGCTTCGGTCACAACATCTCGCACTCGCACCGTCGGACGAAGCGCCGCTTCGACCCGAACGTGCAGAAGAAGACCTACTACGTGCCGTCGCTCGGCCGTAAGGTCACCCTGAATGTGTCCGCCAAGGGCATCAAGGTGATCGACGCGCGGGGCATCGAGAGCGTGGTCAAGGACCTCCTTGCGAAGGGTGTGAAGCTCTAATGGCGAAGAAGGCTCAGGACGTCCGTCCGATCATCAAGCTGCGCTCGACGGCGGGCACCGGTTACACCTACGTGACCAAGAAGAACCGTCGTAACACCCCCGACCGCCTCGTGCTCAAGAAGTACGACCCGGTGGTTCGCAAGCACGTCGAATTCCGCGAGGAGCGTTAATCATGGCGAAGAAGAGCAAGATCGCTCGCAACCAGCAGCGCCAGGTCGTCGTCGAGCGCTACGCCGAGCGTCGCGCCGAGCTGAAGAAGGCCCTGGTCGACCCCAACTCCACCGACGAGCAGCGCGAGGCGGCCCGCGTGGGCCTCCAGAAGCTGCCGCGCAACGCGTCGCCGGTGCGCGTCCGTTCGCGCGACGTCATCGACGGCCGTCCGCGCGGTGTCCTCACGAAGTTCGGCATCTCGCGTGTCCGCTTCCGTGACATGGCCCACCGTGGCGAGCTGCCCGGCGTGACCAAGTCGAGCTGGTAAGCAGTCTCTTCAGAAGGGGCGGGGTTCTTCGGAGCCCCGCCCCTTCTGCACGCCCGGGCGTCGCATGCACCGGCGAAAAGTGTGACTGATGTGACTGGAGTGAAGCGACACGCCGCTCAAAACACCCGAAACCCGCGAAATGACGCGGAAATCGGGGTGGTGGTTGATACATTCATTGCGGTCGTTCGACCAACGGAGGAATCTCCGAACCACAACGATGCGACGGATGTCGTCGCTGGAGGATGACATGGCTGACAAGTCCATCACCAAGACCGAGCTCGTCGCGAGCATCGCTTCCGCCACCGGCCAGAGCCAGGCCACCGTCTCGGGTGTCCTCGACGCGCTGTTCTCCTCGGTCTCCGACGCCGTTGCCAAGGGCAGCAAGGTCTCGATCCCGGGCTGGATCTCGTTCGAGCAGGTCGCGACCGCGGCTCGCACGGGCCGCAACCCGCAGACCGGCGCCGAGATCAAGATCCCGGCCGGCAAGCGCGTCAAGGTCACCGCTGGCTCGAAGCTCAAGGCTGCCGTCAAGTAAGACCGCGTCTTCCGCAAGGCCGTCGCCCTCCGGGGCGGCGGCCTTCGTGCGTCCGGCCCCGTGCGTCCGGCCCCGTGCGTCCGGCCCCGTGCGTCCGGCCCCGTGCGTCTGCTCCCGGTCCGTCTATTCGTCACAAAGTGCCGGTATTCGGTTCGAATTCCGGCACTTTGTGACGAATAGACGGGGGCGTGTGCGGGAGCGGGCAGGGCAGGGCCGGGCGAGGGCGCGGACGGTTCCCGCCTAGGCTGGAGGGGTGAAGTACTACCGCGTCGCAGGCATCGCGATCCTGATCGTCGCCGCCGCGGCCGCGCTCATCATCGCCCTGGTGCTCGGCGGCGGCGCCGCCAAGCTGGTGTTCGCCGATCCGGGCGCCGTCGTGCGCTGGTCACTCCCGGCCTCGAAGCTGGTGGTCAACCTCGCCGCCGCGGTCATGCTGGGCTCGTTCGTGCTCGCCCTCTTCGGGCTGAAGGCGGGGACCCGCCCCTTCGAGATCGCCGTCGACACCGCCTCGATCGGCGCCGCGGTCTTCACCGTGGCCTCCGCGGTGGGGGCCTTCTTCACTTTCCTCGCGGCCTTCAACGCCAAGCTCAGCACGGGGCCGCAGTTCGGCGAGCAGCTGGGCCGCTTCCTCGTCGCGCTCCCCCTCGGGCAGGCCTGGCTCATCACCGTGCTCATGGGCGCTGCCGTGACCGTGCTCGCGTTCGCCTGGCGTTCCTGGGTGGCGACGCTCCTGATCGCCGGCCTCGCCGCGGCATCCTTCCTCCCGCTCGCGACCCAGGGCCATTCCGGCGACCTGGCCGGACACAACGTGGCTGTCAACGCGATCCTGCTCCACACCGTCGGCGCCGCGGTGTGGCTCGGCGGGCTGCTGCTGCTCATCATCCTCCGGGGCCGCAAGGACGTCGACCTCGCGGTGCTGGTGCGCCGCTACTCCTCGCTCGCCCTCGCCGCGTACATCGTGGTCGCAGTCTCGGGCATCGCCCGGTCGGTCGTCGCGATCGGCACCTGGGACCGCCTGTGGTCGCCCTACGGCGGCATCGTCATCGTCAAGGCGTTGCTGCTCGGCGGGCTCGGCCTCCTCGCCGCCTGGTACCGGCTGCGCCTGATCCCGAAGCTCGAGGGGGAGCGTCCGCAGCGCTGGTTCTGGATGCTGGTGCTCGCCGAGCTCGCCCTGATGGGCCTCGCCTCGGGTGCGGCAGCCGCCCTGGCGCGCACGCCTCCGCCGGTCGGGGACGCGCCGCCCCCGAACCGCACTCCCGCCGAACTGCTCACCCGCGAGAAGCTGCCCCCCGAGCTGACCGTCGACCGCTGGTTCACGTCCTGGGACATCGACGTGCTCTGGGTGGTCGCCGCGGGCTTCGGCCTGGTGCTCTACCTCCTGGGCGTCCGCCGGCTGCGCCAGCGGGGGGACAGCTGGCCGATCCACCGCACGATCTTCTGGATCCTCGGCCTGTTCCTGCTCGTCTGGGTGACCAGCGGCTCGATCAACGCCTATCAGGAGTACCTGTTCAGCGTGCACATGCTCGGGCACATGATGCTGTCGATGGCGATCCCCCTGCTGCTGGTCGCGGGCGCGCCGATCACGCTCGCGCTCCGCAGCATCCAGAAGCGCGAGGACGGCACCCGCGGCGGCCGGGAGTGGATCATGTGGGCGGTGCACTCGCCCTTCGCCCGCGTGGTGACCAATCCCTTCGTCGCCGCCGGCATCTTCATCGGCTCGCTCTGGGCGTTCTACTTCACCGATCTGGTGCGCTGGTCGATGTACGAGCACCTCGGGCACGAGTGGATGGTGATCCACTTCCTGATCTCGGGCTACCTGTTCGTGATGAGCCTGGTCGGGATCGACCCGGTACCCTACCGGCTGCCCTATCCCGGACGCCTCATCATCCTTATCGGTGTGATGGCGATGCACGCCTTCTTCGGTATCGCGATCATGATGCAGCAGGGGCTGATGGTCGCCGAGTGGTTCGGGTCGATGGGGCGCACCTGGGGGATGACGCCGCTCGAGGACCAGTACGCCGGCGGGGGGATCGCCTGGTCGATCGGCGAGATCCCGACGCTCATCCTCGCGGTGACGGTCGCGATCCAGTGGTCGCGGTCGGACGACCGACTGCAGCGCCGTCGCGACCGGCACGCCGACCGCACCGGCGACGCCGAGCTCGAGGAGTACAACGCGAAGCTCGCGGCGCTCGCGGAACGGGACCGCCGGCGCGGCGACGCCTGATCCCGGACGGAGCGACCGGATGCGGGATTAGTCCGTGTCGCCGGGGGAGCCGACTCTGATCGACGCCGAGCCGTTCGGCAGGATGGTGATCGTGCCGTCGACCTGGAACGGGACGTCCTCGTTGACGTGCTCGATCGAGCCGTCGAAGAGCGATTGGATGTCGACCTCGATGTGCGCGACGGCGTCGGTGGGAGGAATCTGCCAGTGCGCCCCGTCGGGCTGCACCGACACCTTGGGCTGCGTCGTGATCGACCACTTCGGCAGGTTGACGATGCGGTTGCGCACCTCGAGCCCGAAGGGGCAGGCGGTCGGCTGCAGCACCTGCTGCGTCGCGCAGGAGGCGAGGAACTCCTCGACCCTCTTCTGCACGACGCTGCGGAACTTGTCGGTCGGCTGCGCCTGCACGTCGACCGGCGTGTTCGCGAGCGGGGAGTCCGCGAGCACGCCGACGCCCGAGCTCTGCGCGATCGCGGTGTCGACGGTCACCGAGTAGATGCCGGGGGTGAAGACCAGCATGTGCAGCGGGTCGAGGGGCTTCGCGTCCGCGCCGTCCTTCGAGACCTGACGGCGGTCGAGCGCGAAGCCGTTGACCGCGAACTGGTCCGAGCCCCGCACCACCAGCGCCACCTCCGCGAGAGGGCTGGTCGCGAACCGCCAGTTCGGCGTGACGCCCGCCCAGCCGTCCTGCACCACCTCGAAGGTGCTCGACCCGGCATGACGCCCGGCCACATAGTCGACCGTGACGTGCGCGACACCGTTCTCGACGGTCTCGGAGCGCACCTCCACGTCGGTGAGCGGCGCCATCGCGTCATGGCGCAGCAGCGCCTCCGAGGCGGTCGGCTCCAGCCCGGCCGCCTTCAGCGCCGCGCTGTCGACGGCCACGCCGGGCACCTGCAGGGCGTCCGCGGCGCGGCCGCTCGCGAGCAGCTCGAGGTAGCGCTCGACGAAGGCGGACGGCCCGTAGAACTGCTTGTACAGCGTGAGGCCGCCGGCGCCGAGCGCGGCGACGAGCAGCACGCCGATGAGCGCCAGCAGCGTCAGGTCCGCTCCGAGGCGCGCACGCCGCGGAGCCCCTGCCTCCGGCTGCTCCATGGCGCCAAGTCTAGAAGGGCGGCCCTGTGACGACGCCCAGCGCGCGGGCCCGCCGTAGCATGGTGGGCGTGTCCCTTCCCGCCCTCTCCGACGAGCAGCTCGAGCTGTTCCGGCTGATCGAGGACACCTCGGAGCACGTCTTCGTCACCGGGCGCGCCGGTACGGGCAAGTCGACGCTCCTGCGGCACTTCGCCTGGAACACGAAGAAGCAGATCGCGATCTGCGCGCCCACCGGCGTCGCCGCGTTGAACGTCGAGGGCCAGACGATCCATTCGCTGTTCCGGCTCCCGATCGGGCTCATCGCCGACACCGAGATCGACCAGTCGGATGCGACCCGTCGCATACTCAACGCGATCGAGACCCTCGTGATCGACGAGATCTCGATGGTGAACGCCGACCTCATGGACGCGATCGACCGGTCGCTGCGGCAGGCACGCGGGCGGCGGGCCGAGCCGTTCGGCGGGGCCCAGATCGTGATGTTCGGCGACCCCTACCAGCTGGCTCCCGTGCCGCCGCGCGGCGACGAGCTGCGCTACGTGCAGGATCACTACCGCTCCTTCTGGTTCTTCGACGCCAAGGTCTGGACCGGCGGTGTGGCCGACGAGGGCGGGATGCTCGACCTCGGAGCCCACGGCGCGCGGCTGCACGTGCGCGAGCTGGTGCAGATCCACCGGCAGTCGGACGACGGGTTCAAGTCGATGCTCAACGCCGTGCGGTACGGCCGCGTGACGGCCGAGATCGCCGGGGCGCTCAACGGTCAGGGGGCGCGCACGCCTCCCGACCCCGAGCCGGGTGAAGCGCCGATCATCACGCTCGCGACCCGCAACGACATCGTGAACGGCATCAACGCCCGGCATCTCACCGCCCTCGGCGGGCGGGAGCAGACCGCCCACGCCGAGATCAACGGCGACTTCGGGCGCGGCGAGTCGAACTACCCCGCCGAGCTCGAGCTGAGGCTCAAGGTGGGTGCGCAGGTGATGTTCCTCCGCAACGACGTCGCGATGCAGGGCGAGCCCCCGCGGTGGGTGAACGGCTCGATCGGAACGGTCACCCGCATCCTCGGCGGCTCGGTGCGGGTCGAGATCGACGGCGAAGAGGTCGACGTGGAGCCGGCGGTGTGGGAGCGGCTCCGTTACGCGTACAACCCGGGGACGAAGACGCTCAGTCGCGAGGTCGTCGCCGAGTTCACGCAGTTCCCGCTGCGGCTGGCCTGGGCGGTCACGATCCACAAATCGCAGGGCAAGACCTACGACCGGGCGATCGTCGACCTCGGATCGGGGGCGTTCGCGCCCGGGCAGACCTACGTGGCGCTCAGCCGCCTCACCTCCCTCGACGGCCTTTATCTCTCCCGCCCGCTGCGCCCCAGCGACATCCGCGTCGACCCCGACGTCACGCGGTTCATGAGGGAGGCCTGGGAGGCGCGGCAGGCGGCACAGGCGCCGAACCTCTGAGATCGCTGTGGGGGTTCTCCGAGCGGGCACGTCTAAACTCAGGTGACACCTCCCCGGGAGATCCATCCATGCAGCTTCGTTCGTCGCGCCGCGGGCGCGCCATCGCCGGCATCGCCGCCGTGCTCGCCCTGGTCCTGACCGGATGCACCTCGTCGCAGACCTTCAGCTACGAGCCGCCCAAGCAGGTCGACGGCAAACTGCCCGACGACCTCACCGCGCAGATGAAGACCGCCGTCGACGAGGCCATGGCCGCCACCGGCTCCTCCGGCGCGATCGTCGGGGTGTGGGTGCCGTGGAGCGGGTCCTGGGTCACCGGGATCGGCACGCAGGGCGGCGGGGACGACACCAAGGTCACCGCGGACATGTCGTTCCGGATCGGCGACGTCACGCGCATGATGACCTGCGATGTGCTCTACGCGCTCGCCGACGCGGGCGAGGTGAAGCTCGACGCCCCCGTGCCCGACTACGTGTCCGGCGTCGCGTCGCTCAAGGACGTCACGCTCGTCGACCTGTGCAACGGCACCGCGGGGATCGGCTCCTCCGAGGCGGCCGCGAAGCCGCTGTGGCTGATGACCCCCGACCGCCAGTGGGCGCCGCTGCAGCTCGCCAGCTTCGGCCTGGGCAAGCCGCTCACGGCTCCCGGCGTGGCCTACGACGGCTCCGACGCCGGCTACCTCATGCTCGGACTCGCCCTGGAGCGCATCACCGGTCTCTCGGCATCCGAGCTGATCTCCAAGTACGTCACGACGCCCCTGGAACTGCACGGCACCTCGCTTCCCGCCCCCGCCGCCGCGAAGCCCGAGCCCGCTCCGGCCCTGAAGGGCACCTACGCCCCGCAGGTCGAAGGCGGTTTCGACTGCAAGGCGCCGGTCGACATCACCAAGATGTCGTCCAGCACGGGGTTCACCGACTCGGGCGCTGTGTCGACCATCGCCGACCTCGGCCGCTACGTGCAGGCGGACGCGCGGCAGGCGCTGCGCGACAAGGACGCCAAACCCGGGCGCTTCGACGCTCCGCTCCCGGCCAGCGCGAACGCCGACTCCTGGTTCCAGGCCACCGGCGGCGCCTTCAAGGTCGGCTCGATGATCGGCCAGCACGGCTGGACCCCCGGATACATCACGGCCGCCTACTCCGACCCGGCGACCGGCTTCACGGTCGCGGTCACGATGAACAACTCCTCGGCGGGGAGCAGCCCGGCCGCCTATCTCGCCTGGGAGCTCGCGGCGATCGCCTCGAAGGCACCGGCCGCGAAGGGTGAGACGGCTCCGGAGTTCGGCCTGCCGTTCACCGCTGAGCAGTACCGCGACGCGATCAACTCCGCCCCGCTCTGCAAGCCGGCCGGGTGACCGGAGGCGCTCGCGGACCGGCGATCGCGCTGGTCGGCGTCGGTCTGATCTGCCAGGAGGTCGGCGCCTCGATCGCGGTGCGCCTGTTCCCGCAGCTGGGGCCGCTGGGCATGGTGATGCTGCGCCTGGTGTTCTCGGCGCTCATCCTCGTGATCGTCGCCCGCCCGCGACTGCGCGGTCACTCGGCGGCCGCGTGGCGGTCGGCGCTGATGCTCGGCGGCGTGCTGGCCCTGATGAACGGCGCGTTCTACCTCGCACTGCGCGAGCTGCCGCTGGGCGTGACGGTGACGATCGAGGTGCTCGGCCCGATCGCGCTCGCCGTGGCGACCGCGCGCTCGCGCGTCGCCTGGCTCTGGGCGGGGCTCGCGGTCGCCGGCATCCTCGCCCTCGGCGGGGGCGGCTGGGACCGGCTGACGGTGAGCGGCGTGCTGTTCGCCCTCATCGCCGCCGCGAGCTGGGCCGGGTACATCCTCTCGTCGGCCCGGGTGGGGCGCGAGTTCGCGAGGCTCGACGGTCTCGCGCTCGCCATGGCCTTCGGCGCGCTGCTGTCCCTGCCGTTCGGCGTGGTCGACGCGGGCGCCGCGCTTCTGCGTCCTGAGCTCGTGGCGCTCGGGGCGGCGGTCGCCGTGCTGTCGTCGACGATCCCCTACGCGCTCGAGCTGATCGCTCTGCGCCGGCTGTCCACCGCGGTGTTCGGGATCCTGATGAGCCTGGGGCCGGCGATCGCCAGCCTCGCGGGCTTCCTGCTGCTGGGGCAGCACCTGTCGCTGCTGGAGGTGCTCGGCATCGCGCTGGTGATCGTCGCGAGCGCCGGGGCGGTGTGGGCCGGACGGGAGCGCCCGTCGGCCGAACCGGTCGCCTGAGCGCGTCTCAGAGCCGCGTGATGACGAGCCAGGCGAAGACCATGCCCAGCAGTGCGCAGATCACCCAGGCCGTGGAGGCGGAGGCGTACCAGGTCTGACGCAGCTCCAGGCCGAGGCGCCGCGGATCGTCACGGGGGAGGGTGCGCAGGGCCCTGCCGGTGATCCAGAGGGTCGGCAGCATCAGGGCGAACACGAGGACGAATGCGCCGAGCTGCAGCGCCGCCCACCAGGAGCGCCCGCCGCTGCTGACGGCGTCGAGACCGGAGAGCAGCGCCAGCGGGATCCGGCTCGGCCCGCAGACCGCCACGAGCCCGAGGCCCCCGAGGATCAGCACGACGATGCGCAGGGCGCGGTCGCCCGGCCCCACCGCGACGCGCGGGGGCGCGGGCAGCCGTTCGGACCCCCACCGCGCGGGCGTGCCGCGGGGATGCTGCCGGGAGTTCCAGAACATGCGGATCGTCGCCCGCAGTGCGAGCGGCCACAGGAGCACCGCGACGACGACGGCGATCAGCCACCCGAGGAGCTCGTTCGCCGTGATGGGCAGCCCGAGGCGCTCGAACAGGAAGATGAGCCCGATCCAGGCGGCGAGGAGGGCCGGCACTCCGACGACCACGGCGCCGACGGCGATCGCGATCCGCGCGGCGCGCGACGGCCCGACCGGGGCGGCGGAGTCGGGCGGTGTCATGACTGCGACGATACCGGCAGCCTCGGACGGCCCCGGCGGGGTGCAGGGTAGAGTCATCCCGGCACTGCGAGAGGGGCGGGGATGGCGATCGTCGACAACGGCATCTACGTGGACGGCGTCCGCACCGAGAATCCGCGGAGCCTGGACGAGACCTTCGAGTCGATGCGCGACCGCGGCGGGATGGGGTGGATCGGCCTCTACCGCCCGGGAGAGGACGAACTGCGTGCGGTGGCCGACGAGTTCGGCCTGCACGAGCTGTCGGTGGAGGATGCGCTGCGCGGCCATCAGCGCCCCAAGATCGAGCGGTACGGGAACGTGCTCTTCGTGGTGCTGCGGCCGGCGAGGTACCTCGACGAGGAGGAGGAGGTCGAGTTCGGGGAGGTGCACGTCTTCGTCGGCCCCGACTTCGTGGTGACGATCCGGCACGCGGAGGCCCCCGACCTGTCGCGGGTGCGGCACCGGATGGAGGCGGACCCGCTGCTCCTCGCCCGCGGCCCCGAGGCCGTGCTCTACGCGATCCTCGACGAGGTGGTGGACGAGTACACGCCGGTGATGGCGGGTCTCGAGAACGACATCGACGAGATCGAGGCCCAGCTGTTCCTCGAGGATCAGGACGCCACCCAGCGCATCTACGAGCTGGCGCGCGAGGTCATCGACGTGCAGAGGGCGACGCAGCCCCTCAGCGCGATGGTCGAGGCGCTGCTCAACGGCGGCGAGAAGTACGGCGTGGACGAGGAGCTGCAGCGCTATCTGCGGGACGTGCACGACCACACGCTCCGGATCTCCGACCGGGTGAGCACCTTCCGCAGCGTGCTCGACAACGCTCTCACCGTGGAGTCGACGATCGTCGCCCGCCGGCAGAACGAGGAGATGCGCCGGATGACCGAGGCCAGCATCCATCAGGGCGAGCAGATGAAGAAGATCTCGAGCTGGGCCGCCATCCTCTTCGCGCCGTCGATCATCGGCGGGATCTACGGCATGAACTTCGACGAGATGCCCGAACTGCACTGGGTGTTCGGATATCCGATGGCACTGGGGCTGATGCTCGGACTCGGCGTGGTGCTGTACGTGGTGTTCAAGCGCAAGAACTGGCTGTAGCCGTGGCGGTGTTCCTGATCGTCGGGTTCCTGGCGATCGCGCTCTGGTCCCTGGTCTCGCACCGCCTCACCCGCTGGGGCATGGCGGGGTCGATCGGCCTGGCCGTGCTCGGCGCCGTGTCCGTGGTCACCGACGTCGACGGCTTCGGCACCGCGATCAACGCCCCGTCGTCGCTGCGGGTCGTCGGGCTCGTGCTCGCGGTGCTGCTCTTCGTCGACGCGACGGACGTGCGCGGCGACATGTTCGGCGGCGAGGGGCGGGCGCTCGCGCGTCTGGTCTTCCTCGCCCTGCCCCTCTCGCTCGTGCTCGCAGTGCTCGTCGGGGCGTGGCTGCTGCCGGGCACGGGCATCCTCGCCCTGCTCGTGATGGCCTGCGTGATCATGCCGATCGACTTCTCCCCAGCCGGGAGGGTGCTGCGCTCGCACTGGGTGCCCGCGCGCGTGCGCCGGATCCTCAACGTGGAGAGCGGCTACGGCGACGGGTTCGTGTCCCCGCTGTTCAGCATGGCGCTCGCGCTCGCGGTCTTCGCCGACACGCTCTCGCACGTGGACACCGAGGCGATCCCGGACGCGACGCTCGACAGCCTCGCGGGTTCGGCGGAGAAGTTCCTGGTGGCCTTCCTCGGCGCGATCCCCGCGACACTGCTGGCCTTGGTCATCGGCGGGGCGCTGGGGACGGTCATGGGGTTCCTCGTGCGCAAGGCCCGCGACCACGGCTGGGCGGACGCCGCCGGTGCACGCTTCGTGATGCTCCTGCTGCCGCTGATCGCCTACGGGGCGTCGAGCCTCTCACCGCTCGGGACCAGCGGCTTCGTCGCCGCGTTCGTCGCCGGGGTGGCGTTCCGGGTCGCCCGGACGCAGGGGATGGAGGTGCGTGCGATCCCGCGGGAGGAGCTCGTGCTCGTCGAGGAGGTCGGAGAGGTCGCCTCGCACGTGGTGTGGTTCGTGCTCGGGGCGGCAGCGGTGCTCATGGTCGCGGAGGGCGTCGATGGGCGGGTCGTGCTGTTCGCGGCCCTGGCGCTGACGGTGCTGCGGATCCTGCCGGTGATCATCGGCCTGTTCCGCTCCGATGTGCCGGTCGCGCACCGTGTGGTGATCGGGGCCATGGGTCCGCGCGGCACCGCGTCGATCGTGTTCGGGCTGCTCGCCTACAACGCCCTCCCGGATCGCATCTCGTTCCTCGCCCTGTCGCTCATGGTCGCGACGGTGGTGGGCAGCATCCTGGTGCACGGCGTCGTCGCGCCGCTGGTGCTCAGCCGAGCGGCCGTCTCGTCGCGGCTCGCCGCGGTGCCCGAACGCCTCCGCCGCTGAGCGGCAGGTCTCAGCGCATCCCGGAGGTGAGCGCGATCGTGGCCACCGAGGCCGCGGTGACGAGTGCCCAGAGTATCCCGCCGAGCGCGAGCGGACGCCAGCCCGCGCGGCGCAGCGCGGGGATGTCGGTGGACAGGCCGATGCCGGCGAGCGCCATGGCGATGAGGAACACGCTCGCGTGCACCAGGAACTCCCGCGGACCGTCGGGGATGACGCCGAACGAGTTGACGACGGCCACCACGATGAACCCCACGAGGAACCACGGCACCAGATGCAGGATCCGGCGCCCGGTGAGGCGGTGGCCGCCGGCACTGCGCCGCGCCTCCATCACCGACAGCCCGACGCTGATCGGGATGATCATGAGGGTGCGGACGAGCTTGACGACGACGGCGAAGCCGAGCGCCGCGGTGCCGTAGACACTGGCCGCGGCGACCACCGAGCTCGTGTCGTTGATCGCGGTGCCGGCGAGCAGGCCGAACGTGTGCGGATCGAGCTGCAGCAGGTGTCCGAGCAGCGGGAACAGCACGACGGCGAGGATGTTGAACAGGAAGATCGTGGAGACCGCGTAGGCGATCTCGGCGCCCGCCGCGGCGATCACCGGAGAGACCGCGGCGATCGCGGAGGCGCCGCAGATGCCGGTGCCGACGCCGATCAGCGTGGTGAGCTTCCGCTCCACGCCGAGTGCGCGCCCGATCAGCCAGGCGCCGACCAGGCAGACCGTGAGGCTCACGAGCATCACCGGCAGCGACTCGAGGCCGACCTCGACGATGCGGGACATCGACAGCTGCGCACCGAGCACCACGACCGCGAGCTGCAGCAGGAACTTGCCGGAGTACGTGATGCCGGGCTGCAGCCGGGCATCCGCCTTCTGATGCCCCGCCATCGCCCGGCGGCGCAGCAGCGACAACAGCACGCCGATCACGATCGCCGGCACCGCCGAGCCGATGACCGGCGCTGCGGAGCCGATCATCGTGGAGACCGTCGCGACCGTGGCCGTGACGACCACACCGGGGAGGACATCCACGCCATGTCGCGCGAGTCGCCGGGGAAGGGTGCGTGCGGGGGAGAACTGCATGCTCCCAGCGTCGTCCCCCTCGCGCGGTGGGGGTAGAGGGCTATCGTCGGTAGGGATACAGGAAGAGATTGTGGGAGGGGCGATGCGCGACGTGCCGGGTCTGGACGGTCTGGAGCTGCTGACGGCGGCGCTGCGGCACGGGTCGATCTCCGCCGCCGCGCGGGAGTGCGGGGTCTCGCAGCAGTCGGCGTCGGCGCGGCTGCGCGCCATCGAGCGGGCGCTCGGGCTCGAGCTGCTGCAGCGCTCGCCGCGGGGCGTCGCGCCCACGCCGGCCGGTGAGACCGTCGCCATCTGGGCCGACGACGTGCTCGCCGCGGCCGAGCGCTTCCGCATCGGCGTCGAGACGTTGCGGGGCGAGCACCGCCGCCGGCTCGCCGTCGCCGCCAGCCAGACCGTCGCCGCGCACCTCATCCCGGGGTGGCTGGTCGCGCTGCGCGACCGCCAGCTCCGCTCCGGAGGGGAGGCGACGGCCGTGCGGCTGATCACCGCCAACAGCGCCGAGGTCGAGCGGCTCGTGCGGGCCGGCGCCGCGGAGCTCGGGGTGATCGAGTCGTCCGCGCTCCCGTCCGGGCTGTCCTCCTCCCGGATCGGAGAGGATGTGCTCGCCCTGGTGGTCGCCCCCGGGCATCCGTGGGCGGCGCGCGCGGGGGCGACCACGGCGGAGGCCGCCGACGCCGCGCTCGTGGTGCGCGAGGAGGGCAGCGGCACCCGGCGCGCCTGGGAGGACGCGGTGCGGGCCCGTCTCGGCCGTGAGCCGGCCGCCCCGGCAGCGGTTCTCCCCACGACTGCCGCGGTGCGCTCGGCGGTGGCTGAGGAGGTGGGGCCCGCCGTGCTCTCCCGGCTGGCGGTCGCAGACGACCTCGGGCTGGGACGACTGGTGGAGGTCCCGCTCGACGGTGAGGAGCTGCGTCGTCCGATCACCGCGCTCTGGCGCGGAGGGCCGGGTGACCTGCCTCCCGCCGGGCGCGAGCTGCTCGAGGTCGCGGTGGCCGCCCGCCGGCGATGATCTCGAGCGCGGAGGGTGGTACCGGGGGTGATTTTCGGGGACTTTTCCTCGGCGCCTCACCCGGCGTCGATAGCGTCGGATGCGTCGCCGCTTGGAGATGGTTTCCCCGGGGCGGCGACGTCGAACAGGATCGTCTACCCAGAGCGATCCGCCGCCATGACCCCGACGAACTCTGACCCCCGTCGGGGTCATGGCCCCCCGGAAGGACGTCTTGCGGTCGAGGTCCTCAGCGACGCGCGGACGCGGCAGCGCGGACGGCCTGAACGACGGCGACGACTGCGAGCACCAGGCCGGTGCCGAGGAGCACGAGCGGAGCGAACCATCCGATCGTGTACACGGCGACGAAGGCCCCGAGGAGCACGACGACGCCGGCGACGCCGGTGATGGCGGCGCTGCGGGGGATCCCAGATGTCATGGGGGTGTTCCTTCCGTCCGGACGAGGCGGGGCTGGCCCCCGAGGACCCGAGGATGCATCGGGTCCCCGGATGGGTCAGGCGGTCAGTGGCAGTAGCCGGAGCCGAGGATCTGGTTGCCGAGGGACGCGATGTGGTTGCCGTTGTTCGCGTCGGACCAGTTGCCGGTGGCGGTGAGGGTGAGGTCGGGCGTGATGGTGCCCGCCGCGCTGGCGATCGCGGATCCGAAGAGCGGGATCGAGGTGAGCAGGCGCCAGGCGTCGTTGTCGGTCGGGCTGGGATTGACGATGCCGCCGAGGTAGCCCCAGCCGGTCTCCGAGCAGGACGGCATGCCGGTGAGGGTGAGGTCGCGGCGGAGGGTGAAGGTGCAGCTGACGCGGAGACGGCGGTTGAGGCCGGAGCCCACGACCTCGGGAGTGACCTGGAAGTTGAAGAAGTCGGCGACGGAAGCGGGGGCGAGCCACATCGGGCCGGTGAGGTGCGGACCGTAGCCGGCGAGAGTAGCGGGGATGACGAGCGCCCCGACGAGGGCCGTGGCGTAGGCGAAGGCCCACGCGATGAAGGGGGTGGACAGCAGCACCCCGCCGATCGGAGCGACGGTCCAGGCCGCGTAGAGGGCGCCGAGGGGGTCGGGGATCTCGATCGACCAGACGCCCTTGGCGCTCTCGGTGATGGTGAGGACGGCGTCGGGGTTCACGGCGGAGCAGCAGCCGTTCCCGTCCTTGACACCGAGCGCGGTGGCGCGGAAGCCGGGGAAGGCCTGACCCGCGCCGAGGAAGTCGACCATGCAGCCGCTCGTGATCTGGATGTCCCACGGTGCGGTCGCCGTCGGGCACTGCACGCTCGCCGCGGCGGTGGGCAGCGCGGATGCGGCGGCGATCAGCGGCACCGACCAGGCGGCGCTCTTCACGATCGTGCGGCGGTCGATCTTGCGAGCGGCGATGCCCGCGCCCGCGGCGGGCTGCTCCTGGTGCTTCGTCATGGTGTGTTCCTCCCCAGAGGTGTCGAGACGCCGCTGATCCGCGACGCCTCACAACCTCGCAGAGCAGCGTCGGTCCGTGCGGCGCCGGAGGGCGCCCTGGCGCATCCGCGCTCCCGATGTGTCCCATGCCGGTCGGCGGGTCGTCCTGCCGGACGGAGTCAGCGGCGGGGGTCCGGGCTCTCGCCGCCGGCGAGCCGCATCGCCCGACGCAGGGCGCGCAGGTCGCGGAACCCGGCGGCCTGCGCACTGCGGTCGCTGTGCGCGCGCGGATCGTCCTCCACGAGGGCGGCGGCCGTGGTCAGCCGTGCATGGCGGATCGCTGCGGACGGGGTGGTGCCGATGCGGGCGAGGACGCGCACGACGTGGCGCCGGCTCAGGTGCAGCAGGGCGGCGAGGCGCGTGACGTCGAAGTCGGGGTCGGTGTGATGGGCGGCGATCACCGCGAGCGCGCGGCTCAGCTCGGACGGCGAGCTCCAGGCGGCGTCGGCGGCATCGGTCGACGTGGCCCGGGCGATGATCGCGGCCACGATGTTCTCGAAGGCCCGGGCGATGAAGGGTGTGCCGTGCTCTCCCGGCGAGAGGCCGATGGCCAGCGTCGCGCTGACCATCGTGGCGAGCACCTGCGCCGATGCCGGATCGGTGATCCGGATCGGGACCTCCGGCCGCGGGTGGTACTCGACCAGCCGCTCGTTCTCGGCGATGAACTGCATGAAACCGAAGCCCGAACGCGCGGTGATGCGGGTGGGCACCGCGGCGTCGAGCAGCAGGAGGTCCCACGGTCCGACGTCGATGCGCCAGCCGCGGGAGTCGAGCTCGGCCTCGCCGTCGACGACGAGCACCACCCGGAGGTCGCCGTAGTGCGGGACGGGCTGCAGGCGCCCTCCGGTGAGCCAGATCCGCGAGAGCGAGAGCACGGTGTCCGAGAAGCGGTCGCCGAAGACACGGAGGGTCCCGTCCGGAGGGAGGGCCCGCCATCCGAGGTCGCGCAGCCACATCCGTGCGGCGTCGCCCGAGAGCGACACGTCGCGCGACGTCCCCACGGCGCGCGGATGATCCTTGATCTCATCCATCGGATCTTCGTTTTCCCCCGTCGTGGGGAGGGTGCGGCAGCGCTGCCGTCGTTCATCCCCAGGTGATCGATTCTTGCACCGAGTCATCCGGCGACGAAGCGCGCGAAAGTGTGCGTCCCGGGTCCAGATTCCTCCCGTCCGGCGACCGGATCAACGGCGTGGGGCCCGATGTCCCGTCGCGGTGCCGGTGATGTCCCCTGCCGGCCGGCGGAGGGCGAGGGCGATGAGCAGCACGCCCCACGCCGCGTGGAAGGCCATGACCGCGATCTGATACCAGAGCGGGGCGGCTCCGGGGGAGAGCAGCTGAGTCCAGTCGCCGAGAGCGTGCAGCAGCACGAGCGGCCACAGGGCGCCCACGACCAGGCGCGCGCCGGCGAAGCACAGGCCGAAGGCGGTCGCGCCGAGCACCTGCCACCAGGTCTCCTCGGCGCTGCTGCCGAAGAAGATCCCGTTGCCGAGGTGCCAGAGCCCGAAGAGCACGGAGGTGACGAGCGCGCCCGCCCAGACCTCGCCGCCGCGGGCCAGGGTGCCGAGCGGGATCCCGCGCGAGGCGGTCTCCTCCGAGAGGCCGACCGCCAGCATCCCGATCGCCAGACTCGTCATGGTCTCGGGTGATCCGACGAGTCCCGGCACCCCGTCGCGTCCGATCCAGACGTAGCCGAGGGCGACGGCGAGCATCGGCAGCAGGAGCCACAGGCGCCGAGGGGCTCCGATCTGCCATCCGGCGAGGAGCCGGAGCGGGTCTGGGCCCAGCCAGCCGGCGCGGTGCAGGGCGATCGCCGTCGTCCAGGTGACGGCGAGGCTCAGGACGTTGGTGAGGAGGACGCCGAGCTGGGGGAACCAGGCGGGCTGCATCCCGTCGATCGGCAGGGCGCCGAAGCCGTAGTTCACCACCCACCACACGAGCATGAGGATGATCGCAGACGCCCAGCGCCTGCCGCGCGCGGCGCCCGCGCCGGGAACGGTGTCCACGCTACGAGTGAACCCCGTGGACGGCGATATGTCGAGACCGGGGATCACTGCGGCCCGGGGCGGAGCCTCTTCTCGCGGACGGCGATCGATCCCGGCCCTTCGGAGCGCTGCTCGGCGATCACCTCGCCCTCGAGGGCGACGGGGCACGGGACCCAGGTGGCATCGCCCGACGCCGTGATCTGCGAAGTGCTGCCGCCGACGGCGGAGAGCCCCGGCGAGTTCGAGGTGGACATCGCTCTGATCGCCGCGCTCTGATCCGGGAGGGTTGCGGCCCCCGCGGCGGTCGGGGAGGATGGGCGCGTCCGGGCTCCGGCGGAAGGGGCATGCCGATGACCAAATACCTGATCTCGTTCCCGAGCGGTGCGATGGACGTGCCACCCGAGGAGATGCCCGCCGTCGCGGACGCCGCGCATGCCGTGGTGCGCGAGGCGAAGGCGGCGGGGGTGTGGGTCTTCGGCGGGGGGATCGACGAGGACGTGCCTCCGATGCTGGTCGCCGCCGACGGCAGCGCGACGCCCGGCACATATCCCGAGACCGCCCGGATCGAAGGCGGATACTCCGTGCTGGAGCTTCCGTCGGCGGAGGCGGCGCGGGAGTGGGCGGCGAAGATCGCGGCCGCCTGCCGGTGCGCCCAGGAGGTGCGGGCCTTCCAGTACGACCCGGAGAGCTGACCTCGGGTCAGCCGGCGTCCGCGCGGCGGGCGTCGGTGCGGCGGTACTGCCCGCGCACCAGCGGAGCGGGCTCGGCGTCGACGGGGACCGCGGTGTCGAGCTCGATGATCAGCCGGTCGCCGTCCGCGCGCAGCCGCATCACGGTGCGTCCCCGCTCCGATCGGCGGTCCAGTACGAGGGTCTGGTCGTCCCAGTGCGCGCTTCCCGGCGTCGTGGGGACGAACCCGTAGGTGTCGAACCACCAGAAGCCCTCTCCCGCGACCACGCCGTGCGCCACGAGCCGGCCGTCGCTGCGGGTCTCGGCGTAATCGAGCAGGATGCCGCCCGGGCCGGGCTCGACGGTGAGGGCGCCGCGCGCCGTGCCCGCCGCGGTCCAGGCCGTGGCGAAGAGCTCCTCCTCTCCCGTCCAGTCGCCGAGCAGGGAGAGGAATCGGGCATCCGGAGCCATGGTTCGAGCCTAGCCCCGGCCGGCGGGATGTCTCCGAGGGCGGGGTGCGGGCCGGGCCTGGCGGGGGCGCGGTGCTCTCGGGGCGTCTATTCGTCACAAAGTCCCGTTATTCCGGGCGGATAACGGGACTTTGTGACGAATAGACGGGGACTCAGGGGTGCGGGGCGGGGACTGCACACAGGGATAGTGCACACAGGGATAGATAGTGCACACAGGGATAGATTGAGCCGATGGAGGCTCCGACACAGGTGACGATCCTCGCCGACAGGGTGGTCAAGCGCGGGCGATCACCGGAGGCGGCGGCCAACGAGGCCGCGCACTATCGGGCGATGGAGGTCGCCCCTCCTCCCTTCCCGACGCCGCGCCTGATCTCCTGGAACGGCGATGAGCTCATCGTCACCCGTCTCGGCGGCCGCGCACTGGGCGGCCGGAAGATCCTCGAGGGCGACGTCTCTCCCCGCGCGGCGCGGGCCTGCGTCGCATTGGCGACGTCGACCGCCGAATGGGATCCGCCCGTCGACAGGCGTCGTTTCGACGACGTCCGCCAGGTCGAATGGGGCCTGGCGGAGGGGGTCCTGCAGGAGGGGGAGGTCGAGAGGATGCGCCGGCATGCCGCGACGGCGACGCGGGTCTTCCAGCACGGCGACCTCATCCCGCCCAATGTGTTCGTGGATGGGGACCGGGCCGCGGTGATCGACTTCGAGTGGTCCGGCCGCGGTTTCGTGAACGGGCTCGACTGGGCGCGGCTCCTCGCGAACGGATGGGGTTCCGATGCGCTGAGGGCGGAGCTGCTCTCCGCACCGATCGCCGCGACGGCCGACGGTGCGTTCAGCTGGGCGGTCGTTCTCTGCCACGAGCTGAGACAGGTGGAGCGGGACGGGGCGGGGGCGGACTGGGCCGCAGACGCGCGCCGTCTGTATCTGGGGCAGCTGCCTGCGCTGCGCGCCGCGCTTTCCGCACTCCCCGTCCGCTGAGCCCCGATCCGTCCCTGTCGCCCTCGCGCCGGTGCCGTCTGTTCTCGGGCTGCGTTGCGCTCCGCTGACGGGGTCCACGGGCACGCCGGCCGTGGAACGAGGCTCAGCCGCCGAACGAGGGCTCGACGGCACCGCGGATCCCCGGGTGTGCGCGGAAGAGCGCCCCGGCGCGGGCATCCGGAGTGGCGAGGCCCTGCTGCGAGGTGGTGATGTAGAGCTCGTCCCGCTGGGCGCCGCCGAAGGCGCAGGCGGTGACCTGCGGCGTGGGGAGTTCGATGCGGTCGTCCGGGCGGCCTGCCGCATCGAAGCGGATCACCGCCCCGCCGCCCCACATCGCCACCCAGACGCCTCCTTCGATGTCCGTCGCGATGCCATCGGGTAGGCCTTCCTGGCCGGAGAGATCGGCGAAGGGCGCGCGTTCGACGAGAGCGCCGCCGTCGATGCGCAGACGATCGATCCGACGGGTGGCGGTGTCCACGTAGAGCATGCCGTCGCCGAGGGGATCGGCGGCGATGCCGTTGGAGACGGTGATGCCGCCGGACAGCACCGACGCCTCGCCGGAGGGGTCGAGACGATAGAGGAAGCCCGTGCCGGCGGGACCCGCCGTGCCGCAGAGGAAGGCGCCATCGGCGGTGCATCCGCCCTCGTTCATCCGCAGCACGTCGTCCTCGAACGCGCGGATCTCCCGCTCGGGATGCAGCGCCTCGTCGGTCAGCAGGAACCCGTCGCGGGTGGCAACCACCCAGCCGCCGCCGATCCGCGGGCGCAGCGCGGCCACCCAATCGCCGACCCGGGTCTCGTCAGTGCCGGCACCGGTGCGGATGAGCCCCGCTGCACCGGTCCCGGCACCGTCCACGGCCGCAGGGTCGAGGCGGTGCACGATGCCCGCCACCATGTCGACCCAGCGGATGACGCCCTCCGCGGCGTCCCACACGGGCCCCTCGCCATGGGCGCACAGGGGGCCGGTGATCTGAGCGGCGGTGATCAATAGCTCGCCCGGCCGCCGCTGATGTCGTAGACCGCGCCGGTCGAGAAGCTGCAGGCGTCGGAGGCGAGCCAGGAGACGAGCTCGGCGACCTCCTCGGCGCGGCCGAGGCGCTTCATCGGGATCTTCTCCACGAGCGTGGCAAGCACGTCGGGGTGGGTGGTCGCGTTCATCGGGGTCTCGATCACCGCGGGTGCGATTGCGTTCACCAGCACGCCGCTCGTCGCGAGCTCCTTCCCGAGTGCCTTGGTGAGCCCGATCACGGCCGCCTTGGAGGCCGAGTAGGCGGTCAGGCGCGGGTTGCCCTCCATGCCGGCGATGCTCGCGATGTTGACGATCCGTCCCCATCCGCGTTCGAGCATCCGGGGGAGCACCGCCTGGCAGGTGTGGAAGGTCCCCGTGAGGTTGACCTCGATGGTGCGCTCCCATGCGTCGGTGGGCACGTCGACGAAGTCCGTGTTGGGGCCGACGACGCCCGCGCTGTTGACGAGGACGTCGAAGGGGCCGTGCTCCGCCACGAAAGCCTCGATCTCGGCCCGCCGGGTGACGTCGACGGATGCGTCTGCGCCCTCGGCGCGATCGATCGTGGTCACACTGTGACCTGCATCCCGCAGCCGCAGCGCGCAGGCGGCGCCGAGTCCGCTCGCCCCGCCGGTCACCAGTGCCTTGCGCATGTCGTCCTCGCTCTCTCGTTCCGGGATCACGGTCCCGCGCCGGGTGGAGCAGGATGGTTCTGACGAACGGAACGCTGTTGTTCCAAAAAATGGAACACCGATCTGATAGTTTGAACAATAGCAGGGAGAGCGATGTCAGAGACCGATCAGGGGCCCGTCGGCGCGGAACGCGTGCTGACCGTGCTCATGGAGCTCGCCAAGGAGCCCGACGGCCTGAGCCTCGACGAGCTGACCAGGCGGGTCGTCGCGAGCAAGCCGACGGTGCACCGTGCGCTCGCCTCCCTCACGCGCGTGGGGCTCGCCAAGCGGCTCGAGCGAGGCCGCTACGTGCTCGGCGACGAGTTCCTGCGCCTGGCCTTCCAGCACCAGGACAGACGGCACGACGGTGCACGCCTCGAGCCCCTCCTGGAGGCCCTCACCGCGGAGTTCGGCGAGACCACGCACTACGCGGTCCTGGAGGAGGACGAGGTCGTCTACCGCGCCAAGCGCGATCCCGCCGAGGGTGCGGTCCGGTTGACCTCGACCGTCGGCGGGCGCAACCCCGCCTACCGGACCGGGGTGGGCAAGGTGCTCCTCGCCTGGCGCCTCGGCACGAGGCCGGCGACGCTCGTGTGGGCCCGCGAGCACGACCTCGCCCCGCGGACCGCCACCACCATCACCGATCCCGAGGACTTCGCCGACGCGTTGGAGAAGGCCCGCGCCGATGGGTACGCCGTCGACGACCAGGAGAACGAGCCGGGCGTGAACTGCCTCGCGCTGCCGGTGTTCCTCGACTCCCCGCTGCTGCCGACCGGGGCGCTGTCGATCAGTGCGCTGTCCTTCCGCACGCCGCTGTCCGACCTCACGGCCGCCGTCGAGCGCATCCGTACCATCGCCGACGCGCACGACGTGCGGACGCGACCACAGGCGACCGGGTCGTAGCGCACCCGGCAGACACAAGAGAGGGCACGCCAGCATGCGATTCATCAGAGTGGGAGAACCCGGAGCCGAACGACCGGGCGTCGACGTCGGCGACGGACGCTTCGTGGACGTCTCCGACATCGTCTCCGACATCGACGGCGCATTCCTCGCCTCCGGCCGGATCGACGAGGTGCGCTCCGTCGTCGCCGAACGCATCGCATCCGGCGCGATCGAGGAGCTCGGCGGACGTCGTCTCGGCGCGCCCTTCGCACGTCCGCACCAGATCCTCTGCATCGGGCTGAACTACCGCGACCACGCCGAGGAGACCGGGCAGGCGGTGCCCGAGGAGCCCATTCTCTTCACCAAGGCTCCGAACACCCTCATCGGCCCGAACGACGACGTGCAGATCCCCCGCACCTCGACGAAGACCGACTGGGAGGTGGAGCTCGGCATCGTGATCGGCAGCCGCGCGAGCTACCTCGGGAGCGACGCCGAGGCCGAGGAGTGCATAGCAGGCTACGTAACGGTGAACGACGTGAGCGAGCGGGCGTTCCAGATCGAGCGCGGCGGGCAGTGGTCCAAGGGCAAGTCCTGCCCTACCTTCAACCCCGCGGGCCCCTATCTGGTGACCCCCGATGAGGTGGACGACGTGCTCGACCTGCGGCTCTGGCTCGAGGTCGACGGCGTGCGCAAGCAGGACAGCTCCACGGCGCAGATGATCTTCAGTCCGGCGTTCATCGTCCGGTACCTCAGCCAGTTCCTCACGCTCGAGCCGGGAGACCTCATCAACACCGGCACGCCTCCCGGGGTGGGCATGGGCTTCACGCCGCCGCAGTTCCTGCGCGGCGGCGAGGAGATCCGCCTGGGCATCGCCGGTCTGGGCGAGCAGCGGCAGCGCGTGCTCGCCTGATGCGCGGCTGATCACCGACCCGGTGCGTTCCCATCGGCCCGGTGCCCTGCGTACGCAGGCTTCCGGGTATCCGGACGGGAACGCACCGGGCCGGTGCGGACGCCTCTCAGGTGTGGACGAAGCCGGTGACCCCCGGACCCGTCCAGACGACGGCGCGGGGGCTTGCGGCGTACTCGTGGACGGTGAGGTTGTTCAGGGTCACCGACTGGGAGTTGCGCGTGCCGAACATGGCCGTCGGAGCCCCGGTGCGCGGATTCGCGGCCGTCGACGCGATGATGTTGCCGTCGACGATGATGTTCTCCGCGCCCCCGACGAAGATGCCGAACCGGGGCGGGTCCTCGACGTAGTTGTCCTTCAGTGCGTGCCTCTTGTGGGGGCGGCTCGCGCCGCCTTCGTAGTCGTCGCGGAGGTTCTCGACCATGATGCCCGAGGCCGCCGAGGGCCATCCGAGCAGCGTCCGATCGAGGCAGGGGCGGACGACCGAGTTGCGCTCGATCGTCGAGTCCGTGCTGCCGATCGGGCCCTCGTGGTAGCCGGGGTCGTTGCCGATCCAGATGCCCCAGTTCGCGAGGTCGAACATCTCGTTGGCGTGCACGTATGCGCCGCTCGTTCGCAGGCGCACGCCGAGGCCGCGCAACTCGCGGAAAGTGTTGTACTGGACGTCGGCGCCCGGTGCGCTGAACGATCGGTTGAACATCTGGTCGCCGACGGCAGCGCCGGCGGGCATGGCGGCCAGGGTGGCGGTGATCGGGCCTCCGGACAGGCTGTCGCCGGTCATCGCGGTGACGGTGGTCTCTCCGCGCACCGTCCCCGTCGCGGTGTCGACGAGCTGTACGGCATCGCCGACCGCCAGCTGCATCGCACCTCCGCTGAGGGTGACGGAGGCGCCGGAGAGCGTCGTCGCCGTGCGCGAGGTGCTGTAGATGTTGATCCCGTCGTCGTGCAGTGACTCGAAGACGTTGCCGAAGATACGCGGGCCGACCCGTCCGCCGTGGTTGTGGACGCCATCCGCGTTGACGCTGATCCAGCGGTTCGATCCCGGCTTCCTCGTGACGAGGCAGTCACGGATCACGGTGCCGTCCGAGTCGCTCGGGATGAAGGCGGCGCCGGGAGCGGCGTACACCGTGAGCGATGCGAGGGTCACGTCGGTGCAGCGGTAGACCGCGACCCCGTGCCAGTTGCCCCGGAATCCTGTGACGAACCCGTCGCCGAGCGCGAGGTCGCCCATCCGGCCGCGGTGCTCCGGCGCGATCAGCAGCCGCCAGGTTCCGGAGGAGATCGGGGTCGGGGAGTTGCTGAAGAGGAAGGTGATCTGGCCTCCGCGCTTCATCGCCCCGGTCGTGGCGTCGCGGATCGTCCCGTAGCCGGACCCTGGGAAGAGCGCGGTGTCGGCCAGGGTCGGGTAGCCGCTGAGCAGGGCCACGTCGACCGTCCCCGCCGCGGTGTCGATCGCGCTGATGGTGCCCTGCGTGAAGGGGACGGTCGCGTAGTCGATCGTGAGGCCCTCGACGCGGATCGCGGAGGAGCGGGAGATGCTCAGCGCGCCCGCGTACGGGGAGGTGACGAGGAGCGTCGTCGACGAGCCGTAGAGCGCCAGCCGGGAGACTCCGTCCATCTCGAGTGCGTACCAGGCGGCCGCCGATGCTCGGTCGACCCGATAGACACCGGCCGAGAACGTCACCGATGACGTCCTCGACGGGTCGGATCCGCTCCAGGTCGCAGCCGCGGCGATCGCGGCCCTGATCGCGGGTGCGCTGTCGGCCGAGCCGCCGGGGGAGGCGCCGTAGGCGTCCACGGCGAACACATGGTGTGTGCTCGACGGCGGCGGGACGGCAGCGGATGCCGCGACCGGCAGGGCGGTGGCGGCGACGGCTCCGGCGATGGCGCCGGCCGTGCCGATCATGAATGCGCGACGATTGATCTCGGACATGCTCTCACTCCTCCACGTTGAGGGACAGACGACAGTGGATCATATGAGTCAACGGTTGCGCAAGATGCGATATCCCACTTGACATGTGCGATGTTGATGGGTGATGGTATTTGAACAACCGGTTGTTCAACCGTTGCACCCGACAGGAGCTTCAAAGATGAAATCCAGACGCATACCGCTGGCCTCGCTCGCAGGCGCGGCCGTGCTGGGCCTGGCACTCACCGGATGCGGGGCCGGCTCGGCGCCCGAGGAGACCGGACCCGTCACGATCAGCATCGGCGACGTACCCGGCGCCGATCAGCCCGAGCTGCGCACCCTCGTCGAGGATCAGGTCGCGGCCTTCGAGAAGAAGAACCCGGACATCAAGATCGAGCTCAGCGAGAGCAAGTGGGACGCCACCGGCTTCCAGGCGATGGTCGCAGGCGGGACCATGCCCACGATGCTGGGAGTCCCCTTCACCGAGCCGGCGACCCTCATGCGCAATGGTCAGATCGCCGACATCACCGACGCCCTCGACAGCGTCGGGTTCGCCGGCACCCTCAACCCCAGCGTGATGCAGGTGGTCACCGACCGTGAGAAGCACGTCTACGGCGTCCCGCTCGATGTCTACTCCGTCGGTCTCGCGTACAACCGTGCGTTGTTCACGGCGGCCGGCCTCGACCCCGACAAGGGACCGAAGACCTGGGACGATGTGCGCGACTATGCGAAGAGGATCGCCGACAAGACCGGCGCCGCCGGCTACGCGACCTACTCGATCGAGCACGTGGGCGGATGGATGACCACCGCCGGCGCATACAGCTTCGGTGCGACCCTCTCGGACGAAGACGGCTCGAAGGCGACTCTCGACGACGCGGGGATGGTCGGGTACCTCGACCTGGTGAACGACATGCGCTGGAAGGACAAGTCGATGGGGAGCAGGTTCCTCTACGGCTTCAACGACCTGATCCAGGATTTCGCCGCCGGGAAGGTCGGCATGTTCCTGAGCGTCTCCCAGCACTTCCCGGCCGCTGTGCAGCAGTTCGGCATGAAGCCGGCCGACTACGGCTTCACCGCGATGCCCGAGCATGACGGCACCCAGCGGACGCTGCTCGGAGGCGCCGTCGAGGTCTTCAACCCGCGCGCGACACCTGCGCAGATCAAGGCGGGCCTGAAGTGGGTTGAGTTCAACAACTTCCGTCAGTACACCGACAAGGACCTCGCGATCGAGACGGTGAAGAAGAACGTCGATGCGGGAAGCCTGATCGGCGTTCCGGGGCTCTCGCCGCTCGATCCCGCTGTGCGCACGAAGTACGAGTCGTGGGTGAAGGAGTATTACAACGTCCCGGTCGACCAGTTCCGCGGGTACAGCGAGGTGATGGACGATCAAGAGCTCGTGCCGGAGCCCACCGGCCAGCCGCAGCAGGTCTACGGCGAACTGGACACCGTGCTGCAGAAGGTTCTCAACGAACCGGATCAGGACATCCGGGCGCTGCTCCAGGCCGCGCAGAAGTCCGTGAACGCGAAGCTCTCGCGCTAGCAGTCGCCGGCCGGCGGCGTCGTCCCCTCGATGTCGCCGGCCTCAACCGGAGAACGCAGCCATGCCTCTGACCACGAGCGCCATCCCGACCGACTCCGTGGGGTCTCCCGCCGCGGAGTCACCGCCACGCGCGACGCCGCCGCCCCGGCGGCGGCCCTCGCTCGTGCGCTGGTACCGGCGGGGCGGGCTCGTCCCGGTGCTCTTCGCCGTTCCGGGAATCCTGGCCTTCGCCTATTTCTCGTGGGGTCCGATCGTGTCGGGGGCGATCATGGGGTTCCAGCGCACCAACCTCATCGACGACGCCACCTGGGTGGGGCTGAAGAACTTCGAGTATGTGCTCTCGGATCCGGTGCTCCCGCAGGCCGTGGGCAACACGGTGTACTTCGCCGTGCTCGGGATGGTGTTCGGCTTCCCCGCACCCCTGATCCTCGCGGTCTACATGGCGGAACTGCGGCGCAGTCGCGCGCTGTTCAACATGCTCGCCTACCTGCCCGTGGTGATCCCGCCGATCGTCGCCATCCTGCTCTGGAAGTACTTCTACGACCCCTCCGCCGACGGCCTGTTCAATCAGGTGCTCGGTGCCGTGGGCATCGGGCCGCTCCCGTGGCTCAACGCGAGCTCGAGCGCCATGCCCTCCATCGTCCTCGAGGTCATCTGGGCCACCGCGGGAGGCACCGCGATCATCTACCTCGCCGCGATCACCTCGGTCAAGCCAGAGCTGTACGAAGCCGTCGAGATCGATGGCGGCGGCATCTGGCGGCGCATCTGGCACGTCACCCTTCCCCAGCTTCGCGGCGTGATCCTCGCCCTCGTCCTGCTCCAGTTGATCGGAACGCTCCAGGTCTTCACCGAGCCGTATGTCTTCACCGGCGGCGGCCCCGACAACGCCACCGTCACCGTGCTGATGCTCATCTACAGCTACGCCTTCCAGTACGGGGACTACGGCGCGGCCACCGCGTTGTCCTTCCTCCTCGCGCTGGCGCTCGCCGTGGTCTCCGTGGTCTATCTGCTGGCCACCCGGAAATGGAGCCGATCGTGACCGACACCCGCACCATCGCCGCATCGCCGCCGCGCTCCCGCCGGAAGGAGACGGACGTCGCGGAGCGGTCGGCCATCTCCGATGCCGACCGTCGTCGCCCCAGCGTCAGGGCCACCATGACGACCCTGCAGATCGCATTCTTCTCCTTTCTCGTGATCGCCGGCGTCGGTCCGATCCTCTGGCTCGCGAAGGCGGCGCTCTCGACGACCCAGGACACGATCTCGCAGCCGTTCGCCTGGTTCCCCCACGGCGTGCAATGGGGCAACCTCGCCGCAGCCTGGGAGCAGATCCAGGTGGGCAGGTATCTGGCCAACACGGCGGTGATGGCGCTGGGCTCGACCGTGTCCACGGTGGTCGTGACCGCATCCCTCGCCTACGTCATCAGCATCCTCCGACCCCGCTGGGCGCGCTTCCTCTCCGCCGCGATCCTCGTCACGCTCTTCGTGCCCGGCGTGATCTCGCTCGTCCCGCTGTACCTCACGGTCGTCGACCTCCCCTTGGCGGGGGGCTCGATCATCGACAGCTACTGGGCCGTCTGGCTGCCGGCGGCGGCGAACGCCTTCGCCGTGCTGGTCGTCACGCGCTTCTTCGACGAGATCCCCCGCGAGATCATCGAGGCGGCCCGGGTCGACGGGGTCGGACCCTTCCGGATGTTCTTCGTCATCGTCCTGCCGTTCTCGAAGTCGATCCTCGGCGTGATCGCGGTGCTCACGATCCTCAACTCCTGGAAGGACTTCCTCTGGCCGATGCTCGTGCTCCCCAGCAGTCAGCTGCAGCCGATCTCCGTGGCCCTGGCGCGGATCGGAGGCAAGACCGACCTCAGCCTGCAGATGTCCGCGATGCTGCTCGGACTACTGATCCCGATCGCCGTTTTCCTCGTGTTCCAGCGTCAGATCCTCAAAGGTGTCAGCATGTCTGGTGGAATCAAGGGATGACGACGACGGAAGGCCGACATGGGTAAGAAGGGCGTGACTCTGAAGGACGTGGCCGCCGTGGCCGGTGTGTCGACCTCGATCGCGTCCCGCGTGCTCAACGGCGGCGGGCGCGTGTCGCCGGCGACCAGGGAGGCGATCCTCGAGGCCGCGCAGCGCCTCGACTTCCGCCCGAACGCGCTGGCACAGTACTTCGCACTCGGACGCAGCTTCACGGTCGGCCTGCTCACCGAGAACTCGACGGGCATCTTCTCGATGCCGGTCATCGCCGGCATCGCGAACGAGCTCAGCAGGCATGACGTCGCGGCGATGGTGTACGACGACGGCCGGGAGGGCGCCGCGCGGGCGGAGAACATCAAGAAGCTGCGGGCGCGGCATGTGGACGGGGTCATCGTCGTGGGCGACGGCAACGAGGTCCCGCTGCGATCGGTGACCGCCGACTTCGACGTTCCCGTCGTCTACGCCCACGGGATCACCGATACCGAGACCGACGAGGTCGTCCTGCCGGACGACCGGATGGCGGGCCGCCTGGCCGTCGAGCACCTCCTCGCGCAGGGGCGGCGTCGCATCGCGCACATCACCGCTCACCGGGGTGCGGACGCGGTGATCCGGCGGCTGGAGGGCGCCGACGCGGTGCTCGGGGAGGCGGGCCTCGTGGTCGACGAGGCGCATCGCGAGTTCGGCGACTGGTCGGGGGCATGGGGCTACCGCGCGGCCGAGCGCCTGCACCGCGAGGATCCGTCGATCGACGGCATCGTGTGCGGCAACGACCTCATCGCACTCGGCGCGGCGCGGTACTTCGCGGCCAACGGCGTTCGCGTCCCGGAGGACATCGCCCTCGTCGGCCATGACCACTGGGTGAAGTACTCCGACGCCGAGGCGAGATTCCTCACGACCGTCGATCCGCGGCTGGTCGACGTCGGCGTCGCGGCGACCGACCTCCTCGTCCGCATGATCAATGCGCAGCCGGTCGAGGAGAGCGTGCGGAGGGTGCCGGGCGAGCTCGTGCTCGGATACTCCTCCGGGGCCCTGAGCGCGCCGGAGGGTCAGCAGATCCCGTTCGTCTGAGGCGCGTCGTTCAGGCGCTCCCGGCCGTTCCGGAGATCTCGGACACGCGCACACCGCTGTCCCGTGTCGCCAGCCAGGGCGTGCCGGTCTTCTCGTCGACGCGCAGATCCTCGATCGTCACGGCGGACGCTCCGCCGACGAAGACCGCGGATGCGGCCTCCTGCACGATGTCGTTGTCCTGCAGGTGAATGCGCTCGTGCGGGCGGCTCTCCGCGGGGCCGTCGTCACCGGAGAAGACCTCGATCATCACGGTCGCCGCGGAGTGCGGCCAGGCGTGCAGGGAGACGTCTCCGGGGCATGCACGGAAAACGTTCCCGATGACGTCCACGTCCCGAGAGCCCAGCGGTCCCTCCGACCAGCCCGGGTCATTCGCGATCCACAGACCGCATCCGGAGAGCCGCTCGAAGCGGCAGTCCGCAACGATCCCCTCGCTCGCCTTGAGGCGGATGCCGATGCCGCGGAAGTCGTGGAACGTGCTCTTCTCGATCCGGAACCCGGGGAGCGCGTTCGAACGGTTGTACACCTCGTGTCCGGCCAGGATCGCCGGGACCTCCCGGTCGAGGGTGACGACGAGCGGCGCGGTGGAGAGGAGCCGGGAGACGGTCGGCTCGGCGATGACGACGCCTCGAGCCGGGTCCACGAGCTGCAGGCGGTCTCCGTCGCTGACCGCGCCGGAGCCGTCGAGCACCAGGGTCCTCGCATTGCGCGCCTCCACGACGCGGAGGGCGTGCACGTAGAGGTTGACGCCGTCGTCGTGCATGCCTTCGAACCGGCACCCGATGATCTGCGGACCCCGGCGCCCGCCCTGGCAGTGCAGCGCGTCGGCGTTGGTGCTGATCCATCGGGACGACCCGGGGCGCCGTGCGACGGTGACGCGGTCGACGAGCGTCTCCGACGATTCGTGCGCGAGGATCGCCGCGCAGGGGGCGGCGTGGATCGTGAGTGACCGCAGCACCGTGCGCTCGCAGGCGTCCAGGCGGATGCCGTGCAGATCGCCGCGGTGCCCCACGACGAAGCCGTCCCCGGGCTGGATGTGCGGGAACCACGCGCGGTTGCCGGGGTCGACGATCACCCGGAACGTGCCGTCCCGGTCGGGAGCGGCGTCGTAGGAGATCATGAAGGTCTGACGTGCGTCGGGCTTGAGCGCCCCTCCCTCTCCCTCCCGCAGTGTGCCGTATCCGGTCCCGGTGAAGAGCCGGCGGTCGGTGAAGTCCGGGTAGCCGGAGTGCGGACGGAAGCGGAACGAGCACGTCTCGGGGTCGACGTCGACGATCATGCCCTGCGTGAAGGACGGCGTGGCGTAGTCGATCGTGAAGCCCTCGAGCACCACGCCGCGACCGCCGCGCACGTCGATGCCGCCGCAGTGCGGATCGGTGAAGAGCAGTTCGGCCTCCGGTCCGGAGACCGTCAGCCGCGAGGCGTTCTCGACGGTCACCGCCGCCTCATCGTCGGCGGCTCCCGGTACGGGATCGATGCGGTGGACGCCGGGCTGCAACAGGACCTGTGCACGCCGGGCCTCGTCCTCTCCGGTCCAGGCGGTCGCCTGGCGGATCGCGGCGCGCAGTCCGGCGCCGCCGTCCTCCGAGACCGACACCCGCAGCCGCAGCACGTCCTGGACCCGCGTCTCGTTCACCATTCCAGGTAGCTCCCGTCTCTGGGGTCACTCCACCACAGCGCGAGGGATGGCGCGACCTCGGTCGCCCGCTCGCGCACCAGTTCCTCATCGATCTCCAGGCCAAGCCCCGGCGCAGTCGGCACGGGAAGGTAGCCGTCCACCGGGATCCAGTCCGTGCGATTGAGGACATAGGCGTGCTCATCGTCGAGGAAGGTCTCGAAGTCGATCATGGTCTCCTGCACGGCGGCGTTCGGGAGAGCGGCGTCGACCTGCACACAGGCGGCGAAGGCGACCGGCCCCAGCGGGCAGTGCGGCGCGAGCTGCGCGTCGTACACCTCGGCGAGCGTGCCGATCCGCATCACCTCGGTGATTCCGCCGGCATGCGAGAGATCCGGCTGCGCGAAGGCGACGCCCGCGCGCAGTACCGGCTCGAACTCGGTGCGCCCGTACAGGCGCTCACCGGTCGCGATCGGCGTCGAGGACGCCCGGACGAGGTCGCCGATCCGGGCGGAGTGCTCGGGCCGCAGCGGCTCCTCGACGAAGGCGAGTCCGAGATGCTCGGTACGGGCGAGGAATCTCCGGGCCTGCGGCACGGAGAAGCGGCCGTGCAGGTCGACGGCGATGTCGACCTCGTCCCCCACCGCATCGCGGAGCTCCTCGAGTTCGCCGACGAGGCGCTGCATCGTCCCCTCGGTGTCGACGAATCGGGTCGGCTCTGTCGGCGCGACCTTGACCATCGTGTACCCCTCCGCGACGAGCCGGCGGGCACGATCGGGGTCTCCGATCCGTCCATCCACGTTGGCATGCCGGTACAGGCGGATCGCGGTGCGCACCGCGCCGCCCAGCAGCTCGTGCACGGGCACGCCGAAGCGCCTGCCCGCGAGGTCCCAGAGCGCCTGGTCGATGCCCGCCACCGCCGACGACATCACGGGGCCGCCGCGATAGAACCCGCCGCGTGCGAGCACCTGCCAGTGGGCGGTGATCAGCCGGGGGTCGGTGCCGACGAGGTACTCGGCCATCTGGCGTACGGCGGCTGCGACCGGACCGACCCAGGTCTCGAGCGTGGCCTCGCCCCAGCCGGTCAGGTCGGAGTCGGTCCCGACCCGGACCAGCAGGCGGCGGTCACCGAGGACGAACGTCTCGACGGCGGCGATCCGCATCGTTCAGCCCGCCGTTCCTGCAGTGGAGGTGGGGAGGAGCTCGTGCTCCGGCACGAAACCCAGCAGACGCTCGGCACGATCGGTGCTGACGGGCACTGCGCGGCCGGGGAAGAACCGCTCGCGGGGGACCCCGGGGGCATGTGCGTCGAGCAGCTCCTCGGTGTCGAACGGAACCAGTGTGCGCGGGGCGGCGAGTTGGACGACGAGCGAGCCCTCGACCGGGGCCTCCAGGCTCCGGACCACGGCGGTGGCGGCGTCGCGCACATCGAGGTAGGACCAGCCGAGCTTCACTCCTTGGGCGGGGTCCTTCGTCCACTCCTCGCCGACCTCGCGCAGCGCGTCGGCCTCATCGACCCAGGGGAAGCGGAGCGCGATGATCGACATGCCCCACCGGCTGGCGACCATGCGCGCCGTCAGCTCATCGGAGTACTTGGAGAGCGAGTACCACTCGTCGTGGACGGGCGGGAGCGATTCGTCGATCGGGTAATAGGCGGGCAGTACGTCGTGGTGGTTCCCCGGCACCCCCGACGCCTGGATGCTGCTCGCGATGACCGCCCTGCGGATACCGCGCTCGGCCGCCTGCACGAGCACGTTGAAGGTCGAGACGACGTTGGTCGTGTACACCTCGTAGGGCGTGCCGTGTTCCCAGTGCGGGACGGCGGCGAGGTGAACCACGGCATCGACCCCGTCCAGCGCTGCGGCGACATCGGCCTCATCGGTCGCGTCGCCGGTCCGCAGCACGGCGTCCGCCTCGGTGAGGGAGCGGAACCGGGGGGCGAGTGCGACCACCCGCCAGCCGTCCGCACGCAACCGTGCGACTGCGGCGCGTCCGATCCTGCCGTCTGCGCCGGTCACCAGCACGCTGCGGGGGGTGTTCGTCATCTTCGACCTCGTTCTGCGGTTTGGGTAACCGGTTGTTCAACACCGTAGCAAACCACATTGCTGTAGATCAAAAGGATTATTCAAGGGGTGGGAATCCAGAGAGCAAGCGTTGACTCAATTTCGGCGTGTGGGTCGGAAGTCGATCGAGAGCGTCCACTCGGATGTCTGCCCGGGCGCGAGCCGCAGTACCCGGCCAGCGTGGGTGGCCGCCTCCAGCGAGTCGTACCAGCCGGTCGACGGCTCGAATGCCACCACGTCCTCGGTCGCGAATCGCGAGCGGTCGATCCAGACGCCGAGGGTGCGGATCGCGGCGCCGCGCCACGTCATCGTCAGTCCGCTCCCGTCGGGTCGATCGATGCGCGCCCACCGCGGACGCTCCTGCGGCGCGGTGTAGAACTTCACGGAGGACCCTGGTGCCGGAGCCTCCGGCCGGGTCCGCGACGTCGGGGCTGCCGGTTCCCCGGAGACGTCCCAGAGGGCGGCGGAGGCGTCGACGGAGATCCGGTCGCGTGCACCGAGACGGAAGAGGGGGTGTGCGGCCCAGAGAAGGGTGGTCCCGCGTATTCCGGCCCGCGCGCGGTAGGTGAGCGCGAGAGTCCCGTCGGGATGGAGGGCGGTCGTGCGCCGGAGCCGGACGCCGACCGACGGCAGGTCGATCTCGAGGCCGCCATCGACCTCCTTCCACGCCCGGTCCCAGGCCTCGCCATGGTCGGGAGCGGTGTCGCCCCGGGGCGTGGGCGATGGCGACACGGTGGGGGCGCACTCGTCCCATCCGCACATCTCCGCCTCTTCGAACGGGATGCCCGGCGCGGGCACGGCGCGTCCGTCCCCCTGCGCGAGCCACTCCCTGCCCCCGCCGTCGCGGAGCGAGACGATCTTCGCGCCGCGGCCCGGAACGACGACGGCCGAGGTCCCGCCGTCGGAGAGCTGCCAGGCGGGGAGGCCGCGCCACTCCGTCCGTTCTCGCCTCACGACGGAGGGCCTGCGGTCGCGGGCCACCATCCGAGAGCTGTCAGACGCTCGCGGACCACCCGCGCGACCACCTCGTCTCCGGCGGCGCTCAGGTGCACGTCGTCGATGCGGAGGTGGGGAGCCGGAGTGCCGTCCCGGGTCGGAGCCGTGGCGAGCAGCGCCGCGCGCACGTCGATGAAGCGCTCGGCGTGCCGGTGTGCGAGCGTGGCGTTCATCTCGTCGATCAGTGCGCTCGCGGAAGTGCCTACGGGTTCGAAGGCGGCGGCGTGCACGCCGAGAACGAGGTGGCGGAGGCCGGGGTCGCGGGACCTCAGTGCGCTGAGGATCGCGTCGACGTCGCGGGGGACCGCCGGCCCGGGGTTGTTGCGACCGCACCACAGCACGACGATCGCGGACGGGGGCAGCGGGAGTGCGTGCGGCTGGAAGTGCATCCGTTCCCGGGGCTCCATCGTGCCGCCGTCGTCCGCGTGGAAGGTCCATCCCGCGTCCGCCGTTGCCGCGACGCGATGGACCAGCGTCCCCGCCCTGTCCTCGAGGTCGCCGACGATGGCGACGTCCGCCATGCCGCCGTCGACACGGGAGCGGAAGTCGCCGGGGAGGCGCAGCGGACGCAGCGCGAGCCCGGTGTCGCCCGCCGCGTCCCCCGTGGTGAAATCGATCGAGTGGGCGCCGGCGCGTAGCGCGATCTCGGTTGAGGTCTGGCCGGCCCTGCCCTCGCGGAGCACGGGCCGTCTCATTCCTGCGGACAGCAGATCCGGCCAGGTTCCGTGCTCGGTGAGGGAGTCGCCGAGGGTCACGAGCACACCGGTCACGCCTGCCCCGCCGGTCGCAGGAGGTGGAGCAAGGCGGCTCCGACGGCCTCTCCGGTGAGCCGATGGCCGCGATCGTCCGGGTGGTTGATGCCGTTCGCGAGGAGGGTCCAGTACGGCAGGCCCTCCTCACGAAGCCGCTCCCAGCGCGCGGACACGTCGATGAGCGGGAGGGCGTTCCGTTCCGCGTACTCCCGGAGGAACCGGACGTAGGGCCGGCCGTCGTCGCGCGCATCGGAGCCGTGCATCGCGGATCGCATCGCGAAGGTGGGTGTGAGCAGCACCACCTCGCTGCCGAGCGCGCTCAGGCGGACGACCAGGTCGTCGTAGGTCGGCGGCCAGAGGCCCGGCTCCAGATAGGCGTCGTTGAAGAACTCCACCACCGTGAGGTCGGGGGAGGAGGAGGCGACCCGATCCCAGTCGCACGTCGCGTCGTCCGGGTCGAGCCATTGCACGGAGCGGGAGCCGCCCGTCGCGGCGACGAGGGCGTGGACGGAAGGGTGGCGCTCCTGGACGATGCGCGCGGCGACGGAACGGAACGCGGCTTCGTCGGTCGAGGCGTCGCCGCCCTCTGTGATCGAGTCGCCGAGGAAGAGGATCCGCAGGGGGGCGCCCTCGGCGAGGCGGCCGGCGGAGCGCGGCAGGCTTCCGGTCGGCAGCGCAGGCGGGGCCGCGGCCGGGTGCGGGGCGAAGATCTGCGGGTGCTGGGCGGAGGGGGCGATGAGCAGGTTCGCCTCGAGGACCTCGTCGTCACCCGCCTGTGGTGGGTGCGGAGCCGTCAGGTGGGAGACGCCGCGGAGCAGGCGCCTCTCCCCGTCCTGTGTCGTGACGACGCTGTCGATGCGGAGGAGGGAGTAACGGTAGTCGAGGGTGACGGTCAGCGGCCCGAGTGCTCCCGGCGGCAGGCAGATGGTGCCGTACACCTCGTCGACGAGGTAGTCGACGCCCGCGCGCAGCTCCGTGGCCCCGTGCCGGACGACCAGCGAAGTCAGATCGAGCGCGTGCGGGGCCGGCGTGCCGACCTGACCGCGGAACGGGACGAGCACTCCGCGGGGCACATGCCGTCCGGTCCAGACGTCCTCCGAGTACGTCGGCAGCTCTGCGACTTCGCCGGACACCATCCGTTCTTCTGCGGGTGCGCAGGGCGGCAGCGGGGGAAGGAGCGGATCCATGGTGTTCCTTTCGACGAAGCAAGTCTCGCATATTCCAATTATTGATGTTATCTTCCGACTATTTGAAAGAGGCAACGATGCCTGGGGCTCGTCGCCGTGACGATGGAGGCTGTCCATGAACCACGAAGACCCGAAACTGTCTCGCCGCACGCTGCTCGTCGGCACCGCCGTCGGCGCGGGGGGTCTCGCCGTGCTCGGCGGGGCGGCGCCCGCCGCGGCGGCCGCGCCGCCGACGACGAGGAAGGACTTCCCCGTCTCGGCCCGAGGAGCGATGCCGGGCGCGGCGGACAGCGGTCCGGCGATCCGGCAGGTGATCGCCGACGCGAAGGCGTGGACGGCAGCCTCGGCCCGCAACTCCGCACGGGTGCTGTTCCGGCGCGGCACCTATCGCATCGGCGACGACGGGACGCCGTCCTGGTATGCCCTGGAGGTCGCGGAGACCGCTCGCATCGCCCTCGTCGGCGATGCGACGGAGCTGCTCATGCTCGATCCTCACAAGGGCGGCATCGCCATCACGCGAGCGACCGGCATCACCGTGTCGGGGATCACGCTCGACTATGAGACGCCGCCCTTCACCCAGGGTGTCGTGCGCGCGGTCGACGCGGTCGCCGGGACCTTCCTGCTCGAGCTCGTGCCGGGCTTCCCGTCCCTCGAGGATCGGCGCCTCTTCGCGGGCGCCGGATACGGCACGCTCCACGACGCGTCGACGGGGATCTTCAAGAGGGGCGTCCAGTCGACGTTCGCGATCTCCTACCCGGCTGAGGCCGACGCCGCCGGACGGTGGACTATCACCGTCGACCCCGCTCATCGCGGGCGGATCTCCGACATCGCGGTCGGCGACGGTTTCGTGACCGGCTACCGCGGCGACCGCAACGGGATCGCACTCCACCAGGCGGCGGACACCACGCTCACCGATCTCGTCATCCACGCGGCCCCCGGCGCCGCGGTGATCTCCAACAATTCCGAGGCCACGGTACTGCGCCGTACGGTCGTCGACGTCCGTACGGGATCGGGGCGATGGATCAGCTCGAACGCCGATGGCTATCACCATCACGGCGGTCGCCGAGGGCCGACGGTCATCGGCAATCGTTTCGCCCGCCTGCACGACGACGGCATGAACGTGTACTCCCAGCTGCGCGCGCTGCAGTCCCTCGACGGCTCCGGAACGCGGCTCGCGCTCGCCGGCGGAGCGTCCGAGGTGGGAGTGGGGGACACGCTGCAGATCGTGCGTTCCTCCGACGGCACGTTGCGGGGCCGTGCCCGGGTCGTCGCCGTGGAGGGCGATCCGCGCTCCGCCGCGCCCCTGACGGTCACGATCGCCTCCGCCGTGCCCGGTGCGAGCGCGGGTGACGACGTCTTCAATCGCTCCTACTGCGGGTCCGGTTTCGTCATCAAGGACAACGTCATCGAGGAGTCCCGCGGGCTCGGCGTGCGCATGAAGGCGAGTGACGGCGTGATCTCCGGGAACCGGCTGAGCGACCTCACGAACTGGGGGATCTGGATCGCGAACGACACCGCCTACGGCGAAGGGCCGATCGGATCGGAGAACCTCGTGGTGACCGGGAACACGATCCGGCGCGTGTGCCTCGACCAGACCCTGGTGCCGTGGCCGTCGTCCTCCGCGGCGATCATGCTGCAGCACTTCACGGCGGCGTACACCCCGGGTGTCTCGCGGGCACACCGGAACATCGCCATCGCCGACAACACCATCGAAGACGCGCCGCGGTTCGGCGTGTACCTGGGCGGGGCCACGGATGTGACCGCGGCGAAGACCGCCATCTCCGTATCCGAGGGCAACCCGCGAACGGATGCGCCGACGGCGCACTTCGGTCTGGAGAACATCAAGAACGCTCTGGTGCTGCGCGCCACGATCAGGGATCGCCAGACGCCGCCGCGCCCGGCCGTGTGGCGCGGGCCGGCTCTGGAGAACACCATGGTGATCCAGGTGCCGGGAGCCTGACCCGGCCGGAAACAGCCGCGGAGATCACCGACCCGGTGCGTTCCCATCGGCCCGGTGCCCTGCGTACGCAGGCTTCCGGGCGTCCGGACGGGAACGCACCGGGCCGGTGCGGACGCCCTGCGAGAGGAGGTGGAGGGGCTGACGGGAATCGAACCCGCGCTGTCTGCTTGGGAAGCAGAAGTTCTACCATTGAACTACAGCCCCACTCCGATCGACCCGCGGAATTACGCGGCCAGATCGACCATGCGAGTCTAGCGGTTGGATGGTAGATGGCCAAACGCCGCGGAAACGCCGCGCTTTCAGTCGGCAAGGATGTCGAACTGTTCCAGGACAGATGTGTGATCCGGGAGCACTGTGACAGGGACCGCATAGCTCTGTTCGGTGGTGAGCAGGCTCGCATGGTTGAGCTGGTGTTGCGCCGCTTCGATCCCTGCGGCGTCGCGCAGCAACGTCGCAACGGTGGCGCGGAACTCCTTCGGCGTGCGCCCCTCGAACCGCGTCCCTTCGAGTGCGCGATGCCACTGGGTGCGGAAGTTGTCAGGGATGCGCGGTGTGAGGGTCGTGGACGGAAAGACTAGTGATACCCCTTCGAGCGCGTTTCAAGAGGCGTGCGAGCGGCTTTACAACGCGTGGATCGAGCGCGCCGCAGCAGACCGCCGCGGACCACCGAACGGGAAGATCTGATTGCGCCGCGTTTACGCCGCGCTTTGAGCGTAAACGCGGCGTTTTGCTCACATGGAAGCGGTTGGGCCCGAGTGGACTCAGATGGGGGTCGCGCCCTAGAAAACACTGGCGAGACGGTGCTCAAGCATGGATCTCAATGGAGTCATGTGGGCAGAAGAATCAGATGCAGAAGTTCTGCCATTGAACTACAGCCCCGAGATGGTGCCTGGCCAGCATAACAAACCTGCGCCCGGCACCGCGTATGGCACCACGGTGCCATAGTCCGCGCACAGGATCATCCGACCGGCCGATGCGGCCGCCCCGGGGCGATCCGTAGCGTCGAAGGCATGATCACAGCAGAAGGCCTCGGCAAGAGGTACGGAGACAAGACCGCCGTCGACGGCGTGTCGTTCACGGTCAGGCCCGGGATGGTCACCGGCTTCCTCGGCCCGAACGGCGCGGGCAAGTCGACCACGATGCGCATGATCGTCGGGCTCGACCGGCCCAGCTCCGGACGGGTGACCGTCGCCGGGCAGGAGTACCGCAAGCTGCGGGCGCCGCTCACCGAGGTCGGGGTGCTGCTCGACGCGAAGGCCGTGCACACGGGCCGCACCGCGCGGAACCATCTGCGCGCGATGGCCGCCACCCACGGCATCCCCTCGTCGCGCGTCGACGAGGTCATCGAGCTCGCGGGCATCCAGTCCGTGGCGCGCAAGCGGGCGGGCAAGTTCTCGCTCGGCATGGGCCAGCGTCTCGGCATCGCCGCCGCCCTGCTCGGCGACCCGCACACTCTCATCCTCGACGAGCCGGTCAACGGCCTCGACCCCGAGGGCGTCCGCTGGGTGCGGCAGTTCGTGCGTCACGCCGCCTCGGAGGGGCGCACGGTGCTGCTGTCCAGCCACCTCATGAGCGAGATGGCGCAGACCGCCGATCACGTGATCGTGCTGGGCCGCGGCAAGGTGCTCGCGGATGCTCCGCTCGATGAGCTCGTCCGCGCCTGGACGGTCAACACCGTGCGCGTGCGCACCCCGCGCGCCGCGGACCTCGCCGCGCTGGTCGCGGGCCCGTCGGTCGAGATCGTGAACACCGGACCGGAGACGCTCGACGTCGTCGGGCTGCCCGCCTCCCGCATCGGCGACCTCGCCGCGGACCGGGGCATCCCGCTGCACGAGCTGACCCCCACCACCGGCTCGCTCGAAGACGCCTACCTGGCGCTCACCGGCGACTCGGTCGAGTACAAGACCAAGGAGATCGCATGACCGTCCAGACCGCACCGGCGACCGCGCGGACCACGCGCGTCGAGTCGCCGTACACGCTGACCTTCTTCCGGTCGCTGCGCAGCGAGTGGATCAAGCTCTCCACCCTCCGCTCCACCTGGTGGGCGATCGCGATCACCGCGGTGCTCACGATCGGCATCGCGATGCTCGCGGCGATGTCGCTCAGCGACTCCCCGGTCAAGGGCCTCCAGATCGTGGTCATGCCGATCCAGTTCACGATGCTGCTCGCCGGCATCCTGGGCGTGATCGCGGTGACCGGCGAGTACTCGACGGGGATGATCCGCTCGACGCTCGCCGCCGATCCCGTGCGCGGGGGAGTGCTCGCGGCGAAGGCCGTCGTCCTCGCCCTCTTCATGTTCCTCGCCTCGTTCGTGATCTTCACGGTCGCGGCGGTGGTCGTGTCCCCGATCCTGATGGGCAAGCCCGGAGAGATCGACTGGACCGACCTCGGCGGGACCTTCGCCCCGATCCTCGCGGCGTCGTTCTCGATGGCCGTCTTCGCGCTCATCGGCGTCGCGTTCGGCTTCGTGCTCCGCTCGGGCGCCGGCGCGATCGCCGCCACCGTCGGCGTGCTGTTCGTGCTGCCGATCGTCACGTCGATGTTCGCGATGGCGGGCGAGGCCTGGCGGTGGATCCTCGACGCGAGCCACTACCTTCCGATGTCCGCGTCGCAGGTGATCACCACCTCGCCGATGAACGGCGGAGACGGCGGGGAGATCCTCACCGCCTACCTGACCCTCGGCGGCTGGATCGTGGCCGGGATGCTGGCGGCCTGGGCCGTGCTGCGCACCCGCGACGCGTAGAGTCGAGGCCGTGTCGACCCCGCACAGCCGCAGCCCCTCGATCCGGCAGGACGAGGAGCTGCGGCTGCCGCGTCCGCCCGGGGTCATCCGGCGCTTCTGGGCGCGGCACCCCGTGCTCGCCGACATCATCATCGCTTTCCTCTGCCTGGTCTTCTCGGTGCTGCCGGCGGGCACGCTGGGCTCCTTCGGCAGCGGGGACGATCCGGCCAGGGAGGCGCTGCGCCGCTTCGGGGCGGTGGCGATCCCGGTCACGGTGTTCCTCGCCTGCCTGCTGCTCCTGCGCCGCCGGCAGTGGCCGACGGTCGCCTTCACGGCCTCGCTGGTCGCCTCGGCCACCTATCTCTACGCACCCGTGCCGACCGGCGGGCCGTTGCTGCTCGCCACCAGCTATGCGCTCGCCGTCTACCGCTCGTCGCGCGCCTGCTGGATCGGTCTCGGCGTGGGGCTCGGCACGCTCACGCTGTATGCGCTCACCCTCTCCTGGAGCGGCGTCATCCCCTTCCAGATCGCGATCAACACGATCGTGGGCGAGGCGGTGGTCGGGCTCTTCGGCGCCCTCATCGGTGTGAACGTCGGCAACCGCAAGCGGTACCTCGAGGCGGTGATCGACCGGTCGCGGCAGCTGCTCGTCGAGCGCGATCAGCATGCGCAGCTGGCGGCGGCCGCCGAGCGGGAGCGGATCGCGCGCGAGATGCACGACATCGTCTCGCACTCGCTCACGGTGGTGGTGGCGCTCTCGGAGGGGGCGGCGGCGACCCCCGATCGGGACCGGGCCCGGGATGCGTCGAACGCCGCGGCCGCCACGGCGCGCAGCGCCCTCACCGAGCTGAGGTCGATGCTGGGCGTGCTCCGCGACGGGGACGGGGATGCGCCTCTCGCGCCGTCCGCGCCCATCTCCCCGCAGGAAACCGTGGACGCCGCACGCCGTGCGGGCTATGCGGTCACGCTCCGGACCGCTGGGGCGCACGAGGTGGCGCCGGCTCTCGCGTTCGCGATCGGGCGGATCGTGCAGGAGGGCGTGACGAACGCGATGAGGCATGCGCCGTCCGCCGCATCCATCGACGTGCTGGTCGACTACGCCGCCGATCCCCTCGTCGTCGAGGTCCGCAACGACGGGGTCGTCACCGCCATGGGCGAGCCCGGCTTCGGCCTGCGCGGCCTCGCCGAGCGCGCAGCGCACCTGGGCGGGACGTTCCGCTCCGGGGCGATCGGCGGAGGACGATGGATCCTGCGGGCCGAGCTGCCCGTCGACGATCAGGGGGAGCCGGAGCGGGAGGAACCCGGCGCCCCGCCCGCGGAGGGGTCCGCGGAGAAGGAGGAGCCGGATGACTGACCCGATCCGGGTGCTGCTCGTGGACGACCAGCGGCTGATCCGCGTGGGATTCCGTCTGGTGCTCGAGGCCGAGGACGGCATCGAGGTGGTCGGAGAGGCGGACGACGGCGGAGAGGCCGTCGCCCGCACCGCCGCGCTGCGCCCCGACGTGGTGCTCATGGACGTGCGGATGCCGGGGATGGACGGCATCGCGGCGACCGGCGAGATCACCAGGGCGCATCCCGAGGTCAAGGTGCTGGTGCTCACGACCTTCGACCTCGACGAGTACGCCTTCGGGGCGATCCGCGCGGGTGCGAGCGGGTTCCTGCTCAAGGACGCCCAGCGGCACGAGCTGGTCGCCGCGGTGCGCGCGGTGCATCGCGGCGACGCGGCCCTCGCGCCGCGGGCGACCCGGGCCCTGCTCGACCAGGTGGCCGCGGCACCCGCCGAGACGGCGGGGTCCTCGGCGGATCCGACGACGGCGCTCACCGAACGCGAGCGGGAGGTCTTCCTCGCGATCGCGCAGGGACTCACCAACGCCGAGATCGCGCGGCGCTTCTATCTGAGCGAGTCGACGGTCAAGACCCATGTCGGCCGCGTGCTGACCAAGCTCGACGCCCGCGATCGCATCCACGCGGTGATCCTCGCGCATCGGCTGGGACTCGCAGATCCGCAGGATCCGCTCCCACCGTTAGGCTGAACGCGTGCTTCTCAGTGATCGCGACATCCGCACCGAACTCGCCTCCGGCCGCATCGCGCTCAGCCCGCACGATCCGGCGATGATCCAGCCGTCGAGCGTCGACGTGCGCCTCGACCGCTACTTCCGCCTCTTCGACAATCACAAGTACCCATTCATCGACCCCGCCGAGGATCAGCCTGAGCTGACCCGGCTGATCGAGGTCGACCCCGACGAGCCCTTCGTGCTGCACCCCGGCGAGTTCGCGCTGGGGGCGACCTTCGAGCAGGTGACGCTGTCGGACGACATCGCGGCGCGCCTCGAGGGCAAGTCGTCGCTGGGCCGGCTCGGTCTGATCACGCATTCGACCGCGGGCTTCATCGACCCCGGGTTCACCGGGCACGTCACGCTCGAGCTCGCGAACGTGGCGACCCTGCCGATCAAGCTGTGGCCCGGGATGAAGATCGGGCAGCTCTGCTTCTTCCGGCTGACGTCGCCGGCGGAGAACCCCTACGGATCCGGCCCCTACGGCAACCGCTACCAGGGGCAGAGGGGCCCGACCGCGTCGCGGTCTTTCCAGAACTTCCACCGCACCGACGTCGGCGTGACCGACGCGGGGTCGACCGGCGCCTGACCGGCGGATCGGACGAAGGGGCGGATGCGGGCATCCGCCCCTTCGTCGTACGGGGCACCAGGCGGCTAGAGCGATATATGTACAGGGTATTTACAGCTCCGACGGTCTTTGCTACCGTCCACTAAAGCGTTATAGCGCTGATGTCTGACGAAGGAGTTGGGAACACGATGAAGAGATCCATGTCGTTGCTCGCTGCCGGGGGGCTCGTCCTGTCCGGCCTCGTCCTCGGAGGCGGTGCGGCCGCCGTCGCCGAGACGGCCCCGGCGCCGACGCCCGGTTCGAGCGCGCAGTGCTCGTCCGATCCGCAGTATTTCGCCTACTACCGCACCTGGCGGGACAAGTACGCCAGCTGGCCGGGCGACGACACGGCCCCCGAGAACCCCGGCGTCAACGAGACCCGGATGGACGATCTGCCGCACGGCGTCGACGTCGCGTTCGTGTTCAACGCCTACGTCAGCGACGACTCGGAGTTCTGGGACGTGCTGCGCACCGAGTACGTGCCGAACCTGCATGCGCAGGGGACCAAGCTCGTCCGCACCGTCGACATCGGCGTGATCCTCGATGCGCCGACGGCCGACACTCCTGCGGCCTACCAGGCGGCGGCGGACCGGATCCTCGAGAAGTACGTCGACGGCGACGGGCTCGACGGGCTCGACGTCGACATGGAGCGCTCCCTCACCCCGGCGCAGGTCGACCGGGCCGCCGGGGTCTTCGCCGCGCTCTCGAAGAGCATCGGGCCGAAGTCGGGCAGCGACCGGCTGTTCGTCTACGACACGAACCAGTCGGGCACGCACCCGCTCACCGCGCGGATCGCGCCTTACGTGTCGTACGTGCTCGTGCAGTCCTACGGTCGCAGCGTGTCGAGCCTGCAGGGAACCTGGGACTCCTATGCCCCGTACTTCCAGCCGTGCCAGTACATGATCGGCTTCTCCTTCTACGAGGAGCGCGGCGCGCGGTGGGGCGACACGAACGACCCGTTCGAGACCTCCCGTGCGGCGCAGTACGCCCGGTGGCAGCCCCAGGGGGCGACCAAGGGTGGCATCTTCTCCTACGCGACCGAACGCGATGGCAAGGCCGCCGGAGACGACACCATCTCGGTGAGCGACTACTCCTGGTCGAAGCGCCTGATCGGGATGCAGGACGCCGCGGCCGGGACCGTCTCTTCCCCGCCGCCGGCGCCGACCGCCGTGCTGGGCGCGGACAAGACCACGGTGTCGGGCACGGGAGTCGCCGGCGCCGAGATCTCGCTGACCGTGACGGGCAAGGGGCGGCTGGCCTCTCCGGCGACGGCGGCCGTCGGCAAGGACGGCACCTGGCGCGTCTCGCTCGACCGTCCGGTGCGCCCGCCGATGACCGTGTCGGTCACCCAGAAGTGGTGGGACACCGCCGCCTCGGCCGCGACGACGTTCACCGGGCACCCTGTGAAGAGGTGATCCGCTGAGACGGGAGGGGTCCGGCCGCGGAGCACGGGGAGTGCTCGCGACCGGACCCCTCCGGCGTGACGGCCATGTCAGCCGTGCGTGTGGATGTGGATGTGGTGCACCTGCGCACCGTGGGGGCCGCGGCGGTGTCCGCCGTGCGCCTGCATCCAGGCGCGGCGGTCGTCGGCGTGGCCCTCGCGGGCGTCGTCGCGGTGTCCCCGTCCGTGGTGCGCGCAGCCGTGCTCGTGGCGCTCGGGTCCGTCGTCCCCGGCCCGGCGGTCGAAGCCACGTCCGTCGAAGTGGCGTCCGGGGAAGCCGTGGCGTCCGGGGAAGCCGTGGCGCCGGTGTCCGTCGTGCCCGTCGCCGCGGTGGTCGTCGCGACCGTGCCGCCGGCGCTTGCGGGGGAGGGGCTTGCCCTCCTCCCAGCCGAAGGCGCGGGCGATGTCCTCGAGCGAGCGCATCAGCGCCGCGTAGTCCTCGGGGGTGACGACCTCGGCGACCTGCGCGCGGATGCCCTCGACGACGACGCCGAGGCGCTCCCGGGCTGCGCGACCGTCGTCGGTGAGCTCCCAGTGGTCGGCCGACCACTGGATCCAGCCGCGTGCGGCCAGTCCGCGAGCGGCGGGCGAGTGGCCGGCGCCGCGGTCGCCGTCGGCGATCGCATTGAGCACACGCCAGTCGCGGCGGGTGATGCCCTCGTGCTCGAAGGCTGCCGCGAAGCGCTCGGCGGTGAGCCGGTCGATCGCGGTGATCCAGAAGCCGAGCGGATGCTCGGGGCGGATGTTCTCGGTGTTGTCCGTGTTCTCAGTCATGAGGAGTCCTTTACTTGTCATGTTGCATGTATATGCAGAATGACATGCAATGTGGATGCATGTCAAGTCACATGTAAAATCGATTGCATGGGAACCGAGAGCCACGACCCCGCGGACGACCCGCGCGACGTCTCCGCAGAGGCCATCGCCGACGCGCTCGCGCGCATGCGGCGCCGGGGTCCCTGGCGTCCGCACGATCCGCACGCCGCGCACGGCGAGCACGACCGGGAGCACGGCCGCCGAGGCGCCGGTCCGCACGGCCGCCACGGCGGCCCGCACGGCGAAGCGGCCTGGGGGCAGGGGCTGCCCTGGGCTCGCGGCTCCTGGATGGGCGACGTCGGCGGGCGGCACGACTTCCCGGCACGGCTGCGCGTGCTCGAGGCGCTCGCCGCGGCATCCGGCCCGCTCGGAGTGAGCGAGCTGGCCGCAGCCGTCGGCGTCGATCAGCCCCGTGCATCGCGTCTCGTGCAGCAGGGCGTCGAGCAGGGGTGGGTGCGCCGCGAGGCCGACCCCGACGACGCGCGTCGCACCCGCATCGTGCTCACCGACGAGGGGCGGGCCGTGCTCGGAGGCATCCGCGGCGTGCGCCGCGATCGGCTCGCGGCGGCGTTGGAGGCGTTCAGCGACGACGAGAGGGCCGACCTCGCGCGACTGCTGACCAAGCTCGCCGACAACTGGGAGGCCCGTCCGGACGAACGGTCGGATCACCCGGACGCCTGATCGGGCGCGGGCTCTCACCGTCCGTCAGGCTGAAGGCATGACGACGACAGCTCCGCTCCCCGTGGCGACCTCCACGGCGCCGCGCCTCCGCTACGGCGCGCTCAGCGTGATGATGGCGATGAGCTTCCTGCTGGTGACGGCGGAGTTCCTCCCCGGCGGTGTGCTCACCGAGATCTCGGCCGACCTCGGGGTGACCCCCGGTCAGGCGGGGCAGATGGTCACGGTCACGGCGCTCACCGGCCTGCTCGTCGCACCGACCATCGGGCTTCTGCTCCCGCGCCTCGACCGCCGCAGCCTGCTCGTCTGGATGGCCGCCTCCGCGACGGTGTCCAACGCGATCGTCGCGATCGCCCCGAACCTTCCGCTCCTGCTGCTCGGGCGCGTGCTGCTCGGCGCCGCGCTGTCGGGGTTCTGGGCGATGTCGATCACGGTGGCGGCGCGTATCGCCGGCCCGGAGCGGCTCGGCAAGGCGGTGATGTTCACGTCGGCGGGCACGTCCCTGGCGACGGTCGCCGGGGTGCCGCTCGGGGTGATGCTCACCGAGGCGTCCCACTGGCGCGCGGTGTTCGTCTTCGCCGCGGTCGCGACCGGACTGCTCGCGGTCGCACTGCGCATCCTCCTCCCGCGGGTGCCGGCCGAGAGCTCCGCCTCCCTCTCCACCCTCATCGGCACACTGCGTCTGCCGGGCATCGGGCTCGGCATCGCGGGGCACGTGCTCGTGGTGCTCGGGCACTTCCTCGGATACACCTACATCCGTCTCGCCCTCGAGCGCGTGCAGGAGGACGGCCGCCCGATCGAGCCCGGCCTGATCATCGTGCTGCTGGCGGTCTTCGGCATCGGCGGCTTCGTCGGCAACATCCTCATCGGGCTCGTGATCGACCGCACCTACCGGGTGTTCGCGGTCGTCTCGCCGATGGTGATCGCGGTCGCCGTGCTGGCCGTGATGTGGGCGTCGGGCTCTCCCTGGGCGGTCGGCGTCGCCGCGTTCGTGTGGGGCTTCTTCTTCGCGTCGTGGCTGCTCATCGTGAACACCTGGGTCGGGCACCGGATGCCGGATCGCCTCGAGGCCGGCGGCAGCATCGTCGTCGTGGGCTTCCAGGCCGCGATCATGGCCGCCGCGGGGCTGGGCGGTCTGCTCGTCGACGGCATCGGCATCCAGGTGGTCTACACCGCGGGGGCGGCGCTCCTCGTCGCCGGGGCCGTGCTCTTCGGGCTCTCCAACCGCGCACGCTGACCCGTCCGGGGCCGTGCCCCGCGGTACGGGTGCCGGGAGGTGGGGGGCGGATGTCGGGGGTTTCTCCCGGATCCGGCCCGCCGGGTGTGCGGGCCTCCCGGCATCCGTGACGAGACGTCGAACGGGATGCCTAGTGCGCGGAGCGCCAGGCGGAGGGGGTCATGCCGGTGTACCGGCGGAACGCGCGGCTGAAGCCCTCGTCCGAGGCATAGCCCAGTTCGCGCGAGACGGTGCTCACGCCGTGCCCGCGCGAGAGCAGCTCCTGAGCGCTGCGCATCCGCACCGAAGTGACGTAGCTCGCCGGGGAGCTGCCGAACACCGCGCGGAAACGCTCGGCGAAGACCGTCCGCGACATCGCGCCCACCGAGGCGAGCGAGCCCACGGTCCATTCGCGCCCCGGGTCGGCATGGATCGCGTCCACGACGCGGTCGAGGAAGGGGTCTGCGGAGATCGACGGCCAGCCGTCGGGGGCGCAGCCGGTGCGCGTCCAGGCCCGGATCACCGAGACCAGCACGGTGGTCGCCATCATCCGGCAGATCACGAGGTCGCCCTGGCGGTCGGGGCACTGCACGTCGGCGTCGACGCCCAGGTGCTGGGCAAGGGCCGCGGCGGCGGGCTCGCTCGCATCGAAACCCCGCACATAGGCGATCTCGGGCAGCAGGGCCGCGATCTGAGCCGCCGACTCGGCGAGCTCGAGCTCCGAGACGAGCACCGACGCGACACCGTCGGGGATGAGAGCCGTCGCGGTGCCTCCCGCCACCAGTACGTCGCCCGCCGTGAGCAGGGTGTGCTCGCGCCCGTCGACGTCGACCCGCACCGATCCCGAGATCACGTACACGAGGGAGAGGGCGTCGGCATCCGGCACGACGATCCGCCCCGGCTCCATCGCGAACCTCCGCTGCCGACGGATGTGCACCTCGATCGCGCCGAGCACGCGTTCCAGATCGTCGCTCGCGCGCGTCCCGTCGGTCGTGGGGGAGATCGCGGCGGTCATGCTCATGAATCCCCGAACCCCGCCGGCCCCGTCCCTATTCCCGCGCGGTGTCAGACGCGCTCGCGGACGGGGAGCAGCAGGAGGAGGCCGACCAGCACCACGAAGATGATGCCGAGGATGCCGGTGGCGGTGGTCGCCGTGAGGGCGATGAGGATGGTCCAGGCGCCGGAGGCCATCCAGCTCGCGGCCCGGCCGGTGGTGGCGTAGAGACCGAAGATCTCGCCCTCGCGGCCCGCCGGCGTGACCCGGGCGAGGAAGGAGCGCGCTGCGGCCTGCGCCGGGCCGACGAAGGCGCAGAGGATGAGCCCGCCCACCCAGAACACCATCTTCCCGGCGTCGTGGAAGAAGAACACGACGAGACCCGAGACGATCATCGCCGTGAGCGACCAGACGATGACCCGCTTCGGGCCGAACCGGTCGTCGAAGCGTCCGGCGATGATCGTGGACACGCCCGCGATGAGGTTCGCCGCGATGCCGAAGATCATCAGCTGGAAGAACGAGAACCCGAAGACGAGCTTCGCGATGATCGCGCCGAAGGCGAACACGCCGCTCAGGCCGTCGCGGAACACCGCGCTGGCGAGCAGGAACCAGAAGGTCGGCCGGGTCTCCGGCGAGCGGTACAGGCCGATGACGTCCTTCACGAGCACCGCGTACGAGGTGAAGAAGCCCACCTTGCGATCCGGGCGCCCCATCCCGGGCTCCGGCACGTTGAGGAAGATCGGGATGCTGAAGACGATCGCCCACAGTGCGCAGCCGACGGCGATGAGACGGAACGGCAGGCCGCCGTCCGCCGAGAGGCCGAACCAGTCGGACACGTAGAAGACGATCACGAGGGTGAGCGCGACGATCCCGCCGATGTAGCCGAAGCCCCACCCGAGGCCCGAGATGCGTCCGACGGTCTTCGGCGTGGCGATGCCGATGAGCATCGCGTTGGAGTTCACCGCGGCGATCTCGCTGAACACCGTGCCGGCCGAGATGAGTGCGACGCCGAGCCAGAACAGCGAGGGCGTCGGCTCGACGAACCACAGCCCGAACATGCAGAGGATCAGGGCGCCCGTGCCGATCCCCAGCCACAGCTTCTGCCGGCCGGCGGCGTCCGCCCGCTGTCCGAGCACGGGGGCGATGAGCAGGATCGCGATGCCCGCGATCGTGCCGCCGAGACCGAGACCCGAGGCGAGTCCCGCCTCTGCGGCCTTGCGGATCGGGTCCTTCTCGGCGAGCGAGGCGATGTCGGCGGGGAGGAAGGCCTCGGTGGTGAGGTACAGCGCCGTGAAGACGAACGTGAGGATCACGCTGTTGAAGGGCTGGGTGGCCCAGTCCCACAGCGCCCACGAATAGATCTGCTTCCTCGAGGCGGGTTCGTCGCCGCGCAGCTCGAGGCCGATCACTCCGACGGCGTCCGTGCTCGCGGTGGCCTCGGGGCGCGGCACCTGGCGATCATCGCTCATGGTGGCAGTCTGGCCGTGCCGGGTGAACGGGCGGTGACGGCGCGCCGGGGCGGTTTCCGCGACGGCGCGTCGTCACCGCCCCTCAGGCGAAGGATTCCGCGAGCAGCTCTGCGAAGAGCCCCTCCGCATCGGCGTCCACGCGCCTCCGCGAGAACCACTCGCAGACGTTGACGCAATCGCGGTGCAGCAGCTCGAGACCCTGCGGGTTCGCGATCGTGTCGACGATCTGCGGCAGGTCGATCACCACCACCCGCCCCTCGTGAACGAGGAGGTTGTAGGGCGAGAGGTCACCGTGCGCGAAGCCCGCGCGGGCGAAGATCCGCATGATCGCGACGATCTGCGCGAAGCAGTCCTCGAGCGCCGCGCGATCGTCGCGCACCTGGGCGAGCCGCGGTGCCGCGGCGCCGTCGCGCCCGATGAACTCCATCAGGATCTCGGTGCCGCTCACCTGCACGGGGTAGGGCACGGGCGCGCCCAGCCCGTACATGCGGCGCAGCGCGTCGAACTCGGCGAAGGCCCACTGCCCGGCGGCGACCTGCCGGCCGTGCTCGGACTTCTTCGCCATCGCCCGGGAGTCGCGGGAGTTCCGCGTGCGCCGCCCTTCGGTGTACATCGTGGAGCGGTGGAAGTCGCGGTGCTCGCTGTCGCGATACCGCTTGGCGGCCAGCAGGGTGCGCTGTCCCGGATCGTCGGGGACCGCGCGCTCGATGAGGAACACGTCGGCCTCCTTGCCGGTCTTGAGGATGCCGAGCTCGGTGTCGACCGCGCCGGCGGAGGTGACGACCCAGGCGGGTCGCGGCTCGGGGCCGCGCTCGGTGGGCGTCGCACCGGGCCAGGTGGTCCAGCGCTGGCCTTCGCCGAGAGTGACGTCGGCGAAGGAGAGCTCGCCGTCGAAGGGCGAGGAGTCGGAAGGGGATGCGTCGGACGACGCGAAGAGGAAGGACACGATTGCGGTTACTCCAGGAAGCGGAGGCCGCGGCGGCGGCCTCTAGGAACGGATGTCGGCGAAGGGCACGACAACGACAGTCATCATCGGAGGCTCCTTCCCTCTGTTCCCGGGCGCTTCCCGGTGCCCGCCGAGTCTAGGCGGGTCCGGGGCGGGATGTCCAGCATCCGCGGCGATCCGGACGGCCGGAAGATCGATCGAAGGATGGAGGCGTCGCCCGGATGCGGCACAGATCTTCTTCCTAGGCTGGAGGGAACCCGACCCGAGGAGTGCCGTGTTCACGACCCCCGCCCGTCTCTTCCGCGTGCTCGCCATCGCCGAGGCGATCACCTGGACCCTCCTGATCGGCGCGCTCATCGCCCGCGCCGTCGGGGGAGCGCCCGTGCTGGTGACGTTCGCCGGCGGCATCCACGGCTTCGTCTTCCTGGGGTACGGGGCGACCGCGATCCTCGTCGCCCTCAACCAGCGCTGGCACGTCGGCGTGGCGCTCACGGCCATCGCCAGCGCGATCGTCCCCTATGCGACGATCCCGGCCGAGATCTGGCTGCACCGCTCCGGCCGTCTCGGGGGCGACTGGCGGCTCACCGAGACCGACGACCCGCGCGACCGCCGCTGGCACGACCGCCTGATGCGATGGTTCCTGCACCGCCCGTGGATCCTGGCGCTGCTGATCCTCCTGGCGGTGGCGGCGCTCTTCGCCGTGCTGCTGATCCTGGGCCCTCCCGGCGGTCGCTGAGCCCCACACCGTTCTCCAAAGTTGAGCAGACCTGTATCAACTTCGGGTTGACACGGGCCGGTCCCGGTCGTATCCTTGAGTCATCGCGACTCAGGTTTCTGAGCGCACCCAGAACTTCCGAACCGGACTTCAACAACAAGGAGAATCACATGGCACGTGCTGTCGGTATCGACCTCGGTACGACGAACTCCGTCGTCAGCGTCCTCGAGGGCGGCGAGCCCAAGGTCATCGCCAACGCAGAGGGCTTCCGGACCACCCCCTCGGTGGTCGCCTTCACCAAGGACGGGGAGGTGCTCGTCGGCGAGACCGCGAAGCGCCAGGCCGTCACCAACGTCGACCGCACGATCTCGTCGGTCAAGCGCCACATGGGCACCGACTGGTCGTTCGAGGTGGACGGCAAGAAGTGGACCCCGCAGGAGATCTCCTCCCGCATCCTGCAGAAGCTCAAGCGCGACGCCGAGTCGTACCTGGGCGACACCGTGACCGACGCGGTCATCACCGTCCCGGCCTACTTCAACGACGCCGAGCGTCAGGCCACCAAGGAGGCCGGTGAGATCGCGGGCCTCAACGTGCTGCGCATCATCAACGAGCCGACCGCGGCGGCCCTCGCCTACGGCCTCGACAAGGGCAAGGAGGACGAGCTCATCCTCGTCTTCGACCTCGGCGGCGGCACGTTCGACGTCTCCCTGCTCGAGGTGGGCAAGGACGACGACTTCTCCACCATCCAGGTGCGCGCGACCGCGGGCGACAACCGTCTCGGCGGCGACGACTGGGACCAGCGCCTGGTGGACTACCTGATCAAGCAGTTCAAGGACTCGACCGGCGTCGACGTCTCGGGTGACAAGATCGCCCTGCAGCGCCTCAAGGAGGCCGCGGAGCAGGCGAAGAAGGAGCTCTCGTCCTCGACGAGCACCAGCGTCAACCTGCCCTACCTCTCGCTCACCGAGAACGGTCCGGTGTCGCTCTCCGAGACGGTCACCCGCGCCAAGTTCGAGGACCTCACCAAGGACCTGCTCGACCGCACCAAGAAGCCGTTCGAGGACGTCATCCGCGAGGCCGGCATCAAGGTGGCCGACATCGACCACATCGTGCTCGTCGGCGGATCGACCCGCATGCCCGCGGTCGCCGAGCTCGTCAAGAGCGAGACCGGCAAGGACGCGAACAAGGGTGTGAACCCGGACGAGGTCGTCGCCGTCGGCGCCGCGCTCCAGGCCGGTGTTCTCAAGGGCGAGCGCAAGGACGTCCTGCTGATCGACGTCACGCCGCTGAGCCTCGGCATCGAGACCAAGGGCGGGATGATGACCAAGCTCATCGACCGCAACACCGCGATCCCGACCAAGCGCAGCGAGACCTTCACCACCGCCGACGACAACCAGCCGTCGGTCGCGATCCAGGTCTTCCAGGGTGAGCGTGAGTTCACCCGCGACAACAAGCCGCTGGGCACCTTCGAGCTCACCGGCATCGCCCCCGCCCCGCGCGGCATCCCTCAGATCGAGGTCACCTTCGACATCGACGCGAACGGCATCGTGCACGTCTCCGCGAAGGACAAGGGCACCGGCACCGAGAAGTCGATCGTCATCTCCGGCGGCTCGTCGCTGTCGAAGGAGGACATCGAGCGCATGGTGAAGGAGGCCGAGGAGCACGCCGCCGAGGACAAGAAGCGTCGTGAGTCGGCCGAGATCCGCAACCAGGCGGAGACCCTCTCGTACTCGATCGAGAAGCTCATCAAGGACAACGAGGACAAGCTGCCCGAGGACGTGAAGACCGAGGTGCAGGCCGACGTCGACGCGCTGAAGACGGCTCTGGCCGGCGAGGACGACGAGGCCGTGAAGACCGCGTTCGACAAGCTGAACCAGTCGCAGTCCAAGCTGGGCGAGGCGATCTACGCGCAGGGTCAGGCCGACGCCGCCGCCCAGGGCGCCCCGGCCGGCGAGCAGCCCGCCGCGGACGACGCCTCCGATGAGGACGTCATCGACGCCGAGGTGGTCGACGACGAGGACGAGAAGAAGTAATGACCGACAAGAGCTTCGACGAGAACGACGACAACGGCGTTCCCGCTGAGGGTCGGGGCGAGGGGTCGGAGGCCAATGCCTCCGGCCCCCAGCCGGATCGGGCGGGGAACGACGGCGACGAGCTCACCGTCGACGACATCCTGAACGCCGCGCCCGCTCCGGGCGCGGGTTCCGAGGGCGCCGGTGATCCTGTCGAGGATGCCGAGAACGCGCTCCTGACCGACCTCAAGCGTCTCCAGGCCGAGTACGCCAACTACCGCCGCCGCACCGAGGAGCAGCGTCACATCGAGATCCAGCGGGCGAAGGGAGAGGCCGCGAAGGGCCTCATCCCCGTGCTCGACGATCTCGATCGCGCACAGCAGCACGGCGACCTCGTCGAGGGCTCGCCCTTCGCCGTGATCGCCGAGAAGGTGCGCACCGTGGTGGAGCGCCTCGGCGTCGTCGCCTACGGCGAGGCCGGCGAGGAGTTCGACCCGCAGCAGCACGAGGCGATCTTCCAGCAGCCCACTCCGGGCGCCACCTCCTCGACGATCCTCGAGGTCGTCGAGGTCGGCTACCGCCTGGGCGACGTGGAGCTGCGTCCGGCGAAGGTCGTCGTCGCGGTGCCGGCCGAGTAAGCGGGGTGATCGATGGCTAGCCAGGACTGGTTCGACAAGGACTTCTACAAGACGCTCGGCGTCTCGAAGGACGTGTCCGACGCCGACCTGAAGAAGACCTACCGCAAGCTCGCCCGCAAGTATCACCCGGACGCGAATCCGGGCGATGCGAAGGCGGAGGCGACGTTCAAGGAGATCAGCGAGGCGTACGCCGTGCTGAGCGACCCCGAGCAGCGTCGCGAGTACGACGAGATCCGCGCCATGGGGTCCGGCGCCCGCTTCACTGCGGGTTCCGGCGGCGCGGGCGGGTTCGAGGACGTGTTCAGCCGCTTCGGGCAGGGCCGTGGTCAGCAGCAGGGCGACTTCGACGACATCTTCTCGATGTTCACGCAGGGCGGCGGCGGATCGTTCGGGTCGGGCCGGTTCGGGCAGCCGAGCGGCGGGTTCCGGGGATTCGGAGGCCCGCAGCGCGGCGCCGACGTCACCGCGCGGACCACGCTCGACTTCGTCACGGCGGCGAAGGGCGAGACGATCTCGCTGCAGTCCGAGGACGGTCGCCCGTTCAAGGTGAAGATCCCCGCCGGCGTGGCCGACGGTCAGAAGATCCGGCTGCGCGGGCGCGGACGTCCCTCCCCGGACGGCGGCGAGTCGGGCGACATCGTGGTGCAGATCGCGGTGCGAGCGCATCCGGTGTTCGTCCGCGACGGGCAGAACCTGCGCCTCACCGTGCCGGTGACGTTCACCGAGGCGGCGCTGGGCGCGACGATCGAGGTGCCGACGCTCGACGGCGACTCCGTGAAGCTGCGCGTCGCGCCGGGCACCCCCTCCGGGCGGGTGCTGCGGGTGAAGGGTCGGGGCATCACCACCAAGAAGGGCACCGGCGACCTGCTCGCCGAGCTGCAGGTGGCTGTCCCCTCGCACCTCGACGATGCGGCCCGCGAGGCGCTGGAGCGCTTCCAGGAAGCGGAGCCGAAGGAGAACCCGCGGGCCGACCTGATGGCGAAGGCGCGGAGCTGACATGGACGAGATCGACGAGGACGCCCCGATCTACGCGATCGCGGTGGCGGCGGAGTATGCGGGGATGCACCCGCAGACCCTGCGGCAGTACGACCGCATCGGCCTCGTCGTGCCCGGGCGCACCCGCGGCGGCTCCCGCCGCTATTCGGTGCGTGACATCCAGCAGCTCCGCGAGGTCGCCCGGCTGTCCGCCGACGGGATGAGCCTTCCGGCGATCGCGCGTCTGCTCGACCTCGAGGACGAGGTGCGGATGCTCCGCGGCCGTGTCCTCGAGCTCGAGCAGACGCTGCACGCGGAGAGGCAGGCGCGTCCCGGCGTGCGGATCTTCGCGGCAGCGACGAGCGGTCAGGTGGTCACGGTGCCGAACGGACGCCGCATCCGCCGCTCGACCGAGGTCGTGCTCTGGAGCCCGCACAGCGCGAGCCCGGACTGATCCCGGCGCCCCGCGTACGGGCCGGGGCTCACAGGCCCAGGACGGCCTTCGCGATCAGGAAGTAGATGATCAGGCCGGTCGCATCGACGAACGTGGTGATGAACGGGTTGGAGAACACCGCCGGATCCACGCGGATCGCGCGGGCGAGCAGCGGCATCACGCCGCCGATCGACGCCGCGACCGTGCACACCGCGACGAGCGTCAGCCCGATCACGACGCCGACGTGCCACTCGAAGATGAGCCCGGTGAGGGCGAACCCGATCGTGCCGAGCAGCAGTCCGAGGCAGAAGCCCACGCGCACCTCCCTGCCCAGCACCCGCAGCACGTCGCGCGGGGTGACCTCGCCGAGTGCGAGGGACCGGGTCACGGTGGTGGCCGCCTGGTTGCCGGTGTTGCCGCCGGTGCCGATGAGCAGCGGCACGAAGAGCGTCAGCACGGTCATCTGCGCGAGGGTCGCCTCGAACACCCCGAGCACCTGAACCGTGAGGGTGGCGCCGATCGCGAGCACGAGCAGCCACACCACCCGCGAGCGCACCAGTCGGCGGATCGGGGTGGAGAGGTAGGGGCGGCGCAGGGGCTCCACGCCTCCCTGACGCGCGGCGTCCTCGCTCTCCTCCTGCTTGAGGATCCGCACCGCGTCGTCGATGGTCAGCACGCCGACCAGCCGCTCCTCGCTGTCGACCACGGGGAGCGCGAGCAGGCCGAAGTCGGTGGCGCGCCGGGCCGCGGCCTCGGCGTCCTCGCCGGCGTGCGCCACCTGGGGCTCGCTCATCACGTCCTCGACGATCGCGTCCGCATCGGCGGCGAGGAGATCGCGCAGGCTGATCACGCCGACCACCCTCCGGCCCGCGTCGGTCACCGGCAGCGTGTAGACGGTCTCGGCGTGGTCGAGGCCGGCGTGCACGCGCGCGAGCGTCTCGCCGACGGTGAGTCGCGGATGCGCGGTGATGAACTCGGGGCTCATCCGCCGTCCGATCGAGTCCTGCGGGTAGCCGAGCACCGCCGCGGTGAGCTCCCTCTCGCGCGGGGAGAGCCCGCGCAGCAGGCGCGGGGCGACGGATGCCGGCAGCTCCTCCAGCAGCCACACGCGGTCGTCCGGGTCCATCTCCGCGAACAGGGAGGTGATCTCGGCGTTCTGCAGTGCGTGCACGAGATCCGCCTGGGCGCCGGGTGAGAGGGCCTCGAACACGTCGAGCGCGCGGGACTTCGCCAGCAGGCGGTACACGATCGCGCCGTGCTCGATGCTGAGGCGGTCGAGGAGCTCGACCACCTCGGGCACGGTGAGCGCGGACAGCGCGAGCGACGCGCCGGCGAGGTCGCCCTGCGAGATGAGCTGCCGCATGGTGTCGGCGGTCTCGGAGATCTGCTGAAGCTGCTTGGGGGTCATGGCAGTGCCTTCATGGAAGGACCCTGCTCGCACGGAAGCGCGCACGCGTCGCAGACGGCGTGCATCCACGGCCCGGCCGACGCTCGGGGCATCGTGCGATCGGGCCGCCGCGCTGATCAGCGGAGCGGAGTGGAAGCGGAGGGGAGATCGTGTCTGCGACTGTGACTGTCACCGGACATGGACACCACCTCGCTTCCCGTTCCCTCGGTCGCGCGACACGCGCGACGGCAGCTGTGCGCGGAGCGCGCACCCCGACCACGGTAGACCCGTCTCCGCCGTTCGCCAAACCGGCGGCCCCGCGCCGCGCCGTGAAGTCGAGCAGACGCTCAGTAACCGGAAAGGAAGGGTGCCTACCGTGGTGCGCGGGCAGCCGCCCGCCGCATCCCGCGACGACACGCCACAAGGAGACGGACGACATGACCACCACCGCCCAGCCCGCTCGCGCCGAAGCCGCGACCATCACCCCGCCCCGGACGACCACCTCGATCGGCCTGTTGATCCTGCGCATCGTCGCGGGGGCCGTCTTCGCCGCGCACGGCGCGCAGAAGGTCTTCGAGTTCACCCTTCCCGGAACCGTCGACGCCTTCACGGCCATGGGCGCCCCGCTGCCCGCCGTGACCGGTCCGGCGATCGCTCTGCTCGAACTCGTCGGGGGAGCGCTGCTGATCCTCGGGGTGCTCACGCGGCCCGTCGCGCTGCTGCTCGCGGCCGACATGGTCGGCGCGATCGCCCTGGTGCATCTGCCCGCCGGGCTGTGGGTCGACGGAGGGGGTGTCGAGTTCGTCGCCGTGCTCGGTGCCGCGGCCCTGGCTCTCGCATTCACCGGGGCGGGGTCGGTGTCGGGTGACCGACTGCTGCTGCGGGGGCGGTTGCGCCGCTTCGCCTGAATCGCCGGCACGCGGCCCGCGTATCTCACAAGAGGTATAAACTTGCCGCATGACTCTCTCCGCGCAGAAGGACCAGCCGGCCGCCGTCGAGGCCGATGAGCCGTCCGAATCGATGCTGAGCACCGCCGGGCGGCTCATCCGCCAGGCGCGCCTCGAACGCAAGCTCACCCAGGCCGAGCTCGGCGCCCGGGTCGGCACCAGCCAGAGCGCGATCAACCGGATCGAGCGGGGCGGACAGAACCTCACCCTGGAGCTGCTGGCCCGGATCAATGCGGCGCTCGGCAACGAGATCCTCTCGCTGGGGCAGTCGAAGCCCAATGAGCATATCCGCGTCGAGGGGCAGCGGCGCCTCGAGGGCACGATCTCCGTGAAGTCGAGCAAGAACGGCGCGGTCGCGCTGCTCTGCGCGAGCCTGCTCAACAAGGGTCGTACCACCCTGCACGGCATCGCCCGCATCGTCGAGGTCGACCGGATCATCGACGTCCTGCGGAGCATGGGCGTCTCCGCCACCTGGTCGGCCGGCGGCGAGGACCTCGAGATCATCGTGCCCAAGGACCTCGTGCTGGGGTCGATCGACGCCGACGCGGGGCGCCGCACGCGCAGTGTGCTGATGTTCCTCGGCCCGCTCCTGGGTCAGCACGACGCGTTCTCGCTGCCCTACGCCGGAGGGTGCGACCTCGGCACCCGCACCGTCGAGCCGCACCTCATCGCGCTGCGCCAGTTCGGCCTGTCGATCGACGCCACGTCGGGCTGGTACCGGGCGAGCGTGTCGGCGCCCGGTGACGAGGAGCTGCGCATCGTGCTCACCGAGCGCGGGGACACGGTCACCGAGAACGCGATCATGGCCGCGGCGGGTCGCGACGGCGTGACCGTCATCCGCAACGCCAGCCCGAACTACATGGTGCAGGACCTGTGCTTCTACCTGGAGCTGCTCGGCATCCGCATTGAGGGGATCGGGACCACGACGCTGCGCATCCACGGGCGCACGGAGATCGACGTCGACGTGGACTACTGGCCGGGGGAGGACCCGGTCGAGGCGATGACGCTCATCACCGCCGGCATCGTCACCGGCTCGGAGATCACGGTCGCGCGGGTGCCGGTCGAGTTCATGGAGATCGAGCTGAGCGTGCTCGCCGAGATGGGGCTGTCCTACGACCTCACGCCCGAGTATCTGGGGGCGAACGGGCGCACGCGGCTGGTCGACGTGACGGTGCATCCGTCCCGTCTGCGCGCGCCGGTGGACAAGATCCACTCCATGCCCTTCCCCGGCATCAACATCGACAACCTTCCGTTCTTCGCGGTGATCGCCGCGGGCGCGCAGGGCACGACCCTCATCCACGACTGGGTGTACGAAGGGCGGGCGATCCACCTCACCGACCTCACGCGGCTCGGTGCCGACGTGCGGCTCCGCGACCCGCACCGTCTCGACGTCACCGGGCCGACCCGCTGGTCGGCGGCCGACGTCATCTGCCCGCCGGCGCTGCGTCCGGCGGTGGTGATCCTGCTCGCGATGCTCGCGTCGAAGGGGACCAGCGTGCTCCGCAACGTAGGCGTCATCGAGCGCGGCTACGAGGGACTGTGGTCTCGCCTGAACTCGATCGGCGCGTCGATCGAGACGTTCCGCGACTGATCGGCCGCGGCGCCCCGATACCCTCCGTGGTATATCCCCCCCCGTCTATTCGTCGCAAAGTCCCGTTATTCGGGGTGAATAACGGGACTTTGCGACGAATAGACGGGCCGTGAGGGGCGGGGTCGCGGAGGCTGGTCCGGTCCTGGCCGGGCTCAGAGGGGATCGACCGCGAACCGGAAGGCGGCGCCCTGTCGGAAGGGCTCCACGATCTCGAAGTTCTCGTAGGCGGGCCCGCCGGGGATCTCCGAGGCGCTCGCCCAGTACGACCAGCGGGCGTTGACCAGCGCCTGCAGCTGCGGATGCGGATCATCGACGCGCCAGGTCTGCCGGGCACGCCGGCCGAGGAAGCGCCAGTGGCGGGCGGTGTCGTCCGCATACGCGACCGACCACGGATCGTCCTCGTCGCCGGTGGCGCTCACGACCGCGCCCGCCCCCTCCCGGCGCAGCTCGGAGAGCTCGAAGCGTGCATGATCGGTGAACCCGGTGCCGGAGAACCCGGGCCACAGGTCGCTCGGCGACGCGGTGCGGTCGGCGAGCTCCAGACGCCGCAGGCGCGCCCAGTTGCCCATGGTCGCGGTGAGCACGAGGTGGTCGAGCGGGACGGAGCCCTCGTTCGCGAACCCCGCGACCTCCACCTCGTGCGTGCGGTCGGCGCGGAACCTCACCCGCACCCGCACGTCGGCCCCGTCGTCGAACGGCTCGACCCCGATCCAGACGGTGAGGCGCTCGACGCCGTCGGCCTCGTCGACCACGCCACGGGCCGGTGCGGACGTTGCGCCGGCCACGGCGGCCTCCGCGGTGTCGGCCGACCAGAACCGCTTGCCGTTCTGCCCGGGATCGAGGGCGCTCGGCTCGAGCTCGGAGTAGCCCCGGGAGGGGGCGCCCGCGGGGACGGGCTCCACCGCGATGAAGTTCACCAGGCGTTCGCGGGGGTGGTCGAGGTAGGGGGTGAACACGCGGAGCAGGCCGCGCGGCCCGGGGATCGGGGCGATGCCGATCTGCATCCCGCCGTCGTGGCCCCAGCGCGGCTCGGCGCCGGGCTCGGAGGCGGGGCGCACCCAGCGCCCCTCGGTGACGGCGGGGGTCATGGCGATCTCATCCGGGCTGGTCACGGGCGCCTCGCTTTCGGGAGTGAGGGGGTCACTGGACACCGTAGTGATCTGAAATCGATTTCGCTAGAGGGTGCCCAAATCGTAGAGTGGGCTCGATCAAGGAGGATCATGCGCCATGGCAGCCCCGCTCATCCGTCCGCTCCCGCCGCGCGCCGGCATCCGCTGCGCCGCATCGGCGCCGCTCTCGTCGCCGCGTCCGTCCTCGCGCTCGCCGCGTGCACCTCGGGAGGCGGCGTGAGCGTCGATCCCGACCCGGACAAGCCCTTCGTGCTCACCGGCGTCTCGAAGGTCACCGAGATCGCGCGGCTCACCGGTCCGGGGGCCATGAACGACACGGCGGTGGTCGGCGTCGCCGGCACGGATCTCGGGTCGATGGTGAACCTCGGCGACAAGACGTTCTTCTTCTTCGGCGACACGTTCGGCGAACGGGATCCCGAGTCGGTCGGCGGGCAGGGCGGGTTCTGGCGTTCGAACGTCTCCGCGTGGACGACCGACGACGATCCCTCCGACGGCATCGACTTCGGCGGCTGGCTCACCGATGACGTCGGCCTGGCGTCCCCGCTGATCGAGGGGGATCACGACGCGAACGACATCGGCGGCGAGGTCACCAAGATCCCCACCTACGGCTTCGCCGTCGGCGAGACGATGTACGTCTCGTACATGTCGGTGCGGCACTGGGGCGACCCCGGCGCGTGGGACGCGAACTACGCGGCGCTCGTGAAGTCCACCGACGGCGGCGCGTCGTGGAAGCCCGTCGAGGGCGTGCGATGGCCGGGCGACTCGAACTTCGTGCAGTTCGCCACCGCCGCCGTACAGGACGGCGGGAAGGACTACGTGTACATCTGGGCGATCCCGTCCGGGAGGTTCGGCGGGGTGCAGCTGATGCGCGTGCCCGCCGAGGAGAAGGCCGTGGAGTCCCTCTCCGCGTACGAGTACTTCTCCGGCGCCGACGGAGCGACCCCGCGTTGGAGCGCCGACATGACCAAGGCCGAGACGGTCGTCGACGGCACGATCGGCGAGCTCTCGGTGATGTGGTCGACCTATCTCGAGCGCTGGATCATGACCTACTCGGATGCGGGGAACGCCTACATCCGGGAGGGCGCCACGCCCTGGGGGCCGTGGGGCGATCCGATCGAGCTCGTCGCGGCGAAGGACTATCCGGGGCTCTACTCGCCCTACCTGAACCCGCGGTACGTCTCGGACGACGGGCGCAGGATCTATTTCACGCTCTCGCTCTGGGGGCCGTACAACGTGTTCTGGTTCTCGGCGGATCTCCAGCGCGGATGAGACCGGTCCCTTGTGTATGAAATCGATTTCGTCTACTCTGGCGCTACCGGTCGACGGAGCCCGTCCGCTGGCCGGTCCTCGGCACCTGCCGAACACAGCACGATTCGATGACGAGTCGAGTTCCCTGAGGAGGAACCAATGACAATCACCACACCCCGGGCCCGGCGGGTTGCGCTGTCGGCTCTCGGCGCTCTCACCGCCGTCGGCCTCCTCGCCGGCTGCGGTTCCAGCACCCCTGGCCAGTCCGCCGGAGACGGCGGCGGCGACAAGGGCGTCACCACGATCCAGTTCTGGCACCGCACGTTCACGCCCGTCGAGAACGAGTGGTACAAGGACATCGTCAAGAAGTTCAACGCGTCCCAGAAGGAGATCAAGGTCGTCGACACCGAGGTGCCGGCCGACGCCTGGGACCAGAAGATGAAGGCCGCGCAGGCCGCGGGCAAGGCGCCCGACATCTACACGCACTCCGGCAGCATCCAGGACGCCGTGAACGCCGGTCAGCTCTACGAGCTGGACAAGGTGGTCGACAAGGCGAAGCTCGGCGAGATCATCGACGCCGCCAAGCCGGTCTCCGAGATCGGCGGCAAGTACTACGCCTACCCGCTGCTGCTCGAAGCGCAGACCGTGCTCTTCTGGAACAAGGAGATGCTCACCAAGGCCGGCGTCGACTCCGAGGCCGCCCCCGCCACCTGGGACGACCTGCTCGCCGCCTGCGCGAAGATCCAGCCCACCCTCGCGAAGGGCCAGTACTGCATCTCGCCCGCCGGCGACGCGGTGACCTTCGCCTGGTCGACCGTCGGGCAGCAGTACAACTTCGCGGGGCACACGGCCCTGACGTCCGACTGGACCAAGCCCGACATCAACAACGACGGCTACAAGAAGCTCATGGCCAACTACAAGGAGCTGTGGGACAAGGGCTACATGCCCAAGCAGGCCCTCGACGCCTACGTCGGCGGTAAGGACTTCGGCGAGAAGAAGGTGGCCTTCAAGGTCTCCGGTTCGTGGATGATGTCCGAGATCGGCTCCGACTTCAAGGACATGCTGACCAACACCGGCGTCGGCGCGTTCCCGAGCTCGTCGAACGCCGACGGACGCACCTCCACCACCCTCGGCAACTTCAAGTGGGTCATCGACGCGAAGACCAAGAACGCCGAGGCCGCGGGCAAGTTCCTCGAGTGGTCGCTCGCCGGCGACCCCGCGAACCTCGTGCCCTTCTTCGTGAACACCCAGTTCACCAAGGTCCCGGTGCGCCAGTCGGTGCAGGACGCGGTCACCAAGGACGAGGCCGCCGCGAAGGCCCCGTGGTCGAAGGTCGTCATCAACGACATCGCGCCGACCGCGATCCCCGAGCCGACCTACCCCTGGGACGTCTCCCTGGCCGTCGGCACCGCGATGGAGTCCGTCATGAAGGGCGCTGCGACGCCGGATGCCGCGATCGCGACCGCCGAGAAGGCGATCCAGACCGTCATCGACCGCGACAAGCTGTCTGAGAAGGCCCCGAAGAACTGATCCGGGCGGTGTCGGGGGCCGGGCTGGTCCGGCCCCCGACACCGGTGCGCACCGACGACGAGACGGAACGACGATGACCACTGCTGCCGTGAAGGACGCGCGCCGAGAGGAACGCCGGCGCCACAACCGCTACCGCTACCGCGACACGAAACTCGCCCTGCTGCTCCTCGCACCCGTGGTGGTGCTCCTGGGCATCTTCGTGGTGTGGCCGGCCGTCTACGCCGGATACCTGTCCTTCCAGGACTGGAGCTTCTACAAGGACCCGGTGTTCGTCGGGCTCAAGAACTTCACCGACGTGCTGAACGATCCGCTGTTCATCGCCACCATCGGCCGCGGCTTCGTGTTCGTGCTGATGACCGTCCCCCCGATGCTCGTGCTCGCCTACCTCTTCGCGAGCCTCGTCGTGGCGGTGTCGCGCCGCTTCGCCAGCATCCTCAAGGTCAGCGTCTACATCCCGACGATCATCTCGGGCGTGATCACCTCGATCATCTTCGTGCTGATCTACAACTACTCCGGCGGTCTGCTCAACGCCTTCCTCGGCGTCTTCGGCATCGATCCGATCGCGTGGATCGGCGACCCGGCCTGGGCGCTGCTCGCGATCGCGGTGCCCGCCGTCTGGCTGGGCATGGGCCTCACCTCGCTCATCATGGTGGCCGCGATGGTGGACATCCCCACCGAGTACTACGAGGCGGCGTCGATGGAGGGCGCCGGATGGTGGCAGAAGACCTTCTACATCACCATCCCGCAGATGAAGAACGTGTTCCTCTACCTGCTCGTGACCGGGTTCGTTGCGGCGATCCAGCAGTTCGAGCTCCCGCTGGTCATGACCGGCGGCGGTCCGCTCGACTCGACGACCCTGCCCAACCTGTTCATCTTCAACCACTTCCGCAACGACATCAACGTGGGCTACTCGATCGCGGCGGCGCTGCTGCTGTTCGTCGTGCTCGGCTCGGTGTCCGCGCTGGTGTTCAAGTTCGTCAACTCCGAGAGGCTGGTCGACTGATGGCCGTCATGCAGGGAGAGACCACCGCCATCGTGCTCGGCGGCAAGGCCCCGAAGCGGTCGAAGCTGCCGAAGACCGCGAACGGATGGATCGCGCTGGTCTTCAAGGCGATCGTCGGCCTGATCTTCATCGTCGCCGCGCTGTTCCCGCTCGCCTGGATGGTGATCGCGGGGTTCAAGTCGAAGACCGAGGTCGTGCAGACGCCCTTCCAGTTCTTCCCCGAGGTGTGGAGGTGGGAGAACTACGCGCAGATCATCGCCGACCCGACCTTCGCCCTCACGATGGGGTGGACCTTCCTCGGCGCGGTGCTGTTCACCGTGCTGAGCCTCACGGTCAACTCGCTCGCGGCCTATGCGTTCGCGCGGCTCGACTTCCGGTTCAAGCGCACCCTCTGGGTCGCCGTCATCACCACCATGTTCATCCCGGGCATGACGATCCTGCTCACGAGCTTCATCGTCGTCACCCGGCTGTCGATGCTCGACACCCTCGCGGTGCTCATCATCCCCGGCGCGGCGAGCGCGGGCTCGGTGTTCTTCATCCGGCAGTTCTACCTGAACATCCCGGCCAGCCTCGAAGAGGCGGCGATGCTCGACGGCTGCGGCCGGTTCGGCATCTTCTGGCGGATGTTCCTGCCGCTGTCGAAGCCGCCGTTCGTGGTGATGGGCATCACCGCCTTCCTCGCGTACTGGAACTCGTACGTGTGGCCCATCATGACCATCACCTCGCCCGACAAGTTCGTGGTGCAGCAGTACCTCGCCACGTTCCGGTCGGAACGCAGCACCGAGCTCGGCCTGCTGATGGCGGGCTCCGTGCTCGCCGCCGCGCCGGTCGTGATCCTCTTCCTCATCTTCCAGCGCCAGATCATCGGCAACATCAAGATGGCGGGGCTGAAGTAGCCACAGCCGGCACCGGCGCCGGCATCCGCAGGACAGCGAAGGAGCAGTCATGGAACAGCGGAGAACCCAGGGAATCAGTCGCAGGACGATGCTGAGGGGAGCGGCGGCGCTGGGCGTCGCGGCCGGCGCGGTCGCCGTCGGCGCTCCACCCGCCTCGGCGGCCGGGCCGCTCAGCGTCACCCGGATGAAGGTGCTCGCCGGCACTCAGAGCCCGGTGCAGTACGGCGTGGGGGCGACGGATCTCGGCATCCCGGCGCGCACCCCCGATGGACGGATGCTGTTCGTGTTCGGCGACACCTTCGCCGACCACATGGGCGGGGCGAACTGGCGTTCGCCCGTCGCCCTCTACTCCTCCACGACGAACCTGCTGTCGGGCGTGACGTTCAACGGCTCCGCGGGTGCCGGAGCGAACACGCAGGGCGTCGCGCCTCAGCTCTGGTACTACCCGCACGACGACTACTTCCAGACCGTGATCCCGTCGGACGTCATCACGATCGGCTCGCGGATGTACCTGCATGCGATCGTCAACGGCCCGACCTTCGGCACGGTGCGCTGGACCGAGCTGTGGAAGAGCGACGACTCCGGGGCCACCTGGCAGCACACCGGACTGAAGTTCCCCGCCGACATGGCGGGCGGGCGCTTCCAGTGCATCACCTGGGGCGAGGGGAGCGACGGCTACGTCTACATCTACGGCACCGGCTTCCAGCGCAACAAGGGGATCGTGCTCTACCGCGTGCCCTCGAACCAGATGACCCAGCTGTCCGCCTATCAGCCGTGGGGTTTCGCGAACGGATCGTGGGGGTGGGGCAAGCCCGCGACCGAGGTCCTGCCGGGCCAGTTCGGCGAGATGTGCCTGCGGCCGCTCGGCGGCAAGTGGATCCTGGTGTGGTTCAACGCCGCGTCGTACCGCATCGACGCGATGGTGCTGAACACCCCCACGGACAACCTCTACACCGCGCAGAAGACCACGCTGCTGTACGGCGGCAACTGGGGCGCCGAGGACGCCACGCACGTCGCGCAGCTCTACGGCGGCTACATCATCCCGGGGTCGACGCTGTCGGACCTGCATCTCAGCGTGAGCCAGTGGAACACCACGACGAACGCCGTCTACCACGCCGAGCAGTTCCGGGTGCAGGGGCTCGTATGATCCGAGTCGGATGATCCGGCTTCCCGAGCCGTATGCGCCTCCGCCGGCGGGCGTCACGCCCGCCGGCCTCCTGGCGTGGATCCTCCGCCGCCAATGGACGACCGTCCTGCAGGGCGTCGTCTGCGACGTGGTCTGGCTGCTCGGCCTGGCGCTCACGCCGTGGGCGATCGGGCGGGCCGTGGACGAGGGCCTGGTCGCGGGCGACTACGGCGCCTTCCTGCGCTGGCTCCTCGTGGTGGTCTGGCTGCAGCTGCAGCACTCCCTGATCCAGGGGCTGCGGGACAGGGCGGGGTCGATCAACTACGAGCGCGCCACCTCACGGGTGGAGCAGGTCATCGTGCACGCCGCCGCACGCGTGACGGTCGCGGGCGACCGGAAGCTGGGCGCGGGAAGCGTCATCACGATGGCGTCGAACGACGCGTGGTGGCTCGGATACGTGCCGATCAACGTCGGCACTCTCGTGTCGGCGGTCGCCTCCTACGTCACCGTCTCGGTGCTGCTGCTGCGCGACTCGGTGCTGCTCGGCCTGCTCGTCATGATCGCCGTCCCGGTGTTCTCGATGCTGCAGCTGTTCCTGGTGTCCTTCCTCCGCTCGCGACAGAAGGATGCGCGCGGTGCGGCGTCGAAGATGAACGGGATCGCCACCGACAGCGTGCGGGGGCTCCGCGTGATCCGGGGCATCGGGGGTGAGGAGTGGTTCCTCGCCCGCTTCCGTGAACGCTCCGAGCAGACGCGCGACGCGGAGAAGCGCGTGGCGCTGCCGTGGTCGCTGGCCGAGGCGATCGGTGTGCTCGTCGCAGGGGCGCTCGTGGTCGGCCTGACCTGGATCGGCGGGACGATGGTGGCCCGCGGGGAGCTGCGGGTGGGGGAGCTCGTCGCGTTCTACGGCTACGCCGGATTCATGGTGATGCCGGTGACGCTGCTGAACCAGGTGATGCGCGTCGTGGTGCGAGCCATGATCGCCTCCCGGGCGATCGTCGAACTGCTCGACGTCGAGCCCCTGTGGCCGGCGGAGGGGGCAGCCGACGGAGCGGGGAGAGGGGCTCGCGAGATCGTGCTGCACGACGAGGCGACCGGGCTCTCCGTGCGCCGGGGAGAGACGCTCGCCGTGGTGCTGCGCGATGCGCAGGAGGCCAGGGCGTTCGTCGACCGCGTGGGGCGGCTGGTTCCCGACGGCGGGTCGCGGGTGCTGCTCGAGGGCGCGGCGCTGAGCGACCTCGGCGTGCGATCCGTCCGCGACCGGGTCGTGGTCTCCGATCCGGTGCCCTTCCTGTTCAGCGGCACGCTGCGCGAGCTGCTCGACCCCTGGGGGAGGCATGACGACGCGGCCGTCCTGGCCGCGGTGGAGGCGGTCGACGCCGCCGACGTCGTGGCGGCCGTCGAGGGCGGGCTCGACGTGCGCGTGGGGGAGCGCGGCGTGGAATTCTCCGGAGGGCAGCGGCAGCGGCTCGGCGCGGCGCGGGCGCTGCTGGCCGGGGCTCCGGTCCTCGTCCTGCACGATCCGACCTCCGCCGTGGATGCGTCGACCGAGGAGCGCATGGCGGCCGGCATCCGGGCATACCGCCGTGGCGCTGCCACGCTCATCGTCACCACCAGCCCGCTCGTGCTCAGCGGAGCGGATCGTGTGGTCGTCGTCCAAGGGTCTGCGGTGACCGCGGAGGGCACGCACGAGCAGCTCGTGCAGCACGACGCCGGGTACCGCCGGGCGGTGCTCCGCGCCGAGGGGGTGTCATGAGCGAGGAGACCGCCGCGGCGCGGGGCACGACGCTGCCCCGCGCCGGCTCGGGGCGTGTGCGTGCTGAGCTGCGGGCGATCTGGCGGATGCACCGGATGCGGTTCGTCGCCGTGGTGGTCGTCTTCGGTGCCTCCGCGCTCGCCGGGCTCATCCCGCCCCGTGCGGTGGGGATGCTGATCGACCGGCTGCGCGCCGGGGCGGGGGCGGGCGAGGTCGCCGCCTACGGTGCGGTGATGGTCGGCGGCGTGCTCGCGCAGAGCCTGCTCGTGCTCGTCGCCACCCGCACCGCGCTGACCCTCGGCGAGGACGTGTTCGCGCGGCTGCGGCTGGACTTCATGGCGAGCGTGCTCGCCGTGCCGATGGGCGTCGTGGAGTCGGCCGGCACGGGTGAGCTCGTGACGCGGACGACGCAGGACATCAGCGCGGTCTCGGCGACCGTGCGGCGTGCGCTCCCGGAGTCGCTGATCGCGGCGGCCACCGTCGTGCTGACGCTCATCGCGGCCGCCATCGCCTCTCCGCTGATCGCGCCCGTGTATCTGCTCGCCGTCCCGCTGCTGGTCGTGGTGATGCGCTGGTACGTGAAGCGCGCCCCCGGCGTCTATCGGCGCATGGGCGACAGCTTCGGACCGATCTTCGCCTCGATGGACGAGACCGCGGGCGGTTCGCGGGCGATCGAGGCGCTGAGTCTGCGCGCGGCCCGTGAGCGCTCGATGGATGCGGCGATCGCACAGCATTGGGCGGCGGCCGTCGGCCGCATCCGGCTCCGTCAGACCATGCTGCCGTGGTCGAACCTCGCCTTCGCGATCCCCGTCTTCGCGTCTCTCGCCTGGGGCGGCTGGCTCGCGATCCGCGGGGACGTGACGGTCGGCACGGTGGTGACCGTCACGCTCTACGCGTCGGCTCTCGTCTCGCCGCTGGAGGCGCTGATCGGATGGACCGACGAGCTGCAGCGGGGATTCGTGTCCTTCGCGAGGCTCCTCGGGGTGAGCGAGGTCGCGGACCGTCCGGCGACGGGCGCCGCGCCCCCGCAGTCGACGGAGGTCGAACTCCGTGAGGCGACCTTCGCCTACCGCGCCGGTCATCCGGTGGTGCACGACGTGTCGCTGCGCATCGTGCCGGGTGAGCGCCTCGCCGTGGTCGGTCCCTCCGGAGCCGGGAAGTCGACCATCGCGCGGCTGCTCGCCGGGATCGACCGGCCGACCTCGGGGCGTGCCCTGATCGGCGGCGCCGACGCCTCGGCGGTCGGCCTCGCGGAACGCCGGAGGCATGTGCTCCTCGTCGCGCAGGAGAGCCACATCTTCGCCGCCACCGTGCGAGAGAACGTGCGTCTCGGCCGTATCGACGCTGCCGACGGCGAGGTGCGGGAGGCGCTCTCACGGATCGGCGCCGCGGAGTGGGTCGAAGCCCTCGACGAGGGTTGGGACACCGTCGTCGGCTCGGGAGGGCATCCGCTCAGCGGGGCGCAGGAGCAGCAGCTGGCCCTCGCGCGGGTGCTCCTTGCCGATCCGCACACGATCATCCTCGACGAGGCGACCTCCGCGATGGACCCGAGCGCCGCCCGAGACCTCGAGGCCGCGCTCGCAGCCACCGTGCAGGGGCGGACGGTGATCGCGATCGCCCACCGCCTCTACACCGCCTATGACGCCGATCGCATCGCCGTGGTCGACGGCGGACGCGTCGTGGAGCTCGGCTCCCACGACGAACTCGTCCGGACGGACGGGGTATACGCCCGTCTCTGGGCGCTGTGGCGCGACGACGGCGCGGGCCCCTGAGCCCGGCCCCCGTCCGCGGAGGGCGGGGGCCGGACGGGCGATCACGGGATCCGGGTCAGCGAGACGTCGTCGAGCTGCATCCAGATGTCGCCGCTGTTGGTCCAGACGCCGCCGAAGACCTGTACGGCGCTGCGGTCACCGCTGTCGAAGTCGACGGTGAAGCGGGTCCAGGCGCCGACCGAGTGGAAGTTCGCCTCCCCGATCACGGTGCCGTCGAGCGTGCGGGCGCCGAAGAACCCGTTGTCGCTGTTGACGGACGTGCGCAGGAAGCCGCTGAGCCGGTACTTCGTCTTCGGCTGCACGGCGACGTCCTGCCAGACGTCCCGCCAGCCGTTGTTGTATCGCACGAAGACGCGGCGATCCCCGGTGAACCCGGCGGCCGGGGCGGTGTCGATGCCCGAGTTCGGCTTCGCCCCCCAGGTGCCGCCGGTCCCGTCGCCCAGCGTCGCCGACCGCTCGAAGCTCGCGTCGACGATGAGGTTGGGGTCGACGATCCGGCCGTCGCGGTCGATCCGCAGTCGCATCAGGTAGACGTTGTACGGATTCCATTGCGACATCGTGAAGTAGATCTCGCCGTTCTTGCTCCAGGGGTGGAAGTAGCCGCCGTAGAGCGCCGGATAGTCGGTCGAGCTGGCCACGGTCTGCGGTGCCGTCCACGGCCCCTCGGGGCTCTTCGCGGTGCGCATGACGATGTCCTCGCCCGAGAGCGTCATCATCAGGAAGCGCTTGCTGTACTCGTCGTACTGCACCGACATCTCGCTCATCGGCGCATCCATCACGGCGACCGCGTCGGACTCCTTCTTGCTCCACTTCTTCCCGTCCCAGTAGCGGTACGAGCCCTTGTCGAGCAGCTTGCCCGCCGGCACCTTCGCGACCGACGCGGGGCCGTTGCGGCCGTTCTGCGTGCCGAAGACGTAGATCGTGCCGCCCTTCCGCACCCAGGCCTGCATCTGGAACGGATCGTCGCCGTCGGGGTTCTCCCACGTCGTCTTCGACACGGTCCAGGTCGCGCCGCCGTCGTCGGAGTACGCGATGCCCGCCCGGTTGGTGTCCCACACCCCCGGAGGGCCCCACTGCTTCACCGACATGAATCCGAGGTACTGGCGCTTCCCGACCGAGATCCCGGTGGTGGGGATGGTCGTGATCTCGTCGCCGTTGATCTTCTTCGACGGGATGATCTGACGCGCGATGCCCTGCGGGCCCTGCGCCGCCCAGTCGAAGAGCATCCCGTCGGACAGGTCGGTGTCGCTCGAGCGGACCAGCACGTTGCTGCGCCAGTTGCCATTCGGCGGCGCGCCGCCGCCGGGCCCCGTCCAGGAGTTGCCGAACGTGTCGCCGAACGCGGTGAGCACGTGACCGGCGCCGTCATCCCACATGATGCCGAGGTCGGTGGCCTTGATGTCCCAGCGTCCCCATGTGTTGTTGGGGGCGTCGGGGCCGGTCAGCTTCTCGACGACGGTGGACGGTGTGCGTGCGGTCGTCGCCTCAGCCGGCGGCGGCGGGGCGCCGGTCGCCGCGAACGCGACGGCGGCGAGGGAGGCGATCGCCGCGCCGGCGGCGATCCGTGTGAAGGGCCTCATTGCCCTCTCCTTTCTCAGCGTCGCCCGGACGGCGACGAGGTCTGTCGCGGCGCTCACCCGTCGGCGAGCGTCATCCTCCTCAGCCCGAACCAGTAGGAGGTCACACCCGCCGGGGCGCACGGGCACACGTTCGACTGCACCCAGGCCGTCCTCTCGTCGTCCGAGACGAACTTCGAGGGGATCGTCGTCGCATACCCGCCCAGGCGTTCGGCGGTCCACGGGTAGACGCCGAAGTCCTCGGAGAGGAAGGGCTTCCACGGGCCCCACGGCGTCGGCGACTGGTAGAACTCGAAGGTGTACTCGGTCCACGACGTGTAGACGTAACGGTCGTGCTTCGGCAGGTACGTCACCCCGCCCTGCGACAGCACGCTGAGGTCGTGCACGCGCCGCTCGTCGACGAGGACGGGGCGCTTCCGGGCGATGTCCTTCGTCCAGGAGGGCTCGGCGTCGCCCGGACTCCCCGCGAAGAACTCCCAGGTCGCGGCGTCCTGCACCGAGGCGACGGGCACCCGGGCGAGGAACAGCGCCGTGGGGTCGGTCGCCGCATCGGTGAAGGAGTCCCGCCAGTTGCCGTCGAGCCCGTAGGCGTAGACGTACCGCTCGTCGGGCCGCCGCTCGGCATCCTTCCCGTAGTCGGCGAACCAGACCGTGGTGAAGACGCCGTCGTCGAACATCGGCGCCTCCGGGTCCCAGGTCCAGGTCCTGCCGTGGTCGTCGCTGCGGGCGATGGTCGCCGCCGGTGCGCGGTCGAAGTCGGCGGCGAGGTCCTGCACGGCGAGATAGAGTGTGCCGCCGACGCACAGCATCCCGGTGGGCTTGCGGGTGAACCCCGGTTCGGCCGTCCACACCCGCCCCAGCCCGTCGCCCGTCGCGAGCGCCTCCCCGGACAGGTCGTCGGACGCCGGGGAGCCGGTGATCCTGTTCATCACGATGTCGCTCGTCACGCTGCCGAACCCTGCACCGTCGCCGTTCGCCGCATACAGGGCGCCGTCGTCCGACCAGCAGCTCGGCCAGAGGTCGCCGTCGGACACGCCGATCGCCGTCGGTGCGTCGGCGACGCTCGCCGACGCGATCGGCGTGGAGGCCCCGCAGCCGGACGTCAGCAGCGCGCCGGCGAGCAGCGCCGCGGCGACCGCGAGGCGCCGTCTCGGATCACCAGACGGTGTATCCGCCATCGGCGACCACGTCCGAGCCGGTCATGAACCGGGATTCGTCGGAGGCGAGGAAGAGGATCACCGAGGCGACCTCGTCGGGCGTGCCGACCCGCCCCAGGGGTGTGCGCTCCAGCCACGCTGCGGTCCACTCCGGGTTCTGCTCCATCAGCGGGGCGGTCAGCTCGGTGGCGATGTATCCCGGGGAGACGGCGTTGACGCGCACGCCGCGGCCCGCCCACTCGCCCGCGAGCGTCCTGGTGAGGTGCGCGACCCCGGCCTTCGACGCGTTGTAGCTCGACTGCTTCTGCGGGTAGTTGCTGATCACGCCGCTCATCGACGCGATGTTGACGATCGATCCCCGTCCGGTGGAGAGCATGAGGCGCCCGAAGGCCTGCGCCACGAGGAACGTCCCGGTGAGGTTGATGTCGATCACCTGGCGCCACTCGTCGAACGTCATGTCCTCGGCGCTCGCGGAACGCACGATCCCGGCGGCGTTGAGCACCACGTCGGGTGCGCCGTGGCGTACGGCGAGCTCGGATGCCACGGCGGCGACCGCGTCGGGATCCGTCACGTCGGTCCGCACGAAGTCGAGCTCGACCTCGCCGGTGACGTGCTGCCAGCCCGCGGCGTCGGGAGCCGCGACCTCGCCGACGCTCATCGCGAGATCGAGCACGACGACGCGGCAGCCCTGCGCGAGGAAGCGCCGCACGGTGGCGAGGCCGATCCCGCGGCCGCCGCCGGTGACGACGACGAGACGTCCGGCGAGATCCGGGTAGGTCGCGTGCGCCATCGTCAGCTCCGCGGCTCGCGGGGAGGAGTGGATCCGAGGTCGGGCACCGGTGCCGTCCCTAGGTGTACCTCCATGTCGTCGGCGCTCGGCGACTTCGGCCGGCGCGCGGTCGGCCGGTCGAGGTAGAACATCGCGGTGGAGGCGATGTCGTCGCGCAGGGGGAGATAGCGCCAGCCGCTGCGCCACCCGAGGGCCTGGATGTCGACCTTGGGTATGCCGGTGGAGAAGCGGATCGGGTCCTGCAGGTGCCAGCGGTACATGCCGAAGCGCTGCTGGCTGACGTACAGGCCGTCGGGGCGGATCACCTGCGGCATGCCGAGGTAGGGGGTCGAGAACGCCGTGTAGCCCTGCCCGGGGATGTCGAAGTTCCAGGCGCCGCCGAAGTAGTCCTCGGTGCCCGTGCCGCAGATCGTCGGGTAGTCGGTGTCGTCGTCGAGATAGAACTTGATCTCGCCCTCGCCCCACCAGCCGTTGGAGTTCACGCCCCAGGCGATGTAGGTGCCGACGTACTGGCCCTGTCCCTCGATGCCCTCGAGGATCACGTGCGGGGCGAGGTCCTCGAGCGGGTTCGAGCGGCGCCACTGCGCGTGGAAGTAGCCGTCGTTCGAGTAGTCGCCGCCGGTCTCGTAGGTCACCTGGTAGTAGACGCGCACGTCGACGACCGAGGTGTTCTCGATCGTGAGGCGGGCGCCGTCGCGGAACGGCATCGGCCAGTACGAGTTGAAGCCGCCGTGCGGGTTGGCGGCGATCGCCTGCGAGTTCACCTGGGCGAAGACGCCCCAGCCGTTGCAGAAGAAGTCTCCGTAGGGCACCTCGACGGCCGGCTCCTCGGCGCCGTCCCAGAACGCCCGCAGGATGAGGGTGCGCCAGTTGTCGGTGTGGGTGGTGATCCAGATGTGCGTGATCTTTCCGGCGCCGGCGATCGACGCCAGCTCGAAGGTCTCGCCGGCCTTGATGTCGACGCTGGGGGAGATCTTCCAGCCGGGGCCGAGGTCGCGGGCGCAGTCGGCGCCGGTGCCCTCGGTGGCCTTTCCGCCTCCGCCGACCGCTCCGTCGAAGTTCTCGGGGGAGATCGACCGGGTCTGCACCTGGCGCAGGGCGGCGATCGAGTTCAGGTCGGGCATGCGCACTTCCTCGTGTCGGCGTGGGTGGGTGTTCCGTCACAGTACCGGGAACGCCGGGATGTTGCAATCGATTTCAACACGGTAGTGTGTGCTGACAGTACAAGCCGTGAGGAAACACGTGGCCACGATCTACGACGTCGCACAGCTCGCCGGGGTGTCGCCGGCGACGGTGTCGCGCGTGTTCAACGGGGTCGGGGTCTCCGAGGCCAAGATCGTCGCGGTGCGCAATGCGGCCAAGCAGCTCGACTTCACGCCGAACCGCGCGGCCCGCACGCTGCGCCGGCAGAGCTCCGAGGTGATCGCGCTGGTGATCCCCGACATCGAGAACCCGTACTTCACCGAGATGGCCCGCGGCGTCGAGGACGTCGCGAGCGAGGCCGGCTACTCCGTCGTGCTCTGCAACTCCGACTCGCAGATCGAGAAGGAGTCCACCTACCTGCGCATCGCGATGGCCGAGAACATGTCCGGCGTGATCCTCGCCGCCGCGTCCGACCACAGCAACCTCGACGAGATCCTGAAGACCGGGCGTCCGGTGGTCGCGGTCGACCGCAGCACCGGATACGACATCGACGGCGTCGTGATGTCCAACCGCGACGCCGGGCGCAGCGCCACCGCGCACCTGCTCGAGACCTCTCACCGCGTGGCCTACATCGGCGGCCCGGAGAACATCGAGACCGCCGCGGACCGCGCCGACGGGTGGCGCCTCGCCCACCGCGACGCCGGGGTGCCGGTGCCGGAGGACCTGCTGCGCTTCTCGTCGTTCCGGGTGGACGGCGGCCGCGAGGTCATGGAGGAGCTGCTCGCACTGCCCGAGCCGCCGGACGCCGTCGTCGCCGGCAACAACCTCATCGGCGTCGGCGCGATCCAGGTGCTCACCGAGCACGATCTGACGCCGCCCCGGATCGGGGTCGCGGTGGTCGGGTCGCTTCCGTTCACGACGCTCTCGCCGAGCGCGGTCACGGTGGTGCGGCTGCCGGCGCGGCACATGGGCGTCACGGCGGCGCGGATGCTGCTCGAGCGCATCCGCGGAGACGTGCAGCCGTCGCGCACCGTCGTGCTGCGCAACGAGGTGCAGGCCGCCCGACCCCGGCGCTGAGTCCGGGAGCGGCGACGGCCTGAAACCGCCGATGCCGCGGTGCGCCCCGGTTTCCCGGGGATCGACGCAGAAATCGGGCGTGTCGGCGCTTGCGGCATGAAATCGATTTCGTCTACGCTGTGGGAGCAAGGTTCCGGTCAAGGAGGACGACATGCGCTGCACCCTCGGGGTGGACATCGGCACATCGAGCAGCAAGGGCGTGCTCGCCGCCGAGGACGGCACGATCCTGCAGACCGCCACCCGTGCCCACGAGGTCTCCCGGCCGCACACCGGGTGGGTCGAGATGGACGGCCGGATCTGGTGGGACGAGTTCGTCGAGATCGCCCGTGAGCTGCTCGCCGCGCAGCCCGACGCCGAGGTCGTCGGCGTCGGCGTGAGCGGCATGGGCCCCTGCGTGCTGCTCGCCGACGAGGACGACGAGCCCGTGCGGCCCGCGATCCTCTACGGCGTCGACACCCGCTCCACGGCGCAGATCGCGCGGATGACCGAGGAGCTCGGCGCCGAGGAGATCACCCGCGTCGGCGGATCGACGCTCACATCGCAGGCCGGCGGCGCGAAGATCGCCTGGGTCGCCGATGAGGAGCCGGAGGCGTTCGCCCGCGCACGGCGGCTCTTCATGCCCGCCTCCTGGCTCGCCCGCCGCCTCACCGGCGCCTACGTGCTCGACCACCAGTCGGCCAGTCAGACCTCGCCGCTCTATGACATCGAGCGCGAGACCTGGCACGACGAATGGTGGCAGCGCTACGCCGGGACGATCGCGCGGCCTCCGCTGCTCTGGGCCGACGAGATCGCCGGCACGGTGACCACCGAGGCCGCCGGGCTCACCGGTATCCCGGTCGGCACGCCGGTGATCGCCGGCACGATCGACGCCTGGACCGAGGCCGTCAGCGTGGGCGCCCATGAGGTCGGCGACCTCATGCTGATGTACGGCACCACGATGTTCCTCATCGCCACCGGTGTCGAGACGCTGCGCACGCCCTCGATGTGGACCACCGCCGGCGCCTTCGCCGGCACCCGCAACCTCGCCGGCGGGCTCTCGACCTCGGGAGCCCTCACCGCGTGGCTCAAGGACCTCACCGGCTCGGACTACCCCGAGCTGCTCGCCGAGGCCGCGGCATCCGGCGCCGGGGCCAGGGGTCTGCTCGTGCTGCCCTACTTCGCCGGGGAGCGGACGCCCATCCAGGACCCGGACGCCCGCGGCGTGATCGCCGGGCTCACGCTCGAGCACGGTCGCGGCGACCTCTACCGCGCCGCTCTCGAGGCCACCGCGCTCGGCGTGCGGCACAACGTCGAGACCATGCGGGCCGCCGGCGCGGACATCCGGCGGATCGTCGCCGTCGGCGGGGGGACGCAGGGCCGGCTCTGGCTGCAGGTCGTCTCCGACGTCACGGGGCTGGTGCAGGAGGTGCCCGCCGCCACCATCGGCGCGAGCTACGGCGCCGCCTTCCTCGCCGCCCGCGCGGTCGCCGAGGGCGCAGCGCCCGAGATCTCGGAGTGGAACCCGGTCACCGAGCGGATCGTGCCCGACCCGTCCGTCGCCCCGCTCTACGACGCGCTGTTCGATCGCTACGTGCGGCTCTACGCCGGCACCAGGGACGTCGTCCACGAGCTCGCCGAGATCCAGAAGGACGCCCGATGACCCGCCGCGCCCGCGCCATCCCGCACACCTCCGAGCGTGCCGCGTTCCTGCTCGGAGGAGTCGGCACCGGCAACGTGTCGCTCGGCGCCCGGGGCGAGCTGCGCGACTGGGAACTCGAGAACCTCCCCGACAAGGGACGCCGCAACCCGCGCTCCTTCTTCGCGATCCACGCCGCGCCCGAGGGCGGCTCGCCGGTGTCGCGCGTGCTGGAGGCGCGGCTCACCGGACGCCACGACTGGGATGCCGGCTATTCCTTCGACGACCTCGCCGGCCTCCCGCGCCTCGCCGGGGCCACCATGCACGGCGAGTACCCGGTGGTCGACATCGACTTCACCGACGACGTGCTGCCCGTCGAGGTGTCGCTGCACGCCTTCACCCCGCTCGTGCCCCTCGACGCCGACGAGTCGGGCATCCCCGCCGCGGTACTGCGCTACCGCGTGACCAACCCCGGCACCGTCGCGGTCGCGGTCACGGTCGCGGGAAGCCTGACGCACACCGCCGGGCGCGGCGACCCCGGGCCCGATGCGCCCTGGGGCATCCGCGGGATGCAGACCGTGCGCTGGCGCGACGAGGACGGCGTCCGGGGCCTCGACTTCGGGATCGACCTCCCCGCGGACGACCTCGGCTACGGCACCATGAGCCTCACCACCACCGATGAGCACGTGACCGTGAAGCCGCAGTGGGTCACGAGCTACTGGCCCGACGGGCCCCGGATGTTCTGGAGCGACTTCTCGGAGGACGGGCTGCTGCAGCCCGAGCCGCGGCTCACGCTCGAGGACAAGCCCCGCGGCCTGTTCGCCGAGAAGGACGCCGACCCCGACGCCCCGCCGCTGAGCGAGGAGGAGATGCTGGCGAAGCTGCCGCGGCTGCGCACCGGCTCCCTCGGCATCGTGCACACGCTCGCCCCCGGGGAGTCGCGCGACTTCGAGTTCGTGCTGTCCTGGAGCTTCCCGAACCGCCTCCGCGGCTGGCGCGGCCACATCATCATGGACGACGCTCCGGCGGCGGCCGTCCGCAACCGCTACGCGGTGCTGTGGCCGGACGCCTGGGCGGCGGCGGCGCACCTGCACCGCGAGCTGCCTGCGCTCGAAGGGGCGACCGACGCCTTCGTCGAGGCGCTCTACGGCGGCACGCTCGATCCGGTGCTCGTCGACGCGATCGGCGCGAACGTGGCCGCTCTGCGATCGACGACCTGTTTCGTCGTGCAGTCGCCGACGCCCGAGCTGGGCGAGGGGCCGGTCTTCGCGGCCTGGGAGGGCTCGTTCGACCACGGCGGCTCGTGCGAAGGCACCTGCACGCACGTCTGGTCGTACGCGCAGACCGCGGCGTGGCTGTTCCCCTCGCTGGAGCGCAGCGCGCGCCGTCCCGAGTTCCTGCTCGAGACCGATGAGGCGGGGGCGCAGAAGTTCCGCGGCAACCGCGTGTTCGGGGCGCCTTCCTGGTTCATCGGCCCCGCCGTCGACGGGCAGCTCGGCACGTTCCTGCGGCTGCACCGCGAATGGCGGTTCTCCGGCGACGACGACTTCCTGCGCGAGCTGTGGCCGGCCGCCGTGCGCACGCTCGACTTCGCCGCGAGGGAGTGGGACCGCGACGGCGACGGCCTGCTCGACGGGGAGCTGCACAACACCTACGACATCGAGTTCCACGGCATCGACCCCCTCGCGAACGGCATGTACCTCGCGGCGTTGCGTGCCGGAGCGCGCATGGCCGCGCACCTGGGCGAGGAGTCGCGCGCCGCGGAATGGGGCGCCCGCGCCGACCACGTCGCCGCCGCGATGGATGCCGAGCTCTGGAACGGCGAGTACTACCGCCAGGTGATCGACGACCTCGACGCGCACCGCTACCAGTACGGCGACGGCGTGCTGTCCGACCAGCTGCTCGGACAGTTCCACGGCTACCTCAACGGACTCGGGGCCCTGCTGCCCGCCGAGCACGTCGAGTCGGCGCTCGCCGCGATCGTGCGGCACAACCACCGCGACGACCTCTCCGCCCACGAGAGCACCCAGCGCGTGTACGCGCTGAACGACGAGGGCGGGCTGCTGCTGGCGTCCTGGCCGCGGGGCGGCCGCCCCGCCATCCCGTTCGTCTACTCGGACGAGGTGTGGACGGGCGTCGAGCACCAGGTCGCCGCGTCGCTGCTCTTCGCCGGACGCGCCGAAGAGGCGCTGCGCGTCGAGCGCGCGCTGCGCGCCCGGTACGACGGCGTGCACCGCAGCCCGTGGAACGAGATCGAGTGCGGCAACCACTATGCGCGCTCGCTCGCATCGTGGGCGCTGCTGATCGCGGCGAGCGGCGCGCAGTGGGATGCACCGTCGCGCACCCTGTCGTTCGATCCCGCGTTCCCCGGAGCGCAGTCCTTCCTCTTCACCACCGGCTCCGGCTGGGGACGCGCCGAGATCGACGGCGACGTCCTCACCCTGCGCCTCGACGGCGGCGAGCTCGAGCTCGACGACCTGCTGCTGCGCGGCAGGAGCCTCGGCGGAGGCATCCGTCTCACCGCCGGCGACGCGCACACCGCCGGCGCCACCGCACCGACCCAGACCCAGACCATCCGCTCGCACGAAGGAGCACAACCATGACGTACACCCTCCCGACCCCGGTGAGCCGCCCCGCGGCCGCACCGAACACGGTCTACCTGATCACCTCGGGCGACCTGCGCGAGTCGGCGAACATCGCCGGATGGCCCGTCCAGGCCGCCACCGAGGCCGCCGTCACCCGGGCGTTCGAGGAGCTCGGCTGGAAGGTCGTCCGCCCGTTCGGCGTCGACCCCGTCAGCGGACACGGCTACATCCGCAGCCAGCGGATGGGCATGGAGGTGTTCAAGAACATCCCCGAGGACGTGCCGCTGGTCGTGGCGACCGCGAACTGGCAGTACTCGCACCACGTTCTCGCCGGGCTCCGCACCCACCGCGGCCCGATCCTCACCACCGCGAACTTCGCCCCCGACTGGCCCGGACTCGTCGGCCTCCTCGGCCTCAACGCGGGCCTGACCAAGATGGACAAGCCGTACTCCACGATCTGGTCGGTCGACTTCACCGACGACTGGTTCAAGGCCGGCATCAAGGAGTGGATCGACACGGGGAGCATCACCCACGACGCCTCCCACGTGCGCGACCTCCCCGCGCTCCCCGACTCCCCGGAGAAGGAGCTGGGCGAGGCGCTCGCCGCGGAGCTGCTCGCCGACAAGGCCATCATCGGCGTGTTCGACGAGGGCTGCATGGGCATGTACAACGCGATCTTCGACGACGAGCTGCTCAACAAGACCGGCATCTACAAGGAGCGCCTCTCGCAGTCCGCCCTCTACGCCGAGATGCTGAACGTCGGGGAGGACGAGGCGAACGCGGCCTACGACTGGCTGATCGACCACGGGATGACCTTCAAGTACGGCGAGGACGCGACCACCGAGCTCACCCGCGAGCAGGTGCAGTGGCAGATGAAGATGTACATCGCCGCGATGCGCATCGCCGACGACTTCGGGCTCGACGCGGTCGGCATCCAGTACCAGCAGGGTCTGAAGGACCTCGTGCCGGCGTCCGACCTCGCGGAGGGCATCCTCAACTCCACCGAGCGCCCGCCGGTGACCAGCCGCGACGGCGCGCGCGTGCTGCACGAGGGCAAGGCGTTCCCGCACTTCAACGAGGCCGACGAGGGCGTCGCGCTCGACGCGCTCGTCACCGATCGCGTGTGGCGCGCGATGGGCCTGGTCCCCGACAACACCCTCCACGACGTGCGCTGGGGCGAGGAGTACGACGGGCAGTTCGTCTGGGTGTACGAGATCTCCGGTTCGGTGCCCGCATCGCACCTGGGCGGATGGCAGAACGCCGAGGGCTGGCGTCAGGGGCACGTGTTCTTCCCGGCGGGAGGCGCCACGATCAACGGCGTCTCGAAGCCCGGTGAGATCGTGCTGTCGCGCGTGTACATCGCCGAGGGCGTGCTGCACGCCGACATCTTCCGCGGAACGGTCGTCGAGCTCCCCGAGGAGGAGACGCAGCGCCGCAAGTCGGAGACGAACCCCGAGTGGCCGATCGCCCACGTGGTGCTGCACGGCCAGACGCGCGATCAGTTCATGGCCCGCCACAAGGCGAACCACGCGCAGCTGGTCTACGCTCCCGACGCCGAGACGGCCGACAAGGCGCTGATCGCGAAGGCGGCGATGTTCGCGGGCATGGGCATCCAGGTGCACCTGGTCGGCGACGTCTCCGTCTGACGTCTCCTCCTTTCCCGCGCCTCCTCCTTCCCCGTCTATTCGTCGCAAAGTCCCGTTATCCGGCCCGGATTCCGGCACTTTGCGACGAATAGACGGAGCGGAGGGGGCCTTCCTGTGGATAAGCGGGACGGGGTGCGGGCCATACGGCAGGTTGGTGCGCATGGTTCGCCGACCCGCACCGCTCCCCGAGGACGCACCGGAAGTGTTCCGCGTGCAGGACGCCCTCGCGGGCGGAGTGCCCCGGGGGCGTCTGTTCCGGGGCGACCTCGCACGTCCTCATCACGGCGTGCGCTCCTCGGCCGGGCCCGATGCGACGGACGAGAGGGAGAGCGTCTGGGATCGGCGTCGCCGCGACCACATCCGCTCCATGCGGGAACTGCATCCGGTGCTGTCGCCGAGCGCCTACTTCTGCGGTCCCTCCGCCGCCCTGCTGTGGGAGATCCCGCTGCCCGCACGGGAGTGGCGCGAGCTGCACGTCGGGATGCCGCGCCCCGCCCGCACACCGCGACGCCCGGGTGTCGTCGGGCATCAGCACAGCGAGGGGTACGTCGCCGTCTCGGTGAAGGACGGGTTCCGCGTGACCGACCCCGCGAGCACCTGGGCCACCCTGGGCGGTCTGCTCGGCATGGACGCGCTGACCGTCGCCGCCGACCGGGTGCTGCGGACGCCGCGGATGCCCGGAGGATTCCGCATGCTCCAGGGGACGGCGCTCGCGACCCGCGAAGAGCTCGCCCGCTTCGCCGAGCGCAAGGGGCGGCCCGGCGCGCCGATGCTCCGCCTCGCCCTGGAGTGGGCGCGCGACGGCTCCTCCTCCGCACCGGAGTCGCGGATCCGTCTGCTGATCCGCGACGCCGGGCTGCCGGAGCCGGAGCTCGACCACGACGTGTACGACCGTCGCGGTCGCTTCATCGGATGCAGTGAGCTCGCCTATCCGGATCGACGTATCGCGATCGAGTACGAGAGCGACGGACACCTCACGAGGCCGCAGCTGCAGCGCGACGTGGACAAGTACCAGGCGTACGCGGAGGCAGGATGGACGGTGATCCGCCTCACGGCGCGCCACGTCTCAGAGACGCCCTGGGAGGCCGTCCGCCGGATCCGCTCCGCACTCCGCACGGCCTGAGCCCTGGCTCTCCGTTCCCGTCCGGCCTGGACCCGTCGCGTCGCCCTCTGGCCTCGGGCTCCGTCTATTCGTCGCAAAGTCCCGCTATCCGGCCCGGATTCCGGCACTTTGCGACGAATAGACGGGAAGGGGAGGGGGCCGTCAGGCGGCGAGGAAGGCCTCGAAGTCGCGGGCGGAGACCTCGGCGTACTCGTACGACCAGGTGAGGAGCGCCTCGGTCGCGGCGACCCCGTCGCCGACGTAGCCGACCACGCGCGATGCTCCGGGGGACTGGCTGTGCGCCCGGGCCAGCACCGCCGCGCACGCCTGCGCATACGTGGCGAAGGCCTGGTCGTCGAGCTCCTCCACCTCGATCCCGCCCTTCATGTCATGGAACTGCCGCACGTAGAAGTCGGCGTCCGGGCTGCGGAGGTGTCCGAGGAAAGGATCGGACAGGGCTTGCAGGATCCGCTGCATCGCCACCACCCTCGCGCCTTCGCCGTCGGCCTCGACCCCTTGGCGCAGATGCTCGGGCTGCGGCATCCGTCCGTACTCGACCAGCACGCTCGCCGCCGCTTCCTTGGGCTGCATGAGCAGCGTGCTGCCGTCACCGTCCTCGAGCAGCGCCAGGTAGCAGCGGGTTCCCACGCTGCCGACGCCGACCACCCGGCGCGCGACGTCGGCGATGTCGTAGTGCTCGAGCAGCAGACGCACGTCGGGGGTGGCGGATGCCCGGAAGGCGTCGAGCTGGCGGTGCACGAAGGCGCGCATCTCGTCGGGCACCGGCCCCATGGTCGGCGGAGAGTGCACGAAGCGCCGGTGCCCGTCGTCGCCGACCTCCGTGAGACGCTGGACGGCCCGCTCTCCGGTGCGTTTCTGCGCTTGCTTCACGGAGCGGCGGATGGCCTTCTGCGACGCCGGGTCGAGCGAGGCGCGGGACGACCTCACGTTGAAATGCGTGAAGTAGCGCTCCGTCGGGCTGAGTCGCAGCACCGCACGCATGCCGCGGACGTACGTCGAGATCGCCGTGCGCGCCGCGGTGTGCACCACCTCATCGGCGCGCGAGGTCGCCCGTCCGCCGATGATCACGCTGGTCACGAGCCTCTTGACGTCCCACTCCCACGGCGCCCAGGCGGCCTCGTCGAAGTCGTTGAGGTCGAAGACCAGTTCGCGCTCGGGGGAGGCGTAGAAGCCGAAGTTCGACACGTGCGCGTCGCCGCAGGACGCGACGAGGATGCCGCTGTGCGGGGCATCTGCGAGGTCCGCGGCCATGAGCGCGGCCGTGCCCCGGTAGAAGGCGAACGGGCTGGCCGACATCCGCTCGCGGCGCAGCGGGACGAGGTCGGGCAGCCGCGCGGCGTTCTGCCGCTCGAGGATGCCGAGCGGGTCCCGCGGCCCGTCAGCGTGGATCGCGAGCGCCGACCGCGGGGTGCTCCTCCGCCGAGCCTTGCCCTCGGCGTGCAGCGTCTTCCGCGATGCCGGGAGTTCCCGTTCGGTTGCCATGGCGACATTGTGGCACTCGGATGCCGCCTCGTCGCCCTCCGTCCGGCCCCCGGGATCCCGCCCCGCCCCGCCCCGTCCCGATCCGTCCCGTCCCGATCCGTCCCGTCCCGTCTATTCGTCGCAAAGTCCCGTTATCCGCCCCGGATAACGGGACTTTGCGACGAATAGACGCGCAGGGGCGTGGGAGGGGGGACGCGCGGGGGTGTGGGAGGGGTCAGGCGGGTGGGAGGCGCAGCACCGTCGACTCGCCGGACGTCAGGTCGTCGGCGATGCGGATGCTGCGCGCCAGGTCGTCGAGCGCGCCCTCCACCGTGCCGAAGCGCTCCCGGTCGCCGCACACGGCGGTGAGCGTCACGAGATGCGTGCCGGTGTCCCAGGTGTAGGTCGCGAACGGCGGCGCCCCCGGACTCGGCGGGATCGCCATGAGCAGCTTCTCCCCGACGCCGAGCGCGGTGCGGAACTCCTCGGTGTCGTCGTACTCCATGGGCATCGACGCCCGCGCCATCCGCAGCTGCGGCGTGAGCTCCTGGGCGGTCGCGATCGCGACGATCAGCTCGGGATCGGCCTTCCACGTCCAGGCCAGCACGCGCCCGTCGGCCTTGCGCATCGCGAAGGGCGCGGCCTGACTCGCGACCCAGGCTCCGAAGCCCGAGCCGGCACGAGGCGAGGCGCCGAACCCGCCGTTCGCCCGGGTCAGCAGCATCCGGATCGCGGCCTTGCGCTGGCGGCGTCCCTTCCACCCCAGCGAACCGGTCACCGGGGTCCAGCGGTCGGGGTCGGCGGAGGAGATCAGGCGCATGGCACCCACGGTAGGGGATGCCGCTCGGAAGAGCCTCCGAGCGGCATCCCTCCCTCCGGAGGTCTCAGGAGTCGTACGGCTGCGCGCGCACCCAGGGGATCGGCAGGAGCGCGGACGGCGCGACGACGCCGATCTCCCCGGCGTCGTCCACGATCACGCGGATGTCCTCGCCGTAGTGCGGCACGAGCTCGCGGCAGACGCCGCAGGGGTTGATCACCCGCGGGGCGCCCGCGGCGTCCATCCCCACCGACACGATCGTCTCGAGCGCGGTCTCACCGGCGATCCGGGCGTTCGCGACCGCACTGGGCTCGGCGCAGACGTTCACGCGATCGGAGGCGAGATGCAGCCCCAGGTGCACCTCGCCCGTGGCCCCCCGCACCGCGGCGGCGACCCGGTGGTCACGGGCGTCGTAGGCGCGGAGCAGCAGGGCGGATGCGGCCTGCACCAGCTCGTGGTCGGCGGGGGTCAGCGGCTCCATCGTGCTCACTCCACCCCGGTGTACGTGGTCTTCTCCCACGTGTAGAACTGGGTGGCGGTGTGCCCCTGCTCGCGGAAGGTGTTCGACGACGACTCCTTCACACCCCCGAACGGCACGTGCAGATCGAGGCCCGAGGTGGGACGGTTGACCTTCACGACGCCCGCCTGCACGCGATCGGCGAAGTCGGAGGCGTGCGTCAGGCTCGTCGTGCAGATGCCGGCGGTGAGGCCGTACGGCGAGTCGTTGAGCGCGGCGAGGCCCGCCTCGTAGTCGGGGACGTCGACCACCGCGACCACCGGGCCGAAGATCTCCTCGGTCGCGATCGGCGCGGTGTGCGCCACGTCGACGGCGACCACGGGCGCGAAGCGCAGGCCGTCGGCCTCCGCGGCCCCGGTGAGCAGCCGGGCGCCCCCGTCGAGTGCCTCCTGCACGGCGGACACGTCGCGCCGCAGCTGGTCCTCGCTCACGACCGGGCCCATCGTCGTCGCGGCGTCGAGGCCGTCGCCCGGGATGTAGGCGCGAGCGAGGTCGGCGAGCTCGGCGAGGAACGTCTCGCGGATGCCCGGCGTCACGTACACGCGCGAGGTTGCGGTGCACGCCTGCCCGGTCAGCGCGAAGCCGCCCGCCGCGACCACCTGCGCCGCGCGGCGTGCGTCGGCGTCGTCGACCACGAGCACACCGTTCTTGCCGCCCATCTCGAGCTGCACGCGCGCACGACGTGACTGCAGGGTCTTCTCCAGGCCCAGCCCGACCGCGGTCGACCCGGTGAAGGACAGTGCGCCGACGCGGGGGTCGCGGGCGATCGCATCGCCCACCACCCGGCCGCTTCCGTGCACCACGTTGAAGACCCCGTCGGGCAGCCCGGCCTCGTGCAGCGCGACCGCGAGGTGCGTGGCCGACATCGGCGTGAGCTCGGCGGGCTTCATGACCACCGCGTTGCCGCTGATCAGAGCGGGGGCGGTCTTCCACGCGGGGATCGCGATCGGGAAGTTCCACGGTGTGATGAGGCCGACTACGCCGATGGGCTCGCGCCGTGTGGTGACGGTGGTGCCGGGGATCGAGCTCGCGTAGATGCTTCCGGTGGCCGCCCAGCCGAGCGATCCGAAGAACTGCAGCACGCCGATCGCACGCCCCACCTCGCCCGTGGCCTCGGCGATCGTCTTGCCCTCCTCGCGGACGAGGTCGGCGGCGATCTGCGGGGTGCGCTCGCGCAGGATCTCGGCGGCCTTGAGCAGGATCGCGCCGCGCGCGGGCAGCGGAGTGCGGGCCCAGGCGGGCTGCGCGGCGACGGCGGCGGAGATCGCGGCATCGGCGTCGGCGAGGTCTCCCGCGGGGGAGAGGACCGCCACCTCGTCCGGGCGCGCGGGGTTGCCGCGCTCCTTCACGGCGTCGCCGGTGAGTTCGCCGCCGATGAGGTGCTTTGCGATTGCGGGGGTGGTCATGAGTGTCCTTCCGGGGTTCACAGCGAACGGACGAGTCCGCCGTCGCATCGCAGCGCGATGCCGGTGATGTACGAGGCCGGTGCGCTGCACAGGAACGCGCCGGCCGCGCCGAACTCCGCGGGGTCGCCGTAGCGGCCCGCGGGGATGGTCTGCTCCGAGCGCCGCCGCACGTCGTCGACGTCCGCGCCCGTGCGTGCGGCCGTCACGGCGTCGAGGGCGGCGACCCGGTCGGTCGCGATGCGTCCCGGCAGCAGGAGGTTCACGGTGACGCCGTCGGGGGCGACCTCGGCGGCGAGCGTCTTGAGGTAGCCGGCGAGGGCGGCGCGGCCGAGGTTCGACGAGGCCAGGTTCTCGAGCGGAGCGGCGATCCCGCTCGAGCCGATCGCGAGGATCCGTCCCCAGCCCCGTTCCCGCATGCCGGGCAGCGTCCGCGAGACGAGGTCGTGCCCGGGGGTGAACAGCTGCGCGAAGGCGGTTCCGGCGTCGGAGGGGGAGAGGTCCGCCGCCGGCGAGGCCTTCGGGCCCGGCCCGTTCACGACGAGGATGTCGATGACGCCGAACGCCTCCTCTGCGGCGGCGACCGCCTGCGCCCGGGAGCCGGCGTCGAGGAGGTCGACCTCGAGACCGATCGCCGAGGGCAGCCCGGCCGCGACCGCGGCGGCCTCCGTGCCGCGGCGCCCGGTGACCACGACGTTCGCGCCCTCGTGTCCGATGGCCTCGGCCACGGCGCGGCCGAGGCCCGCCGTCGACGCGCAGACGAAGGCGGTGCGTCCCTGCAGTCCGAGGTCCATGTCAGGCCTCCCCGCCGGAGAGCAGCGCCTCGGCGCGGGCGAGGTGCCCGACCGCGAGCGGCGCGAGCTGTGCGGGGAACGGCGCCGCCGGCGGGCGCACCGATCCCTCGGCGAACAGGCCGCGGCGGGTGAAGAGGTCCTTGCGGAGCGCCAGCGCGATCCGCGGCTGCTGCTCGAAGTTCACCAGGGGCAGATAGGGCGTGAAGGTGCGGCGGGCGCCGTCCTCGTCGCCGGACAGCCAGGCGGAGACGCAGGCGACGAGGGCCTCGGGCACGGAGAAGCCCGTCATCGCCCCCGCGGAGCCCGCGGCGAGCTCGTCCAGCAGGCTCTGACCGCCGAGTCCGCCGAAGACCGACGCCGGGGTGGCGGCCGCGATGCGGGCGATCGCCATCGCGGTGGGAGGCGCCTCTGCCTTCACGGCGCTGAGGAACGGGCAGGCGCCGACGACGCGCAGCAGGTCGTCGGTGGAGATCGCGACGCCGCTCGCCACCGGATAGTCCTGCAGCACGATCGGGACGCCGGTGGCGGCGTGGACGTCGTGCAGGTGCCGCACCACGGCGTCGGGGCGCGGCGAGTTCACCTGCACCATGGCCGCGACCATCCGCTCGCCCGTGACACGGCGGGCCGCCTCGATCTCGTCGATCGCGGGCCCGGTCGCGAGGGAGGTGACGCCGACCACGAGCGGCAGCGCGGTGTGCGCGACGGCGACGGACAGCACCACGGCGCGCTCGGCGGCCGTGAGCGCGCTCGCCTCGCCGAACACCCCGAGCACCGTGAGGCCGGTGGCGCCCACCTCTTCGTAGCGGCGGACGAGGCGCGCGAGGCTCTCGGCGTCGACGGCGAGGTCCTCGCCGCGGAAGGGCGTCGCGACGACGCCCCACACCCCGCGGGCGAGGGGCTCGGCGGCCTCCCGGGCGGTCATCGCGGTGCCGCCCACGACGGAGCGCGCTTCTCCTGGAACGCGCGGACGCCCTCGTCCTGCTCGGTGGAGGCGAGCGAGGCCATCAGCGCGGGCAGCCGGGCGTCGCGGGCCTCTGCGGCCGTCAGGTGCGCGGTGCGGTTGACCATCTGCTTCACGGCCCGCACCGAGGTCGGGGCGCAGAGGAGGATCTGCGCGATCCAGCGCTCGACGGCGTCGGAGAGTTCCGCGAGCGGGGCGACCTCGTTCACCAGGCCGAGCCGGGCCATCTCGGCGGCGGGCGCCTTGCGGCCGGTCAGCAGCATTCCCATCGCCTGGGTGTAGGGGATGCGCCGCACGAGCTTCGGGATCCCGCCGTCCAGCGGCAGCCGGCCCACCCGCGGCTCCGGCAGCGCGAACTGCGCGTTCTCGGATGCGATCACGATGTCGGCGCCCAGCACGATCTCCATGCCGCCGCCGAGCGCGTAGCCGTTCACCCGCGCGATCACCGGGATGTCGAGCGTCGTCCGCAGGCTGAGCCCGCCGAAGCCGTTCGGGTCGTAGTCGGCCCAGTACTCCACGCCGGTCTTCTCGACGCTGCTCGCCGTCATGTCGGCGCCCGCGCAGAACGCCCGCTCCCCGGCGCCGGTGACGATCACCGCGCGGACCGAGTCGTCGGCCTCCAACTGCGCCCAGATCTCGTTGAGCCGTGCGAGCGTGCGGCCGTCGACCGCGTTGAGGACGTGCTGGCGGTCGATGGTGACCGTCGCCACCCGCCGGTCGTCGATCGTCAGGCGCACCTCATCGACGCGCTCGGTGTTCTCGGTCATCGTGGTGTCCTCCGTCATCGCAGCACGCCCAGCTCCTGCAGCCGTGCGATCGTGTCGTCGTCGAAGCCGTTGTCGCGCAGCACCTCGACGTTGTGCTCCCCCAGGCGCGGGGCGACACGGCGCACCCGGGCCGGGGTGCCGCGGAGGTGGACCGGGGCGTCCAGCATCCGGAACCTCCCCGCCACGGGGTGCTCGGCCTCGAGGATCATCCCGTTCGCGGCCGTCTGCTCGTCGTCCAGGGTCTCGGCCAGGGTGCGCACCGGCGCGTTCAGCACGCCCTCCGCCTCGAGGCGGGCGGTCCAGTGCGCCGTGGTGTTCGTCGCCACGCGGGCGGCGAGCTCCTCGTGCAGCCGGACGCGGTTCGTCATCTGATCGTCGAAGGTCGCATACTCCGGGCGGTCGGTGAGGTCCTCGTCGAACTCCAGGGCGCGGGAGATGTGCGTGAGCGGGTCGGTCGTGAACCCGCCCACCATGCAGACCGCGCCGTCGGTGGTCGCGAACACCGCCGAGAGCGGCATCCGTCCCCAGTTCACCTCGTAACCGCGGTTGAGCTGCATGCACGCCTCCTGCATCTGCATGTGCAGCATCGAGTCGTACATCGTCACCTCGACCTTCTGCCCCTCGCCGGTCTTCTCGCGCGCCTGCAGCGCGAGCAGGATGCCCTGGAACAGGTGCATGCCGGTGGTGTAGTCGCAGAGGGTCGTGGGATAGATCGACAGCGGATCCTCGGTGCCGCTCCGGCGCCACATCACGCCCGAGTAGGCCTGATTGACCACGTCCTGCCCGCCGAGGGAGGAGTACGGGCCGGTGGTGCCGAACCCGGTGCCGGAGGCCCACACGAGCCGGGGGTTCTCCGCGCGCAGCTCCTCGTATCCGAAGCCCATCCGCTCCATCACCCCGGCGCGGAAGTTGCTGACCACGACATCGGCTCCGGCGATGATCCGCCGCAGCACGTCCCGGCCGTCCTCGCTCTTCGTGTCGATCGACAGGCCGCGCTTGTTGCGGTTGATCGACTGGAAGATCGGATTGTCCTGCCCGTCGCGGTCGGGGTAGGAGTTGCGCGAGGAGTCGCCGGTCCCCGGTCGCTCGATCTTGATGACGTCGGCGCCGAAGTCGCCCAGCAGCTGCGTGCAGCTCGGGCCCATGAAGACCTGGGTGAAGTCGACGACGGTGATGCCGTCGAGGGGGAGGACGTCCGCCGTCATGCCATGACCTCCTCGTCGATGGTCGCGTTCGCCGAAGGGCGGTCGCCCGGATCGGCGTTGTGCCGCCGCATCCCGGCCTGGATGTCGACGGCGTCGACGTCGCGCACGAGCACGCCCTGCGAGAGCGAGAGCGCGGCGGCCACGCCGGTGGCCTGGCCCATCGCCATGCAGGGCGGGATCTCCCGCGACGACTTCTGCGCCTCCGAGGTCGCCGAGTAGTGGCGACCGGCGACGAGGAGCTGGTCCACGTTCCTGGGCAGCAGCGAGCGATACGGGTAGTAGTAGTCGCGGCCGCGCGCGACGCTGTCGGCGAAGTGGCGGCGCTGCACGACGTCATCCTTGGTCATCACGTACTCACCCTGCAGCAGGCGCGTCTGCCGCACGCCCATCTGCGGGGCGGTGTCGAGCACGTAGGCGTTCTCGAAGCCGGGCAGGTTCTCCCGCACGTAGTCCACGGCCTCGGCGATGCGGTCGCGGGCGGTGAACTCCGCCTCGGTGAGGGACAGCGGGTCGGTGCCGTCGAAGCCGCGCATGTGCGGGGAGTTGCACCACACCACGCCGGGGAGGGGCGTCTTCAGCCACCACAGCTCCCAGGCCCCGCCGAGGATCCGCTTGGCCTTGCGGTTGATCGCCCGCGCCGCCTTGGGATCCTGCTGCTCGAACTCCTCGGCACGGGCGGTGTCGACGCCGCCGAGACGGAAGACGAGGGTGGTGAGGTAGCTGCCCTGGATGTAGTCGGCGCCGGCGCGCGAGGCCACGTCGATGTCGCCGGTCGTGTCGATCACGATGTCGCCGAGGTAGGCCTGCGGCCCGGCCTTCGTCTCGACGATCACGCCCTTCATCACCCCGCCGTCGATGATGGGGCGGGAGAACACCGAGTGCAGGGCCACCTTCACTCCGGCCTCGCGGACGAGGTCGTTGGAGACGCGCTTCCAGCCGTCGGGGTCGAAGGCCGCGGCGTAGCAGATCGGCTTCGGCTGGGTGTGGCTGTGGAAGTCGAAGGTGCCCCAGCGGCCCCACTTGTTCCACAGCTCCTGTGACTGCCGGCGGTCCTCTACGGGCGGGACGACGGCGAGACCGAGCTTCTGCAGTCTCTCGACGTACTCGGACACGATGCCGGTGACCGTGATCTCCTGCCCGTTGATCATGTCGTCGAGCACCAGGACCATGCCGCCGGCGGCGAGGCCGCCCAGGGCGGGGTAGCGCTCGATGAGCGTGACGGACACGCCGGAGCGGGCGGCGGTGACGGCCGCGGCGACCCCGGCGGGCCCCCCGCCCACGACGATGACGTCGGAGCGGGAGACGACGGGAGCCGGCAGCTCGTCGCTGGAGACGGCGAGTTCGGTGCTGTTCAACATGGGGGGATCACTTTCCGAGGTGGACGCCGTTGACACGGCGGGCGACGAGGTAGAGGACGATGCTGAGGGCGCAGAGCACGGCGACGTAGGCCGGGAACAGCCAGTGCAGGCCGATGCTCTGGAACCACACGAGCAGGTAGGAGGCGGTGCCGCCGAAGATCGCGACGCCGAGCCCGTAGCCGAGCGAGGCACCGGCGCCTCGGTAGACCTTCGGCATGAGCGAGGCGGACACGACGTTGTAGAGCGTCATGTTGAGCACGAGCACGACCGAGCCCCCCAGCAGCACCGCGGCGAAGCCGCCGAGGCCCGGCTGCACGTAGAGCAGCATGATGAACACCGAGGGGATGGCGAGCAGCCGCGTGACGATGAACCAGCGCGAGAGGGAGCGTCCGTCGACGAGCTTGCCGACCACCAGGCTGCCGGCGACCATCACGAGCCCGAGCAGCGTGGTGTAGCCGAACACGGCGGAGGGGTCCTCCTTCATGGTGGTGCGCGCGGCGTTCGGGAGTCCGACGTTCCAGGCGTAGTTGTAGGCCTGCACGGCGCCGACGACGAACACGATCGCGAGCACGCTCAGCCAGCTGCGGCGGACGCCGGTCCACACCGATCCGGTGGTGGTGTCGGTGAGCTCCTCCCTGGTCATCGTCTCGGGGAGGGTGCGGCGCAGGTAGATGATGACGACGCTCAGCAGGGCGCCGACGACGAACGGGATCCGCCAGCCCCACTCCGACATCTCCGGCTCCTTGACGGCGAGGGTGACGAGCCAGGTCACCAGCGGCGCCCCCACGATGCCGATGTTCACGAAGAACGAGATGATGCCGGCGACGAAACCCTCGCGGCCCTCGGAGACGAGCTCGACCGCGTGCGCGGTGGAGAGCGGCGCCTCGACGCCCGTGGAGATGCCCTGCACCACGCGGCACAGCAGCAGGATGACGCCCGCCCAGGCGCCGATGACGTCGTAGGTCGGGACGACGGCGATCACGAGGGTGCTGATCGCCATGAGGACGATCGACAGCATCATCACCTTGCGGCGGCCGATGCGGTCGGCGGCGGTGCCGAGGATGATCCCGCCGAGCGGACGGAAGAAGAAGCCGACCGCGAACACGGCGAGGGCGCTCATGGTCGCGGCGACGGGGTCCTCGGCGGGGAAGAACTTCGGGCCGAGGTAGGCGGACAGGAGTCCGAAGATCATCCAGTCGTACCACTCGAGGGTGTTGCCGAGGCCGAGGCCGAGGAGGCCGCGCTTCGCTTCGGGAGTGAGGCGGCGGATGGTCTGCGGGGTGTCGACGGTGGTGTCGGTCATGATGCTCCTTGTCAAGCGACACTGCTTGCAGGCTGTTCGGGCGCGCCGAAGGGCCTGGGGATGAAGGAAAGGGGATGCGCGGGTACGCATCGGTACATCGGGTGAGGCTCCGGATCGCCTCGGTGCGGTTGTTTCAGCTTACTGAAGAAGTTTGAGATATCAAACAGAAAATTTAGAGAATCGAGCCTTTTGTCTTCATGGTGTCGATTCTGATCGGGTCGTACCCGAGCTCGCCGAGAATCTCTGCCGTGTGCTCGCCCAGTCTCGGCGGCGCGTGACGCACCAGCGGAGGCACCTCCGACAGGGCGATCGGCGGGGCGATCGTGCGCACCGTGCGGCCGTCCTGGTCCTCGAACTCGAGGATCATCCCGTTGTGCGCGGTCTGCGGATCCTGCAGCGCCTCGGCGAGCGTGCGCACCGGACCGCACAGCACGTCCTCGTGCTCGAGCGCGGCGAGCCACTCCACCGAGGTCCCCTGCCGCAGGCGGTCGCCGATGATCCCGCGGATCTCTGCGCGGTTCTCCTTGAGGCGGTCCAGCGTCGCGAACCTCTCCTCGCGCGACAGGTCGGGGAGGCCGAGCGCGCGGCAGATGTCGGCCAGCGGGTTCTCCTTGAAGGCGCCGATGATGACGATCTCCGTGTCGCCGGTCGGGAAGCAGCCGCTCAGCGGCATCAGGGCCCAGTTGAGCTCCTGGTCGTACATCAGCCGCGTGGTCGCCTCCTGCATCTGCATCGCGAGCATCGAGTTGTACAGGCTCACCTCGACCCGCTGGCCGACGCCGGTGCGCTCGCGGTGCAGGAGCGCGAGGAGGATGCCCTGGGCGAGGTGCAGGCCGGCGGTGTAGTCGGCGATCGGCGTCGCGTAGATCGTCACCGGATAGGCCGGGTCCGCCAGGCGCTTCATGACGCCGGAGTAGGACTGCCCGAGGATGTCCTGCCCGCCCTTGTGCGCATAGGGGCCCGAGGAGCCGAAGCCCGAGCCGCACGCCCAGATCGCGCGCGGGTTGAGCGCGGCGACCGCGTCGGCGCCGAACCCCAGCCGCTCCATCACCCCCGGCCGGAAGTTGCTCACCACGACGTCGGCGGTGCGGATGAGGTCGGTGACCGTCTGCCGCCCCTCGGTCGTGCCGAGGTCGACGACGATCCCGCGCTTGTTGCGGTTCAGTGCGAGGAAGACGGGGTTGTCCCCGCCGGTGTCTGCCAGCACGCCGGTGCGGGACAGGTCGCCGCCGCCCGGTCTCTCCACCTTGACCACGTCAGCGCCGAAGTCGCCGAGCATCTGCGTGCACGACGGCCCGAGCATGACCTGCGTGAAGTCGACGACGCGGATGCCGTCGAGGGGGCGGGAGCCGGCGGTCACGGGTCACCACGTGGGAGGCGTGTTGACCCACACGGCCACGCACTGCTCATCCGAGGAGTTGCGGAACCAGTGCGGCTTGGTGGAGTCGAAGCGGATGGAGTCGCCGGTGCCGAGCGCGAACAGCTCGCCGTCGATGCAGACCTCGAGCCGGCCCGAGATGATGAGGCCGAACTCCTCGCCGCCGTGGGTGAAGGGGGTCGCGCTGGTGTCGTGTCCCGGGTCGGTGACGACCCAGAGACCTTCGAGCGACCCGTTGAGGTCGGGCACGAGCAGCTCGTACACCGCGTGGCCCATGCCCTCCGGCGTGCTCCGGCGGAGGTCTCGCCGCTCGTTCCGCCGCACGACCGGCGACTTGTTCTCGTGGTAGGAGGGGAGGAGCTTCCCGACCGGGATGTCGAGGCCGTGGGCGAGCTGGGCCAGCGTCGTGAAGGAGGGGTTCGCCCGCCCGCGTTCGAGCTGGCTGATGATCGCCGGGCTCAGGCCCGTGGCGTCGGCGAGCTCCGCGAGCGTGAGCTTCTTCTTCTTGCGCAGTGCGCGGACGGTCTCGCCGATGCCCTCGAGGAGGTCCGCGACGGCCGGCCCGGACGGTGTGGAGGTCGTGCCCATGGTGACTCCCGGGAAGATGGTCCGTCAATTATATTGAATCTCTTCACCAACGCGCGCGAATCGGGGCGGCCGTCCGCGCCGGGCCGCCTCCGGGGGCGTCCCAGACCCCTCGGGTAGAGTGGCGACCGCCCTCTCGGGGGCATCCTGCCGGCCGCACCGTGAGGCGACGAACCCTGTGACGACATCCGATGACCATCGCGATCCCGCCGCTTCGGCGTCCCCGCGTCCGCTGAAGATCCTCATCGGCGCCGACACCTTCTCACCGGACATCAACGGCGCAGCCCGCTTCGCGGAGCGCCTCGCCGCCGGGCTCGTGCAGCGAGGGCACGACGTGCACATCGCCGCGCCGAACACCGCGTACCGGCGCTCGGCGACGCACACCGAGGTCATCGAGGGCGAGCCGATGACCATGCACCGCCTCCCGGCCGTGCGCTGGCTGCCCCATGACTGGCTCCGGTTCGTGTGGCCGTGGCGCTCGAAGCACTACGCGCGCAAGGTGCTCGACGAGGTCGAGCCCGACGTCGTGCACAGTCAGTCGCACATCGTGATCGGCCGCGGACTCACCCGCATCGCGCATCAGCGCGGCATCCCGGTGATCGCCACGAACCACGTGATGGCCGAGAACATCCTCGACCACACCACCATGCCGAAGTTCATCGACAAGATCGTGCTGAAGCTCGCCTGGGACGACGCCAAGCGCACCTTCGACATGTCGCGCGCGGTGACGACGCCCACCCGCAAGGCGGCCGATTTCCTCGAGGCGACGATCGACATCGACGGCGTCGTGCCGATCAGCTGCGGCATCGATCGCCGCAACTACACGCCGGTGGTCGCCCCCCGCGAGAAGAACCGGATGATCTTCGTCGGGCGACTCACGGCCGAGAAGCAGGTCGACGTCGTGCTGCGCGCGATGACCGTGCTCGACCCCTCGCTCGACGTCTCGTTCGACATCGTGGGCGGCGGTGATCAGCGCAAGAACCTCGAGTCGCTCACCCACCAGCTCGGGCTCGACGACAGGGTCACCTTCCACGGCCGGGTGGACGACGACGAGCTGCGGGCACTGTACTCGCGGGCCTCGCTGTTCGTGATCGCCTCGATCGCCGAGCTGCAGTCGATCGCCACGATGGAGGCCATGGCCTCGGCGCTGCCGGTGGTCGGCGCCGACGCGGTCGCCCTTCCGCACCTCGTGCACGACGGTGAGAACGGCTACCTCTTCGAGCCGGGCGAGGTCGACGATCTCGCCGAGAAGCTCACGCGCGTGCTCACCGCCGCGCCGGAGGAGTACGAGCGGATGCAGCGCGCCTCGCTCGACGGCGTCGCGGTGCACGACATCAACCGGACGCTCGACACGTTCGAGGCGCTCTATCGCGGGGAGTCGCTGCCGGAGTGATCCGGCGGAGTCAGAGGCCCCGCGCGATCAGCGGGATCACGATCCCGCTGATGATCCAGCCGATCAGCACCTGGAGGATCCCGAAGGCCGCGACGCCCACGGCGATCCCGGCGCGGATGTTCCGCCCCGGTGTGCGCAGGGCGAGGATGCCGAGGATCAGCGCGGGGGCGAACAGCACGAGGTTCGCGATCGACGACACGGCACCCACGCCGCCGAACAGCAGGGGGTTCCGGGTGGTCAGGATGAGTATCTGCTGGGTGATCCCGAGCGCGGCGGAGAGCGCGACCGCGACGATCACGATGATGAGGGCGATCCGGCCGAGCGGGCTTTCGGGAGCCGCCGGGGCGGGGCGGGCCTGCGGGGGGCCTGAGAGCGGCTGTGGCGCGGAGTACGCGGAGTAGGCAGGGTATCCGGGCTGCGGTGCGGGCGTCTGGGGATCGCTCATGCTGCCGATGGTACGCGAGCGGTCCCTGCTCGCGGGGTCGTTTCGTCTCCGCCGCTGCGCGGTTGCGCTCAACGGTCGGCGGCGGGGGCGCGGGACCAGTCGGTGGCGACGGGGCGGTATCCGTCGCGTCTGATGTCGACCACCAGGGCGACGAGGCTCCAGAGGGAGAGGGCGGCGAGGACGATGACGAGAACCATGGCAGAAACGCTACGATCAGTTCAGACCGGCCACGAGTGGCGGAAAAGACTATGATCAACGGAAAACTGCCAACGTCGGGGGAGCCCATGAAGACCGTCGCCTGCGTCATCCAGGACGGATTCGCGCCGTTCGAGTTCGGGGTCGCCTGCGAGGCGTTCGGCCTCGACCGGTCGGAAGACGGCGTTCCGAACTTCGACTTCCGGGTGGTCGCCCCGCGCGCCGGGGTCGTCGAGTCGAAGGTCGGGTTCTCGGTGAACGTCGAGAACGACCTCGCCTTCGCCTACGAGGCCGACCTCGTGGTCTTCTGCCCGATTCCGAGCGCGTACTGGTCGCGGATCGACCCCCTGCTCATCGCCCTCGCCCGCGACGCCGTGGAGCGCGGGGCGTGGGTGATGAGCGTGTGCAGCGGATCGTTCATCCTCGCGGCGGCGGGCGTGCTCGACGGGCGGCGATCGACCACGCACTGGATGTACGCGCACCGGATGGCGGAGATGTACCCGCGGATCGAGATCGACCCCGACGTGCTCTTCGTGCAGGACGGACGGATCATCACCAGTGCGGGGACGGCCGCGGGGATCGACGCCTGCCTGCATCTGCTGCGCATCGAGCTCGGCGCGGAACTGACCAATCGCATCGCCAAGCGCATGGTGGTGCCGCCGCAGCGGGACGGGGGCCAGGCGCAGTACGTCGACCGCCCGCTTCCCGTGCACGCCAGCGACTCCCTCGCGGCGGTCGCCGACTGGGCCGTGCAGCACCTCCGCGAGGAGCTGTCCGTCGACCAGCTCGCCTCACGGGCCCTCATGTCGCCGCGCACCTTCGCCCGCCGGTTCAAGGCCGAGTTCGGGGCCACGCCCGCCGCGTGGCTGGTGCGGCAGCGGATCATCCACGCCCAGCGGATGCTGGAGGGCACCGACTGGGGCCTCGAGCGCATCGCGGAGGAGTGCGGCTTCGGGTCGGCGGCCGTGCTGCGGCAGGGCTTCTCGCGGGTGCTGGACACCACGCCGACCGCGTACCGCGCACGGTTCACGACCGCCGCCTGATCAGCCGAGCATCCCGCGTCGCAACAGGCGCCCCTTCGGGGTCTCGCCGTCCACGACCTCGCCGTGCAGGTAGGTGCGGCGCACGACGCCCGCGAGCGCGCGCCCCTGATAGGGGGTGAGGCGGTTCTTGTGATGCAGCTTCGTGACGTCGACGACGAACGCGTCGTCGGCCGCGAACACCGAGAAATCGGCGTCGTAGCCGGGGGCGATACGGCCCTTGCCGGTGAGCCCGGCGAACTGTGCGGGGCGCTCGCTCATCCACGTGACGACGGTCTCGAGCGGCAGGCCCCGCTGCCGCGCCTCGGTCCAGATCAGTGACAGGCCCAGTTGCAGCGAGGAGACCCCGCCCCAGGCCACGCCGAAGTCGCCGTTGTCGAGATCCTTGAGGTCGATGGTCGAGGGGGAGTGGTCGGAGACGATGAAGTCGATCGTGCCGTCCTCCAGGCCCTGCCACAGCAGCTCCCGGTTTCCGGCCTCGCGGATCGGCGGGCAGCACTTGAACTGCGTGGCGCCCAGCGGGATCTCCTCGGCCGTCAGCGTGAGGTAGTGCGGGCAGGTCTCGACCGTGAGCCTCAGCCCGTCGCGCTTCGCGGTGCGGATCATCGCCAGCGCGTCCGAGGAGGACAGGTGCAGGACATGGGCCCGCGCGCCGGTCCACCTGGCGCGCTCGATGACCTCGGCGATCGCGAGGTTCTCCGCGCCGCGGGGGCGCGAGGCGAGGAACTTCGCGTAGTCGTCGCCCTCCGGCGAGGGGGCACGGTCGATCGCGCGGGAGTCCTCGGCGTGCACGATCATCACGGAGTCGAACGTCGCGAGCTCGCGCATGTCCTCCTCCATCTCGTCGGGATCGAGAGGGGGGAACTCGTCGACGCCGGAGTGCAGCAGGAAGCACTTGAACCCGAAGACGCCGGCGTCGTGCAGGCCGCGCAGCTCGCCGGTGTTCCCCGGCACGGCGCCGCCCCAGAAGCCCACGTCCACGTGCACCTGGTCGCGCGCGACGTCGCGCTTGACGTTCAGCGCCTCGACGTCGACGGTGGGAGGGATGCTGTTCAGCGGCATGTCGAGGATGGTGGTCACCCCGCCCGCCGCGGCCGCCCTGGTGGCCGAGGCGAAGCCCTCCCACTCCGTGCGGCCGGGCTCGTTGACGTGCACGTGGGTGTCCACCAGGCCCGGGATGAGCGTCTCATCGGGGGTGAGCTCGACGACCTCGTCCCCGATGAGGCCGTTGCCCAGCGGCTGCATCGCGACGATCACGCCGTCGCGCACGCCCACCTCGCGGGGGCGGATGCCGGAGCTGGTGAGCACGCGCTCGCCGCGGATGACGAGGTCGTAGCGCTCGCCGGTCGGGTCGAGCGACGCCGGTCCGGCGTCGCGGTGCTCGTTCTCCTGGCCCATGCGATGGTCTCCCTTCTGCGGGCGGCTCTGCCCGGTGTCGCGCGAGGCGCTGATCCGATTGTGCGGCCTGCACGGTGGTACCGGCATCGGGATCGGCCTATACTTTCGTACCATAAAAAGAGATTTCCATCGAACGGAAAACAATGAACGCTCCCCTTCCTCCGCGCGGCCTGCGCGACGTCGCCCCCGAACTCGCCCGATCCTGGCTGCTCGTCGCTGCGACGCGGCCGGAGGGCTTCGACGAGGCCGCGGCCTCGCCCGCCGACGCCGTGGTGCTGGATGTCGAGGACGCCGTCGACGCGAGCCGCAAGGACGGGGCGAGGGAGGATGTGGCGCGCTGGCTGCATGGCGAGGGTGAGGCGTGGGTGCGCGTCAACGACGTCACGAGCCCGCACTGGGCCGCCGACCTCGAGGTGCTGCGCTCCGCTCCCGGCCTCCGCGGGGTGATGCTGGCCAAGACCGAGTGCGGCAGCCAGGTCACCGACACCTTCAACAGGCTGGGCGGCCGCGTGCCGGTCATCGCCCTCGTCGAGTCGGCGCTCGGCATCGAGAACGCCACCGAGATCGCCCGCGCCGAAGGCGCGTTCCGCCTGGCGTTCGGCAGCGGCGACTTCCGCCGCGACACCGGGATGTCGGCCGACCGCGAGGCCATGGCCTACCCGCGCGCCCGGCTCGTGATCGCCAGTCGCTGCGGCGACCTTCCGGGACCGATCGACGGGCCGACCGTCGGCACCAACCATCCCCTCCTTCGGGAGCAGTCGGCGATCACGGTGTCGATGGGCATGACGGGCAAGCTCTGCCTCTCGCCGGACCAGACCCCCGTGGTGAACGAGGTCATCAGCCCCACCCGCACCGACGTCGAGTGGGCGTTCACCTTCTTGGAGGACTTCGACGCCCGCGGCCGGATCGTCCGCGACGGCAGCGACCTCCCGCGCCTCGGGCGCGCACGCAAGATCATGCAGCTGGCCGAGGCATTCGACGTGCGCATCGTCGTGCACTGACCTGCTATGGAATGGAGAGGGCAATGACCGAACGACTCGCGGTGGGCGATGCCGCCCCCGACTTCGCACTCGACGACGCCGACGGCGTGCGCGTCGCGCTCGCGGACTTCCGCGGACGCGACGTGGTCGTCTACTTCTATCCGAAGGCGGCGACGCCCGGATGCACCACCGAGGCCTGCGACTTCCGCGACAGCCTCTCCGCGCTCGCCGCGGCGGGCTATGCGGTGATCGGAGTCTCCCCGGACGACGTCCCGGAGATCAGGGCGTTCGCCGACGCCGAGGGGCTGACCTTCCCGCTGCTGGCCGACATCGGCACCGAGACGGCGCGCGCATGGGGCGCCTGGGGCGAGAAGACCGTCGACGGTCGCACCTTCGAGGGCGTCATCCGCTCGACGTTCGTGCTCGACGGCGAGGGCGTCGTCCGGCGCGCCGAGTACGGCGTCGATGCGAACGGCCATGTCGCCCGGCTGCGGGCCGAGCTCGGCGTCGATGCCTGAGGCGGGAGCCGTCGGCGTCCGGAACCCTTGACATCCCCGTCGGGGCTCCGCATACTACTTACACATGCTGAAATAACAGTTCCGGTATACGGAAAGAGTTGATCACAGACCTCTGGATCTCCGTATAGCCTTACACGCCGGATGCCAGCACGCTTGAGGATCGAAGATGTTGCTCAAGGAGTTCAACTCCGCACCGCGCGACGAGGCCGTCGCCGTCGTGAAGCCCGCGCTGGACATCCCCCGCTGGGTCGAGGGGATCGTCGACGCCCGTCCGTACGAGAGCGTCGCGGCGCTCGTCGACGCCGCCATGGAGGCCGCCGCGCCGCTCACCGAGGCAGAGCTCGACGCCGCTCTCGCACACCACCCCCGCATCGGGGAGCGGGCGCAGGGGGCGAGCGCCGAGGCTGCGCACGCCCGTCGTGAGCAGGCCGGCGTCGACGCCTCGGCCGCCGAAGCACTGGCCGCGGGCAATCGCGCCTACGAGGAGCGGTTCGACCGGGTCTTCCTCGTCCGTGCCGCCGGGCGCTCGGCCCAGGACATCCTCGCCCTCCTGCAGCAGCGCCTGGGCAACACCGACGAGCAGGAGCTCGCGGTGGTGGACCAGCAGCTGCGGGAGATCGCCGCCCTGCGCCTCGCCGGAGCCATCGAGACAGAAGGAGCACGCCCATGAGCGTCTCTCACGTGACCACCCACATCCTGGACACATCGATCGGGCGCCCCGCGCCCGGCGTCGCCGTCGCACTCGAAGCCCGAGACGGTGACGGATGGGTCGGGATCGGTACGGGCTTCACCGATGCCGACGGGCGGGTGAAAGACCTTGGCCCCGAGCGGCTGGAGAGCGGTGCCTACCGTCTCCGGTTCGACACGGCGGCCTACTTCGCCGGCATCGAGACGGACGCCTTCTTCCCGGAGGTGGTGCTGACCTTCCTGGTCGACGCCGAGCAGGAGCACTACCACGTGCCGCTCCTGCTGAGTCCGTTCGCGTATTCCACCTACCGAGGAAGCTAAGAGGAGACCGACATGACCGACATCGTCCTGGGGAAGAACCAGTACGGCAAGGCGGAGAACCGCGTCGTCCGCATCACCCGCGACTCCGCCCGTCACGAGATCGAAGACCTGAACGTCACCTCGCAGCTGCGCGGCGACTTCGACGCCGTGCACTTCGCGGGCGACAACGGGCACTGCGTGCCGACCGACACGCAGAAGAACACGGTCTTCGCCTTCGCGAAGGACGGCATCGGCAGCCCCGAGGAGTACCTGCTCCGGCTCGGCCGTCACTTCACCGGCGAGTTCGACTGGGTGACCGGCGGCCGCTGGGCCGCCGAGCAGTACACCTGGGCGCGCATCCAGGGCGACGACGGCGAGCACGACCACGCGTTCGTCCGCGCGGGCACCGAGACCCGCACCGCCGTCGTGCAGATCGACGGAGACGACACCACGATCATCGCCGGCCTGCAGGACCTCAAGGTCCTCAAGTCCACCGCGAGCGGCTTCGTGGGCTATCCCAAGGACAGGTACACGACGCTCCCCGAGACGGAGGACCGCATCCTCGCCACCTCGGTGACGGCCAAGTGGCGCTACAACCGCCTAGACCTCGACTTCAACGCGGTCTACGCGGACGTGCGCCGCCTGCTGCTGGCCGGCTTCTCGCGCAACTACTCCTACGCGCTGCAGCACACGCTGAAGGAGATGGCCGAGGCCGTGCTCGACGCGCACCCCGAGATCGACGAGATCCGGTTCTCCACGCCGAACAGCCACCACTTCGTCGTGGACCTGTCGCCGTTCGGGCTGGAGAACCCGAACGAGGTGTTCTACGCGGCCGACCGTCCCTACGGCCTCATCGAGGCTTCGTTCCTGCGCGACCGCGCGGACACCGACCACTGGTCGTGGGACGGCGTCGCCGGCTTCTGCTGACCCGCGGCGCGGCCAGGGCCCGTCCTCGACAGGCGGGCCCTGGCCGCCGTCCGCGGCTCGGAGGAGACGCGGAGCATCCTCCCCGCGCGTCGCGGGTCAGTCCTCCAGATCGGCGCCGATGGTCGCGGCGGCCCTCCGCAGCAGGGGCACCGCCCGCGCGCCGAACCTCTCGTCCACGCGGGAGATCGGTCCCGAGACCGAGACCGCCGTCGGCGTCGGGGCGTCCGGCACCGCCATCGAGAAGCAGCGCACGCCGATCTCCTGCTCCTGATCGTCGATGGCGTACCCGCGCTCGCGGATCACCTGGAGCTCGGAGAGCAGCGCGTCGACGGAGCCGATGCTGTGCGGTGTCGGGGTCGGCATGCCCGCACGACCGACGATGCCGCGGACGGTCTCGTCGGGGAGCTGCGCGAGGATCGCCTTGCCGACGCCGGTGTCGTGCAGGTGGGCGCGGCGCCCGACCTCGGTGAACATGCGCATCGAGTGGGAAGACGGCACCTGGGCGACGTAGACCACCATGTCCCCGTCGAGGATCGCCATGTTCGCGCTCTCGCCGAGCTCGTCGACGAGGCGCTTGAGCTGCGGCCGGGCGAGCGCCCCGAACTGCCGGGAAGCGCCCTCGCCGATGCGGATCAGCCGCGGGCCGAGGGCGTAGCGGCGGTTCGGGAGCTGCCGCGCGTAGCCGAGGCCGACGAGCGTGCGCAGCAGACGGTGGATGGTGGGGAGCGGCAGGTCGGTCGATCCGGCGAGCTCGCTGAGGGTGACATCGCCGCCGGCATCCGTCACGAGCTCGAGCAGCTCGAAGACGCGCTCCACCGACTGCACCCCGGAACCCGGGCTCCGCGCGGCCTTCTTCTCTGTCATGGGGGACACCTCACTCCTGCGTTTATTCCATCATGCGAGAGACCGGCGCCGCCAAGACGGCGGGCCGGTCATGATCATGCTTGCGGGGTTCTTCTGCTCTATGGATAATTGAGTCCACGATACGAAAATCATAGAAGTATATGAAAGCACACCGTGGGTCGGATCCGCCAGGGTCCGGCCCGCCTCGATGGGGAGGAACACACATGGCGAATCCGGATCCCGGGAACTCCGTCACGCCGCGGATCGACGCGCCGTCGAGCTTCGGTGTCACCAGCGAGCCCGCCGCCGTGGCCGCCGTCGACATCGCGGCGAGGGGGGAGGGCGCGGTCGTGTGCGCGACGGCGAACCCCACTCCGGAGATCGGCAACGTCCCCGGGCGTCTTCCGCGGGCTGCTCGACGCCGGGGTGTCGCACATCACCCCGCCTATGCTGGTCGCAGCCGCCGAGGCCATCGCCGCGCGCGTGGGCGAGGACGAGCTCAATGCGAGCTTCATCATCCCCAGCGTGTTCGATCCGCAGGTGGCCGGCGCGGGCGCCGAGGCGATCGTCCGCGTCGCCGGGTCGACCGCCTCGAGCAAGGAGTGACCGCCGTGAGCCCCATCGTCATCACGCCCGCCGCCCCGCCCCGCGCCACCGCCCGTCCGAACGGGGCGGTGCGCTGATGGCGGCGGAGACGACGCTCGGCGAGGACGACCTGGTCCGCGCCGACGACGGGCTGCGGGCCACCGACGCGCTGCTGCGGGACTCGTATCCGGGCGACGACGGCACCCGCCAGCCCGTGCACACCGTCTACGTGCCGGCCGACCGGTTCGATCCCGGTATGCCCGCCCGCTGGGGCGCCGAGGCCGCGGAGGCCGTCGCCGTCGCGGGCGGGACCGCCCGGCTCGCAGAGACCGTGGGGCTGGGCGAGCTGGCGGAGGAGCTCTCCCCGCTCGTCGACGCGAAGCTCGCCGCCGAGCCGATCGAGGACCTGCGCCTCGACTTCGAGGACGGCTACGGCGCCCGCGGAGACGAGCAGGAGGACGCGGACGCCGTCCGCGCGGCCGACCGGGTGCTGGCCGCGCTCTCGGAGGGCGTCGCCCCGCCGTTCGTCGGCATCCGCTTCAAATGCTTCGAGGCGCCGACCCGGCGCCGGGGCATCCGCACGCTCGACCTCTTCGTCACGCGCCTGGCGCAGGGGGGAGGGCTCCCGGACGGCCTCGTCCTCACTCTGCCGAAGGTGACGACCGTCGATCAGGTCGACGCGATGGTCGTGCTCGTCGAGCGGCTCGAGGAGCGCCTCGGCCTCGCTCCGGGGCGACTGCGGTTCGAGGTGCAGATGGAGACCCCGCAGCTGGTGGTGGCGGCCGACGGCACCGTGCCGGTGGCCCGGCTGCTGCACCGTTCGCCGGGGCGCGTGTCGGCGCTGCACTACGGGACCTACGACTACAGCGCCTCGCTGCAGATCGCCGCCGCCCACCAGTCGATGGAGCATCCGGCGGCGGACTTCGCCAAGCAGGTCATGCAGGTCGCGGTGGCGGAGACCGGGGTGCGGCTCTCCGACGGATCGACGAACGTCATCCCGGTGGGGGATCCCGCGCACGTCCGCGACGCCTGGAGGCTGCACGCTCGCCTGGTGCGCCGCTCCCTGGAACGCGGCTACTACCAGGGCTGGGATCTCGCCGCGACTCAGCTGCCGACCCGCTTCCTCGCCACCTACGCGTTCTACCGGGAGGGGTTCAGGTCTGCGGCGCGGAGGCTCGACAACTACCTGCACGGCAGCGACGCGACCATCATGGACGAGCCGGCGACCGCGAGGGCCCTGGCGCGCTTCGTCGTGCGCGGGCTGGAGTGCGGGGCCGTCACCGAGGCGGAGGTGCGGGATGCCGCGGCCGCCACGCCCTCCGAGCTGGTCGCGCTCGCGCATCCGAAGCTCGCCACATCCGAGAAGGAGCATTCATGAGCTACTACACGCCGCGCGGCGGACTGCCCCCGCAGACCGCCCTGCTCACCGACCGGGCCGTCGTCACCCTCGCCTACACCTTCATCCCGAAGGGGGTGCTGCGCGACATCGTCACCAGCACCCTTCCGGGGTTCACGGCCACTCGGTCGTGGATCATCGCACGCCCCACCCCGAGCTCCGCCACGACGTTCTCCCAGCTGATCGTCGAGATCTCCCCGGGCGGCGGTGCGGAGAGGCCCGAGCGGCAGGCGGGCGTCGAGGGTGTGGTGTTCGTCACCACCGGCCGCCTGACGCTCACGCTCGAGGGGGAGCGGCACGTGCTGGAGGAGGGCGGGTACGCCTTCCTCGCTCCGGGGGCGACGTGGTCGCTCGCCAACGAGGGCGACGAGATCACGAGCTTCCACTGGATCCGCAAGGCTTACGAGTACCTCGACGGCGTCCCGGCCCCGGCCTCCTTCGTCACGCGCGATCAGGACGTGGAGCCGGTCCCGATGCCCGACACCGACGGCGCCTGGGCGACGACCCGCTTCGCCGACTCGAACGACATCGCGCACGACATGCAGGTGAACATCGTGACCTTCCAGCCGGGCGGATCGATCCCGTTCGCGGAGACGCACGTCATGGAGCACGGACTCTTCGTGCTGCAGGGCAAGGCCGTCTACCGGCTCAACGACGACTGGGTGGAGTGTGAGGCGGGGGACTACATGCTGCTCCGCGCCTTCTGCCCGCAGGCCTGCTACGCGGGCGGCCCCGAGCCCTTCCGCTACCTGCTCTACAAGGACATGAACCGCCAGATCGTGCTCTGACCCCGGGCCCGCAGCCCCGCGCCTTGCTCGCAGCTCGAAAACGCATCCCCGGAGGCCTCCGGGGATGCGTTTTTCACCTCCCCTCCCGCTGACCCGTTGACATGGCGGGGTCGTCGAGCGTAGAGTTTCGAGAAACAGAAAAGAAATTCCACGATCCGAAATCAAGGAAGATGACATGAGCGACACCGTCAACTGCTCGATCCTGCTGACCGACCTGCCTCTTCCCGAGCGTCCGGCGGCCGCGAAGGCGGCCGGGTTCGACGCGGTGGAGTTCTGGTGGCCGTTCGCCGCCGCCGTGCCCGAGGCCGGCGAGGTCGACGCCTTCGTCGCCGCGATCCAGGATGCGGGAGTGCGGCTCACGGGGCTGAACTTCTACGCCGGGGACATGCCCGCCGGCGACCGCGGGATCGTCTCCTGGCCCGGACGCGAGGGCGAGTTCCAGGCGAACGTCGAGGCCGTCGTCGCGATCGGCGAACGCCTCGGCACCCGGGCGTTCAACGCCCTCTACGGCAACCGCGTCGAGGGGGCGTCGGCGCAGGAGCAGGACGACCTCGCCGTGCGGAACCTCGCGTTCGCCGCGCAGGCCGTCGCCCGCATCGGCGGCGTCGTGCTGCTCGAGCCCGTCAGCGGGGCCCCCGCCTACCCGCTCACGAAGGCCGCCGATGCCCTGGCCGTCATCGACCGCGTGCGCGCCGAGCACGGCGTGGACAACGTGCGCCTTCTCGCCGACTTCTACCACCTCGCCGTCAACGGGGACGACGTGCCCGCGGTCATCGCGGCCCATGCGGCGGACTTCGGCCACATCCAGATCGCCGACGCTCCGGGGCGCGGCGAGCCGGGCACCGGCGACCTGCCGCTGGCGGACTGGATCGCCGCCTCCCGCGCCGGCGGCTACGCCGGCCCCATCGGCCTCGAGTACAAGGCCACCCAGGCGGATCCCTTCGCCTGGGCCCGCGACTGACACCATCCGCGAAGGAGCGACGACATGACCAGCATCGCCATCATCGGCCTCGGCATCATGGGCCTGCCCATGGCCAGGAACCTCGTCACCGCCGGATTCGACGTGACCGGCTTCAACCGCAGCCAGGAGCCGATCGACGCGCTCGTCGCGGCCGGCGGCACCGGAGCGAGGAGCATCGCCGACGCCGTGAAGGACGCCGACGTCGTGATCACGATGGTCCCCGACTCCCCGGACGTCGAAGGCGTCGTCCGCGGCGAGGACGGCGTGTTCGCGAACGCCAGGCCCGGAGCCCTCTGGATCGACAACTCCTCGATCCGCCCCGACGTCGCCAAGGCCCTGGCCGAGGAGGCCGCGGCCGCAGGGCTCGGCGCGGTCGACGCGCCCGTCTCGGGTGGCGAGCAGGGCGCGATCGACGGCGCGCTGTCGATCATGGTCGGCGGATCCCCGGAGCACTTCGCCGCGGCCGAACCCGTGCTGAACGCGATCGGGAAGACCATCGTGCACGTCGGCCCGGCCGGTGCCGGCCAGACCGTCAAGGCGGCGAACCAGCTGATCGTGGCCGTCAACATCCAGGCGCTCGCCGAGGCGATCGTCTTCCTCGAGGCGTTCGGCGTCGACACCGACGCCGCGCTCACGGTGCTCGGCGGAGGACTCGCCGGCTCCAAGGTGCTCGATCAGAAGGGGCGGAAGATGCTCGACCGCGACTTCGCCCCCGGATTCCGCCTCGCCCTCCACAACAAGGATCTGGGCATCGTCACCGCCGCTGCACGCCAGGCCGGGGTCACCGTCCCGCTCGGCGCCGCGGTCGCACAGCTCGTGAACGCCCTCGTCGCCCGCGGCGACGGCGGGCTCGACCACTCCGGGCTGTTCTCCCTCACCGCTGAGCTCTCCGGACGCCCCGGTCGCTGACCGGAACCCTCGCTCGCCCGACGGCCGCCGCGACCACCGGCGTCCGCTCAGCGCCCCATCGAACCTAAGGACCTCTCATGACCCGTATGCGCGCAGTCGACGCCGCCGTCGCGATCCTGGTGAAGGAGGGCGCCACCGAGGCGTTCGGCCTTCCCGGAGCGGCGATCAACCCCTTCTACTCCGCGATGCGCGCCAACGGCGGCATCCGTCACACCCTCGCCCGCCACGTCGAGGGCGCCTCGCACATGGCCGACGGCTACACCCGTGCCGCCGACGGCAACATCGGCGTGTGCATCGGCACGTCGGGCCCCGCGGGCACCGACATGATCACCGGCCTCTACGCGGCGATCGCCGACTCCGTGCCGATCCTGTGCATCACCGGCCAGGCGCCGGTGGCGAAGCTGCACAAGGAGGACTTCCAGGCGGTCGACATCGAGGCGATCGCGAAGCCGCTCACCAAGATGGCGATGACGGTGCTCGAGCCCGCCCAGGTGCCGGGTGCCTTCCAGAAGGCGTTCCAGCTCATGCGTTCGGGTCGTCCGGGCCCCGTGCTCATCGATCTGCCGTTCGACGTGCAGCTCGCCGAGATCGAGTTCGACATCGAGACCTATGAGCCGCTGCCCGTCGTCACGCCGGCCGCCACCCGCGCGCAGGCGGGGAAGGTGCTCGACATGCTCACCGCCGCGGAGCATCCGCTGATCGTCGCCGGCGGCGGCGTGATCAACGCCGGCGCCTCGCGGCAGCTCGTCGAGCTGGCCGAGCTGCTCGGCGTGCCGGTGGTCCCGACCCTGATGGGCTGGGGCGCGATCGCCGACGACCATCCGCTCGCCGCAGGCATGGTGGGGATCCAGACGTCGCAGCGCTACGGCAATGCGAGCTTCCTCGAGTCAGACTTCGTGCTCGGCATCGGGAACCGCTGGGCGAACCGCCACACCGGCGGCCTGGACGCCTACACGAAGGGCCGCACCTTCGTGCACGTGGACATCGAGCCCACGCAGATCGGCCGCGTCTTCGCGCCCGACTACGGCGTCGTCTCCGACGCGGGCGCCTTCCTCGACGTGATGCTCGAGGTCGCCCGGGAACGGGCGGTCTCCGGCAAGCTGCCGTCCTATCTGGGCTGGGCCGAGGACTGCCGCGTGCGCAAGGCGAGCCTGCAGCGCAAGACCAACTTCGAGGACGTGCCGATCAAACCGCAGCGCGTGTACCAGGAGATGGTGCAGGCCTTCGGGCGCGACACCACCTACGTCACCACGATCGGCCTCTCGCAGATCGCCGGCGCACAGCTGCTGCACGTGTACGGCCCCCGCAAGTGGATCAACGCAGGTCAGGCGGGCCCGCTCGGGTGGACGGGCCCCGCGGCCCTCGGCGTCGTGCGGGGGAAGCCGGGGGAGTCGGTCGTTGCTCTGTCGGGGGACTACGACTTCCAGTTCATGGTCGAGGAGCTCGCCGTGGGCGCCCAGCACAACCTGGGCTACATCCACGTCGTGGTGAACAACAGCTACCTGGGGCTGATCCGCCAGTCGCAGCGTCCGTTCGAGATGGACTACCACGTGTCGCTCGCCTTCGAGAACATCAACTCCCCGGAGACGAACGGCTACGGCGTCGACCACGTCAAGGTCGCCGAGGGGCTGGGGTGCAAGGCGATTCGCATCGAGCGTCCGGAGGACCTGGCCACCGGCTTCGCCGAGGCCGAGAGGCTGAAGCAGGAGTTCCAGGTGCCGGTCGTGGTCGAGGTCATCCTCGAACGCGTCACCAACATCGCCATGGGCGCGGACCTCGACAGCATGACCGAGTTCGAGGACCTCGCCGAGAAGGGCGAGGACGCCCCGGCGGCGGTCTACGCCCTGCTCGACTGATCGCGTCGCTGAGCCATGCGCATCCTCATCGCCTCGGACAAGTTCAAGGGCTCAGCGACGGGCGCAGAGGTCGCGGCCGCGCTCGGTGGCGGCATCCTGGCAACGGCGCCGGATGCCGTCATCGACGCGGTCCCGGTCGCGGACGGCGGCGAGGGGACGGTCGAGGCCGCCCTCGCCGCCGGCTTCGAGGCCGTGGAGGAGGTCGTCACCGGCCCGACCGGCGAAGCCGTGACCGCGAGGTTCGCGGTGCGCGGCGCGGAGGCCGTCGTCGAGATGGCGGCGGCCAGCGGGCTCGACGTGCTCCCCGGAGGGAGGAAGGCGCCGCGGAAGGCGACGAGCCGCGGAACGGGCGAGCTCATCCGTGCGGCCCTCGACCGCGGATGCCGGTCGATCGTGCTCGGGGTGGGCGGCAGCGCGAGCACCGACGGCGGGGCGGGGATGCTGGAGGCGCTCGGCGTCGTGCTGCGCGTCTCCGGTCGTCCGGTCGGCCCGGGCGGGGCGGCGCTCGCCGCGCTCGACGAGGTCGATGCGTCGGGGCTCGACCCGCGGATCGCCGAGACCGAGGTCGTGCTCGCGAGCGATGTCGACAACCCCCTCCTGGGGGAGCGCGGGGCCGCTGCGGTGTTCGGGCCGCAGAAGGGGGCGACGGCGGACGACGTCGACGCACTGGAGCGTGGTCTCGCCCGGTTCTCCGGGATGGTCGACGAGATGCCCGGAGCGCGCGCGTCGGCCGGGTCGCCCGGTGCCGGCGCCGCCGGCGGCGTGGGCTACGCCGCGCTGGCCGTGCTCGGGGCGCGGAGGGAGCCCGGCATCGACGTCGTGCAGCGCCTCACCCGCCTGGCCGAGAGGATCGACGGCGCCGATCTCGTCATCACCGGGGAGGGGAGTCTCGACGACCAGAGCCTCGGAGGGAAGACCCCGCTCGGGGTCGCCGCGGTCGCGAGGGCCGGAGGGGTGCCGGTGATCGCGGTCTGCGGGCGGTCGACGCTCGACGAGGAGCAGGCCGCCGCGGCGGGGTTCGCCCGGATCTACGTGCTGAGCGACCTCGAGCCCGATCCCGCCCGGAGCATGGCCGACGCCCTGCCGCTGCTCCGCCGCGTCGGGGAGCGCATCGCCGCCGAGCATCTCACCCGCTGACAGGACGGGCCGCGGGGCAGGTGGTTGCCGAGCGGAGCCGCGACGCGTTTCGTCTCGCTGCGCTCGCTCAACGGCTCCCGGGGAGATGGGCGGGGTGGTCGAGCACGACCTCGTCGATCGTGACGCCACCGTCTTCGATCGTGGCGGTGCAGTAGAGCAGCGACTGCGTCGGATAGCCGTGCGGGCGATTGTCGCGGATGATCGCGCGATCATCCTCCGGGGGAAGCGCAGCGGTCTCGGCGAGCAGGGCGACCCACTGCGCGATCAGCCCGCCGGCATCCTCTCCGGCGTCCGCCGCCGCACGGAAGCGCGGGAGCCAGGCCTCGATCCGGGGTGTGCGCCGGTCGTCGAGGTCGTCGTGCGCGATCATGTGCACCCCGGGTGCGATCGGGGTCTCCCGCAGCTCCTCGCCGTCCCAGGAGAGCACGCGGGAGCCCTCCGGCGCGACCTCGATCAGATTGAACCCGTGCATGGGCAGTGGCGCGACCGGCGGACGTCCCGCCACCGACTCGAGGGCGAGCGAACCGCGCGACCGCACTCGATCCTCGTCCAGGGCGAGTACGTCGGCGCGGTTCAGCAGCACTGCGAGGCGACGGGCCTCCGGATCGTAGGCGAGCCACGCCCCTCCGGCCCTCCGGTCGCGGATGCCGATCACTCCGGGGTACTCCTGCGGCCACCAGGCGCCGAGGTCGTCCCATTCTCGCCGGGGATCTTCGTCGCGCACGGCCAGCAGGCGGGCCGCTCCGGGCTCGGCATCGATGACGACGGTGCACACGTCGGCCAGTCTAGGTGCGCTCCGGTGCCCGATCGGCCGTGCTGAGGCAGAATCGAAGGCGTGGACATCGTGGTGGGGGTCACCGGCGGCATCGCCGCGTACAAGTCGGTGCAGCTCGTGCGGCTGCTGACGAAGGCGGGACACGACGTGACGGTCGTCCCCACCGAGGACGCGCTGCGCTTCGTGGGCCTGCCCACCTGGGAGGCGATCAGCCGGCATCCGGTCACCACCAGCGTGCACGAGGACGTCGCGCGCGTGCGTCATGTCGCACTCGGGCAGGCGGCCGACCTCGTGATCGTCGCCCCGGCGACCGCGAACACGATCGCGCGGATGGCGGCGGGCATCGCCGACGATCTGCTCGGCACCACTCTGCTCGCGACGACGGCGCCGGTCGTGATCGCCCCGGCGATGCACACCGAGATGTGGCAGCATCCCGCGACCAGGGCGAACATCACCACCCTGCACGGGCGGGGCGTGCGGATCCTCGGCCCGGGCGAGGGAGAGCTCGCCGGAGGGGACTCCGGGCCGGGCCGGATGCTCGAGCCCGAGGAGATCGTCGCCGCCGTGCTCGCGCCGCGCGATCTCGAAGGGCTGCGTGTGATCGTCTCGGCCGGGGGGACCCGCGAGCCGATCGATCCCGTGCGCTTCATCGGCAACCGGTCGAGCGGACGGCAGGGGGCGGCGCTCGCGCTCGCCGCCGCGGAGCGTGGCGCGGATGTCGTGCTGGTGTCCTGCCACATCGACGGCGAGGTGCTGCAGGACGCCGTCCGGCATCCCGCTGTGCGGATCGTGCCGGTGGGGACCGCGGCGGAGCTGGGCGCGGCGATGGATGCCGAGGCTCCTCGCGCCGACGTCGTGGTCATGGCGGCCGCGGTCGCGGACTACCGCCCTGCGGAGGTGTCCGAGGGGAAGCTCACGAAGGAGGCGGGCGTGCTGACGCGGATCGACCTCGTGGAGAACGCCGATATCGTGGCGGGCCTCGCCGCAGGGCGTCCGGACGGTCAGACCGTCGTCGCCTTCGCCGCGGAGACCCCGCGCGACGCGGAGGAGCTGCTCGCCCGTGCCCGCCGCAAGCGCGAGCGGAAGGGCGTCGACCTGCTCGTGGTCAACGAGGTCGGATGGGATCGCGGCTTCGAGGCCTCTGAGAATGCGGCGCAGATCGTCGGCCCAGGCGGAGAGGTCATCGCCCGGGCGTCTGGCGCGAAGCGCGAGGTCGCCGACGCCGTCTGGGACGCGGTCCTGTCCGTGCGCTGACCGGGGCCTGTTCCGGGTCCCGGTGGGATGCCTGCCCCCCCCGTGACGTTCTGCATCCGTTGTGACGTTCTGCATCCGGATTCCCGGATGTTCGGGTGCGGGTTGTCGCTCGGGGTGCGGATCGTTGGGTGTGTTCGGGGCCTGGCGACGGAAGAAGCCGCGTGATAAACTTGAGTCCGATCAACTCAAGTTTGAAATCCGCAGGAACAGCAGAAGGAGACCCCAGGAGGACGAATGACCAACCCCGCACAGCAGGAAGAGCAGCAGAGCGCACTCGAGCAGTTCGGCATCAACCTCACCGATCGCGCCCGTCAGGGCAAGCTCGATCCGGTGATCGGCCGGGACAGCGAGATCCGCCGCGTGAGCCAGGTGCTCACCCGGCGCACGAAGAACAACCCGGTGCTCATCGGGGAACCGGGCGTCGGCAAGACGGCCGTCGTCGAGGGGCTTGCGCAGCGGATCGTCGCGGGCGACGTCGCGGAGTCCCTCAAGGACAAGGAGCTCGTCTCGCTGGACATCTCGGCGCTGGTCGCCGGAGCGATGTACCGCGGGCAGTTCGAGGAACGTCTCAAGAGCGTGCTCAAGGAGATCACCGAGTCCGACGGGCGGGTCATCACATTCATCGATGAGCTGCACGTGCTCATGGGTGCGGGTGGCGGGGAAGGCTCGGTGGCGGCGTCGAACATGCTCAAGCCGATGCTCGCCCGCGGTGAACTGCGGATGATCGGCGCGACCACGCTGAACGAGTACCGAGAGTTCATCGAGAAGGATGCGGCGCTCGAGCGCCGGTTCCAGCAGGTGTACGTCGGCGAGCCCACCGTCGAGGACACGATCGCCATCCTGCGCGGGCTCAAGGAGCGCTACGAGGCGCACCACAAGGTGGCCATCTCGGATGGCGCCCTCGTCGCCGCGGCCTCCCTGTCGCACCGCTACCTGCCCGCACGGCAGCTGCCGGACAAGGCCATCGACCTCATCGACGAGGCGGCGTCGCGGCTGCGCATGGAGATCGACTCCGCGCCCCTCGAGATCGACGAGCTGCGCCGTCACGTCGATCGGCTGAAGCTCGAGGAGCTCGCGCTGAAGAAGGAGAAGGACGCCGCCTCGAAGGAGCGTCTCGCGACCCTGCGGACCGACCTCGCCGCCGAGGAGGCGAAGCTCAAGGACCTGCAGGCCCGCTGGGAGCAGGAGCGCGCCACCCTCAACCAGGTCGGCGACCTGAAGACCCGCCTCGACGCCGCGCGCAGCGAGGCGGAGCGGGCTCAGCGCGAGGGCAACCTCGAGAAGGCGTCGCGTCTGCTGTACGCCGAGATCCCGGCGCTGGAGCGTCAGCTCGTCGACGCCGAGCGCGCCGAGTCGAGCGAGGACAGGATGGTCGGCGACCAGGTCACCGACGAGGACATCGCCGAGGTGATCGCGGCGTGGACCGGCATCCCGGTCGGACGCCTCATGCAGGGCGAGAGCGAGAAGCTGCTGCATCTGGAGTCCGAGCTCGGACGTCGCCTGATCGGGCAGAAGGACGCGGTCACGGCGGTTTCCGATGCGGTGCGGCGCTCGCGCGCGGGCATCAGCGATCCCGGCCGCCCGACCGGATCGTTCCTGTTCCTCGGGCCGACCGGCGTCGGCAAGACCGAGCTCGCGAAGGCCCTCGCCGAGTTCCTCTTCGACGACGAGCACGCCATGGTGCGGATCGACATGTCGGAGTACGGCGAGAAGCACTCCGTGTCGCGTCTGGTCGGCGCCCCTCCGGGATACGTCGGCTACGAGCAGGGCGGCCAGCTCACCGAGGCGGTGCGCCGGCGCCCCTACAGCGTGGTGCTGCTCGATGAGGTCGAGAAGGCGCACCCCGAGGTGTTCGACGTGCTCCTGCAGGTGCTCGACGACGGGCGGCTCACCGACGGTCAGGGCCGAACGGTGGACTTCTCCAACGTGATCCTCATCCTGACGAGCAACATCGGCTCGCCGATCCTCATCGACCCGACCCTCTCGACCGAGGTCAAGAGGGAGCAGGTGATGGCGCTCGTGCGGCAGGCGTTCCGCCCCGAGTTCCTCAACCGGCTCGACGACATCGTCATGTTCCAGGCGCTGAGCGAGGATGACCTCGCGCAGATCGTGTCGCTGTCGGTCGACCAGCTGCAGACGCGGCTGCGCGATCGCCGGCTCACGCTCGCGGTCACCCCGGATGCCCGGTCGTGGCTCGCCGAGCGCGGATACGATCCGGTGTTCGGCGCCCGCCCGCTGCGCCGGCTCATCCAGACCGAGGTGCAGAACCGTCTCGCGACGGGGCTGCTCTCCGGCGGGGTGCACGACGGCGACACCGTGCGGGTCGACATCGCGGCCGACGGCTCGGGTCTCGTGCTCACGGCTGCTCCCGGGGAGTGACGGCCCGGGAGGGAGAGCCGGTCCCTCCCGGAGTGCGGTCCCTCCCTGGGTGCGGTCCCTCCCTTCCGTCTCGGGGTGCGGTCCCTCCGGTCCGTCTATTCGTCAGAAAGTCCCGTTATTCGCGCCGAATAACGGGACTTTCTGACGAATAGACGGTGGGGAGCCGGATCCCTCAGGCCCATATCCCGGGGGCGTTGATCCCGGGGGCTCGTACCCCCCCCGGGGCTCGCGCGCTCGGGCCCGTACCCCCCCCGGGGGCATACCCGGGGCTCGCACTCCCCGGGGGCTCGCCCCCCTGGGTTCCGCGTGCTCCGGCCTGAGCGGAGAGTCCTCGAGGCAAGGGCTCAGCGGGCGGAGGTCGGCCAGGCGGCCGGGCCGCGGGTGCCCGCGGGGTAGTCCTCGATCGGCACGTCGCCGCGGTTCCACGCATCGCGCACGGGCTGGATGATCCGCCAGCACTGCTCCGCGGCATCCGCCCGCACCGACAGCGCGACGTCGCCGTCGAGGATCTCGCTGAGCACCTCGGTGTAGGCCAGCAGCGTGCCCTTGCCGAGCTTCGTCGACAGGGTGTCCCTCCGGAGCGCGAACGGGTCGTCCCCGCCGTTGACGTTCAGCTCGAGATCGATCCGGTCGGGTCCGAGCGTGAACCGCAGCACTCCGCCGTCGGTCGGCGTGCCGGTGAGTCCGCCCGGGATGTGCCGCACCGGGCGGAACGTCACCACGATCTCCGCGCACCGATCGCCCATCGCCTTGCCGCTCCGCAGCGTGAACGGCACGCCGGCCCAGCGGGCGGTGCGCACCTCGCAGGTGATCTCGGCGAGGGTCTCGGTGCCGCGTGCCGGGTCGACGCCCTCCTCGTCCACATACGACGGCACCGCCCGGTCGCCGATCTTCCCGGCCGTGTAGCGGCCCCGGCGCGTCGACCGCACCGGGTTGTCGTCCCAGATGGCCGTCGCCCGCAGCGCGGCGGCCATCGCGTCGCGCAGGTCGATCTCGTCGAGGTCTGCGGGCTGCTCCATCGCGAGCACCGCGAGCACCTGCAACAGGTGGCTCTGGATCATGTCGATCATCGCGCCGGCCTTGTCGTAATAGCGCGCGCGGTTCTCCAGCGCGAGTGCCTCGTCGTAGCGCACCAGCACCGACTCCACATGGTCCGCCGACCACACCGGCTCGATGAGACGGTTCGCGAACCGCACGCCGAGCACGTTGATCAGCGTCGACCGGCCCAGGAAGTGATCGACGCGGAAGATCTGCTTCTCCGGCACGATCTCGGTGAGCAGCTCGTTCAGCTCCCTGGCGCTCTTCTCGTCCGAGCCGAACGGCTTCTCCAGCGCGAGCACGGTCTCGGGCGGGAGGTGTAGGTCGCGCAGCACGGTGCAGGCGGCGACCGAGACCGCGGGCGGCAGCGCGAAGTAGATCACCAGCGGCCCCTCGACCCCCTCCACGAGGCCGGCGAGCGCGGTCGGATCGGTCACGTCGGCGCGGGTGTAGGTGGTGCCCGCGACGCGGGGCGCCTCGTCGGCGGCGTCGACGGAGGCGAACGCCTCGCGCACGGTGTCGCGCCAGCGTTTCGCCGACCACTCGTCGGAGCCCGCGCCGCGAAGCGTGAGCTGCCGGTCGGGCTGGCGGCGCAGCAGCTGCCCGATCGCGGGGAGCAGCAGTCGTGAGGTCAGGTCTCCGGATGCTCCGAGGATGAGCAGGGTGGTCGCTCTGGACATGTCCCCAAGATATGCCGCGCGGCTCTCGACCGACAGACGACGCGGTGGGAGACTGCCGAAGATGACCGTGCCGATCGAGGACTACGCGCTGCTGAGCGACTGCCGCACCGCTGCGCTCGTCTCGCGCGCCGGGAGCATCGACTGGTTCTGCCCGCCCCGGCTCGACGCCCCCTCCGTGTTCGGCGCGCTGCTCGGATCCGACGAGAGCGGATGCTGGCGGCTGCGCCCCGCGGATCCGGAGGCGAAGGCGACGCGCCGCTACGAGGGCGACACGTTCCTCCTCGTCACCCGGTGGGAGACCGCCGAGGGAGTCGCCGAGGTGCGCGAGTGGATGCCGGTGGCAGAGGACGACCGGCGCACCGACATCGTGCGCCGAATCGTCGGGATCAGGGGCCGCGTCGCGTTCACGCAGGAGCTGCGGCTGCGGTTCGACTACGCCAGGGCTGTGCCGTGGGTGCACCAGTCGGGCTCCGCCGGAGCGCCGGAGCTGAGCGCGGTGGCGGGCCCGGACGCCGTGGTCGTGCGTGGCGCGTCGCTGCGGCCGCACGGGAACAGCCACACCGGGGCGGTCGACGTCGCGGCGGGCGAGACCGCGACGCTCTCGCTCACCTGGCATCCCTCGCATCGTGAGGCGCCGGAGCCGCTCGATCCGGAGGAGGCGGAGCGGGAGACGCGCGCCTGGTGGGCCGACTGGGCGTCCGGCATCGCACACGACGGGCACGACGACGGGGTCGTGCGGCGCTCGCTGCTGATCCTCCGCGCACTCACCAACCGCGACACCGGCGGCATCGCCGCGGCCGCGACGACCTCGCTGCCCGAGGACTTCGGCGGTGTGCGCAACTGGGACTACCGCTACGTATGGCTGCGCGACGCCGCGCTGACCCTCGAGGCGCTGCTCGCCCACGGCGTGACCGATGCGGCCGCGCACTGGCGGGACTGGCTCGTACGCGCGGTTGCCGGGGACCCCGCCGATCTGCAGATCATGTACGGGCTCGCCGGGGAGCGCGACCTCGTCGAACGCGAGCTCGACTCGCTCCCCGGCTACGCCGGGTCGGCGCCCGTGCGCATCGGCAACGGGGCGTCGGAGCAGTACCAGGGCGACGTGCTCGGCGAGGTGATGGTGACCCTCGCCGCGGCGCGCCGGGCGGGGCTCGCGGAGTCGCATCGTTCGTGGGCGCTGGAGCGCGCGCTGCTGCGGCATGCAGAGACCCTGATCGATCGGCCGGACAACGGCCTCTGGGAGATCCGCGGCGAACCCCGCATGTTCACGCATTCACGGGTGATGATGTGGGCGGCGTTCGATCGCGGCGTGCGGGCCGTCGAAGAGCAGGGCATGTCCGGACCGGCAGACCGATGGCGTGCGCAGCGCGATCGGCTGCGCACCGAGATCGACGAGCACGGGGTGCGCGACGGCGGGTTCGTGCAGCACTCCGGCACGGATGAGGTGGATGCCTCGCTGCTGCTCATTCCGCAGGTGGGGTACTGCGCGCCCGACGACCCGCGGATGCTCGTGACCGTCGAGCGCATCGAGCGGACGCTGATGCACGACGGGCTGCTGCTGCGATACCGCACGTCGTCCGGCGTGGATGGGCTCTCCGGGGCGGAGCATCCGTTCCTGGCCTGCTCCTTCTGGCTGGTCGAGCAGTACGCCGCCACCGGGCGCCTGTCCGAGGCCCATGCGCTGATGGACCGGCTGTGCTCGTTCCGCAACGATGTCGGCATGCTCTCGGAGGAGTACGACCCGGCGGCCCGGAGGCAGGTCGGCAACACCCCGCAGGCGTTCTCCCACCTCACGCTCGTGCGCGCCGCAGACGCGCTGGCCGCCGCCGATCGGGCCGCGGGGCCGCGGCGACGCTGAGACGACGCTCGGCGCTTCCCCTCCCGTGCGCAAAAGGGCATCCCCCAGGCCTCCGAGCGATGCCCTTTTGCGCTTCGCTGACGCGGCCCGGATGCTAGCGGGGCCGGGGACGCGGGCGCCTTCCTTCACGGCGCCGCGATGCGCTTCCGATCGCGGACGCGGGACGCCGGGGGATGCGGATCTTCGGCTGGTAGCGCACGCCCTCGTCGTCGACGATGCGGAGGACGTCGAGGTCTTCGATCTGCTGGTTCCAGCGTGCGAGACGGCGGCTCCGGGCCCAGCGGACCATCCCGCCCCCGGCGCTGAGGTACGCCGCCGATCTCGTCCCGCTCGCGCTGGGCAGGAGGGCGAGGAGGAGGATCACGGAGTAGGCGGTGAGGAGGGCAGGCGACGCGCCTCCCGTCTTGGCGGGATCGAAGGTGACACCGCCGAGAACGAGGAGGCCGACGAAGACGACCCCGAGGAGGAGACGCCATCCGGCGGCGGCGTTCCGCAGCGCGACGAGGATCCACGCCAGGAGCGGGAAGACGACGGCGTAGATGATCGACACGGGAAGGGTGATCGTGATGAGCCCGACGGCGACGACGATGCCGATGACGGGAGGGGGCAGTCGCCTCTCCGTTCCGTCCCCGCCGTCCGGGGAGATGGCGCGTCCGTCGATCCGGCGTACCGCATCCGACCAGGTCGCCCCGATCCCGGCCCGATCCAGCACGTGGAACACCAGCAGGGCGGTGAGCAGCACGCCGACACATGCCGCCCAGAGGAGCAGGTCAACGCGGGCGGTGGGCTCCAGGGCGGAGAGGGCTCCGCTGGCGAAGCTGATGAGGAACAGCACGGCACCCATGAAGATGCCCATGATGATCGAGACCACCCGTGCCGTCCCCACCTCGAGGACCGCCGACATGACGATGACCGACGAGGACCAGCGTGCGAGCGCGAAGACGAGCAGCAGTGTGAAGGTCCAGGCGAACGCGCTCGCCGGGCCGGCCGCCGCCCAGAAGAGGCCGAATGTCGCCCCCGCTCCGGCGAGCAGCAGCAGGAACCAGATCACCTTGTACCGACGGCGTCGAGGGGAGGGGGCTCCGAGTCGCTGCAGTCGTGCGGCGATCGTGGCAGGGAGAGGGGTGATCTGCAACTGCTTGGAGCTGATCGAGGCGTGCAGGCATCGGACTGATTCGAGGAGAAGCAGAGCGGAAAGCAGGGACATGACGATGGCGGCGAGCCTCGTCTCCACGGAGAACAAGGTCGCCGTGATCACGACCGCGAAGCCGGTCAGGCCGAAGAGGAAGAGGATCTCCGTCATGGTGATGAGCTGGAAGGCGGCCACCTGCCGCTGGTTCTCGTCGATGTCGTCCTCTGAGAGGCCGTCGGCCGCCTGCCGCTCACGCAGCCAGTCGAGGCGCTTCAGCGTGGCGTCGAGCGCGACGGCCGCGGCGACCGCGATGGCGGCGAAGACACCGATGAACGTGAGGACGGTTCCCTCGTCGCACCCGAAGTCCTCTCGGACGCGTCTCAGCCGACCGACGAGGTCGAACCCCTTCTCGCCCGGTGCCGCGTAGAGCTGGAGCCAGGCGAAGCCCATCGCGGCGGTGATGAAGATCCCGCCGAGCAATGCGCCGAGGGCCTCCCCCCTTCCCCGGGTGATGGCGGCGTTCCGTCGCTCCGGATCCGACGGGCTCCGGGCGCTCCTCGATGTTCCCCCCATGCCCCCGAGGGTAGCGGCACGGGCCCGTCAGCGCGGGGTGCCGCGAACCGGGCGTCCGGGGAAGGCGTCGACGCGGATGCCGCCGTCGCGGACCACGCTCTCACCGGCGACGATCAGATGCCGCACGCCGAGGGAGGGGCGGATCGGGTCGGTGAAGGTGGCCCGGTCGGTGATGGTCGCGGGGTCGAGCACCACGATGTCGGCGTCCGCGCCCACGTCGAGACGACCCTTGGCGGCGGCGGCCGAGGTCGCGGAGTCGAGCACGCGGGCGGGCAGGTACGAGCAGCGGCGGAAGGCCTCCACCCAGTCCCACGCTCCGGACTCGCGCACCATCAGCCGCAGCGCCTTCGCGAACGTCCCGGCGTTGCGCGGGTGCACGCGTGCTCCCGGGGGAAGCGGCCACTGCGCGCTCTCGGTGACGGCGCCGTCCGCCGACGGCCAGACGATCGGCATCGCGTCGCTCGCGACGATCGAGTCGGGGAAGGCGAGCGACCGCCGCACCAGCGCCGCGTCGGCGGACTGCTCCTCGTCGAGGAAGTGCACCACGCACAGCATGCCGGGGTCCTTCGCGCGCAGCGCGGCCAGCTCGTTCAGGTCGCGCACCCGCTCGCCGGTCTCGACGATCATGATGTCGCGCGGGGTGATGCCCCAGGCAGAGAGGCGCTCGGGGGCGAGGAAGAAGGCCCCGATCCCCGTCGAGCCGGCGCCGTAGGGGTAGGTCTCGAGGGTGACGGGCGCGCCCTCCGCACGGCTGCGTTCGATCATCCCGAGCACGCGGTCGATGTGCCGGCGTGACGTCGAGTTCACATGGCAGTGGTGCATGTGCGCGCCGGTCTCGATCGCGGCGCGGACGATCTCGGTGGAACCGTCGATCGGCGTGCGCGCGTCGGCCTCGACGAGCTCGCGCACGTGGGTGTAGGTCGGTACGCCCGCACGCGCGGCCAGCGCCGCGGTGGCGAGGAACTCGGCCGGATCCGACTGCGGCGCGTAGCCCAGCAGGATGCCGATGCCCAGCGCGCCGTCGGCGATCTCGTCCTCGAGGAACGACAGCCAGGAGCGCAGCTCCGCCGGCGAGGAGGAGCGCTGCCACTCCGGGTCGTCGAGCACCGCGAGGCCCTGCACGAACGTCGCATCCGGGGTGAGGCCGATCAGGGCGGCGGCCCGGGCGATGCCCCAGCTCGCGGAGAAGCCGTAGTTCAGGGGGCGTCCCTCGGCGGCGGCCCGCGCGTACGCGGTGTCGACCGGCGCCACTCCCGCCTCCAGGTCGAGGGCCGTCGTGACGCCGTCCATGGCCTGCAGGCGGTGACCGGCGATCGAGTGGGTGTGGCTGTGCAGGTCGATGAAGCCGGGGCCGACGATGAGGCCCGTCGCGTCGATGATCTCGGCGCCGTCGGGGGCGGCGACGGCCTCGCCCACCTCGACGACCTTCCCGTCCCGGACCAGGACGTCGCCCACACGGTCGGTGCGAGCGGCGGGATCGATGACTCGGCCGGAACGCAGCAGCATCGTCGTCATGACACCATCTGACCACGCGGCGCCGCCGGTGAGCCTCGTCCGATCCGACGAGCGGTGCGCCGCAGTCTTGGTGCGATCGGCCGATCCCGGGCGGACGGCCGGGCGGAGGGTCAGCGCTCCGCCACGCCGAATCGTCCCGCGATCCAGTCCGCGGCTTCGGACGGGGCGTAGGCGGCGCGCATCGTGCCGGAGTGGTGCGACGGCCACCAGCGCGAGGTGAGGGCGACGCCCGCGCGGCGGTAGCCGCGCATCAGCCCCGCGGTCGACGCGGCGGGAGCGACTTCGTCGAACAGCGCCGCATCGATGCGCACGGGGGTGCGGAATCCGCGCAGCGCAGCGACGTCGTTCGCGCGGAACGACGTGTACAGGCGGCCGAAGAGCTCGGCGCCGGACGCCCCGCCGATCCTCCGGGGCGCGATGCCACCCCAGGAGTCGGCCGCGGAGAGCTCCGTGAGGCAGAGGCGCGCGAGGTCCCCCCAACGGTCCTGTGCCGCCGGGCTGAGGCCGTCCGCGGCGATCAGCTCCTGCATCCGCTCGTCGTCGGTGGCCGCGCCACGCAGCATCAGGCCGATCAACGCGGAGACCACTCCCGTGCCCGGCATCCACCCGGGCAGCGCCTTCGACCAGCGGATGCTGAGGTCCATCCGGGTGACCGGTGCGAAGGCGGCGGTGCCGCGCAGGCGGGCGTCGTCGTCCGGCTCGGCCTGCACGGAGGCGGAGAGCGCCGCGACCGCCCCCTCGGAGTGGCCCGCCGCGACCCAGTCGTCGCCGAGGCTCTCATCGATGCGGCGCCGGTCGCGCATCATCGCCCGCAGGGAGTCGCCCAGGCGGCGCCCGAGCAGATAGGGATGCTCGCCGGGGCTCCCCAGCCCGGGGTAGTCGGGTCGCAGCACGGCGATGCCGCGGGCGAGCAACGCGTCGCAGAGCGCATCGCCCTGTGACATCCGCCGCCACTCCGGGTGCTGCGGCGTGCCGAGGCTGGGCGCGGAGCGCGGCGACGCCCCGGTGGTCATGTGCCCGAAGACGACGACGGGGTGCCCGGATGCGGGCGCCGTGCGCCGGGGAATGTGGACGAGACCGGTCTCCGGTCCCCCGGCGCCCTCGAAGGAGACCACCCGGGTGGTGCCATGGGCGAGGGAGGTCACCAGCGCCCCCGGGGCAGCAGCCGGCGCAGGGATGCCGGCATCGTGCCGAGGAGGGAGCCGCGACGCCGTTCCGCGTCGTCGATGACGTCGGCGAAGAAGCGGGCGACCGGGGCGAGCTGCTCCACGTCGATCCGGTCGATGGTGTCCGCATCGTCGTAGAGGTACAGCGGCCCGGAGATCAGGCTCACGGTGGGCACCCCGGCGACGAGCGTGAAGGAGGCGTCGGTGGGGATGCCGCCCGCGAAGAACTCGAGCGGCGCGGCGCCCATGAGCGTGGTGGAGTGCAGGGCGTTGCGACGGATCGCACGGGCGATCCGCACGGTGAACGCCGGGTTCACGTTCAGGAAGATGCCGCGGGGCTCGGTCTCCCCGGTCGACGCGAAGCCGCCGTCCGGTCCTTCCACCGCCCGCAGGCCGACGTGCTCGATGGTCGTGTTCAGCACGATGTTCCACGGAGAGTCCTCCGACAGCACGTACCGTCGGGCGAACTCCTGATGCGCCTGATAGCCGGTGAAGTGGGTGTCGAAGGTCACGAACAGCAGGGTCTTGTCGCGCCGGGCGCCGGCGGCCGCCGCCTTCCCGTAGTGCTCCGCGAGCGCGATCACCTCCGCGGTGCCCGACGCGTCCTCCACGGCGCCGGCGCCGATCGAGTCGTGGTGCGACTGCACCATGACGGTGTCGCTCCCCGCGCCGCGCAGCACGCCGATCACGGTGCGCGACACCACCTCCTCGCGGGCGATGTCGAGGGTCAGCGCAGCGTGCGGCTCCGCGGTGAGCGCTGCGCGCAGCCGCCGCCCGCCGTCGCGGGTGACCCACACGCCGGGCAGGGGGAAGAGCGTGCGGCGGTAGTACTCGTTGTGGTAGCCGAGAGAGTCCGGGTAGTCGCGCAGCACGCCGATCACGGCCAGCGCGCCCGCCGCGGCGGCATCGGTCATGGTGCGGGCGAGCGAGGTGACGTAGGGGTTGCGGCTGCGCAGCACGTCGCGACGCATCACCCGCCGTCCGGGGTCGTGCACGAAGAGGGTGAGCGGAAGGGTGTGCGCGAGCGTCATGTCGAAGGTGAGGTCGAACAGCACGATCGCGCCGCGCACGTCGTGCCCGCGCACCTTCCCCGACCCGATGTCCACGACCGGCGCCTCCACGCGGTGGCGCAGCGCGCCGGTCCACTCGTGCGAGGCGAGCCCGGAGTGCAGGATCGGCGAGCACGCGAACCCCTGGCCGCCGACGTCGAGGGAGTGCTCGCGGGCCTTCCACGCGTAGGACGGCACCTCGAGGATCTCGGTCTCCAGCCCGGCATCCGCGAAGCGCTGCTCGACGTACGCCGCAGCGGCGGCGCCGCCGGGGGTGCCGGTCGCGCGGGGGGAGAGCGCGATCAGGTCCTCGATCGTCGAGAGCATCGACGGCGCTGTCAGGGTCATCTCTCCAGGCTAGGAATCCATATGGCCATGTGTACATGATGCCGAGAATCCGGCATCTCTGATGTTCATGTGCCTAGGATTCGTCACATGGATGCCGCCGCCCGTCCTCTCGACGAGATCGATCTCGCCATCGTCCACGCCCTGCAGGTCGACGCGCGGGCGCCGTGGACCCGTGTGGCAGCCGTCGTCGGCATCGACGCGGCGACCGCCGTGCGGCACTGGAACTCCCTCCGCGAGGAGGGCCTCGCCTGGCTCACGGCCTGGCCGACCCCGCAGCGATGGTCGTCCACGACCGATCTCGGGGTGGTGCTCCTCGACGCCCGGCTCGGCGCGGACGCGCTCGCCGAGGTCATTCGGCGGCCGTGGGTGCTCAGCGTCGACGAGACATCGGCGGGCTACCTGGCGCTCGTCGCCGCCTCCGCCGGACTCGCGCAGCTCGGCGAACGGGTCCGCGCGCTCGCCGCTCTCGGCGCCGAGGTGCTGCGGATGGACGTCGCGGCCGAGATCGTCGCCGAGGACTCCACCTGGCGCCTGTCGGTGCTGTCCGCCGCCCAGCAGCGGATGCTGCGCGAAGGCGCTCCCCGCTCCGGCGGCGCGGCGAGGCCGATCAGGGGCGACGCGGTGTCGGATCTCGCCGCCGCGCTGGACGAGGATCCGCGGATGCCCGCCGCGACGCTCGCGCAGCGGATGGGGGTGTCGGAGGCGACCGCCCGCCGCGCCCTCGAACGGGCCACCGGCGCGGGGCTGCTCCGCTTCGGGTGCGATCTCGCCATGCCCGCGGCGGGCTTCCGGCGCGGGGCCGTGCTCTGGGGGCGCGGCGCCGATCCCGAGGGCGCTGCGGCCCGCGCGGCCCGTCTTCCGGAGGCCCATCGCGCCGGCATCCTCGTCGGTCCCTCGCCGCTGTTCGTCTGCGTGCGCGCCCGCTCCCTCACGGCGGTTCCGGCGATCGAGCGATCGTGGGGCGCCGACGTCGAGATCGTCGACCGCTGGGCGGTGCTGCGCGGCATCAAGCGCAACGGGCACGCGCTCGACGAGGCCGGCCGCTCGATCGCCCGGGTCGCGCCGTCGTGGTGAGCCGTCAGGCGGCGGCCGCGCGCAGCCGGTCGTCGAGGCGGTAGCGTCGCAGCGGCGCCAGGCTGAGGAGGCACAGCGCCGCCGGGATCGCGGACACCCCGATCACGATCGCCCACTGCGCACCCGCACTCTGCGGGACGGTGTTGCCGGTGGAGGCCGCGTAACCGCCGAGCGAGAGCACGAGCCCCAGCAGGGCGGGGCCGAGCGCGAGGCCGAGCAGCTCGAAACCCGACCACACCCCGGCGATCATGCCGATGCGGTTGACTCCGGTGCGCGCGGCGTCGTCGGCGGCGAGGTCGGGGAGCATCGCGAGGGGGAAGAGCTGTCCGCCGGCGTAGCCGACGCCCACCACGGCCGCGGCGACCAGCATCGGCACGGCCTCTCCGGTGCGCGCGGTCAGCAGGCCGAGGAGCCCGATCGTCATCACCACGGTGGCGACCGCGAAGCCGCTCCGCTTGCCGATGCGACGCGAGAGGCGCGACCATGCGGGGGTGAGCACGACGGCCGGGGCCACGAAGCAGACGAACGCGAGCGTCGCGATCGACGGGTCGTGCAGCACATGGCGTGCGACGTACACCACTCCGCCCAGCACCATGCCGATCGCGATCGCCTGCAGCACGAACGCCGCGATCAGCATGCGGGCGTCGGCCTGGCGCAGCACGATCGCGAGCTGCGCGAAGAGCCGTCCGCCGGCCTGCTCGGTGCGGGTGAGCGGCACCGAGCGCGTGCCCCACCAGGCGCCGAAGGTGCCGGCGAGGATCAGCAGCGCCATGGTCCCCGCCATCACGCGGTACCCGGCCACGCCGCCGAAGGCCTCGACGAGGGCGGGCGCCGCTGCGCCCGCGACGAGGATCGCGAGGGTGAACACGATCACGCGCCAGGTGATCATCCGCGTGCGCTCGGTGTAGTCGTCGGTGATCTCCGCCGACATCGCGAGATAGGGCACCTGGAAGAAGGCGTACACGGTCGCGGAGGCGAGGAAGGCGGCGAGCACCCAGAGCGCAGCCGCGACGGGCGGGGCGGTCGGGCCGAAGAACATCGCGGTGAAGGCGAGCGCGAGGAGGATGCCGGCGCGGAGGATGAAGGGCCGGCGGCGTCCGCGCGGATTGCGGGAGCGATCGCTGAGGCGTCCGGCGAGGGGGTTCAGGAAGAAGTCCCAGGCTTTCGGGGCGAACACGATCATGCCGGCGATCGCCGCCTGCACGCCGAGCAGGTCGGTGAGGAACGGCATCAGGATGAGTCCGGGAACCGTGCCGTACGTGCCCGAGGAGATGCCGCCGAGGGCATAGCCCAGCCGGGTGCGGCGTGACAACGCAGTCATGGGCCGATGCTAGAGGGAACAGCAAGTCGTGAGACCCCGGATGCCTGCGATCCGTCACTCTGGCTCTTCGCATCAGCGGCATTCGTCATCATTGCCGACCACGCCGCCGGTCGGGGAGACGACGATGCCGCGACGTCTCCGCCGCGGCATCGTCGCGCGGGGTCAGGCGCTCGCGATGACGGTCTCGGCGATCGGGCGACGAACGCGCGGGGCGACCTCGCGCTGCTGGAGCGGCTCGGGCAGCGCCTCGACGTCGCCGAGGTCGCCGAGGGCGATCACGGTCATCGGGGCGAAGCGCTCGCCCAGGCCCACGAGCTCCCGGATCTGCTCGGGCGCGAATCCGCTCATCTGGTGCACGACGAGACCGTCGTGGTGGGCCTGCACCGAGAGGTGCGCAGCGGCCTGGCCCAGGTCGTAGACGGCGTGGGTGATGGGGGTCCCGTCCTCGGCGGCGGTCTCGGCCACGGCGACGATGAGCACCGCCGCGTTGCCGGCCCACGCCTGGTTGAAGCCCATCAGCGCCGCATGGATGCCGTCGTGCAGGGCGGTGCCGCGACGCGCGACGATGAAGCGCCACGGCTGGGAGTTGTTGGCGGAGGGCGACCAGCGGGCGGCCTCGAGCGCCGAGGCGAGCTTCTCCTCGTCGATGGGGGTGGCCGCGTCGTAGGCGCGCGGGCTCCAGCGGTCGGCGAGGACGTCGAGCACGGGGTGCGCGGTGGGGGCGGTGCGGTCGAGGACGGGAGTGCTCATGCGCGAGCCTTTCTGATGGTGTCGGTTGCCCGGACACCGTCGTCCACGCGCTACCACCGGCACAACCCATGCGTGCGCATGGAAATTCCCGCATCCTCCGACTTTTTCTCCCCAGAGTCGGAGGATGCGGGAAGCGGATGCGGGTTCAGCCCTTGAGCGCCTCGGAGAGCTTCACCCGGGCGCCCATGCGCAGCAGCGAGTTCTCGTAGATCTTCGCGCCGATGAGGATCGCGCCGACGCAGCTGACCAGCAGGATGACGAGCGACACGAGCGGCTCCCACCACTGCGCCTCGCCGACGAACAGCCGCACCGGCATCCCGACCGGCGCCGAGAACGGCACGTACGAAAGGATCGTCATCACCACGGGGTTGTCGTTGAAGAAGATCACCAGGAAGTACGGCAGCATCACGAGGAACACGAGCGGCGTGGTCGTGGAGCCGATGTCCTCCTGGCGGGAGACCATCGCGGCCGCCGCCGAGTACAGCGCGGCCAGCAGCACGAAGCCGAAGAGGAAGAACACCGCGAACCAGATGATCGGTCCGCCGAGCCCTTCGAGCACGGTCGTCTGCCCCGTGACGGTGAGGCCGACCATGGCGATCGCCACGAGGGCGACGATCTGCGCCATGGCGAGTACCGTGTTGCCGAGCACCTTGCCGGCGAGCAGCGTGCGCGGTGAGATGGCCGAAAGCAGCAGCTCGACCACGCGGGTCTGCTTCTCCTCGACCACGCTCTGCGCGATCGTGCCGCCGAAGGTCGACGCCGCCATCAGGAACACGATCCCGAAGCCGATCGCCACCAGGTAGCGCAACAGGGGGTTCGTGGTGGGCGGGCTCAGCAGCTCCACCTTCGGCGCCTTGGACAGTGCGGAGACGAGACCCGACGGGGCATCCTCCATCGCGAGGACGACGAAGTCGAAGCCGTCGCCCTGGCCGGGCACGATGGCCGCCTTGACGTCGCCGTCGCGGACGAGCTTCTCCGCGGCGGAGCGGTCGGCGACGTCCGTCGGCGTGTAGCCGGGGAGGTTCTGCACGAGCGATGCGGTCTCGGCGGTGACGGCGATCTTGTCCGGTGCGGGCGACTTGGTGGTGAAGCCGCCGATGAGCACGCCGGCGAGCGCGATCAGCAGCAGGATGCCGGTCGAGATCATGAACGCCTTGCTGCGCAGCTTGGACGAGATCTCGCGCTCGGCGACGAGCCACACGCCGGCGGCGGGGCTCGTGGCGGACGGGGCCGCGACGACCGGGGGAGTCGGAGCGCTCACTGGATGACCTCCTTGAAGATCTGGGCGAGGGACGGATGCTGCGGAGCGAACGAGGTCACGGGTCCGCGTTCGATCGCCGCGCGGAGGACGCGCTGCGCGGTCTCGGGGCCGTCTGCGTCGAACTGCGCGGAGCCGCCCTCGAAGTCGACCACGGTCACACCGGGCTCTGATCGCAGCCAGCCCGCGTCTCCCGCGGTGACCAGCTCATAGCGGCTGCCCGCGTGCTGGGCGCGCAGCGCCTCGCGGGATCCCGTGGCACGGATGGTGCCCGCGGCGATGATGACCAGGTCGTCGCAGAGCCGCTCCACCACGTCGAGCTGATGCGAGGAGAACAGGATCGCGGTGCCCTGCGCGGCGCGCGACTGGAGCACCGAGGCCACGACGTCGACGGCGAGGGGGTCGAGGCCGGAGAACGGCTCGTCGAGGATCAGCACCTCCGGGTCGTGTACGAGCGCTGCGGCGATCTGCGCGCGCTGCTGGTTGCCGAGGGACAGCGACTCGATCGCGTCGCCGAGCCGTTCTCCGAGGCCGAGCTCGGTGAGCAGCGCGGTGGCGCGGGTGGTGGCGTCCGCCTTCTCGAAGCCGTGCAGCCGGGCGAGGTAGACCACCTGCTCGAGCACCTTCATCTTGGGGTAGAGGCCGCGCTCCTCGGGCATGTAGCCGAACCGGCGGCGGTCGGCGGCGGTCACCGGCGCGCCGTTCAGCGTGACGGAGCCCCCGTCGGAGGCGAGCACGCCGAGGATGATGCGCATGGTGGTCGTCTTGCCCGCGCCGTTGCCGCCGACGAATCCGGTCAGCCGTCCCGGGGCGACTCCGAAGCCGATGTCGTCGAGCACGCGCCGCGAGCCGTAGCTCTTGGTGACGCCGCTGAGAAGCAGGTTTCCTGAGGTCATGTCCTCAGGCTAGGGATGCCGGGTGCGGGCGGACATCCCCCGCACGGCGGATTGCCGGCGAGGGGTGGTCCGCCTCGCGCCGGAGAGGGGTCAGCGGCGGCCGAGGCGCAGCGCGGCGCGCACGGCCAGCCCGGCCACGAGCGCCCAGAACGCGGCGCTGATGCTGAGCAGCGACACCCCCGACGCGGCGGTGAGGAAGGTCACGACGGCGGGGATGCGCTCGGCGGGGTCGTCGATCGCCTGGTGTACCGCGGAACCGAACGCCGCGAACAGGGCGAGGCCGGCCACTGCCGGGATGACGCCCGCCGGAGCGAGCAGCACCAGGGTCGCGAACACCGCCGAGCACGCCCCGAGCGCGAGGTAGGAGAAGCCGGTGGAGACGCCGGCGACCCATCGCCGTCTCGGATCGGGGTCGGCGTCGGGCGCCGCGGCCAGCGCGGCGCTGATGGCGGCCAGGTTGATCGTGTGACCTCCGGCGGGGGCGCCGAGCGCCGTGCCCAGCCCGGTGACGAGCATCGCGGGCCGCCACGGCACCTCGTAGCCGAAGCTGCGCATGATGGCGATCCCCGGCACGTTCTGCGACGCCATGGTGACGATGAACAGCGGCAGCGCGATGCCGATCACCCCGCCGACCGTGAAGACCGGAGCGGTGAGCTCGACCCGGGGCAGCAACAGGGCGGGGTCGACGGTGGCGCCGCGCCGGAGGATGCCGACCACGACGACGACCGCGGCGGTCACGAAGGCGAGGGGCACGGCCCAGCGCGGCGCGAGTCGCGCGAAGACCAGCCAAGTGAGCACCACCGGCGCGACGCCCCAGGGGTTCGTCACCAGGCCGCTGATCGGCGCGAGGCAGAGCGGCAGCAGCACGCCGGCGAGCATCGCCTGGGCGATCGAGGGCGGAATCGAGGCGATCAGAGCGCCGAGCCGCGGCACCAGCGCGGTCAGCAGGATGAGCGCGGCGACCACGAGGAACGCGCCGACCGCTGCGCGCCATCCGCCCTCCACGGCGCTCGTCGCGGCGAGCAGCGCGGCGCCGGGGGTGGACCAGGCGACGGTGATCGGCATCCGGTAGCGCCAGGCCAGCACGATGCACGCGAGGCCCATCGTCACACTCGCCGCGAGCAGGCCGCTCGCGGCCTGGGCGGCGTCCGCGCCCACCGCGGAGAGCCCGGTGAGCACGACCGCGAACGAGCTGGTGAACCCGACGAGCGCGGTGACGACTCCCGCGATGACGGGACGTGACAGGGGAGCGGTCTCGGAGGCCGTGGAAGCGGTCATCGTGTTCCTCGGGGAGCGGGGGAGCGGATGCTACGAGGGTAGTGCTCCCGTAATGTATGCGTTGGAATAGGAATTGGAGAGGTGTCGTTGCACCGCTCAGGCCCGGCGCGAGCGCGCCGGGCGCGAACCGGAAGGAACCCCCGTGACCCACAGGATCGGCTACATCGTCGGCAGCATCTCGAGCACCTCGATCAACCGCCGTCTCGCGAGCGCCCTGGTGAAGCTCGCACCGGAAGGCGTGGAGCTCGTGGAGATCCCGATCTCCGGGCTCGGCTTCTACTCGCCCGACCACGACGCGGCCTACCCGCCCGAGGCGATCGCGTTCAAGAAGGCGATCGACGACGTCGACGGCGTGCTGATCGTCACCCCCGAGTACAGCCGCTCCATCCCCGGCGTGCTGAAGAACGCGCTCGACTGGGCGGCGCGCCCCTACGGTCAGGGATCGTTCAACGGCAAGCCGACCGCGATCATCGGCGGCTCGGGCGGCGGCGTCGGCACCGCGGCCGCGCAGCAGCACCTCCGCGCGATCCTGGGGCATTACAACGCCGTGACGATGGGGCAGCCCGAGGGGTTCATCCAGATCACCCCGGGCCTCATCGCCGATGACGGCACGGTCACCGTGCCGAGCACCGCGGAGTTCCTCGCCGGCTTCCTCCAGGCCTTCGACCTGATGATCTCCCGCGTGGAGGCCGCTCGTCGTCACGCCTGAGGCGCCGGCCCCTCTGTGGAGGAGGGCCGCGTCCTCAGCGCAGCGTGGTGACGATCATCAGGTGGTCGGAGAGCAGCGAGTCGACCACGTGCGCACCGGTGACGCGGAGTCCCGAGACGAACAGATGGTCGATCTGCTCGTCCGCGGGCCCGTCCGACGGCGAGGTGTAGGCGGGCCGGATGCCGGCGAGCGCATCCTCCGCGCCTGACGCGACCAGTGTGCGCCACGCCGTGGAGCCGGGCGTCGTGTTGAGGTCGCCGCCGCCGATCACCGGGCCGTCCGAGGTGCGCAGCGCGGTGGCGAAGACCTCCGCCGCGCGCCCCGTCGCGTCGAGCTCGTCCCCGTCCGGCTGGAAGTGCGTCGAGAGCACCCGCACCGGACTCCCCTTCCACTCCACGACGGCGGTCGTGATGCCCGCGCCGGTGAGCGCGTCGAAGCGCGGATACCGCACGGACGACCCGTCGCGCACCGGCAGGCTCGTCAGCACGGCGTCTCCCCAGACGGGGTCGGAGGCGGGGCCGAAGACCGCGGTCATGCCGAGCATCCGGGCGAGGATCGCGAGCTCGTCCTGACCGCCGTTGAGCAGCCATCCTCGGTCGACCTCGCTGAGCAGCACGACCTGCGCCCCCGAGCCCCTGATCTGCGCGGCGACCGCCGCGGGGTCGAAGCGCCCGTCGATGCCATAGCCCATCCGCAGGTTGTACGCGGCGACCGTCAGCTCCTCCTCGTTCGTCCGCGTGGACGTCTGCGGGATCGTGACCAGCGGGCCGAGGAGCGCGAGCACCGCCGCCGCGACCGCCGCGAGGCCGACGCCCGCGACCGCGCGGGCCCCGGAGTCGTCCATCCTGCGCTCGGAGGACCGCACCGCCGCATCCGTGCCGGCGCCGCGCGGGCGGGAGGCGAGCGTCCAGAGCGCGATCAGCGCGGAGGTCGCGACCAGCACCGCGTCGGCACGGTAGCCCATGTCGTAGCCCGCGTAGTAGGCGAAGAACAGCGCCGTCCACACGACCGCACCGCCGCCGGCGGCGACCGCCGTACGCCGCGCCGACGAGCCGGGGCCGGCGAAGAGCAGCAGCCGGGCCGCGGCGGAGGGACCGACGGCGAAGGCGAGCAGCGTCCACGGCGTGAGCGAGCCCGCGAACCCGTCGCGGTCGACCTCGACGAGCAGGGACACGGCGATCGACGCGACGAACAGCAGGGCGGATGCCCAGGGGCGGCGCCGCGGTGAGGGGAGCAGGGCGACCACGGCGGCCGCCCCGCAGCCGGCGACCGCCACTGCCGGCCCCCAGAACACGTCGACCGTCGATGCGCGACCGACGTTGCCGAGCGCGAGCAGGACGAGCAGGAGCACGGGAAGGAGCAGCAGAGCGGGGCGGGCCGCGATCGGCGCCGCCGGGGCGTCGGCGGCGCCGCGGACGGCGAACGCGAGCAGCGCTGCCTGTACGACGAGGAGGACGACGTCCCAGCCGTCGGCCCGCCAGACGGCGCCCCAGCCTCCGAGCATCGCGTGCGTCCCGGTGCTGAGCAGGAGCCCGAGGAACACGCTCGGCACCAGGGCGCGTCCGAGCGTCCCGGTGAGCAGGCAGAGCGCAGCGACCGCCAGGGCCACTCCGATCGAGCTGCCGTAGAGCTGCACATCGCCGCCGCCGGGGTTCATGCGCACGGCGATCCGCATCGCGAACGCGGCGACCAGCAACCACGCCGCCAGGCGGGGAGCCGGTCGGCGGATGCACGCCAGCAGCACGAGCGGCACGGCCATGACGGCGAGCGCAAAAGCGCCCATGACCTCGGGCGGCGTCTCGGCCGCCCGTCCGAAGAGGGTGATGAGCGATGGCGTCCACAGCCGCCACAGGTCGATGAGCAGCCAGGCGGCGACGATGCCGGTCAGGCCGAGGGAGAGCCTTCGCATGCCCCCGAGTCTGGCCTTCCCCGTGCGCCCGCGGGAGAGGACGCGCGGACGGTGCTAGGACAGGCCGTGCCGGTGGGCGAGCACCACGGCCTGCACCCGGTCCCGGGCGCCCAGCTTCTGCAGCACGCGCGACACATGCGTCTTCACGGTCGCCTCGCCGATGAACAGTGCTCCGGCGATCTCGGCATTGCTGCGGGCATCCGCCATGAGGGCCAGCACCTCGGCCTCCCGTTCGGTGAGCGGCTCCGCGAGCACGCCGGCGCCGCCGGGCGCGGAGGGTGAGGCGGATGCGGGCGCCGCGGTCCTCGCGAATCGGCTCAGCACCCGGCGGGTCACCTCCGGCGCCAGCATCCCGTCGCCCGACGCGAGGGCGCGCACGGCGGCGATCAGCTCCTCGGGGCCGGCGTTCTTCAGCAGGAAGCCGCTCGCACCGGCGTCCAGCGCCTCGAAGAGGTAGTCGTCGCGATCGAACGTCGTCACGATCGCCACGGCCGCCGCGACGTCGGGATCCGAGACGATGCGGCGGGTGGCCTCGAGCCCGTCCATGTCGGGCATCTGCACGTCCATGGTGATCACGTCGGGACGCAGCGCGAGCGCGGTATCGACCGCCTGTGCGCCGGTCGCGGCCTCGCCGACCACCTCGATGTCGGGCTGCGAGCCGAGGATCGTGCGGAAACCCGCACGCAGCATCGCGTGGTCGTCGACGAGCAGCACTCGGATCGTCATCGCATCCCCCTCGCCCGCGGCCGGGCGCTCTGCGCCGCGGGTGCGGCGGTCTCGGTGTGCAGCGGCACGGTCGCCCGCACCCGGAATCCTCCCTGCGGGCGCGGGGCGAGCTCGATCGTCCCCCCGGACGCCGCGATCCGCTCCCGCATCCCGAGCTGTCCGAGCCCGGGGCGCAGCGCGGTGACCGCGCGTCCGGTGTTGACGACCTCGAGCTCGACCGTGCCGCTTCCGTAGCGCACGCGCACGTCGGCGCGGGCACCGGGCCCGGCATGGCGGCGCGCGTTCGTGAGGGCCTCCTGCGCGACACGGTAGAGGTTCACGGCGATGATGCTCGGCACCGTGACCGGATCGCCGATCACGGTGTAGGCGGTGGAGAGGCCGGCGTCGGCGGACGACGACGCGAGCTGCTCGATGTCGTCGAGGGTGAAGGTCGATCCCGGCTCGTCGGTCTCGCCGCCCGGAGCGCGCAGGGTCTCGAGCAGCTGGCGGAAGTCGCCGATCGCCTCGCGGGCCGCGCCTTCGATGCCCTCGAGCATCCGCTTCGCCTGCGCGGGGTCGCTGTCGACGACGAGGCGCGCGGCGCCGGCCTGCACGCCCATCACGGAGACGTGGTGGGCGACCACGTCGTGCAGCTCGCGCGCGATGCGCACCCGGTCGAGCGCCACCGCCTGCGCGGCGTTGACCTCGCGCTCGGCCTCGAGGTCGGCGGTGCGCTGCTCGAGCACGGCCCGCTCCATCGCCGCGTTCCAGGCGCGGTCGCCGAAGTAGTAGGCGCCGCCGAAGTAGAGCCCGTTGAGCAGCAGCTGCAGCATCAGGTAGGCGAGATACGGCGAGAGCAGCCCGGCCGCGACGTCGGCCTTGTGCGCCTGGTCGATCACGTCGCGGTACATCACGATCAGCAGCCACACGAGCATCCCGACGATCACGCCGATCCGCACGAGGAACGCGCGGCGCCGGTCGTTCATCCATGCGCCGACGGTGTAGAGACCGGCGAACATGACGATGTTGCCCACGAAGAGCTCAGGGATGTGCAGCGTGACCGCGGTGAAGTACCCGAGGGCGAGCAGCACCGACACCGTGCCGGGGAAGCGTCGCCGGAAGGCGAGGGGGATCGCCATGAGGGTCACGTAGACCATCGCCGTCCAGAGGGGTCGCTGCTCGTCGCCGTAGAGCTGCGAGAGCGACGAGAGCCCCGAGCTGATCACGCCGCTGACGAGCGCGACCGCGGCGAGCAGCAGGTCGTTGCGACGATCGCGCTCGGTGGGCTCGCGGCGGAAGGGGACGGGCATGCCCTCCACCGTATTGCGGATGCCCCGGCCGGACATCCCCCACGTGGCGGATGGTCCGGGAAGGGCCCGGGGCGGGTGACGTTTCGCATCCGGTGCGACGTTCTGCATCCGGTTGCTCGAGGAGACGGATGCGGGATGTCGTTTTGGATGCGGAGTGTCCGGGGTTCCGGGGCCGGATGCGACAATCGAGCGTGCCCACCGCGCGTCCGCGTCTCGCTCCGTTGTATCTGGCCGGCTTCACCACGGCCTTCGGCGCCCACGGCATCGCCGCGGCGCTCGGCGCCGAGACCGAGGACATCGGGTGGACGCTGCTCGCCTTCGGCTTCACCCTCGCGCTCTACGACCTCGCCGAGGTGCTGCTCAAGCCGGTGTTCGGCGTGCTCAGCGATCGGATCGGGGTCCGGCCCGTGATCGTCGGCGGTCTGCTGGCCTTCGCGGCCTTCTCCCTCATCGGCGCCCTCGTCCCCGGGATGGCGGGCATCGTCGTCGCGAGGTTCGGGCAGGGCGCCGCGGCATCCGCGTTCTCTCCGGCATCGTCGGCCGCCGTCGCGCGACTCGCCGGTGAAGGCTCGCGGGGGAGGTACTTCGGCCGCTACGGATCGTGGAAGAGCCTCGGCTACGCGCTGGGACCGCTGCTCGGCGCCCTGCTCGTCGTCGCGGGCGGGATGCCGGCGCTCTTCTGGGCGCTCGCCGCGCTGGGGATCGCCGCTGCCCTCTGGGTCGCGGTTGCCGTGCCCGCCGTGCCCGTGCTCCCGCGCAAGAGGGTCACGCTGCTCGACCTCGGACGCGAGCTCGTCGCCCCCGGCTTCCTCGTGCCGACCCTCGTGCTCGCCGCGACCACCGGGGCCCTCGCGGTCGCCGTCGGCTTCCTTCCCCTGCTCGCTCGCCAGGCCGGTCTCGGCACGGTCGGCAGCATGGCGATCGTGACCGTGCTCGCCGTGGTGTCCAGTGTGGTGCAGCCGCTCATCGGTGCGGCGCACGATCGGGGACGGCTGAGCGTTCGCGCCGGGGCGTTCGGCGGCCTGGGCCTGATCGCCGTCGGGATCGCGCTCGCCGCAGCCGTCGCCGGCGTCGCCCTCGCAGGCCCTCTGCTGCCGGCGATCCTGCTCGTCGTCACGGCGACGCTGGTGGGTGCCGGCGTGGGGATCGCGACGCCGCTCGCGTTCTCGCACCTCGCCGCCTCGACCCCCGCGGATCGGATGGGGCGCACGATGGGGAGCGCGGAGCTCGGTCGTGAGCTCGGCGACGCCGGCGGCCCGCTCGTGGCGGGGGCGATCGGGGCGGCGTCCTTCGCCGCGTTCGGCCTCGCCGTCGTCGCGGCGCTCACGGCCGGTGCTGGGGTGCTCGCCGTACTCGGCCTCCGCCGCTCGCGTTGAGACTTGCTATTGACAAGCAAGGTTGTTTTTAGCAAGTATGGTCGCATCGGGACCGGAGGAAGCGTCCCACCACGACACGGGAGTCATCATGACCAAGATCTTCGTCAACCTGCAGACCACCGACCTCGAGCGCAGCAAGGCGTTCTACACCGCGCTGGGATGTGGCATCAGCCCCGAGTTCACGGATGAGAACGCCGCCTGCATCGTGTGGAGCGAGGACATCTACTTCATGGTGCTGATGCGCGACTTCTTCGCGACCTTCACCGAGAAGACGGTCGTCGACCCGCGCGAGGGCGCGCAGGCGCTCATCGCCCTGAGCCGCGAGTCCCGCGAGGACGTCGACGACGTGCTCGCCAAGGGGCTCGCATCGGGCGGCACCGAGCCGGGCGAGCCGCAGGACTACGGCTTCATGTACTCCCGCGACCTGGAGGACCCCGACGGCAACATCCTCGAGTTCCTCTACATGACCCCCGAGGCGGTCGAGAAGGGCCCCGCGGCGTACATGGCCGAGCAGGGCGGCGCGCCGGCGACGGCCTGACATGGCGGCGCGGAGCTACGGCCAGTACTGCGGCGTCACCACCGCGGTCGAGCTGATCGGGGAACGGTGGGCGCTGCTCATCGTCCGTGATCTCCTCGTCGGACCGCGGCGGTACACCGACCTCAAACAGGGCCTTCCGCGCATCCCCACCAACATCCTGTCCACCCGCCTCAAGGAGCTGCAGGAGGGTGGGGTCGTACGCCGCGTGCCGCTCATGGGCTGCGGGCTGGTGTACGAGCTCACCCCCTACGGGCGGGCTCTCGAGCCGGTCGTCCTGGCGCTCGGGCGCTGGGGGTTCCAGACGATGGGCGACCCCTCGCCCGACGACGTGGTCACCCCCGACTCGCTGACGATGGCGCTCCGCACGTCGTTCCAGCCGGATGCCGCGGAGCACCTCGACATCGAGCTCCACGTCGGCGACGTCGCACTGCGCGTGCAGGTCGCCGAGCGCACGCTGCGCATCGCGCAGCTGGCGCCCCCCGCACCCCCGGTCGGCGGCGCCCTGCCCGCCGGGGATCCGGATGCCGTGATCGTCGCAGGTCCCGGCATCCGTCATCTCATCGGCGGCGAGGTGTCGCCGCAGGAGGCGATCGCCCAGGACCTCGTCGCCGTCGTGCGCGGCGACGAGTCCGTGCTCGACGTCTTCGCCCGTACGTTCCACATCGCGCCGCTCATCCCGGTCGGCGCGACCCCGCAGTCCCGCTCCGAGGCGTCGGGTTAGCCCCGGCATCCGGATGCGGGCAGGCCTTCTCGAAGGAGAACATCATGGCCGGACGCATCATCATCGATCTCTTCACGACCCTCGACGGCGTCGCCCAGGCGCCCGGCGGGCAGGAGGAGGACACCAGCGGCGGCTTCCGCTTCGGCGGGTGGCAGGCGGGTGTCGCCAGCGAGTCGGTGGGCGGTGAGGTGATGGAGGGCATGTCGACGCTCGACGCCCTGCTGCTGGGCCGGCGCACCTACGACATCTTCGCCGGCTACTGGCCGCAGCACACGACCGGTCCCGAGGGGGCGATCGGACAGCTCTTCAACCGCGTGCCGAAGTACGTCGCCTCCCGCGACGCGGGCATCGCACTCGACTGGGAGGGCAGCAGCCGCGTCGGTGACGACCTCGCCGCGGAGATCGCCCGCCTGCGGGAGACGCACCGCGACGTGCACGTGATCGGCAGCGTCGATTTCGTGCAGACCCTCCTCGCCGAGCAGCTCTTCGATGAGTTGCAGCTCTGGGTCTACCCCATCGTGCTGGGCCAGGGGAAGCGGGTCTTCCCGGAGGGTGCGACCCCCGCGAACCTCCGGCTGCTCCGCTCGGCGCAGGGCGACAACGGCACGATCAGTCTGCGGTACGCGCCGCTGCCCGGTGAGCCGGAGACCGGGACCGTCGGAAGCTGAACGAACGGGCCGGCAGCGACGCCGGCCCCGCCGGGTCAGGCGTCGCCGTGCAGCATCCGCTCGATGACGCGGGCCACGCCGTCGTCGGCGTTGGAGTCGGCGACCTCGTCGGCGGCGTCGCGCACCACGTCGATCGCGTTCGCGACGGCCACCCCGCGGCCGGCCCAGGCCAGCAGCTCCAGGTCGTTCAGCGCGTCGCCGAAGGCGAGCACCTCGTGCTGCGCGATGCCGAGGCGCGCGCAGAGCTGCGCGACGCCGGTGGCCTTCGTCACGCCCGCGGCCATCACCTCGACGAACGGCGCTCCCGACATCGTGGCCTCGAAGCCCTCGAGCCCGAGGGACTGCAGGGCGGAGAAGACGTCGGGGACGGGGACGGAGGGGTGCCGGATCACGAGCTTCAGGCTCGGGGCGGCGAGCACGGTGTCGAGCGGCACGCCGCCCATGGTCCCGGGATCGCGCTTGTGATCGCTCAGCCGTGCCACGGCGGCATAGCCGTGCTGCGCCACGAATCCCTCGCCCGCGTTCCGCACGCTGGCGAAGAGCAGATCGGGGACCACGGCGTTCAGCGCCTCGGCGAGCGTGCGCTGCACCGCCACCGGGATCTCCTCGGCGAACAGCTGCTCGCCGGTCGTCAGGTGCACGCCGTACGCGCCGTTGCCGCACAGCGCCCACTGCGTGAAGCCGGCGTCGCCGGCGATGGCCCGGAGCCCGATCGGCTGACGGGCGGTCACCGGGACGACGGCGATCCCGGCTTCCCGCGCGGCATCGAGGGCCGCCCTGGTGCGCGCGGTCACCGCGCCGGCGTCGTCGAGGAGCGTGCCGTCGAGGTCGGTCGCGATGAGACGGATCGTCATGTCAGGAGAAGATCATCGGCATGTCGTCATCGTCCGCGGCCGCGCCGAAGTCGAGGTCGACCACGACGGGCACGTGGTCGCTCGGCTGCTCCCCTTTGCGCTCGTCGCGCTGGATCGACGCACCGGTCACCGCATCGGCGAGCGGCTTCGATCCGAGGATGAAGTCGATGCGGATGCCCTCGTTGCGGGGGAACTTGAGGCGCTGGTAGTCCCAGTAGGTGTACCCCTCCGGCAGCAGAGGGCGCACCACGTCGCTGACGCCCGCCGACTCGAGGGCGAAGAACGCCTCGCGCTCGAGGGGGGAGACGTGCGTGGAGCGGCCGACGACGATGTCGGGGTCGCCGTTGTCGGCGTCGAAGGGGATGATGTTGAAGTCGCCGACCAGTGCCAGGGGGAGTGCGGGGCTCGCGGCGGTCTCGGCCGCGGTCGCCTGCCGCAGCGCCTCGAGCCAGTGCAGCTTGTACCGGTAGTGCGGATCGTCGAGCGCTCGCCCGTTCGGCACGTAGAGACTCCACACCCGCACGCCGCCGACCGTCGCGCCGAGGGCGCGGGCCTCGAGGGGCGCGTCGGGCCCCTCATGGCCCTTCGCGAAACCGGGCATCCCGGCGAACGCGGTCGACACGTCGGTGATCGGCTCGCGGCTGGCGATCGCCACCCCGTTCCACTGGTTCAGGCCGTGCGCCTCGACGTGATAGCCGGCACGCTCGAACGGCTCATAGGGGAACTGCTCGGGCTTGCACTTGATCTCCTGCAGCGCGAGCACGTCGACGTCCTCCCGCACGGCGAAGTCGACGGCGCGGTCGACGCGGGCGCGGATCGAGTTGATGTTCCAGGTGGCCAAGCGCATGCGTCCAGCCTATTGGGGGCCTCCGACCTCCCCGGTCGTCGAGCGCGCCCAGCGGGTCGGAACGGCCGCGCCGGACTCCCTCAACGACCGGCGCGAGCGGCCTGCTCCGCCTTCTTCTCGCGGCGGAGCCCGTGCAGCAGAGGCTCGGTGTATCCGCTCGGCTGGGACGCGCCCTCGACGATCAAGCGCCGCGCGGCGGTGAACGCGATTCCCGGCTCCTCGCCGTCGGCGAACGCGAGGGCCTCGTAGTGCGGGTCGCCGGCGTTCTGCTCGTCGACCACGACGGCGAGGCGTCGCAGGCTCTCGTCGATCTGCTCCTCGGTGATCACGCCGTGCGTCAGCCAGTTGGCCAGCAGCTGGCTCGAGATGCGCAGCGTCGCACGGTCCTCCATGAGTCCGACGCCGTGGATGTCCGGAACCTTCGAGACCCCGATGCCCTGATCGATCCAGCGCACCACGTAGCCGAGGATCGACTGCACGTTGTTGTCGATCTCGTTCGCGACGACCTCGGGGGTGAGGTCGCCCTCGCCGGCGAGCGGCGGCGTGAGCAGCACGTCGAGGGAGTCTTCGCCGACCGGAGGCAGCGTCGCCCGCACGGCGAAGGGGTCGACCTGGTGGTAGTGCAGGGCGTGCAGCGTGGCGGCGGTGGGCGAGGGGACCCAGGCGGTGGACGCCCCCGACCGCACGTGCGCGATCTTCTTCTCGAGCATGTCGTGCATGAGGTCGGGCTCCGCCCACATGCCCTTGCCGATCTGCGCCCGTCCGTCGAGGCCGGCGGCGAGGCCGATCGCGACGTTGCGGTCCTCATAGGCCTTCATGAACGGCTGCGCCTTGATCGCCGCCTTCGGCAGGAAGGGGCCGGCGTGCAGGGAGGTGTGGATCTCGTCGCCGGTGCGGTCGAGGAACCCGGTGTTGATGAACACCACGCGGTCGGAGGCCGCGGCGATCGAGGCGGCGAGGTTCGCCGAGGTGCGGCGCTCCTCGTCCATGATGCCGATCTTCATGGTGCGCGCGGGCAGGCCGAGCAGCTGCTCGGCGCGAGCGAACAGCTCGGCGGCGAAGGCGACCTCTTCCGGTCCGTGCATCTTCGGCTTCACGATGTACATCGATCCGGTGCGGGAGTTCCTGCCCGCGGTCGGCCCCTCCAGCTCGGGGAGGGAGCCGAGCGCGGTCATGATCGCGTCGAGCACGCCCTCGAACACCGGGGCGCCGTCGCGATCGAGCACGGCGTCGGTGCGCATGAGGTGGCCGACGTTGCGGATGAACAGGACGGCGCGCCCGGGGAGGGTGATCTCGCCTCCGTCGGCGGTGCGGTAGGTGCGATCCGGATTCAGGGAGCGCAGGAACGTGTGTCCGTCCTTCGTGACCGACTCCGTGAGGGTGCCGTCCATGAAACCGCGCCAGTTGCGGTAGCCGAGGGCCTTGTCCTCGCCGTCGACCGCGGCGACGGAGTCTTCGAGGTCGAGGATGGTGGTGATCGCGGACTCCAGGACGATGTCCTGCACGCCCGCGGCATCCGTCCGGCCGATCGTGCCATCGTGGTCGATCGCGATCTCGGCGTGCAGGCCGTTGTGACGCAGCAGCACAGCGGCCGGGGCATCCGACTCTCCGGTGAAGCCGGTGAAGGCGTCGGGATCGACGAGGCGCCGAACGCCGCCGTCGGTGTCGATCGCGAGGCCCTCCGCGTCGACGCGATAGCCGGTGGCGTGGCGATGCGAGGCGCCGTCGAGCGGCGCGATCTCGTCGAGCAGCTCGCGACCCCGCGCGACCACCGCGGCGGCTCGGGTGAGGTTGAACGCGGAACCCGGCGCGAGCTCGCCGCCGCGGTCGATGGCGTCGGTGCCGTAGAGCGCGTCGTAGAGCGAGCCCCAGCGGGCGTTGGCGGCGTTGATCGCGAAACGGGCGTTCAGCAGGGGGACGACGAGCTGCGGGCCGGCGGTGGTGGCGATCTCGGGATCGACGTCCTCGGACGACACGGCGACCTTCGCCGGGGCCGGCGCCAGGTAGCCGATGCCGGTCAGCAGGGCACGGTAGGCGTCGCGGTCGGGAGCCCCGGGGTTCGCGCGGTGGAACTCGTCGATGCGCTGCTGGATCTCCTCGCGTCGCTGCAGCAGCGCGGCGTTGCGCGGTCCGAGCTCGTGGAAGATCGCACTCGCCCCGGTCCAGAACGCGTCGACGTCGCGCCCGGCGGCGGCGAGGGACGACTCGGCGAACTCGACGATCGGCGCAGACACCGAGAGGTCGGCACGGGAGAGGTACGAGGTCATGATTCCATTCCTTCTCCCCGGGCGCCCAGGCGCCGCAGGGTCTCGAGTGCGATCTCGGCGTCCTGCGCCGGGCTGCCGCCCGCCACACCGAGTCCGCCGACGTGGTCGTCGCCGAAGAGGATCGGCACGCCTCCGTCGATCGTGGTGAGCGCGCCGCCGGTGCCGAGGGCGAGCGCGGTGGCGAGAGGCTCCGGGATCCGTCCCGTGCGGCGGCGAGTGGACGCGGATGTCGCGGCCTTGCGGCGGCTGGTCTCCGCGCTGTGCGGAGTGGCGCCGTCGGCCATGCCGTAGGCGATGAGGGTCATCGAGGGGTCTGCGACCGAGACGACGGCTTTCACGCCGACGGCCTCGCCCACCTCCATCGCGATCGACACCGCGCGCGCGGCCGTCTCGTACGTGATGGCGACGGTCTGGCGGTGGGTCGGCATCGACGTCTCCTCGGTCAAACGATTCAGTCCGGTATTAATTCATATTGCGAATATCTAATCTCGCATAGTGGAACTATATGACAACACTGCCGGACCTGTCCACACGCACGGCGGAACACCGCCGCAGCCGGGGCGCGGCGGTTCCGACGGGATCCGTCAGTGCTCGGCGGGATCGGCGGTGCCGATGAGCACGCCGCGGGCCAGCGTGTGGAAGTGGCGGTGGAACCCGAGGGTCCCCGGCGTCTCGTCCCCGTCGAGGTCGAGCGCGTCGACGTCGAGCGCGTCGACCACGAAGAAGTAGCGGTGCACGCCGGTGCCCGCGGGTGGGGCGGCGCCGATATAGCGCGGCAGCCGCGCCTCGTTCGGCATCACCTTCGCTCCGGCGGGGAGGCTCGCCGCCGAACCGTCGATCTGGCCGATCCCGGTCAGATCCGCCGGAAGGTCGAACGCGGCCCAGTGCCAGAAGCCGGAGCCCGTCGGGGCGTCCGGATCGAAGCAGGAGATCGCGAGGCTCTTCGTGCCCGTGGGCGGGGCGGACCACGTCAGCCGGGGAGTCAGATCCGCGCCGCCGCGACCCTCCGACCAGGCGGTCAGGGGCAGCGCACCGCCGGCCTCGAAGTCGGGGCTGGTCAGCTGCAGCGCGGGAACCGGACGGAGCTCGGCGAGAGCGGCGTAGGGGTCGTACGAGAACACGGATCCTCCTTCGGGACGGTCATCGGCCACGATAGGCGGATGCCGGCGGCGAATCCAGAGCCGGTGCCGTCACGCGCCGGGTGCGACCGGAGGCGGGCGCTCTAAGCTGGTCTCCGTGACCGACCTCGCCGCAGACCGCCAGCACCTGCTCGACCTGATCACCGCCGAGGCGGTGTTCCACGGAGACTTCACGCTCTCGAGCGGCAAGAAGGCGACGTACTACGTCGACATGCGCAAGCTGACCCTCGACCATCGCGCCGCACCGGCCATCGGGCGGATCATGCTCGACCTCATCGGCGACCTCGATGTCGCCGCCGCAGGAGGGCTGACGCTCGGCGCCGACCCGATCGCGAACTCCGTCATGCACGCGTCCGCGGCATCCGCGCGCCCGCTCGACGCGTTCGTCGTGCGCAAGGAGCCCAAGGACCACGGCCGGGGACGTCAGGTCGAAGGGGCGGACGTCGCGGGCAAGCGCGTCGTCGTCCTCGAGGACACCTCCACCACCGGCCAGTCCGCGCTGAAGGCCGTCGAGGTGCTGCGCCGTGAGGGCGCCGAGGTGGTCGCCGTCGCGGTGATCGTCGACCGCAAGACCGGGGCGCAGGCCGCGATCGAGGCGGAGGGGCTGCAGTGGCTGGCCGCCTTCGATCTCGACGACCTCGGACTCGACCCGCAGTGACCCGCTACGCGCTCGCCGTCGACGTCGGCGGCACCAAGCTCGAGGCGGCCCTCGTGTCGGAGGAGGGCGTGCTCGTGGACGGCAGTCGCACCCGCCGCCCCACCGGCCGGGACGCCGACGCCGCGACCCTGCGCACGTCGATCGAGGAGGCCGTCGCGCACGCCCTCGCCGCGCTCCCCGCGGGGGCCGAGCTGGTCGGCTCCGGGATCGGCAGCGCCGGACCGGTCGACCGCGAAGCCGGCGAGATCATGCCGGTCAACATGCCCCTGGCCCGTGGCTTCCCCCTCGCCCGTACCGTGCAGGATGCCGCATCCCGTGCGCTCGGGCGGGAGGTGCGCACGGTGCTCGGACACGACGGGGGAGCGCTCGCGCTCGCCGAATCGTGGCTCGGGGCGACCCGCGGCGCCCGCGCCTCCCTGTCGATCGTGGTGTCGACCGGGGTCGGCGGAGGGTTCGTGCTCGGCGGCGCATATGCGCCGGGCGCGAGCGGCAACGCCGGGCACCTCGGACAGGTGCGCCGCGAGGGCGGTCTGACGCTCGAGGAGATCGCCTCGGGGCCGGCGAGTGCCGCCTGGGCGCAGTCGCAGGGCTGGCAGGGCAGGACCGGAGAGGACCTCGCCCGCGACGCCGCGGCGGGATCGGGCATCGCCCGTGCGGCGATCGAGCGGTCGGCGACGGCCGTGGGCGAGGCGCTCGCCGACGCCGCGACCCTCGTCGACCTGGACATGGTCGCGATCGGCGGCGGATTCTCCCGGGTGTCGGAGGACTACATCGACCTCGTGCAGCGGGCCTTGACGGCCTCCGCCGTGCACGGATACTCGCAGCGCACCCGCGTGGTGCGCTCGGGCCTCGGCGACGAGGGCCCGCTCATCGGCGCCGCCGCCTTCGTGCTCCGGTAGGCGTGCTCGGAGTTCGGACGGCACCGGACGGATTGCATCCGGTGTGACGGATTGCATCCGGGTAAGTCCGATTCCGGGTGTGGTTCGTGACGGTGAGTGCGGATCGTCCGGACCCCGAGGCCGGCACTGGACGGATTGCATCCGGTGTGACGGATTGCATCCGGGTAAGTCCGATTCCGGGTGTGGTTCGTGACGGTGAGTGCGGATCGTCCGGACCCCGAGGCCGGCACCGGACGGATGGCATCCGGTGTCACGTTCTGCACTCGGGCAAGTCCGATTCCGGGTGCGGTTCGTGACGGTGAGTGCAGACCGTCCGGGGTTACTGACCGCGGGGGTCGCGGGGATCGTGTTGACGCGGACGGTCGTCGTCCTCCCAGGGGCCCTCGTACCAGGCGCCCTTCCCGTCGCGCTTCGGCTTGCGCAGCAGCTGCACGGCGATGACGGTGAGGGTCGTCAGGCCGATCGCGATCATCACCAGGAACAGCAGGTCCTGCTGGCTCATGCGGGTCGTCTCCCTTCCGCGGCATCCGCCACGATCTTCGCAATGCGTCCGGCGCGGGTCTCCGCGCGCTTCGCCATCGCGATCTGCGTGAGACCCATCTTGCGCGATGAAGCAGGGAACGCGTCCCAGCCGGCCCGTGCGGCGGGCGAGGCGTCGAGGGCCGCGGTCAGGTCGTCGGGCTCGATCCCCGCCTCGGGGCCGTCGAGCACCGACCAGGAACCGTTCGCCTTCGCGACCTCGATCGCGCGGAGCCCGGCGGCCTCGAGCAGCCCCTCGGCCTCGAGCAGCGCGATGCGCGCCTTGTTCGTCGCCGCCCAACCGCTCGACGCGCGGCGCGGAGCGAACCACAGGCCGCCGATCCGCTCGTCGAAGCTGCGCACCGGACCGTCGATCCATCCGAAGCACAGCGCCTGGAGGATCGCCTCCTCGTAGCCGACGTGCACGTCGTCGTTCCCGGGTCGAGGCCGCACGAGCCACGCGCCGGTGGACGTTCCGTGGTTCTCGGACAGCCACGAGCGCCACGCCGCGGCATCCGCGGCGATCACCCGTTCGCCCTCGTCGAGCGCTCCCATCAGCCCTCCGGCACGAGGTCGGCGACCGAGCCGACCACCTCGTCCGGGCGGAACGGGTACTTCTCGATCTCCGCGCGGTCGCTGATCCCGGTCATCACGAGCACGGTGTGCAGACCGGCCTCGATGCCCGCGACGATGTCGGTGTCCATCCGGTCGCCGATCATGCCGGTCTTCTTGGAGTGCGCGCCGATCTTGTTCAGGGCCGAGCGGAACATCATCGGATTGGGCTTGCCCACCACGTAGGGCTCCTTGCCGGTCGCCTTCGTGATGAGGGCGGCGATCGCGCCGGTGGCGGGCAGGGGACCGTCGGCGCTCGGGCCGGTGGCGTCGGGGTTGGTCACGATGAACCGCGCCCCGCCGTTGATGAGCCGGATCGCCTTGGTGATCGCCTCGAAGGAGTAGTTGCGGGTCTCGCCGACCACGACGAAGTCGGGTGCGGTCTCGGTCATGATGAACCCCGCGTCGTGCAGGGCGGTGAGGATGCCGGCCTCGCCGACCACGAACGCGGATCCGCCGGGCACCTGCTGCCGGAGGAACTCCGCGGTGGCGAGCGCAGAGGTCCAGATCCGCTCTTCGGGGACGTGTAGCCCGCTCGCCCGGAGCCGCGCGGACAGGTCGCGCGCGGTGAAGATCGAGTTGTTCGTCAGCACGAGGTAGGGCGTTCCCGACGCCTCCCAGCCGGCGAGCAGCTCGGAGGCCCCGGGGATGGCGTCGTTCTCATGGACGAGCACGCCGTCCATGTCGGTGAGCCAGCATTCGATGTCCGAGCGTTCTGCCATGGGTCCAGCGTAGTGAGCGGGGGCGAACGGCTGGTGCGCTCAGCGGTGGGTGGCGAAGAAGGCGGCGGCGCGGGCCGGCCAGGTGCGCACCTGCTCCACGTCCTCGGCGACGACGGCCTCCGAGTCGCGAAGGAGCTCCGACAGCCGCTCCGTGGTGGACACCGGATGCCCGGGGTCGGTGGCCCAGGCCAGCAGCAGCGCCGGCACGTCGATCTGCGCGACGAGCCCCGCATCGGGCATGTCGCTCTTCCCGGCCCCGCGGAACACCGAGGGCAGCAGCGCGGGATCGAGTGTCGGGGGTCCGGGCACCCAGACATCGGCGAAGATCGGCGGGGGAGGCGTGGAGGCGGCCAACGCGGCGAACTCCTCGGCCGGGAGCGACTCGGCCGCGACGGCGGTCTGCTCGTACATCGCCCCCTGAGCGACACGGGTCTCCCAGGCGGTCGGCGGTGCGGCCAGCGCGACCGCACGGAACCGCTCGGGGCGTCGGGTGAGCGCATGGATGATCGTGGCGGTGCCCATCGAGGTCCCGATCGCGTACACGGGCTCCTCGGGCGAGAGGTCGTCGACGAGCGCGAGCAGATCGGTCGCGAGGTTCGGCCAGAGATAGTCCTCCGGCACGGGGCGTCCGGTCGAGCGTCCGTGCCCCCGCGCGTCGTACGACACCACGCGGAACCCGGCGTCGGCGAGCTCGTCCCACAGGGCGAGCTTCCCCTCTCTCTCGACCTCGCGACTCGCGCTCAGCCCGTGCGCGACGACGACGGTCGGCCCTTCGCCGACGGAGGAGTATGCGAGGGTCGCGCCCTCGACCTCGAATGTCCGATCTGTCATGAGGTCAGCGTACGCGCGGCCGGGGACAGTCGTCCGCGGAGCGCGGAAACGCGTCCCGCAAGGCCCGCGGAGATGCGTTTCCGCGCACATACCGGGCCGGGCGCGCCGGGCCCGGTCCGGGCCGGGGAAGCTCAGGCGGTCAGCCAGATCGCGGCGAGGGCTCCGGACGGGAGCGAGAGCGGGGCGCCGTCGAGCAGCACGCCGTCGACGGAGACCGTCAGCGTGCGGCCGACGTCCACGCCGAGCGACTCCAGCGCCCGCAGCAGCTCGGGGTCGCGGTCGTCCACGCGCAGCACCCTGCCGGAATGGCCGGGGGCCGCATCCGCCAGCAGCACGAAGGGCTCGCGATCGATCGCGCCCGAGGCGTCCGGGATCGCGTCGCCGTGCGGATCGAACCGCGGGCGTCCGAGCCGGGCGTCGATCCCTTCGAGCAGCCGGTCGCTGATGGTGTGCTCCAGCACCTCGGCCTCGTCGTGCACCTCATCCCAGGCGTAGTCGAACTCCTGCACCAGCCAGGTCTCGATCAGCCGGTGGCGGCGCAGCATCGCGAGGGCGCGCTCGCGTCCGGCATCCGTCAGGCGCACGGCTCCATAGGGGACGTGCGACACGAGACCCGCGGCGGAGAGCTTCTTCACCATCTCGGTCACGCTCGACGGCGCGATGCCGAGCTTCGCGGCGAGCTGCGACGGCGTGATCGGCGCGTCCTGCCACTCGGTGTGCGCGTAGACCGTCTTGAGGTAGTCGTCGGCGGCGGGGGAGGCCATGGTCATCGCCCCAGGGTGGTGAGCACGATGAAGGCGCCCTGGCCCGCGAAGAAGCAGATCGGGAAGCCGGCGAGGGCGGCGAGCAGGGAGAGACGTCCGTCGTAGTCCTCGACCTCGCGCGTGCCGATCGCGCGGGCGCGGAACGCGAAGACGAGCGTCAGGACGCCGAGGGCGAGCTGCACCCACGGGCCGCCCCAGGGCAGCAGCCGCGGCCAGATGAGCAGCACGACGCCGAGCACCGCGGTGCCGAGCGCGATCCAGGTGCACAGACGCACGCGGCGGCGGGCATCGGAATCGTCACGGGCCATGCTCCGAGCCTACCCGTGGCGTGCGCGCGACCGGTTCCGGCGACGGGCGCCCGCGAACCGGTCGCGCGGATCGTCACCCTCCGGTGGCCACGAGCCAGAGGAGCATCGCGTTGAGTGCGATCAGCAGCACGGCGCAGACGATCCCGAGCACGGTGGTCGCCCGACGGTTGGCGTGCTCGCCGAGCGTCTTCTTCTGCGCGGTGAGGGCCACGAGCGGGATCAGGGCGAACGGGATGCCGAAGGACAGCACCACCTGGCTGAGGATCAGCGCGAACGTCGGGTCGATGCCGATGGCGAGGATCGCGAGGGCGGGGATCAGCGTCACCAGGCGGCGGGTGATCAGCGGCACCCGCACCGACAGCAGCCCGTGCATGATCTCCGCGCCGGCGTAGGCGCCGACCGACGTCGAGGCGAGTCCGGACGCGAGCAGCGCGACGGCGAAGAGCACCCCGATCACCGGGCCGAGCGCCGCGGTCAGGGCGGCGTGGGCGCCCTCCAGCGTGTCGGTGCCCTCGACCCCCGGGAGGTTGGCGGCCGCGAGCAGCAGCATCGCGAGGTTCACCGATCCGGCGACGGCCATCGCGATCGTGACGTCCCACCGGGTGGCCGTCAGCAGGCGGCGGATGCCGGAGCCCTTCGCCCCGGGCTCACCCCGCCTCTCGGGGGAGTCGCCGAAGCGGTCGCGGGCGAGTGCGGAGTGCGCGTAGATCGCATGGGGCATGATCGTCGCGCCGAGGATGGATGCGGCGAGCAGCACCGATCCGGAATCGGCGAACCTCGGCAGCAGGCCTCCGGCGACCGCGGCGGGATCGGGCGGGGCGATGAAGAGGCCGGCGACGAAGCCGATCGTGATGACGGCCATGAGCCCGATCACCACGAACTCGAAGTGGCGTGGACCGCGTCGCGACTGCACGGCGAGCAGCAGCATCGACACGACTCCGGTGATCACGCCGCCGAGCAGCAGCGGGATGCCGAAGAGCAGCTGGAGGGCGACCGCGCCGCCGATGATCTCCGCGAGGTCTGTGGCGACGGCGACGAGCTCCGCCTGCAGCCAGTACCCCCTGCGGGCCCATGTCCCCGTCATGCGCTCGCCGAGGATCTCCGGGAGGCTGCGGCCCGTGACGACCCCGAGCTTGGCCGAGAGGTACTGGATCAGCCACGCCATCACGTTGCCGGCGACCACCACCCACACCAGCAGATAGCCGTACTCGGCTCCGGCGGACATGTTGCTCGCGACGTTGCCCGGGTCGAGGTACGCGACGCCGGCGACGAGCGCGGGCCCGAGCAGCCAGACTCCGCGCATCCTGGTCGGTGAAGTGGTTTTAGGCATGCCGAAATCATAGTGAGTTTTCGGTGTACCTAAAAATTGCTCCCGGCGAGTCCCGGATACGCTGGCCGAGTGAACGACGAGACCCCGGAGCGCACCACGCACGGCGTCGGCCCGTACGAGGGCGAGTGGCCGGAGGGCGGGTGGTACGACCCCGAGCTCCTCGCGAACGGCGACACCCGCAACGTGATCGACCGCTACCGCTACTGGCGGATGGAAGCGATCGTCGCCGACCTCGATGAGCGGCGGCATCCGTTCCACGTCGCGATCGAGAACTGGCAGCACGACATGAACATCGGCTCGATCGTGCGCAGCGCCAACGCCTTCCTGGCCGACACGGTGCACATCATCGGCCGGCGCCGCTGGAACAGACGGGGTGCCATGGTCACCGACCGCTATCAGCACGTCGTTCACCATGAGGACGTCGCCGCCTTCGCCGCCTGGGCCGCGGACGCCGGGCTTCCGATCGTCGCGGTCGACAACGTGGGGGAGGCCGTGCCGGTGGACCGCGCCGAGCTCCCCGAGAGGTGTGTCCTGCTCTTCGGGCAGGAGGGGCCCGGGCTGTCGGAGGAGGCGCTCGCCGCCGCGTCGGCGCACATCGAGATCACCCAGTACGGATCGACCAGGTCGATCAACGCGAGCGCCGCCGCGGCCGTCGTCATGTACGAGTGGTGTCGCCGGTACGCGTGACCCCGCCCTTCTGCATCGTCTCCGTCTCCGTCTATTCGTCGCAAAGTGCCGTTATTCGACCCGAATAACGGCACTTTGCGACGAATAGACGGCTCGGGGTGCGGGGTCGGCTCGGGGTGCGGGCTCAGGCCGCGGCGTGCATCCAGCGATCGGAGCGCACCCGCCAGCCGAGCGTGAGGAGCCGGGCGACCAGGTACACGCCGAAGAACGCCACGGCGAGCCAGGTCAGTCCGGCCGCCCCGCCGACGCCCGTCGCCGAGATGATCCAGAGCACGGGGAGGAACGGCACGAGGTTCAGCACGCCGACGACCGCGAGGTAGCGGGCGTCGCCCGCGCCCATCAGCACCCCGTCGAGCACGAACACGATCCCTGCGATCGGCTGCGCCGCGGCGAGCACCAGCAGCGCGGGCTGCACGAGCGCCGCGACCTCCGCATCGCCGGTGAACACCAGCCCCAGCACGCCGGACGCGGCCGCGACGAGCGCGCCGACCACGACCCCGAACCAGGCGCCCCACGCCACCGTGCGGCGCAGCACCCGGACCACCTGGCGCTCGTCGCCCGCACCGAGCCCCTTGCCGATGAGCGCTTGCGCGGCGATCGCCAGCGCGTCGAGGGCGAAGGCCGCCGTGGAGAAGATCGTGTAGACGATCTGCCACCCGGCGAGCTCGGCGGTGCCGATGCCCGTCGCGATGCCCACCGTCGCCAGCAGCGCCACGCGGAGGCTGACCGTGCGCAGGAACAGCCACCCGCCCGACCTCGCCGTGCCGCGGATCCCGTCCCGCTGCGCGCGGAGGGAGGCCCCGTGCCGCCGGGCGAGCCGGCGGACGACGAGCACATAGGCGCCGACCATCCCCCACTGCGCGACGACGGTGCCGAATGCCGAGCCCGCGATGCCCCAGCCGAGCCCGTAGATGAAGAGCAGGTTCAGCAGGGCGTTCGCGCCGAAGCCGAGCCCGGCGATCCACAGCGGTGTGACGGTGTCCTGCATCCCGCGCAGCAGGCCGGTCGCGGCGAACACGATGAGCATGGCAGGCAGGCCCCACATCGAGATCGTCAGATAGGTGCGCGCCTCGGTCGCCACCGCGTCGGATGCGCCGAACAGGGACACCGTCCACGGCGCGGTCACCACTCCGATCACCGCGAGCACGGCCCCGAGCGCGAGGGCCAGCCACATCCCGTCGATCCCGACCGAGACCGCGTCGCCGGGCTTGCCCGCCCCGAAGCGCCGCGCGACCGCGGGCGTGGTCGAGTAGGCGAGGAACACCATGAGCCCGACGATCGTCTGCAGCACCGCTCCGGCGATGCCGAGGCCCGCGAGCGGGGCCGTGCCGAGGTGTCCGACCAGCGCGCCGTCCACGATGAGGAACAGCGGCTCGGCGATCAGCGCGCCGAGCGCGGGCACCGAGAGCCGCAGGATCTCGCGGTTCAGGGACGGGGTGGACACCCGATGAGCCTAGGGCCTCGTGCCGACATCCCGCGGCGGCGCCGGGCGTAGGGTGGGAGGACGGAGGTGCCGAGATGCCCGACCCGGAAGACGCGAGAGAGGCGGAGGCCGCGGAGCAGCGGTCCGCGCCGAGCGTGCTGAACGCGCAGAACAAGGCCGAGATCGTCGAGGCGGCGATCCAGGTCGCGATCCGTCGCGGCGAGTTCGACGACCTGCCCGGCGCCGGCAAGCCGATCGAGGGGCTCGGGACGCACCACGACCCGGACTGGTGGATCCGCCGGAAGATCGAGACCGAGAACCTCACGGGACTCGGCCCGCCGGCGATCATGCTGCGCAACGAGGATCGCACCCTCGAGAGGGAGCTCGACCGACTGCCCCGCGAGGAGGATGTGCGCGAGGCGCTCGAGGACTTCAACCGCCGGGTGGTCGACGCCCGCCGGCAGCTCCTCGGCGGGCCGCCGGTCGTCACGAGGACCCGTGACGTGGACGCCGAGGTGCGCGCCTGGCGCGAGCGGCGTCGCGGCCCTGCCGCCCCGGACGCCGCGGGAACGGAGCCGGAGCCCTCGGACGCGCCGTCCGAGGAGCGCCGGCGCTGGTGGCGCCGCGCCTGAGCGCATCCGGGCCCCCGGTCCGAGACCCGTCGGCATAGGCTGTGGTGCATGACTGACGCTCTGCCCTCAGGCCTCGCCGTTTCCGAGTTCAGCTCCGGCATCCGCCCCCAGGACGACCTGTACCGCCATGTCAACGGCGCCTGGCTCGACCGCACCGAGATCCCCGACGACAAGGCGCGATGGGGCTCCTTCCATCAGCTCGCCGAGCAGGCCGAGAAGGACGTCCGCGCGATCATCGTGGAGTCCCAGGACGCCGCGGAGGGCACCCTCGCCCGCAAGGTCGGCGACCTCTACACGAGCTTCATGGACGAGGCGCGCATCGCCGCGGCGGGCGTCACCCCGCTCGCCGAGCTGCTCGCCGACGTCGAGCGGATCGACGGCATCCCGGCGTTCCTGGCCACCGTCGGCCGGTTCGACCGGGAGGGCGTCGCCGCGCTGCTCGGCGTCTTCGTCGAGCCCGACCCCGGCAACCCCGAGCGCTACGTGCCGTTCCTCGTGCAGGCCGGGATCTCCCTGCCGGACGAGAGCTACTACCGGCTCGAGAGCTTCGAGAAGACCCGCGACGCCTACCGCGCCCACCTCGAGCGGCTGCTCGGGCTCGCCGGCGTCGCCGACGTCGCGGGCACCGTCGAGCGCTCGATCTCCCTCGAGCACGAGATCGCCGCGAGCCACTGGGACAACGTCGAGTCCCGCGACGCCGTGAAGACCTACAACCTGAAGACCTGGGACGAGCTGCAGCAGCTCGTGGGCGTCGACCTCTCGCCGTGGCGCGACGCGGTGGCGCCCTCCGCTCCCGACGCGTTCGCCGACGTGGTCGTCTATCAGCCCAGCTTCGTCGAGGGCCTCGGCGCCCTGCTCGTCGAGGACCGCCTCGACGACTGGAAGGCCTGGCTGCGGGCCAAGGTCGTGCACGGGCTCGCCCCGTACCTCACCGACGACCTGGTGCAGGAGAACTTCGCGTTCTACGGCACCGAGCTCAGCGGGGTCCCGTCGATCCGCGAGCGCTGGAAGCGCGCCGTCTCGCTCGTCGAGGGATCGCTGGGCGACGCGGTCGGCAAGATCTACGTCGAGCGGCACTTCCCGCCGGCGGCGAAGGCCGCGATGGACGAGCTCGTCGGGAACCTCATCGAGGCGTATCGCCAGAGCATCACGACGCTCGAGTGGATGAGCCCCGAGACCCGTGAGCGTGCGCTCGCGAAGCTCGCCACGTTCCGCCCGAAGATCGGACACCCCGAGACCTGGCGCGACTACGAGGGCGTCGAGATCTCGGCATCCGACCTCATCGGCAACGTCCGGCGCGCGACGATCTTCGAGCACGACCGCCAGATCGGGAAGGTCGGGCAGCCGATCGACCGCGACGAGTGGTTCATGCCGCCCCAGATGGTCAACGCGTACTACAACCCGCTGATGAACGAGATCGTCTTCCCCGCCGCGATCCTGCAGTATCCGTTCTTCGACGCCGGACGCGACGCCGCGGCGAACTACGGCGGCATCGGCTCGGTGATCGGGCACGAGATCGGCCACGGCTTCGACGATCAGGGCAGCCGCTACGACGGCGACGGACGTCTGCAGGACTGGTGGACGGATGCCGACCGCGCGGCCTTCGAGGAGCGCACCAAGGCGCTGATCGCGCAGTACGACGCCCTGGTCCCGCTCGGGCTGTCCGAGGAGAACCACGTCAACGGGGCGCTGACGATCGGCGAGAACATCGGCGACCTGGGCGGCCTCGGCATCGCACTCAAGGCCTACGAGCTGTCGCTCCAGGGCGAGGACGCGCCCGAGATCGACGGGTACACGGGAGTCCAGCGGCTGCTGCTGTCCTGGGCGCAGGTCTGGCAGCAGAAGAGCCGTGAGGCGGAGACCATCCGCCTGCTGACCATCGACCCGCACTCGCCGAACGAGTTCCGCTGCAACCAGATCGTGCGCAACATCGGCGCGTTCTACGACGCGTTCGACGTCGCCGAGGGCGATGCCCTGTTCCTCCCTGCCGCAGAGCGCGTCACCATCTGGTGACCCGCACAGGCGGCTGACGGGCGCCGGGGTTACGATATCCCCGGCGCCCGGAGGCGTCCCCCCGCGTCTCCGTACACCGATCTCCTCCTCAACTCCCCCTTGGTGGAAGGAATCAGCGTGGGCTCGAACTCATCGGTCCCTGAGCCCGTCGAAGGGCCGCCCGCGACTCTGCGACGTTCACAGCGCAGCAGCCGCCGGCTGCCGCGCCGCGCGGCCGTCGGACGAAGGTCCTTCACCGCGACGCTGCGCGCGCTGGAGGAGCTGGCCGACGCCGGCGCCCAGGTGTCCGTGCACGTCGCCGACCTCGACACCGGTGAGGCGGTGCTGCGCGGCGACGACCACGTCACGCTCCCGATCGCGGGCCTGGGCGTGGTCCCGCTGCTGATCGAGGTGGCCGCCGGCATCGAGGACGGCACGCTGGATCCGCTCGAGATCGTCGATCGCGCGGACCTCGACCAGGTGTCGACCTCCGGTCTGTGGCGGCACCTGCGGGCTCCGGCACTGCCTGTCGCGGACCTGGCGGTGCTCGCGGCGACGGCCGGTGACCCGAACGCGGTGAACGCGCTGCTCGAACGGGTCGGACACGAGCGGGTGCGTGCGCGGATCGCGGCGCTCGGCATGTCCCAGACCGCTCTGCTCGACCGTTTCCGGGACAGCCGGGGCCCGGACGACGCCCCGCAGGTGGCCGTCGGCACCACCCGGGAGCTCGCCGAGCTGTTCGCGGCGCTCGTGAACTCCGCGGTGATCGACGCCGCCGTCAGCGCGCAGGTGTCTGAGTGGCTCAGCCTCAATCACGACCTCAGCCTCGTGGCGGCGTCGACGGGGCTCGATCCGTTCGCGCACGAGCAGGACGCCCACGGCCTGCTCTTCATCAACAAGACCGGTCGCGATCGCGGGGTGCGCGTGGAGGCCGGGGTGCTCGGCGGTCCGCGTGCGGGGGTGGTCTACGCCCTGACGGCGTGCTTCGACGACCTCTCGATCAGTCACCGGCTGCGCGTGCACGACGCCTTCCGCGTGCTCGGCGTGGAGCTGATGGAATACGCCCACTGACGCCGCTTTCCGCGCCGCTTCCCCGCCGCTGGCGTGTGAAAACGTCGCGGGGGAGGTCCCCGGGGATGCGTCCCCGCGCTCTCGCCGGCGCGCGGGGCGGGGATAGGGTGAGGGCATGAGCAGCGTCGCTCCGAACGATCCGGCGGCTGCGCGGGGGATCTCGCGTCGCACGCAGTCCGACGTCTACCGCGCGGGGATCAGCGGTGCGCGCCCGGCGGTGCCCGTGCTGCCCGCCGCGCTCGAGTCCGCGGCCGCGAAGGCCATGAGCGCCGAGGCGTACGCCTATGTCGCCGGCGGTGCGGGCAGTGGCGCGACCATGGCCCAGAACCGCGCGGCGTTCGCCCGGTGGCAGGTGTGGCCGCGGCCCCTGCGCGACGTGTCCTCCCGTGACCTCTCCGTCGACTTCCTCGGGCGCGCCCGCCCCTCGCCGCTGCTGCTCGCCCCGCTCGGGGTGATGGAGATGGTGCATCCGGAGGCCGACCTCGCCGTGGCCCGCGCGGCGGCGGCGATGGGGGTGCCCTGCACGCTCAGCAACCAGGCGTCCTTTCCGATGGAGCGCATCGCGCAGTCGGCCCCCGGCGCTCCCCGCCTGTTCCAGCTCTACTGGTCGTCCTCCGACGAGCTCAACGCGTCGCTGCTGGCGCGCGCCGAGGCGTCCGGCTGTGAGGCCGTCGTCATCACCCTCGACACACACCTGCTCGGCTGGCGGACGCAGGACCTCGATCTCGCGTTCCTCCCCTTCACCCGGGGAATGGGCATCGCGCAGTACACCTCGGACCCCGTGTTCCAACAGCTCGTGCGGGAGCGCGCGGCGGGGGCCTCCGGGGAGCCGTCGAAGGTCCGGGTGACCGCGAAGACCATCGCCGCAGGAGTGTCGATCGCGCGCAGCGGCGCGGCGGTCACCGGCTCGCGGAGTCTGCGCGGCAATCTGCGTTCTCCGCTGCCGCGCACGGCGGTCGAGACCTTCCTCGACGTGTTCTCCACCCCCGCCCTCACCTGGGGCGACCTGACCAGGGCGCGGGAGTGGACGTCGCTGCCGATCATCCTGAAGGGGATCGTCCACCCCGACGACGCGGAGCGGGCCGTGGACGCGGGCGCGGACGGCATCTGGATCTCGAACCACGGGGGACGGCAGATCGACCGCTCGGTCGCCACCCTCGACGTGCTGCCCGAGATCGCGGAGCGCGTGGCCGGGCGGACTCCGATCGTGTTCGACTCCGGCGTGCGCAGCGGCGCCGATGCGGCCGTCGCGCTCGCGCTCGGGGCGACGACCGTCGCGCTCGGGCGCCCCGTGGCCTACGGGCTCGCGGTCGCGGGGGAGGAAGGGGTGCGCGAGGTGATCCGCAACGTGCTCGCCGAACTGGACATCACGCTCGGGCTGGCCGGGCTCACTGCGGTGCGCGACCTGTCGCGCGACGTCCTGCGCGCCGCCTGAGCCGGTCGGGAGCGCGGAAGGAGCCTGCCGGGCTGCGGTTTCGCTCACCGCAGTGCCCTCAGCGCAGGAGCGCGATCGCCTCGGCCCGCGTCGCCGCTCCGAGCTTCGCGAACAGCGCGTTGATGTGCGACTTCACGGTCGCCGTCGAGACGTAGAGCTCGCGCGCGATGTCCGCGTTCGCGGCATCCCGCGCCACCAGCACGGCCACCTCCGCCTCCCGCCGGGTCAGCGCCGGGAAGCGCTCGCGCAGCGCGCCGATCGGATCGGCGGGGGCACGGTGCACGAGGCGGTCCATCAGACGACGCCCGACCGCTTCGCCGAGCACCTGCTGTCCCTCGGCGACCGCCCGGATCGCCGCCGCGAGCTGCGTCCGTCCCGCGTCCTTGGTGAGGTAGCCGCGGGCGCCCGCGCGGAGCGCGTCGGTGATCGATGCCTCGTCGTCGAAGGTCGTGAGCACCAGTACCGCGGTGGCGGGGAAGTCCCGGACGATCCGCTCCGTCGCCTCGACGCCGCTCGTCCCGGGCATCCGCAGGTCCATCAGCGCCACGTCGGGACGATGCATCCCCACCGCCCGCACGGCCTGCTCACCATCGGCGGCCTCCGCGACCACCTCGATGTCAGGCACGAGTCCGAGCACCGTGACGAGACCGTCGCGGACGATGTCCTGGTCGTCGGCGACGACGATCCGGATGATCCTCTCCGCCGGCTCCGCACTCATCCGATCACCGCCCCGGCCCGCACGACGAAGGAGCCGTCGGCGGTCCCGGCGTGCGCCTCACCGCCGGGCAGCGCCGAGAACCGCTGGCGCATGCCGTCGAGACCCCGCCCCGACCCGGACGCCGACAGCGCGGACGCGGCGCCGAGCGGATTCGACACCCGCAGCGACAGCACCCCGTCGCGGGCCGTCATCGTCAGCCGCACCGGCCGGCCGGAGGCGTGCTTGCGCGCGTTCGTGAGCGCCTCGGCGGCCGCTCCGCGGAACGCGTCGACGAGGGCGGGTGCGGCCGGGCCCTCGAGCTCGTCCACCTCGGCCTCGACGTCCACGCCCAGATCGCGTTCGGTCGCGACCAGGCGCCGCACCTGGTCGGCGAGGTCGGCGAGGTCGAGGCTGCGGGTTCCGTCGAGAACGCCCACCGCGACCCGGGCGTCGCGCAGTCCGTCCGCCGCGAGCCGCCGTGCCGTGCGTGCGCGGGTCGCGGCGTCCTCGGCGCGCCCCGCCTCGGCGAGGGCCTCCACGGCGTCGAGCTGCAGCACCAGACCTCCGAGGGTGTGCGCGAGCACGTCGTGCAGGTCGCGGGCGATCCGTGCCCTCTCGTCGCGGGCCGCCGATGCCGCGAGCGCGCGGTGCGCCTCGACGAGCTCGAGCGCGGTGCGCCGTTCGCGCTCCTGGGCGAGGCGCGTCTGCCGTCGCGCGAGGCCGAGCATCACCGACGCCCCGAGCGCCGCGAGCGAGAGCAGGAGCCGCAGGGGGGAGGCCTCGAGGAGGGCGGGGATCGCCGTGCAGACCAGCGCGGCGGCGGTGACGACGATCCCCGCGGCCAGGGGAGCGGCGGTGGCGCCGAACGCGGTCACCACCGCGACGACCATCGGCACGAGGGCGAGGCCGCTCGTGGCCGCCGAGGAGGCCGCGCCGCCGAGCGCCATCACCCCCAGGGTGATCCAGCGCAGCGGTGCGGGGGCGCGCTCGGGCATCGCGGTGAGCGCGGCCCACGACAGCAGGGCCGCCGCCGCGACGACGACGGCCCAGAGGGGGAGGGACCGGGCGCTGCCCCAGAGGGAGACGGCGGTGACCGCGAGCCCCACGGCCGAGACCAGTCGCGCGGTGCCGGACGGCCCCGGCTGATGGGCCGAGGCCGGGGAGAGACCCGATGCGGCGGGCGCGGTCGTCATGGGGACATCATGCCGCACGGCCCCGGCCGGGCGGCGGACGCGGGCGAGCGTCGGGTCACGCGACGCGCGCCCTCTGCGGCATCCGGGCGTTCACGCGGGCGAGGATCACCCCGGTGCGCACCAGTCGGTTCACGCCGACGAGCAGGAGGATCGCCGCCGGGGCGGTCACCGCTGCGATGCCCATCGAGGCGAAGAGCACGCCGAGCCCCACGCGCAGCGCGATCATCCCGAGCCACAGCACCATTCCCCAGGCGCCGTTGCGCGCCTCGAACGTCGGCGCCTCGCGATCGGCGCGGCGACCCGCCGCATGGGCGGCGAGGGCCTGACCGCTCACCGGACGCAGCTTCGCCGTGAACCCGATGCCCGCGCCGACGGCGGCGCCGATCACCAGCTCGAGCACGAGCACGCCCAGCTCCGGGCCGGTGGGGATGAGCGTCGGGCGGCCGTTCACCATCATGATCGCCCCGACGGCGAGCAGCACGATCGGGCCGCGCCAGGCGCGTCCCGGGCTCATCGGGGTCCAGGTGGTCTGTCGGATGCTCAGCCAGACGATCGCCGCGAGGGCGATGACGATGGTGAGGATGGTCTGCGGGGTCATGGTCTCTCCTTGTGCGAAGCGTCTGTTCCACTGTCGCTCCCGGGCGCGTGGCGCGGAGGCGGATGCGGGTGGAGATCGGGTGGAGAAGCGGGTGGAGAGCGGACAGACTGGCGGGATGAGCGACGACTTCGAGCAGCATCCCGCCGACACCGCCTGGCACCGCTGGGCGCCGATCGGGCAGACCCTCGATGCGAGCGGCGTGCCGGACAGCGGCCCGGCGCCGAGCATCGCGGCTTTCGAGCTGCGGCCCCTCGCGCCGATGCTCGTGCCCGAGAAGCCGCGGCAGGGCGAGCTCGACCCCGCGGAGTGCGGGATCTGCCGCCCCTCGGAGAACACGATCTGGCACGACGACGAGTGGCAGGTCGCCTCCGGGTTCGAAGGAGGCGTCGGCCTGCCCTTCGTCGGGGCGGTCGCGCCGCGCCGTCATGTGCGGCTGGAGGACGCGCCGATCGAGGTGCTCGCGGGGCTCGGGCCGGTGCTGCAGCGGCTGTCCGAGGCGACGAAGACGATCCCCGCGGTCGCGCGCTGCCACTTCTCGCGGTGGAACGACGGTTCGGCGCACCTGCACATCTGGGCCTACGCCCGGCCGGCGGGGATGATGCAGGGGCGCGGCGCGATCCTGCCCTTCTGGGAGCAGTGCCTGCCGGCGTCGCCCGACGAGATGGCGGCGGAGAACATCGAGACCGTCGCGCGGGTGCTCGCGGCGGGCGGCGGCACGGCCTTCCCGCATCGCTGAGGCGCGTCCTCCGGGTCAGTGCAACCTCAGCGCACGCCCTTCATGAGAGCGAGCACGGGCTTCACCAGCAGGAGCAGCCCGATGCCGATCACGATCGCGATCCCGCCGAGCACCGTGAAGTAGGGGATCTCGTCCTCGGGGTCGTAGAACTGCACCAGCCACCCCGACACCGCGCTGCCGAGGGAGATCGACAGGAAGAACAGCGCGACCATCTGCGTGCGGAACGCCTTCGGCGCCAGCTTCGTCGTCACCGAGAGCCCCACCGGCGAGAGGAGGAGCTCGGCGACGGTGAAGAGGAAGAGGATGCCGACGATCGCGAGCAGCGGCGTGGAGTTCGGGCCGCCGCCGGCGAAGGGCAGGAACAGGAGGAAGGCGCCGCCCATGACGATGGCGCCGAGGGCGAACTTGACCGGGGTCGACGGCTGGCGGCGGCCGAGCGCGGTCCAGATCGCGGCGAAGGCGCCCGACAGCACGATGATGAACACCGGGTTGATCGACTGCACCCAGGACACCGGCATCTCGAGACCGAAGATGTGCCGGTCGAGGCGCTTGTCGGAGTAGACGGTCAGCACCGTGAACTGCTGCTGGTAGAGCGACCAGAAGGCGACGCTGGTGATGAAGAGCGGGAGGAAGGCCCAGACCCGCGACCGCTCCTCGCGATCGATCCGGCGGCTGGAGAGGATCACGGCGAAGTAGGCGATCGTCGCCGTGAGGGCGCAGACGATGACGAGCGTCGAGAGGTTGTCGGCGCGGATCACGCCGATGAGCACGAGCACGACGACGAGCGCGATCGCCGCCACCGCCACGAGCCCGACGAGCGGATAGCGTGCGGCGGGCAGCGGGTTGGGCACTCGGCGGGCCTCCGCCGGGAGGCGGCGCCGGCCGAAGGAGTACTGCACGAGCCCGAGGGTCATGCCGACCGCGGCGACGCCGAAGCCGAAGTGGAAGCCGAGGGTCTCCGGGAACAGGCCGGTGAGGATCGGTCCGAGGAAACCGCCGAGGTTGATGCCCAGGTAGAACAGGGAGAAGCCGGCGTCGCGGCGCTCGTCCTCCGGGGAGTAGAGCGTGCCCACCACGGAGGTGGCGTTGGCCTTGAGCCCGCCGGAGCCCAGCGCGACGAGGATCAGGCCGACCCCCACGCCCCAGGCGCCGGGCAGCAGCGCGAGTGCGAGGTGGCCGGCGACGATGACGATGGCGCTGCCGAAGAGCGTGCGCTCCGAGCCCAGCAGCCGGTCGGCGACCCAGGCGCCGAGGATCGTCGACAGGTACACCGAGCCGCCATAGGCGCCGACGATGCCTCCGGCGACGGCCTCGGGGAGCCCCAGTCCGCCTCGGGTGACCGAGTAGTAGAGGTAGATGAGCAGGATGCCCTGCATGCCGTAGAAGCTGAAGCGCTCCCACATCTCGACGCCGAAGACGTGGACGAGCGACCAGGGCTGTCCGAAGAAACGTCGCTCGGTTCCGGCGTCGGTCTGCTGCGGAGTGCCCATCATTCGACCGTATCCCCTGCCGCGGGGGCCGTGCCAACGCGTCCCGCGGATGGGGGTAGCATGTGCGGATGATCATCGCGTCCCTGTATGCCGGCGGCTCTGGTTCGAGCCGCCCGCGTCGGAGACGCTGAACGACTGACCCAGAGCCCTGAGGTGAGGACCATCCGGTCCTCACCTTTTTCGTTCGCCGGAGAACGGGGCCCGGGTGTCTCGTCCTCCGCCCGCACAGGAGAGAGACCATGGCCACTCCGGAACAGATCCTCGATCACCTCGGACGCACGACGGACGACGTCCTCGGGGCGGACGACCTCGTCGCGCGGCTGCGCTCGGGGCGGCCGCTGCGCGTCAAGTTCGGCGTCGACTGCACGGCCCCCGACCTGCACCTCGGCCACGCGGTGAACCTGTGGATGATGCGATACCTGCAGGACCTCGGCCACACGGTGCTGTTCCTGCTCGGCGACACCACCACCCGCATCGGCGACCCCACCGGGCGCAGCAGCACCAGGCCGGCGCTCTCGCCCGCGCAGATCGACGCCAACGCGGCGTCGTTCCTCACCCAGGTCGGCAGCGTGCTGCGCACCGATGAGGGCGCGCTCGAGGTGCGGCGCAACTCCGAGTGGTACGACCGGATGGCCATCACCGACCTGCTCGGCGAGCTCAGCGCGGTCACGCTCGCCCAGCTGCGCGCCCGTGACATGTTCCAGAGCCGCGATGCGAAGGCGCAGGAGATCGCGATGCACGAGCTGATCTACCCCGTGCTGCAGGGCTACGACAGCGTCGCACTGCGTTCCGACGTGACGATCGTCGGATCGGATCAGCTGTTCAATGAGGCGATGGCGCGGCAGATGCAGTCGCGGCACGGGCAGGTGCCGCAGACCGTCATCACGAGCACGATCACGCCGGGCCTCGACGGCGGGGCGAAGCAGTCGAAGTCGCTGGGCAACTACGTGGGGCTCGCGCAGTCCCCGGAGGAGAAGCTCGGCCGGCTGATGACCCTCCGCGACGATCTCGTGGAGACCTGGGCGCGCGTCTACACCGACCTGCCGCTCGCGCGCGCGGCGGAGCTGGGCGCGGCCGCGCGAGGCGGGGGCGCGGGCGCCCGCGACGCCAAGCTCGCGCTCGCCGAGAGCGTCGTCAGCCGCTACCACGGCGCGGAGGAGGCGGCGCGCGCCCGCGATGCCTTCCTGGCGGTGTTCTCGCAGCGCGGCGTGCCCGACGACATCCCGGAGGTGCGGCTGAGCCCCGGGGGCGCGCTGCTCGACGCGGTGCTCGCCGCGCGGCCGGAGCTGTCGCGCTCCGCCGCCCGCCGCCTCATCTCCGGCGGGGCCGTGCGGATCGACGGTGCCGCCCGCACCGATCCTGCCGCGTCCCTCGACGCAGGAGGGGGCGAGGTGCTGCAGGCGGGGAGGCGCCGCTGGTTCCGCATCGGCATCCTCGGCTGATCGGTGGCGCGGATAGGATTGAGGGTGCCCGCGATCGCGGGCTTCCTCACTCCGCAGCATCCGACCATTGGAGCCACCGTGGCCGAACAGTCCCGTCTTGACAAGGTCATCGCCCTCGCCCGCCACCGCGGGTTCGTGTTCCAAGCGGGTGAGATCTACGGCGGGTCCCGGTCGGCCTGGGACTACGGTCCCCTCGGCACCGAGCTCAAGGAGAACATCCGTCGGCAGTGGTGGCAGACCTTCGTCCGCGGCCGGGGCGACATGGTCGGCCTCGACTCGTCGATCATCCTGCCCAAGCGGGTGTGGGAGGCCTCCGGCCACGTCGCGACCTTCACCGACCCCCTGGTCGAGTGCCTCAGCTGCCACAAGCGCTTCCGCGCCGACAACCTCATCGAGGACTTCGAGGCGCGCAAGGGCCGCAAGGCCGAGAACGGTCTCGCCGACGTGCCCTGCCCGAACTGCGGCAACAAGGGCCAGTACACCGAGCCGAAGGCGTTCTCCGGCCTGGTGAAGACCTACCTCGGCGTCGTGGACGACGAGTCGGGCCTGCACTACATGCGCCCCGAGACCGCGCAGGGCATCTTCGTGAACTTCTCGAACGTGCTCACCGCCAGCCGCAAGAAGCCGCCGTTCGGCATCGGCCAGGTCGGCAAGGCCTTCCGCAACGAGATCACCCCCGGCAACTTCATCTTCCGCACCCGCGAGTTCGAGCAGATGGAGATCGAGTACTTCACCCCGCCGGCCGAGGCGCAGCAGTGGTTCGAGCACTGGGTCGAGGCATGCTGGGACTGGTTCATCGACCTGGGCATCGATGCAGAGAACATCCGACGGTTCGACGTGCCCGAGGACGACAGGGCGCACTACTCGGCGGGCACGATCGACGTCGAGTACCGCTTCGGCTTCCCGGGCAAGGAGTGGGGCGAGCTCATGGGCATCGCCAACCGCACCGATTACGACCTGTCGAGCCACTCCGAGGCGTCCGGGCAGAGCCTGACCTACTTCGACCAGGCCTCCGGCGAGCGGTACACGCCGTACGTGATCGAGCCCTCGTTCGGCCTCACCCGCGCGATGATGGCCTTCCTCGTCGACGCCTATCGTGAGGAGGAGGTGCCGAACGCGAAGGGCGGCACCGACACCCGCACGGTGCTCAAGCTCGACCCGCGTCTCGCCCCGGTGAAGGTGGCCGTGCTGCCGCTGAGCCGCAACGAGAACCTCTCGCCGCTCGCGCGCGAGGTGGCGGACGGGCTGCGCGGACAGTGGACGGTCGACTTCGACGACGCCGGCGCGATCGGCCGCCGCTACCGCCGTCAGGACGAGGTCGGCACGCCGTTCTGCGTGACCGTCGACTTCGACTCGCTCGACGACCGCGCCGTCACGGTGCGCGACCGGGACACGATGGCGCAGGAGCGCGTGCCGCTCGACGCGCTGCACGGCTACCTCGCGGAGCGTCTCCGGGGCGCCTGAGACGGATCGGCCGTCCGCCGCGGCGGGGGCTACTTCTTCTCGGTGGGCGTCGGCGAGGGGGATTCCTTCGCCGACGCCTTCGCCTTCTCCGGTGCGGTGCCGCGGATGAGCTCGGCGGGCCGTGCGGAGGACTTTTGCGTCATCGTCGAGGAACTTCGCGGAGGGCTTCGGCGACTCGGTCACCGTGTCCTGGTAGGCCTAGGGCCGCGCCGGCCGTGACCGCCTCGGCGTCGGGGCCCGCCGTGCAGGCGGTCAGCAGGGCGGGTGCGACGAACAGCGTCGCCCATCCGGCCAGTGCTCTCCTCATCGGGACCCCCGGCGATGGAACGAGCAGAGTTCCGGATGCGGCGGAGCACACCGGTATCGTATGGGCATGGTCGACGTGGATCCCGCCGGGCGCCCGGAGCAGGCGCAGCGGGTCACGTGGATCGCGGGCGGCGCGCTGCTGCTCGCGTCGGTGCTGTCCTCCGGATTTCTGCAGGCGGCCTGGATCCCCTCGCTCGGCGCGCTCCCGATGGCTCTCTTCGCGGTGGCCGCGGCGCTGTTCGCGATCGGTGTCGGGCGGGCGGGGAGCATCACGGCACGGAAGCCCCTCGGAACCGCCGCGCTGATCCTCTGCGGCGTCTGGCCGCTGATCGCATGGCTCCTGATCGATCCGCTGCTCCTGCGGTGGGCGCCCGACGGAGGGTGGCCGCTGCAGGCGACGCCGGTGCTCGGGCTGATGATCTCGATCGTCGCCGTCGCACAGATCGCCCGGGCGGGGGTCGTGCCCGCGCCGTGGCATCTGGCGCCCGCGTGGGCGCTCGGGACCGTCGCGCTCCGGTACGCGCTGATGTTCGCGCCGCTCGGAGGAGCGTTCGGCAACGACCAGGAGGCGCTGCTCGCGTTCATCGCGGCGCTCGGGATGGTCGACGCCGTCGCGCTCTGCTTCCTCGGCGTGGTCGCGATCGTGCTCGGTGCCCGCAGCGCGCGCCCCGACGCGGTGCCGGTGTTCGGATCGCAGCCTCTATCGTGAAGGCGTGACCGAACCTTCGGAGCCCCCCGACGAGCCCCCCGGGCCGGTGCCGATCGACCCCGCCGCCGCGAGGGCGATCATGCGGGTCTCGGCGATCGTGTCGCTGCTGTCGATCACCGCCGCGTGGCTGCTCGTCTCGGTCGACCCCCGCGCGAACGACGGGTTCTCCGGCATCTTCATGCTGGTCGGCATTCCGGCGCTCTGCATCGCCGTGATGCTGACGGTCTTCGGATTCTTCGCCGTCCGGGGCGCCGAGACCGGCGGGCGGTGGCTGTGGTGGCCGCTGCTCGTGATGCCGCTCGGGGTGCTGGGCGCGCTCGCCGTGCTCGTGTTGCGCGTGCCGGACTACTTCATCGGCGACGACTCTCCGTGGGCCCTGCTCGCGATGCCGGTCTTCGTCGTGATCGGAATGCTGCTCGGCCCGCTGATCTGGTTCTTCACGCTCTTCCCGATCGCGCAGCTCATCCGCGGCGGGATCGCGATGTCGCGCGGAGAGGCGAAGGCGACCGTGCTGATCCTCCCGCTCGTGCTGCTCGCACTCGGCGTGCTGGTGCTCGTCGGCGCGGGGGCGGTGGACACGGGGCTCAGCGGCCGGCTCGCGTACCCGGCGCTGATCGCCGCGTTCTTCGGGCTTCCGGGCGACTATGAGGTGGTCTGGGAGCCGGGGCTGTGGATCGTGCGGGGCATCGTGCTCGCGATCGTGCCGCTCTTCGCGGTGCCGGCGGTGGTCGCCCGCCTCCGCCGCCCTGCCGATCCGCCGGCCTGACCCTCCGCCCCGTTCGCCCCGTTCGCCCCGGCCGTGCTCCAGCGCGTCTATTCGTCACAAAGTGCCGTTATCCGACCCGGATAACGGCACTTTGTGACGAATAGACGGTGTTTCCGCGGGCCCTGGAAGCCCGAGGCCTCCGTGCCTCAGCCGCGGGCGATCCGGAGGGTGCGCACCTCGAAGGGGCGCAGTGCGAGGGCGCCGCCCGTGCGCGGATCGGCGAGCTCGTCCTCGATCAGGCTCACCTCGCGGATGCCCTCGTGCGGGAAGCCCACCGACAGCTCACCGGTCGCGCGACGCCCGAGCGCCTCGTAGACGCGCACGATCACGTCGCCGGAGCGGTCGTCGGCGAGCTTGACCGACGACACGACGATGCCCTCGCCCTCGACGGACACGAGCGGCTCCACCTCGTGCGCACCGCGCACCAGCGTCGGCATCGCGTTCAGCCGGATCCCCTCCGCGGTCGCGATGGCGGCGTCCGCCCCGATGACGAACCCCACGGTGATCTCGTGCGGGCCGTGGTCGGTCTCGGGGTCGGGGAACCGCGGCGCCCGCAGCATCGACAGGCGCACGGTGGTCGTGACGTCGTCGCCGTCGGAGTCCCGGCTGGTGTCGTAGCCGTAGATCGAGTCGTTGACGAGCGCGGCGCCGAAGCCGTCCTCCTCGACGAGCACGAAGCGGTGCATCGACGTCTCGAACTTCGCCGCCTCCCAGCTGGTGTTCACATGGGTGACGCGCCGCTGGAAGCCGAACTGCGTCTCGGCCGCGGTCTCGCGGGCGAAGACGTCGAGCGGGAAGGCGAGCTTGAGCAGCTTCTCCGACTCGTGCCAGTCGATCTCGTTGTGCAGCAGCACGGTGCGCGACCCCGGGGCGAGGTCGATGGTCTGCCGCAGACGGGACTGCGAGAACTCGCGCTCGACGACGATGCGGGCCGTGCCGTCTTCGAGCGATGCCGTGACCGAGGTCGCCGCGGAGAGGTCGTCGACGCTGTTGCGGTAGTACTTGTCGATGTCCCAGGCGTCCCACATGTTCGGGAAGTCCTGGTGCAGCTGGAACAGGTTGGCGGGCGCGTCCGCGGGGATCGCCTCCCGGCCGCTCGCCCGGTCGACCGCGGAGGTGATGAGCCCCTCGGCGGAGACGACGATCGAGACGAGGTCGTTCTCCAGACGATGTCCTCCCTCGTGCGCGGTGAGCGAGACGGGATGCTGCTCGGCGTCGTCCTCCGCGGCGGAGGCGCCGAGGGGGGAGCGCCCGTCGACCGAGGTTGGCGTGAAGCGCAGTATCCGCTCGCCCTCGCCGGCGAGCGCGGCGCGCGCCGACGTCGCGAGCGCACGGGCGTCCTCGACGACCTGCGAGAGCACGGCGACCGCCTCGCGGTGCACCCAGGCGATCGAGGTGCCGGGAAGGATGTCGTGGAACTCGTGCAGCAGCACCGCCCGCCACAGACGGTCGAGCTCGTCGTGCGGGTAGGCGGCGCCGAGTCGCACGGCCGCGGTGGACGCCCACAGCTCGGCCTCGATGAGCGCCTGCTCCGCCCAGCGGTGCGTCGCCTTCGTGGAGTGCTGGCTGGTGAGGGTCCCGCGGTGCAGTTCGAGGTAGAGCTCGCCCACCCACACGGCGGGCTCTGCGAGCTCGGCCCTCGCCTCGGCGAAGAAGTCGTCGGGATGCTTCCACTCCACCTTCGCGCTGCCCTCGAGATCGGAGAGGCGCCGTGCGCGTCCGGTCATCTCGCGGGTGGTCCCGCCGCCGCCGTCGCCCCAGCCGACCGGGGCGAGGGAGGTGGATGCGACGCGGTTCTCCTTGAACTGCCGGGAGGCCTTCGCCACCTCCATCCCGCTCAGCTGGGAGTTGTAGGTGTCCATCGGCGGGAAGTGCGTGAACATCCGCGAGCCGTCGATCCCCTCCCAGTCGAAGGTGTGGTGCGGGAAGACGTTGCGCTGGTTCCAGGAGATCTTCTGGGTGAAGAACCACTCGAAGCCCGCGCGGCGCATGAGCTGGGGGAGCGCGGGTGAGTATCCGAAGCTGTCCGGCAGCCAGACGCCCTTCGAACGGATGCCGAACTCCCGCTCGAAGAACCGCTGCCCGTGCGAGAACTGGCGAACCAGCGATTCGCCGGTCGGCATCACCGTGTCGGACTCCACCCACATGCCGCCCAGCGGCAGGAAACGTCCGGCGGCGACCGCGTCCTTGATGCGGGCGTAGACCTCGGGGCGGTGCTCCTTCATCCAGGCGTACTGCTGCGCGCTGGACATGCCGTAGAGGAACTCGGGCTGCTCGTCGATGAGGGTCGTCATCGACGACGTCGTGCGGGCGACCTTGCGGACCGTCTCGCGCACGGGCCACAGCCAGGCCGAGTCGATGTGCGCGTGCCCGATCGCCGCGATGCGGTGCGCGCTGGCATCGGCGGGGGAGGCGAGCACCTCGGCGAGGCGGGCGCGGGCGTCCGCGGCCGTCTCGGCGATGCGCTGGAGGTCGAGCACGTCGAGCGCGTCGTCGAGTGCCTGCAGCACCCGCATGCGGCGGGGCGAGGTCTCGGGCAGCTCGGCCTGCAGCTCGAGGAGCACGTCGAGGTCGAGCGAGAGCTCGAAGACCTCGGGCTCGAACACCGCGAGGTCCATGTGGCGCACACGGTACAGCGGGTCGGGCGACGAGGTGAGCACGTCGCCCTCCTGTGTGGGGAGGAAGGGGTGGTAGTCGAGCAGCACCGGGTTGGAGGCACCCTCGAGGTAGAACTCGACCGCGCCTCCCGCCTCGGCCTCCACCGGGAGCCACTGGTTGCGCGGGTTGAGGCTCTTCACCGGGGTGCCGTCGGCGCGGTAGGCGAGGGCCTCGCACTGGAAGCCGGTCATGTTGACGTCGAAGCCGAGGTCGACGAGCGCCTCGACCTTGCGGCCCGCCCACTCGGCGGGCACGGTGCCCCGCACCCGGAACCAGGTGGTGCCCCAGGCCGGACCCCACTGCTCGCCGGCGCGGAAGGGCGCGTAGTCGAGCGCGATGCCCTCGGCGGGGGCGATCGGCTCCCCGGGCAGCTCGTGCGCGGCGATCTCCAGCGGCACGCGGGCGGAGTGGATCGCGGGGGTCACCCGCTCGGTCAGCACGCGCTTCACGCGTCCCACGGTCAGGGAGGTCTCTTCGTGCACGGCGGCGCTCCTTCGCAGTGTCAGAATGGGGAAAACGTCCAAGCGGGGCAACGGACGACTAAAACGATCTAGTACGGTGAGTCTATGTCACGGGCCAAGCGTGTCACGATCGCGGACATCGCGCGACTGGCGGGGGTCTCCCCCGGAGCGGTGTCCTTCGCGCTCAACGGCAGGCCCGGCGTGAGCGATCAGACCCGGCAGCGCATCCTCGAGATCGCCGATCGGCACCAGTGGCAGCCGAGCTCGGCCGCGCGTGCTCTCGTCGGCTCGCGCGCGGGCGTCGTCGGCTTCGCGGTGAACCGTCCCGCACGCACGCTGGGCACCGAGGCGTTCTTCACCGACCTCATCGCCGGCGCGCAGTCGTCGCTCGCCGCTCGTCGCATCGGCCTGCAGCTCGTGGTGGTCCCCACCATCGAGGAGGAGATCGCGACCTACCGTCGCTGGCGCAGTGCGAACCAGGTCGACGGCGTGATCGTGCTCGACCCCCGCGACGAAGACCCCCGCTTCGAGGCGCTGAGGGAGCTGCCGCTGTCGGCCGTCGTGATCGGCAGCCAGGAGTCGGCGGACGACGATCCGGCATCCATCTGGCTCGACGACGCCGACGCCGCGCATACGCTGTTCGACTATCTGGCCGGTCTCGGCCATCGCCGGATCGTCTACGTGTCCGGTCCCGGGGAGTTCCAGCACACCCGCATCCGCAGCGAGGTGCTGGCGGGGTTGGCCTCCCGCGGGGTCGTCGGCGAGACCGTGGTGACCGACTTCTCCCCGGCGCAGGCGTCCGCCGCATTGCGCACGCTCCTCAGCCGCGCCGAGCGGCCGACCGCCATCGTCTTCGACAACGACGTGATGACCATCGCGGGCCTCCGCGTCGCCCAGGAGATGGGCGTGGCCGTGCCCGCGGAGCTGTCGCTCGCCTCGTTCGACGACTCGATCGTGGCCGATCTGGTGCACCCCTCGATCACCTGCCTCACGCGCGACACGTTCGGACTGGGCGAGCGCGCCGCCGAGTTCCTGCTCGACCAGGTGGATGCCCCGGAGGTGCTTCCCGACCGGGCGGGGCCCCGTCCGGTGCTCACCGTGCGTGAGAGCACCGCGCGACCCGGTGCCTGAGTCCTCGTCGGAGCCGGCGCGTTCAGCGATGGACGAGCTGCGCCGCAGAGGGGCCGAGGCGCACCGACTCGAGACGTGATCGTCGCGGGCATCGCAGGCCTTCCCGGAAGCTCGTCGCTGTAGCGATTTATTGCGGTGAAGGCCCGCACAGCTCAGTGATTGACGAGGAAACTCGTTCCCACTATGCTCCGAACTGAAACGCTTTAGTATCCGCACATCGCCGTGCAGCCTCTCAGCGGCATCGCGGCCACGATCAGGAGAGAAAGATGCGACGAGCAAGATCCCGGCGCCTCGCCGCCACGCTGGTGGCCTTCGGCGTCGCCATTTCGATAGGGCTGCCCCTGCAGCTGCCATCGGCGGCGACGGCAGCGGACGGCCCCGTCATCACCGATCCCGGTTTCGAGAGCGGAACCTGGGCGGCGCAGACCCAGCATGCCCATGCGGAGATCGTGCAGGGCGGCGCCAACGGGTCGAAGCACTCCGTGCGCATCGGGCTCGACTACGAGGGCGACTCCCCGGTTCCGGTCGGCGGAAACCTCCCCACTCGTGGTGCAGGCACCAGCCGCGGATCCGTGAACCAGCAGATCACGAACGTCAAGCCCGACACCGAGTACGAGTTCTCCGTGTGGATCAAGGGCAAGGGCATCCGGTGGGGCGTCTTCGACCTCGAATCGAAGGGCTACTACACCGGAAGCACTGCGGGAGGCGAGCTCTCGATGTACGCCGGCGTCGACTCGGCCGGGGGCGGGACACAGTGGGAGAAGAAGACGTCGTCGATCGTCACCGGCCCCCGTACGACCGAGTTGAACGGCTTCTGCATCCTCACGGACATGACCGGCCCCGGTTGGTGTGACGAGTTCTCGCTCACCGAGATCGGGCCCCGTGCGGCGGCATGGACGCCCGAGGCCGCATGGACGGAGCGGCCATCCGCGCAGGAGAAGTTCCCCGTGACCGTGCCGGAGGTGCAGCAGTTCCGTCCCTCGGGCGCAGGGGAGTGGAAGCCCCGGGGCGTCACGCGGTTCGTCGTGGACGAGGCCCACAGGGCCGAGATCGGCGACGAGGTGCAGCTCGCCGCAGCGCAGTTCGTCGAGAAGGGTGTCGCGCCCGGGCTGAAGGTCGCGTTCGGTAAGGTCTCCGACGTCCCCGCCGACGGGGTGTTCTTCACGCTCGGCTCGCCTGACCTCTCCGCGGCTCCCGCCAAGGCCAGGGAGCTCTCCGACCAGGCGTACTCCCTTGCGATCACCGATCACGGCGCCAGGGTCACCGGCGGGGGCGAGGCCGGTGCGCTCTACGGGGCGATGACGCTCCTCCAGGGGCTCCAGGGCGGATCGGTGCCGACGGGCGAGGTCATCGACTGGACCGATCAGGAGCTCCGCGGACTGCAGGTCGACTCCGCTCGGCGCTACTACAGCCTCGAGTGGTTCGAGACCCAGGTGCGCGAGCTGTCCTACCTCAAGATGAACACGCTCGCTGTGCGCGTGAAGGACAACGAGGGGCTCCGCGTCGAGAGCGACGTCCTTCCCCGGCTCGTCGACCGCAGTCCGGACGGCGGGTCGTGGACCAAGGCGCAGGTGGCCGAGTTCGTCAAGATCGCGAAGAAGTACCACGTTCAGGTGATCCCCGAGGTCGACGTGCCCGAGCACTCCGACATGGATCGTCGCGTCTACCCGGAGTACTTCACCGGCAAGGTCTGGGACTTCACACGGGCTGACGTGCGCGACGTGCTTGAACGATTCATCCGCGAGACGGGTGAGACGTTCGACTCCGAGTACGTGCACATCGGCGCTGACGAAGTGACCGATCGCCAGACCATCACGCCCGCGGTCACGGCGTGGATGGCGGCGGAGGGATACCCCGACTCCGGCTTCCTCGAAGGCCTGACCCACTTCGCGAACCTCATGAACGCCGGGCTCAAGGCGGACGGGCGCAAGACCATGCTCTGGAACGACGAGATGAACCTGCGCACCCGGGTGCCGCTCGACAAGGACATCTCGATCGTCTACTGGGCGAACCTGGGATCGAGCAGCTATGCCGATCAGTTCGCCGACGCCGACTACCCGATCGTGGGATCGTCCTCCGACCTGTACCACGACATCTGGCCCCCGCTGTCGAGCGGGCAGTACAAGAAGGAGACGATCAACGGCCCGCCGCTGCAGACCATGCTCGACTACTACGGCAACCCCTGGGTGTATCCCACTGCGTCGTTCGGGAGCATTCCGGCCACCCGCCCGCTGACGACCGATGCGCAGAAGGCGCAGAGCCTCGGCCAGCTCTTCCCGATCTGGGACGATGCGATGGGATGGCCGCCGGAGCAGCTGGTGTCGAAGAGCCTGTTCCCCCGGCTGCGCATCCACGCGCAGACCGTGTGGAACTCGCCGCGATCGATCACCTCCTATCCGACGCTCGATCCCTATCTGCGGTTCTACGGGGAAGCGGCGTTCTCCGACGGGGACGCGAAGTACTCCGTGTCGACGGCCGCGGTGCTCCGCCCCGTGGACGGATTCGCCGCGGAGGTCCCGGAGGGGCAGAGGCTCGCCGTCGCCGCGACCGCGGTCGCGACCGACGGCACGACGACTCGTCTGGAGGGCGCAGAGGTCGTGGTGACCAGCGACAACGCCGCCGATGAGGTGTCCGGAGGGGACGTGGTCTTCCACGGCACCGGCCCGCGCGTGCTCACCGTGCACTCCGCCGGGGACCCGACGATGACGCCGGTCGCCTATGACCTGACGGTCACTCGGGGCGGCGTGACCCCGACCCCGACTCCGACCCCGACTCCCACGTCGACGTCCGACCCCTCGGGAGGGGGCGCCGGAGGTGATCTCGCCACCACCGGCGGGGTCGCGCCGTGGGCGTTCGCGGTCGGCGGTGTGCTGCTGGCAGGAGCAGGAGCGACCCTCGCCGGGTTGTCCGGACGGAAGCGACGGAACGTCGCAACGGGTGGGGAGTAGGACGGACGGAGAGGTGGTCGGGGTCAGATCCCGGCCACCTCTCGTTCGCTCCGCCCGGAGGCGCCGCCGTGGTCCTAGCCGACGACGGTGTTCTGCGACAGGTAGGACCGCGCCGCGGACAGGTCGGGGCGCACGAGCTCGCTGATGCCGCGTGCGGACAGGGCGGCCGGATCCGCCGCGGCCTGCGAGGTGACGAAGGTCGCGTCCATGCCGTCGGCGCACGCGGCGAGCCAGGCCTCGAAGACCGGGCCGCCCGGCGCCAGGGCGCCGCGGCTGACCGGGGTGTCGTCCTCGTCGACCTCGATGACGATCCCGAGGGGACGCTTCGGCGCCTCGCGGCGCGCCCGCAGCTCGGGGATGATCTCGGCGAAGCGTCGGCCGATCGGCTTCGCCGTCGCCTCCTGGTCGATGAGACCCAGGGAGTACTCCAGCTCGGGGAAGTCGGCGAGCGCGCGGCTGACGTCGTGCGAGCACCACCAGGTGATCCCCCAGAGGTTCTCGGTGCGCGCCGCGTGACGCACGGTCGCCTCGAGGAAGTCGGGCATCTCGGCAGGCTCGAGACAGTTCGACGGCGCGCCGACCTCCTGCAACCAGGTCATCCGCTGCGGGTCGACGGCGAACGCGCGGGAGAGCTCGATCATGTACTCCGCGTGGCGGTCGGAGGCCGTCGAGCGGCCGCCGTAGCGCTGCGCGGTGCCGTTGAAGATCCAGGAGTGCACCGTGGTCATCGCGCCGAGGCGGGCGGCGAGCGCGGGGGTGAAGCCGTGCCCGTCGAGGTACCAGGCCACGTCGTACTCGCTGTGGACATGGGGCTGCGCCGGGGCGCTGCGGTCGGCGGCGTCGAGCAGGGTCGTGATCCAGTTCGACGCCTCGGCGGTGGTCACGGGCCACGGCGAGGGGTGCACGGCGGCGGAGAACTGGTTGGTCTCGTTGCCGGTGGTGAAGCCGAGGAAGTTCCCGGCGTCGCCGAGCGCCGCGCCCAGCCGCTCGATCAGCGCCACCTGCCCGCTCAGCGCCTCGGGGTGCGTGAACATGTTCTTGTCGTGCCAGGTGAAGAGCCAGCTCGGGATGAAGTCGAAGCTCGAGAGGTGCCCCTGGATGACGTCGACACTGGCGTCGAGGCCGAACTCGGCGGCGACGTCGACGACCGCCCGCACGTCGTCGACGGCCCGGTCGCGGATGAGCGTGCGGTTGGGCTGCAGCACGGTCCAGAGCGGGAAGACCCGCACGTGGTCGAGGCCCAGCTCGGCGAGGCCCGCGAAGTCGCGGCGCACGTCGTCGAGATCCAGCGACAGCCAGGAGTGCATCCAATCCGTCGCAGGGGTGTAGTTCGCGCCGAAGCGCAGCGGCGCGCCAGGCGTGATAGTCGCGGGCATCGCGAGCCTCTCTCAGCGGGGACGGGTGGTGCTGGACGACGTGGCGTCCGTGTGTAATGCTATGGTCACTATATCGCTTTAGTAATGGATGCGAACCTTCGGGGACGCACCAGGGCTCATTCGAAGGAGAACGTCCATGAAGATCCGATCGATTCTCGCGCTGGGGGTCGCCGCGACGACGGCCCTCGCCCTGACGGCGTGCACCGGCGGCGGCGGAGCGCCCGACGGCGGCACGGGCAACGGGGACATCAGCGGAGAGGTCACGTTCCAGACCTGGTCGCTGAAGAACGACAAGTTCACGCCCTACTTCGAAGGCGTCGTGAAGGCGTTCGAGAAGGAGCACCCCGGCGTGACCGTGAAGTGGGTCGACCAGCCCTCCGACGGATACGAGGACAAGGTGCTGCAGCAGGCCGAGTCCGGTGAGCTGCCCGACGTCATCAACCTGCCCCCCGAGTACGCCTACGCCCTGGCAGACGCCGGTCAGCTGCAGGACCTGAAGAAGAGTTCCAAGGTGCTCGGCGACTACGTCGATGGCGGTGTCGCGGCCTACACCTATGACGGGATCGACGGCTCGTTCGGCTTCCCCTGGTACCTCGGCACCGAGCTGAACTACTGGAACTCGGACCTGCTCGCGAAGGGCGGTGCGACCGCGCCGCCGAAGACGATCGACGAGACCCTCGACCTCGCGGAGACCCTCGCGGGCAAGGGCGTCCAGACGATCTCCGACGTCCCCAGCCCCAAGTCGCTGCAGATCATGGTCTCCGACCAGGGTGGCACCCTCGACGTGTACAAGGACGGGAAGTTCGTCTTCAACACGCCCGAGGCTGTGAAGATCGTCGAGCGCTACGCCGAGCTGTACAAGGCGGGCGCGATCACCCCCGAGGCCCTGCAGAACGCGGGCACCGCGAACGCGAACATCAACAACTTCAACAAGGGCACGGTCGCCTGGGCGACGGCGGGTCCGAACTACATCGACAAGGATCTCGCCGTCAACGCGCCGAACCTGCTGCCCAAGGTGCAGGTGAGCAGTGGATTCGGCAACCCGCCGCTGTTCGTGCAGGGCATCAGCGTCTCGGCGAAGGCGAAGAACCCCGCCGCCGCGCTCGCCTTCGCGGAGTTCGTGACGAACACCGAGAACCAGATCGCCTTCGTGAAGCTCGCCGCAGGGTTCTTCCCCGGCACCAAGGCCGCCAACTCCGATCCGGCCGCCTTCGCCGCGAGCACGGAGATCGAGACGCAGAAGAAGGCGAACGAGCTCGCCGCCGCGCAGATGGACAAGGCGCGGATGATGGGCGCCCCGCAGTTCACCGAGGCGATGGAGACCTACGCGAAGCAGCAGATCGCGCTCGCGGTCAAGGGCGACATCTCCGCGAAGGACGCCCTCGACAAGGCCGTGCAGTACGCCGAGCAGAACGTCGTGAAGTAAGCGGACGCGGCGCGGCGAAGGGGAGAGCGACATGAGAAGACAGCGCTGGTACACGCCGTACCTGCTCGTGCTGCCCGGCGTGATCTGGGTGTTCGTGTTCGCGCTGTGGCCGTTCCTGAACACGATCGTGCTCGCGTTCACGGACGCCCGCCCCCTTCGCCCCGTCGAGTTCGTCGGGCTGGAGAACTTCGCGCGGCTGTTCAGCGACGACCGCTTCGTCTACGCGTTGACGACCTCGCTCGTCTACGTGGTCGTGTGCGTGCCGCTGCTCACCTTCCTGCCGCTGCTGCTCGCACTGCTCGTGCACCGGAAGATCCCGGCGATCGGGTTCTTCCGCACCACGTTCTACTTCCCCGTGATCGCCTCCGCCGTGGTGGTGGCGATCGTGTGGGAGTTCCTCTTCTCCGGGAGCGGGACGATCAACCAGGCGCTGCAGTTCTTCGGCTTCGCCGACCGCCCGGTGGAGTTCCTCTCCGACCGCTGGCTGCTGATCGGCTGCGCGATCGGGCTCACGGTGTGGAAGGGGCTCGGCTACTACATGGTCGTCTACCTCGCCGCCCTCGGGAACGTGGGCCGTGAGCTGCACGAGGCGGCTGCGATGGACGGCGCCGGCGCCTGGCGCCGCTTCTGGTCGGTCACCGTGCCCGGCGTGCGCGGCCCGATGATGCTGGTGTCGGTGCTGGTGTGCGTCGCCGCGATGCGCGTCTTCACCGAGCTCTACGTGCTCTCGAACGGCTCGGGCGGCCCGGGCGGGCGGGCGATGAGCATGGTCATGCTGATCCAGTCGATGGGCAAGGGGCTGAACGGCCAGGTCGGATACGCCTCGGCGATCTCCCTCGTGCTCTTCCTGCTCACCCTTCTCCCGCTCGCCGTGGTCGGCATCGCGAACAACGGGGACATGATCCGCGAGGCGCTGGGCAACCGCCGCGCCCGCCGCGCGGTCCGTGCGGCGCAGCGTTCGGGGAGGTCGGCCGCATGACCGCGACGACGCGGGCGACGGCGTCCGCTCCGCGCAACAAGGAGCGCGCCTACCGCACCAACGGATCGGCCGACATCATGAAGCCGTCCCTCGCCGGGCTCGTCGGCAAGTACGCGCTGCTCGTCGTGATCCTCGCGATCATGGTGTTCCCGTTCCTCTGGCAGCTGTCCACCTCGTTCAAGGGCGCGGCCGAGGACATCTACGGATTCCCGCCGGCGCTGCTCCCGCAGGCGCCGACGATCGACAACTACGCCGAGGTGTTCCGCACCATCCCGGTGCTCGACTACGCCTGGCACTCCCTGCTCGTCGGCGTGGGCACCGTGCTCACCAACATGGTCTTCGCCACGCTGGGCGGATACGCGCTCGGATGCCTGAAGTTCCGCGGCAAGGGCATCGTGATGGCGATCTTCTTCTCCACGCTGCTGCTGCCGGGTGAGGTCACGCTGACCAGCCAGTACCTCACGGTCAAGTCCCTCGGCCTCGCCAACACCCTCTGGGGCGTGTTCCTGCCGGGGGCGATCGCGGCGATCAACGTGCTGCTCATGGCCGCCGCCTGCCGGATGATCCCGTCGGACACCCTCGACGCGGCGACGATCGACGGGGCGAACACCATGCAGCGCCTTCGGCACATCGTCTGGCCGAACGTGCGGGGCATGGTCTCGGTCGTCGCCCTGTTCGCCTTCATCGGGGCCTGGGACGACTTCCTCTGGCCGCTGGTCGTGCTGTCCGACCCGGCGAAGTACACCCTCACGGTCGGCATGCAGTACCTCAGTTCGAACTTCGCCGCGAACCCGCGGGTGATCGCGGCCGGGACCATGATCGCGCTGGTGCCGATCATCCTGCTGTTCGCGGTGCTCCAGAAGCAGTTCTTCAAGGGCGTCGAAGAGGGTAGCGTCAAGGGGTGATCTCGGTGACGGGGGATGTCCGGGAAGGCGACGGGTCCGCGCGCTGGCTCGCACTGCCGCAGCCGGCGGAGCGCGTTCTCGAGGAGGGGCGCTGGCGCCCGGACGGGGTGACGGTCGAGGCCGCGGATCCGGTGCTGGCCCGCGAGGCGGAGCGGTTGCGGGCGGAGGTGTCCGCACTCGGCATCGATGGCGGCAGGGAATCGCGGGTGTCGCTCCGGATCGATCCGCGCCTCGCGCCGGAAGGCTTCACGATCGAGGTCGGCGCGGACGTCGTCGTCGAGGCCTCCACGGCGACCGGCGCCTTCCGCGCGACCCGGCAGCTGCTCCACAACCTCCGGGCGCAGGGGTTCGTCCCGCACGGCCGGGTGGCGGGCGAGCCGGTCGTCGGTGAACGCGGCCTCCATCTCGACGCGGGGCGGAAGCACTACCCGGCCGACTGGATCGTGGAGCTGCTCCGCGCCGCCGCGGACGTCGGGATCAACACCTTCCAGTGGCACTTCTCCGAGAACGAGGGATTCCGGCTCGCCTCCGAGGCGTTCCCCGAGGTGGTGTCCTCCGCGCACATCACCCGTGCCGAGGCGGCGCACATCCTCGCCGAGGCGGAGGATCTGCACATCGCCGTGGTGCCCTCGCTCGACATGCCGGGGCACCTCCGCCGGGTGCTCGCGGCGCATCCCGACCTGCGGCTGCCCGCGGGGATCGACGCCCCGGATGCGGCGATCGTCGGGACCGATCACGCCCTCGACATCACCCGTCCCGAGGCCGTCGACTTCGCGCGTCGTCTCATCGACGACATCGCCCCGGTCTTCGCGGGGTGCCGCGGCTGGCACCTCGGCGGCGACGAGTTCGTCGACTTCGCCCGGATGGACGACTACCCCGCGCTCACCGAGGCGGCGCACCGTCGCTTCGGGCCGGACGGCACGGGCTTCGATCTGCTGACCGCGTTCGTCGACGAGATCGCGGCGCATGTGCGCGGGCTCGGGTTCGAGCCTCGGGTGTGGAACGACGGGATGCTGCGAAGCGGGGCGGTGCGGCTCGATCCCGATGTGGTGCTCACCTGGTGGACCAACTGGAACGCCGGGATGCGCCCGCTCTCCGACGCGCTCGCCGCGGGAAACCCCCTGGTCAACGTGAACGACGGGCTGTTCTACTACGTGCTCGGCGAGAAGGCCGGGTACCGCTACCCCACGGCGGAGCGCATCTGGGCGGTCGACTGGCATCCCGGTCTCTTCCCTGTGCTGCCCGGCGGCGTCAGGCAGGAGATCCTCCGACCCTATCCGCCGCGGTTGCGCGGCTGCTCGTTCGCGATCTGGTCGGACGACCCGGAGGGGCAGACCCCGCAGGAGGTCGCGGCAGGCATCCGCTCGCCGCTGCGTGCGATGGCCGAGCGCGCATGGAACGGGGGCAGCGCGCTGTCCTTCGGCGCGTTCGAGGAGCTCGATCGCGCGATCGGACGCCCGGCGCTCAGCGGGTGACCGTGATCTCCGCGCTTCCGCCGGCGTCGATCCAGGCGAGGGAGCGGGTGAGGATACGGCGCAGCGCCTCCTGGTCGACCTCTTCGAGATCCTTGAGGTAGAGGCAACCGACGCCGGTGGTGTGGGGACCCAGCGCCGCGAGGTCGTCGGCATGGCGGTCGACGCCGTCCAGCAGATAGATCGTCGAGGCGCCCTTGCGCGGGGCGAAGGCGAGCGCCGGGGTGTCGCCCTCGGTGCCCGTGGGGTAGCGGTAGTGGCAGGCGCCGAAGCCGATGATCGTGCCCCAGGTCGCCGGCTCGAGCCCGGAGACCTCCTGCATGAGCGCGGTCAGCGTCTCCGCATCCCTCCGGCGCACCGCGGGGGTCGCGCGGGCGATGAGGCCCGCGACGTCCGCTCCGGTGGGCTTCACGTGCCGGCCTTGGCGGCGGCCTTCATCGCCTTCTTGTGCTCGCGCACCTTCGCGAGGGAGTCGGGCGAGACGATGTCGGCGACGCTGCGGAACGAGCCGTTCTCGCCGTAGGGGGCCGAGGCCTCCCGCCATCCTGCGCCGGTGAAGCCGTACTGCTTGCCGAGGAGTGCGAGGAAGATCTTCGCCTTCTGCTCGCCGAAGCCCGGCAGGGTCTTGAGCCGGCGGAGCACTTCCGCTCCGTCGGGGGCGCCCTGGGTCCACAGCGCCGCCGCGTCGCCGTCCCAGTCGTCGACCAGCGTGCGGCAGAGGGTCTGCACCCGGGTCGCCATCGACCCGGGGAAGCGGTGCACCGCGGGGGTCTGCCGGAACGCCTCGAGGAAGGCCTCCGGATCCATCGAGGCGATCGCCGCGGCATCCGTCGCGCCGGTGCGCTGCGCGATCTTCAGGGGTCCGGCGAACGCGGTCTCCATGGGCACCTGCTGGTCGAGCAGCATCCCCACCAGCAGTGCCAGGGGGTTGTCGGTGAGCAGTTCGTCGGCGGCGGTGTCTCCGGTGATGTGAAGGGCCATGTCTTCCAGTGTGACATCGGCGCAGCGGGACGAGAAGCGCCCGGTCCCGACTCAAGAGGACGCGCCGGACCGGGGCCCGGTCTGCAGGTGTGGTCGTGCCAGTTCCGTGTTGTCGATGACCCAGTCGGCGTGCGATCGGGGATCCGCCTCCTGCAGATACAGCCGCTGTCCGTGCACGTAGCGGTGATTCGACGCGGCTTCGGGGTCCGAGTCATGCCGACCTGCGAAGCGTGCGTTCCCACGCGGCACGCTGACGGCGAAGGGCACCTCGAGCCAGACGCTCGCGTCCCAGACGTCGATGAGCTCGGGGCGGTGCAGGAAGATCCCGTCGACGAGCACGATTCCGCAGGGAGGCACCGTCACAGGATCTATGCTGACCGGCTCGTCCCGGGCGACGTCCCAGATCGCCGGCGTGATCGGAGCGCCGCGTCGCAGCGGTCCGACGACACAGCGTCGGAACTCCGGATACCGGTAGGAGCCGCGGTAGAACCCCTCCGGGCCGGGGCCGGATTCACGGCGGATGTGCCTGGGGTGGTGGAAGCCGTCGATGCTGACCTGGACGAGAGGCCGACCGAGCGTGGTCCGAGCGTGCTCCGCGATCTCGTCGGACAGATGCGACTTGCCTGCACCGTCGAAACCGTCGAGGGCGATCAGCGCACGCGCGTCCGGGCGTACCTGCTGCATCTCATCCCAGAGGCGAGACACGACCTGCCGTCGTTCGTCAGATGCGGTCATGGCGCGGGCCTGGAGCTCAGGCGTCCGACTCGCAGATGCAGAGCTGTATCGACGAGTCCGCGGTGAAGGGGGTGCGATCCCAGCCGCCGAAGCGCTCGACCAGCCGGAGGCCGCCGTGTCCCAGGAGCACGGGCAGCTCCCGGGGGAAGATGCTCCGCACCTCGAGCGACACCTTCTGGAAGTCGGGCTCGGAGTCCGTGGAGAACCACCACGTTCCGCGGGTCACCTGCGCGGCGGCGTCGTAGGCGTCGGCGACGTCGACGCGGACGTCGCCGCGGTCCGGATCGGTGAAAGAGGTGCGCGGTCGTCGTGCCCCGTCGGCGTCGGCGAGGATCCGGACGTTCGGGGCGAAGACATCGAACGCGAACCGCCCGCCAGGCGCGAGGTGCCGCCTGACGGCGCGGAAGCACTGCACGATGTCGTCGGCCTCGTGCAGATGCAGCAGTGCGTTGGCCGCGATGAAGATGAGGTCGAACTCGCCGTCCAGGTCGAAGTCGCGCATGTCGCCGTGCCGCCACTCGACGGACACGCCGCGCTCCTCGGCCTTCCGGTGCGCCTCGGCCAGCATGTCCGGCGACAGGTCGAGGCCGACGCTCCGGTGCCCATCGGCCGCGATCGGGATCAGCTTGTGCCCCGTGCCGCATCCGAGTTCGAGCACGCGTCCGCCCCTGCCGTCGGCTTCGGCGCGGTAGAAGTCGACGGCGGCCTTGCTCGCCGGAAACAGCAGGTCGTACAGCCTCGCGTCCGAGTACAGCTCCTGGGTCATCGCGCCTCCCCGCAGGCCCATGGTCTCACGGTCGGCGAACGCGCCGAACCGTTGGGTGCGCGAAAAGGCAGCTCCCGAGGGCCTATGGGATGCGTTTCCGATCTCCGCACGAGCTGGAGCAGCGGGGACGGGGTCCGGGCGGGAGGAGTCAGGCGGAGGCGGAGGACGCGGAGGGCGGCTCGGGGGAGAGGCCGTAGAGGGTCGCCAGCGCCGCGACGAACTCGTCCGCACGCCCGTCGGCGGCGAGCTCGTGTGCGCGCGTCGTCGGCGTGTGCAGCAGGACGCCGGCGAGGTGGCGCATCGCCTGCTCGACCCGTCCATCGTCGTCTCCGCGGCGGCGGGCCCGGTCGATCTCGGCCTCGAGCAGCGCGAAGATGTGCGAGCGCAGAGCGACGACGGCCGGTGTGACGCCCTGACGGTCGCCCACTTCGTTGAAGCTCTCGGCCGCGGCGCGCACGATCGACCGTGCGGCGTCGGTGGCCTGCAGCTCCTCGAGCGGGGCGTGCAGGCGGATCGTCTCCAGGTCGAGCAGGGCCACGCCGTCGAGTTGCGCCACGGCGGGGTCGACGTTGCGGGGCATCCCCAGGTCGATGACGAGCTGCCCCGGGGCGGCGGCGCCCATCGGGCATCCCGAGGCGGTCGCGGCGACCGGGCGGTGCAGGTGCACGGGGCCGAGCACGGGCTCGGTCGCCGAGGTGCAGGTGATGAGCAGGGTGGCCGAGCGCGCCGCGGCGGGGTAGTCCTCGGCAGCGCGGATGCCGTGCTTCTTGGCGAAGGCCGCGGCACGTCCCGACGGGGAGTGCACAGTGATGTCGACGGCGCCGCGCTCGCGCAGCGTGGCGAGGGTCACCGCGGCGTAGGCCCCGGTGCCGACGAGCAGCACGCGCTCCGCCGACCAGTCGGCGATGCGGCTGTCCGCGAGTTCGAGGGCGAGACGCACGAGCGACCGTCCCGCCCGCGAGAGCGCGGTGTCGTTCTTCACACGGCGCTGCGCCTGGCTCGCACGCTGGAACAGGCGTTCCAGCTCGGGCGAGGTCGTGCCGTCCTTGCGGGCGTCGGTCAGCGCGCGGCGCACCTGCCCGGCGATCTCGCCCTCTCCGGAGACCACCGACTCGAGACCGGATGCCACGGAGAAGAGGTGCTCCGGAACGCGCCGACCCGTGAGCGTGCGGGAAGAGCCGTCGAGTTCGGCCTCGGGGATGCCGAGGGCCTGCGCGACCGCATCCCGCACCTCCTCCGCGCCGATCCCGGCGTCGTCGGTCTCGACGTACGCCTCGAAGCGGTTGCACGTCGCGAGAACGACGGCGCCCTGGGCTCCTGCGCCGATCAGCGCGGGGGCGACGGTTTCGGGGGTGCGGCTGAGGCGTTCGAGCAGTTCGAAGGAAGCGGTCTTGTGACTCGCCGTGACGCAGAGCAGCACCCTGAGAGTGTACCGAGCGCGGCTTATGGGCTTCCTGGGTGCGCTCGCGCCCCGTGCATAGGGGGCGCATAGGCGGGGGTGGGATCATGGCGGCATGACTGACCTGCTGCGCGCGCTCGCCGGGGAGACCCCGGAGAAGACCCCCGTCTGGTTCATGAGGCAGGCAGGCCGCTCGCTCCCCGAGTACCGCGAGCTGCGGGTCGGCACCCGGATGCTGGACGCCTGCCTCACTCCAGAGCTCGCCGCCGAGATCACGCTGCAGCCGGTGCGCCGTCACGGCGTCGACGCGGCGGTGTTCTTCAGCGACATCGTCATCCCGCTGCGGCTGGCCGGCGTCGAGGTCGAGATCGAGCCGGGCCGCGGGCCCGTGTTCGCCGATCCGGTGCGCACGGCGGCCGACGTCGACCGGCTCACCGCGATCGACCCCGCCTCCCTCGACGGTGAGGCGATCGCCGCGGCCGTGCGCCTGACCGTCGCCGAGCTCGGGGAGACCCCGCTCATCGGCTTCGCCGGGGCCCCCTTCACGCTCGCCGCCTATCTCGTGGAGGGCGGCCCGTCGAAGGAGCACCTGCGCGCTCGCGCGATGATGCACGCCGACCCGGAGGCTTGGAACCGCCTCGCCGGGTGGTTGGCGCGCGTGTCGCGCCGCTTCCTCGAGATCCAGCGCGACGCGGGGGCATCCGTCGTGCAGCTCTTCGACTCCTGGGCGGGGTCGCTGTCGCCCGCCGACTATCGCGCCTTCGTCGCTCCGCACTCCCGGGCGGCTCTGGACGGCATCGGGCTCCCCGCGATCCACTTCGGCGTCGGCACCGGGCCGTTCCTCCCCGACATGCGGCTCGACGGGGTCGCCGACGCGGTGGGCGTGGACTGGCGGATGCCCCTCGACGAGGCCGTGGGTCTCCTCGGCCCCGACGTCGCGGTGCAGGGGAACATCGACCCCGCGCTGCTGCAGGCGCCCTGGGAGGTGCTCGCGGCGCATGTGCGCGACGTGATCGATCGCGGACGCGGCGCGCGCGGCCACATCCTCAACCTCGGCCACGGCGTGCCGCCGGAGACCGACCCCGACCAGTTGACCCGCATCGTCGCCCTCGCCCACGGCGAGCAGGACTGACCGGGTCGTCGCCGAGCCCCCGCATCGGAGAGCGCGCATGACCGAAGAACAGATCCCCGAGCTCGCCGCCCGCGCAGCCGAGCAGCACGTCGTCGTGATCGGCGGAGGCATCGGCGGGCTGATCGCCGCGCGCGAGTGCGCGAAGGTGGGCATGCCGGTGACCGTGCTCGAGGCCGCGGACGTGCTCGGCGGCGCGATCCGGCGCGCCGAGATCGACGGCCTCGTGGTGGACGCCGGGGCGGAGAGCTTCGCGACGCGCGGTGGCCACGTCCGCCGGCTCATCGCCGACCTCGGTCTCGCCGATCGGATCGTCGTCCCCGAGGGCGACGGTGCCTGGCTGGACGGCATCCCGGGCGTCGGGGCGGCCCCGTTGCCCACGGGCGGCATCCTCGGCATCCCGCAGAACCCCTTCGCGGAGGACGTGCGCCGCATCATCGGCTGGGGCGGCGTGTGGCGCGCCTACCTCGACCGGCTGCGCCCCCCGATGACGATCGGTCACACGCAGAGCCTCGGAAAACTGGTCAGCACCCGGATGGGCGCCAAGGTGCGCGATCGTCTGGTCGCGCCGGTCACCGCGGGCGTGTACTCGGCGCATCCGGACGACGTGGACGTCGAGGCGGCGGCGCCGGGGCTCGGCGCCGCCCTCACCAGCGCCGGATCGCTGTCGGGCGCCGTGGCGACACTGCTCGCCGAGCGGGAGGAGCGCGCCGAGCGCGCGGGCAGGCCCCCCGGCGCGGCGGTCGCAGGGCTGCGCGGCGGGATGGGCGTGCTCGTCGACGCGCTGCGCGGTGAGCTCGAGGCGCTCGGCGCCGGCCTCCGCACCGGCTGCGAGGTCGTCGGCCTGCGGCGCGAGGCGGACGGGTGGACCGTGACGGTCTCGTCCGCGGATCCGGAGACGGGCGAGCCCGTCGCCGAGGAGGTCCCCGCCACCGGCATCGTGCTCGCGACCTCCGAGCCGGCCGCGCGGACGCTGCTGGGCGAGCTCGCCCCGGATGCCGGCGAGCCGGCGGCCGCTCCGGAGATCGAGATCGTCACCCTCGTGCTCGACGCCCCCGAGCTCGCCGTGGCGCCGCGCGGGTCCGGTGTGCTGACGGTGCCGGGGAGCCGCACCGCCAAGGCGCTCACACACTCCACCGCGAAATGGGGATGGCTGCGCGAGGACGCCGCCGGTCGCCAGGTGGTGCGGGTGTCGTTCGGCAGCCAGGGGGAGCCTGCCGCGACGGCGGGGCTGGGCGATGAGGAGGCTGCCGCGCTCGCCCTCTCCGAGGCCTCCTCGATGCTGGGCGCGAGCCTGCGCGCGGAGCAGTTGAGGGGGGCGCACCGCGCGCGATTCGTGCAGTCGCAGCCCGCGTCGATGATCGGCGCGCGGGAGCGGCGGCTGCGGGCGCGCGCCGCCGTGCGGACTGTGCCGGGCCTCGTGGCCGTCGGGGCGTGGCTGGCCGGCACGGGCCTCGCCCAGGTCGTGCCCGATGCGATCGCGGAGACCGATCGCCTGCGTCGCGCGCTGCTGTTCGGCTGAGCACGTGCTCCGCGGGTGGCCGCCGGATGAACGTAGATGCCGAAAACGGCATACAGGGTTACGCTGGTAACCGGTCGTCGCGCACGAGCGGCAGGCGACTGGGCCGAAACGACCGTGAGGAGGCCCCATGAAGGGGAAGATCGGACTCGTCGTAGGACTCGGCGTGGGGTACGTCCTCGGCACGAGAGCCGGGCGTGAGCGCTATGAGCAGATCAAGACCCAGTGGCTGAAGGTCTGGCACCTCGACCCGGTGCAGCAGCAGGTCGCGAAGGTGCAGGACTTCGCCAAGTCCACCGCGGCGGCCGTGCCGCAGGCGGCCTGGAACGGCGTGGTCAAGGCGATCAAGGCGGCGTCCGGATCCGGCACGCCGGGCCAGCGCCTCGACGCGACGATCGACACCGCGAAGGAGGCGGCCGAGGACGTCGCCGATGCGGTCGAGGACGCCGTCGAGAAGAAGCCGGCCGCCAAGAAGCCCGCCGCCAAGAAGCCCGCAGCGAAGAAGCCGGCGGCGAAGAAGCCCGCCGCGAAGAACGGCGAGTGACATGGCGCGCGGATATCGGGATCGCGCGGACGACAGCCTGCTGACACTGCTGGGAGACCTGCCCGACCTCGTCTCCAACCTGGTCAAGGCCGAGATCGACGCGGCGAAGGCCTGGGTGGCGAAGACGTCGAAGGACGCGGGCATCAGCGCCGGCTGGTTCCTCATCGCGCTCTTCTTCCTGTTCTGGGCGGTGCCAGTCGTGCTGGTGTTCGCGATCGCCGGGCTGTCGTCCTGGTGGCCCGTGTGGCTGTCGGCGCTGGCCGTTCTCGGCCTGCTGATCCTCGCGGTGGCGCTGTTCGTGCTGCTCGGGGTGCTGCGGTTCCGCAAGGTGATCAAGCGGGACAACCCCGCACAGGCCGTGGAGGAGGACCTCCGGATCCTGCGCGGACGCGGAGACGAGGCCCGCCGGGCCGAAGACGTACGTCGGGAGGCGCACGATGACGAGTTCTGAGCAGCCCGGCCGGCCCGCCCAGCGGGCGCAGGACCCCGTGCGGAAGGCGCCCTACGGGCCGGTCCCGCGCACCGCCGTGCCCGCCGGCATCGACGATCCGGTCGCCTCGGCGCGCGCCGAGCTCAAGGCGGCCCTGGCGGCCATCGAGCAGAAGGCGAACGTGCCGCGCCGGGTGGAGCAGGCCTCGCAGCGGGGCCTCGTGCGCGCCAGGGCGTTCGCCCGCCGCAACCCCGCCGGAGCCGTGCTCGCGGTCGTGGGCATCGCCGCGGCGGTCGGCGGCGCCGTCTGGGTGATCGCCCGCGCGGTCTCGCGCTGATCCGGCGACTCCCGGTTCGCCCTCTCCCGAGGGAAGGGGCAGACTGGGAGCATGCCTGAAGAGAGCGAAGTCAGCCCGTCCGGTTTCACACTCTGGGCCGTGTGGCGGCGCAATCCCGATGCCACGACGCCCGATGCCGACGCGACCGAGGTCGAGGCGATCGTCGGCCACATCGAGGACTCCGGCGTCACCGTCCGGGGCTTCTACGACGTCAGCGGTCTCCGCGCCGACGCCGACCTCATGGTCTGGCTGCACGGCGACACCGCCGAGGAACTGCAGCTCGCCCTGCGCCGGCTGCGCCGTACCGACCTGCTGCGCCCGCTGATCCCGGTCTGGAACGCGATGGGCGTGCACCGCGACGCGGAGTTCAACCGCCAGCACGTCCCCGGCTTCCTCCGCGGCGTCGAGCCCAAGCAGTGGCTCTGCCTCTACCCGTTCGTGCGCAGCCACGAGTGGTATCTGCTGCCCGATGAGGACCGTGGACGGATGCTGGCCGAGCACGGCCGCAAGGGCGCCGCGCACACCGGCGTCATCGCGAACACGGTCGCCTCCTTCGCCCTCGGCGACTATGAGTGGCTGCTTCCGCTGGAGGCCGATGACGTGATCGAGCTCGTCGACCTCATGCGCGACCTGCGGTACACGGACGCCCGTCGCCACGTGCGCCTCGAGGTGCCGTTCTACACGGGGCGCCGTCTGCGGATCGACGAGATCCCCGACGTCCTGCAGTGATCGCATGAGCACTGCGATCCGTCTCGGAACCCGCCGCAGCGCGCTCGCGCAGGCGCAGTCCGGTCATGTCGCCGCGGCGCTGGAGAAGATCTCCGGACGTCCGGTCGAGCTCGTGCCGATCGTATCGGAGGGCGACACGAACCGCGCGTCCCTCTCCGAGATCGGCGGCCAGGGGGTCTTCGCCAACCGCCTGCGCGAGGCGCTCGCCGCGGGGGAGTGCGACATCCTGGTCCACTCCCTGAAGGATCTCCCCACCGCCGAGGTGGAGGGCATCGTCATCGCGGCGACCCCGCCCCGCGTGGATGCCCGCGACGTGGCCATCACCCGCAGCGGCACCCCGCTGCATCTCCTGCACCGTGGTGCGACAGTCGGCACCGGAGCCCCGCGGCGCGTGGCGCAGGTGCGCATCCGCGCCCCGCACGCCGAGGTGGTCGACATCCGCGGCAACGTCGACTCCCGCCTGGAACGCGTCGCCTCGGGCCAGCTCGACGCCGTGATCCTCGCCGCCGCGGGCCTCTCGCGGCTCGGCGCGGACAACCCGCTGCGTCGCGAGGAGCTCGGGCTCACCGAGTGGCCGACCGCCCCGGGGCAGGGGGCCCTGGCCGTGGAGGTGAGGACGGATGCACCCGCCGCGCTGCGCGAGAGCCTCGCCGCACTCGATGACGACGCCACCCGGATCGCGGTGACCGTCGAGCGTGCGATCCTGGCCGGTCTGGACGCCGGATGCCAGGCGCCGATGGCGGCGCACGCGGTGCTGAGCGGCGGCGAACTCCGCGTCCGTGCCGTCGTCTACGCGCCGGACGGGGGGCGCCGGATCGGGCTCGACGTCACGGAATCCCTGAACGGGGGGTATATTCGACGGAACGGCAGTGGCAATGGGGCGGATGCTGCCGATGGTGCAGACCCGATGCACGCGATGCGCGCATTTGGCATGTCTGTGGCGCATCGGCTGCTCGAACAGGGGGCGGCCGACCTCCTTCCGCGAGAGTGATGCTCAATGACTGCTTCCGAATCCACCGAGACCGGGCCGGTTCCGGCCGGGCCTGGCAAGCCGCTGGCCGGCTGGCGCGTCCTCGTGCCGCGCGGCGGTCCCTGGGGTGACGGCGTCGCGGCGAGCCTGCGCACGCAGGGCGCCGTGCCCGTGGTCGCCCCGCTCATCAACTTCGCGCCGACCACCGACCAGGAGACGCTCGATGCGGCTTTCGCGCGCCTGACCGCGGGCGAGTACGACTGGGTGACGATCACGAGCGCGACGACCGTCGACGTGCTCTTCGCGCAGCGGGTGGAGATCCCGCGCGGCACGAAGATCGCCGCCGTCGGCGAGACCACGGCCGCCGCACTGCTGGCGGTCGGCTACGAGGTCGCGCTCGTTCCCGAGACGGACAACTCGGCGGCGGGCATGGCGGAGCAGATGATCGCTCTCGAGCCCGAGCCGCGCCGCATCCTCACGCTCCGCAGCGAGATCGCGAAGCCGGTGCTCACCGACCTGCTCGCTCAGGCGGGGCACAAGGTCGACAGCGTCGTCGCCTATCGCACGGTCGGCGTCCCGGTGACCGAGCGGATCCATCGCGACGTGCTCAACGGTCGCATCAACGCGATCCTCATCACCAGCGGCTCGGTCGCCCGACAGGTGCGCGAGCAGTTCCCGGAGATCCCCGACACGACCCTGCTCGCCGCGATCGGGCCGCGTACCGCCGAAGACGCACGCAAGGCGGGCCTGCCGATCTGGGCCGTCGCCGACAAGCAGACGGTCGACGCGCTGATCGAGGTCGTCTCGCACTTCACCCTTCCGCACGCCGCCGACGAGTTCGCGCCGTGAGCGGCGGATTCCCGGACGTCCGCCTGCGCCGTCTGAGGCAGTCGGCGCCGGTGCGCTCCCTCGTGCGCGAGACCTCGCTGGAGGCGAGACAGCTCGTCCTGCCGATGTTCGTCCGCGAGGGGCTGAGCGCCGCCGCACCGATCGGTTCGATGCCCGGCGTGGTGCAGCATTCCCTCGACTCGCTGCGCGCCGCCGCCGTCGAGGCCGCGGAGGTCGGGGTCGGAGGCGTCATGCTCTTCGGCGTGCCCGCGGTGCGTGATGCCCGCGGCTCCGGGGCCGACGATCCCCGCGGCATCCTCAACGTCGCGACCGAGGCGCTCGCCGCGGAGGTCGGCGATGCGCTGGTCGTGCAGACCGACCTGTGCCTCGACGAGTTCACCGACCACGGGCACTGCGGCGTGCTCGCCTCCGACGGCTCGGTCGACAACGACGCGACGCTCGAGCGTTACGCGGCCATGGCGCTGGCGCAGGCGCGCGCCGGATCGCGGCTGCTCGGGCTCTCCGGGATGATGGACGGCCAGGTCGCGCACCTCCGGCACGCCCTCGACGCCGAAGGGTTCGCCGACACGATCCTCCTGGCCTACGCGGCCAAGTACGCGAGCGCGTTCTACGGCCCCTTCCGGGAGGCCGTGGATTCGCAGCTGCAGGGCGACCGCCGCACCTACCAGCTCGATCCGGGCAACCGTCGAGAGGGCGTGCGGGAGGCGCTGGCGGACGAGGCCGAGGGCGCCGACATCGTGATGGTCAAGCCCGCGATGGCGTTCCTCGACGTCGTGCGCGAGGTGCGCGACGCCGTGAGCGTGCCCGTGTGGGCGTATCAGGTGTCCGGGGAGTACGCGATGATCGAGGCCGCCGCCGCGAACGGCTGGATCGATCGCCGCGGTGCCGTGCTCGAATCCCTCCTGTCGATCCGCCGCGCCGGCGCCGACGCGGTGCTCACGTACTGGGCGACCGACGTCGCCCGCTGGCTCTAGACGGGCCAGATCCGGCGCCTCGCGTCCGGAGCCCGGGTGCCACCGTCCTGCGTCCGGGATCTGGGCCTCCTGTGCCCCGGCGCGCCGTCTGCCTGCGCCGTCTATTCGTCACAAAGTCCCGGAATGCGAGCTGAATTCCGGGACTTTGTGACGAATAGACGGTCCGGTGTGGGAGGGATGAGCTGGGGCGGAACGGGAGGCAGCCCGGGTGGAGGCTAGGGCCTGCCCCATGTCGTGAGGCTCAGGTCCAGATAAGGCAAGCTGTCCCGCGGAAGCACGGCTGTGCACACGACGTGCGCGTCCACCCGGAATCCCACCGCATAGACGAAGGGGTCGGTGTCGATGTGCACGGCAGTACGCTCCTCGCCGTCGACGATGATGGCGGATCCCGATACGGCGGTCCCCCTCGCTTTCCACTCGTCGCTCGTCGCCGGACCCGCCGGGAGGCCGAGTTGCTCGCGAAAGCTGTTGCTCAGGACGTGGTCGGTGTGGTCCACGAGCTGCTGCGCGAGCGAATGCCGCTCATGGTCGGGTGACGCGTGCCACGCGGTGCGGACGGCTTCCCACAGCATCGGATATCGGAACAGCCGAGCCTGTTCGGCCAACCAGGCCGGGCGACCCCACGGGGGCTCCTCCTCGATGGCTCGGCGCGTCCGCTCATCCAGTTCGACCTCGTTCCGCGGGTCGGAGTGGTCATCCGGGTAGCGCCAGAGGGTGTAGCTGAACTGCACCGACAGCTCTTCTGTGCCCGAGGCCCCGGTGCTCTCAGCGAATCCGGCGATCGGCATGCGGGTGACCGATGCCTGCGGTCGCAGTTGAAAGACCGGGAACATGACAGATCGCAGCCGGGCTTCGGACGCGATTCCCGGGTCGGGGGCATCCATGGGCAACACTCCGCCGTGCTCCATGGACCCAGCCTGGCCCCTCCGCGTCCGCGTCCCGCGTCTATTCGTCACAAAGTCCCGGAATTCGCCCTGGATACCGGGACTTTGTGACGAATAGACGGGATGGACCGGGTCGGAAGCGCCGCCCGGAAGCGCCAGGAGCCGCATAGGCGGGGGCCGTAGCCTGGGAGTATGACCGACCGGAACGATGCCCTGTTCGACGCTGCCCGCGCGGTGATCCCCGGAGGGGTGAACTCCCCGGTGCGCGCTTACGGGTCCGTCGGGGGCACGCCGCGCTTCCTCGCATCCGCCCGCGGCGCGCGGGTGACCGATGCGGCCGGGGGAGAGTACGTCGACCTCGTCGCCTCATGGGGGCCGGCGCTGCTCGGGCATGCGCATCCGCAGGTCGTCACCGCCGTGCAGGATGCCGCGACCCGCGGCCTGTCCTTCGGCGCCCCGACCGAGGGCGAGGTCGAGCTTGCCGCGCTCATCGCGGATCGTGTGCGCCACGGAGAGACCCGCCCCGTGGAGCGCGTGCGCCTGGTGTCGACCGGCACCGAGGCGACCATGACCGCGATCCGTCTCGCACGCGGCGCGACGGGCCGTGACCTGCTGGTGAAGTTCGCCGGGCACTATCACGGGCACTCCGACGGGCTGCTCGCGGCGGCGGGGTCGGGCGTCGCCACCCTCGCACTCCCCGGCTCGGCCGGCGTGCCGGCCCCGATCGCGGCGCAGACCCTCGTGATCGACTACAACGACCCGGACGCCCTCGCCGCGGTCTTCGCGGAGCACGGGGAGCGGATCGCGGCCGTCATCGTGGAGGCCTCCTCGGCGAACATGGGCGTCGTCCCTCCGCTGCCGGGCTTCAACCGGCTGATCGCCGAGACCGCCCACGCCCACGGCGCGCTGACGATCCTCGACGAGGTGCTCACCGGTTTCCGAGTGCACCCGGCGGGCTTCTGGGGTCTCCAGCAGGCGGCGGGCGAGGAGTATCTGCCCGACATCATCACGTTCGGCAAGGTGGTCGGCGGGGGCATGCCTCTCGCCGCACTCGGCGGGCGGGCGGAGGTCATGGACCTGCTGGCCCCGCTCGGCCCGGTGTATCAGGCGGGGACGCTCTCGGGGAATCCGCTCTCCGTCGCGGCGGGACTCGCGACCCTGCGCCTCGCCACCCCGGACGTCTACGCGGTGGTCGACGCAGCGGCGGCGCGCGTGGCGGGCGCCCTCGACCGCGCACTGACCGACGCCGGCGTGGTGCACGCGGTGCCCCGGGCCGGAAACCTGTTCGGCGTGGTCTTCGCCCCCGAGACGCCTCGCGACTACGCGCAGGCCCAGGCGCAGGAGTCGTTCCGGTACGCGCCGTTCTTCCACGCGATGCGCGAGGCGGGCGTGGCGCTTCCGCCCAGCGTGTTCGAGGCCTGGTTCCTCACCGCCGCGCACACCGAGGACGACCTCCTGCGGATCGAGCGCGCCCTCCCCGCCGCAGCCGCCGCGGCGGCATCCGCGACCCCCTGAGTCTCGGGCATCCGGTCCGCGGAGCGCGAAACGCACCTCTGTGGCCCGCATGGCATGCGTTCCTGCGCTTTCACCGAGTTGAGACACGAGCGCGATACGCAGGGAACTCCGGGCTGAGCGCTGGCAGACTGGACGCATGGTGACGTTGCTCCTCGATCAGACGCAGCTCGAGGTCGTGCTGTCGCCGATCGAGCGGGCCGCCACGTTCCATCGGGAGAACCTGCGGATCGAGCGCGACACGATCGTCAAGGTGCAGCTCACCGGCGACGCCTGGACCTGGCTGCGCGGGGTTCCCGGTCCGGGCACCCACATCCCGGGCGTGCTCGCCGCCGGCACCTGGAAGGCCGCCGCGACGACCGACTTCGCGCTGATCCGCCGCCGCCGTCCCAGCGTGGTCATCGACCTCGAGGGCGATGAGACCTACCAGCGCCTGATCCTGACGACCCGGCACGGCCTCGCGCTCACGCAGGCCCTGCGGCTGGAGGTCTCCGAAGAGGCCGCCGACGTCGTCGAGATCGCCTCCACGGCGCCGATCCCGGTGCAGAAAGGCGGGAAGCGCCCGGTCATCCGGCCGCGTCCCGCCTGACCCGCTCGGCGCTCAGTCGCGGTGCTCGTCGCCGCGGTCCTCGTCCTGCTCGCCGTCCTCGGGCTTCGGGACCGTGTCGATGACGTGGGTCGCGTCGGTGAGCGGGGTCTTCGGGAGCGACCACGGGTTGCCCTCGCTCTGCTCATCGCGCTGCCCGTAGGGGTAGGCGGGGGCCGGGTCCTCGAAGTACGCCTTGGCGGCGGCGGCGATGGATGCCCGCATCGCGTCCATGCGCGGATCCTCGTCGCCGCCCTCGGCCGGCGCCTCCTCAGCGGAGTCCTCCTGCTCGGGCTCGTCCGACTGCTCGGAGGCCGGAATCCCGGTGATCAGCTCGGTGAAGGTCGGCTCGCGCGTCTCGGAGGGCACGGAGATCGCCTGCGTCGCGAAGGGCAGCACGGTCGACTCGTCCTCGGGGGCGCGCTCGATGCTCTCGGCCTCGGGCGTCTCCTCGGCGGAGTCCTCGTTCCGCTCCGGATCCGAGTCGTGCTCCTCGGCGCCGGGCTCGTCGGTGTCGGTGGCCTCGGCGACGGGCTCGTCGTGCGTCGGCTCGTTCTCCACGAACTCGTCGTGCGCCTCGGCGGGCTCAGGCGACTCCTCCTCGGAGACGGCTTCGTCGGCGGACACCGGAGTGCCGCTGACCACCACGGGCATGATGCCCGTGACGACGTCGTCGACCACGTCATCCGAGTCGGAGTCGTCGCTCGATGCGCCGGGGAAGAGGCCTATGCCGTTGCTCACGGCGCCGAACTCGGGGGAGGCCGAGATCACCGGGATCGTGACCGTCGCCGGACCGAACAGGCCGGCGATCGGAGCCTCGCCCGCGGGCTGATCGTCATCGGGAGCGCCGTGCTCGTCGGACGAGGAGGCGGAATCGGCGTTCCGCGTTTCGTCGATCGGCAGGTCCGGCCACGGGGATGTTCCGGGCGTCGTCTCGTCGTCCTGAGGGGTCGTGATCGGCTGCTCGCCGGATGCCTGGCCGTGCTCGTCGCCGTCGTGCTCCGCGGAGGTCTGCTCGTCGTGCCCTGCAGCGTCATCCGCGGACGCCTCGTCGGCGTCGACCGCGTCGTGCTCGTCTCCGTGCTCGTCGGAGTCGCCGGCCTCGGATGCGTCGTCGGCGTCGACCGCGTCGTCCGCATCGTCGTGGTCGTGGCCTTCGTCGTCGTGGCCTTCGTCGCCGTGTTCGGTCGTCGCATCGTCGGAGCCGTGGTCTCCGGAGACCTGCTCGTCGGAGCCGCGTCCGAGATCTTCGGCGTCATGCTCGTCCGACCGGTGGTCCTCGGATCCGTATCCCTGGTCGTCGGAGCCCTTCTCGTGCTCGTCGGACGCGTGGTCCTCGGAATCCTGCCCGTCGGCGTCGTGGACGACGTCCTCCGCGAGGGCAGAGTCGTCGGCGACGAGACCCCCCACGTCCTGCCCGTGCTCCTCGGGGGCGTGCTCGGCCGCGTCGTCGCCGGGGGCGTGCTCGTCGTGGTCGCCATCTGCGGCCTGCTCGTCTGCGCCGTGCCCGTGGTCGTCGGCCGGACGGTCCGCCTCGTCGGCGCCGTCCTCGGCGGAGCTCTCGGACCCCGTGTCCGCAGGCTGATCCTCGAAACCGTGCTCCTCGAAGCCGTGCTCCTCGAAACCGTGCTCGGTCGACGCATCGCCCGACGCGTCCGCCTCCTCGGTCTGCTGCTCGGTCTCCACGCTCGCTTCGTGCTGTCCGGGCTCGCCGATCTCGTCGGTCTCCTCGCTCGGGTCGGTCGTGCCCTCGGCGGAGAAGGAGTCTCCGTCGAGGTCGGTGCCGGTCCCGGCATCCTCCTCGACGGCGCCGGGCGCGGCGCCGAACAGCCCCGCGCCGCCGATCGCCGCCGCCGCTGCTGCGGTCGCGGCCGCCGCAGCGGAGCCGTCGGCGTCCTTCTGCTCGTCGTCGGTCTCCGGCTGCTCCTCCTCGGGAGCCGTCTGCTCGTCCGCGGTCTCTGCGACGGGGGCCGGACGCGCGATCTCGGGGCGGCGGCCGTACACGAGGTCGAGGAAGACCTCCTCCAGGCTGGGGCCGCGCTGCTGCAGCACGGTCAGCGCGATCCCGGCCTGCGCGGCGAGGGCGCCGACCGTCGCGGCGTCCGAGCCCCGAACCGTGATGCCGGAGCGCAGCGTGTCGAAGTCGAGTCCGGCGGCGGCGATCGCGGCTCGCAGCGCGCCGCGGTCCTCGGCGTCCACGATCACGGCGCCGGTGGTGGGGTCGGAGAGCGTGTCGATGCCTCCGGCGTAGACGGCACGGCCCTTCGCGAGGACCAGCACGTCGTCGGCGACCTGCTCCACCTCGCTGAGCACATGCGAGGAGACGAGCACGGTGCGCCCCTCGTCGGCCAGACGCCGCATGAGCAGGCGCATCCATCGGATGCCCTCGGGGTCGAGTCCGTTGGCCGGCTCGTCGAGCACCAGCGCGCCCGGGTCGCCGAGCAGTGCGCCCGCGACGCTCAGGCGCTGACGCATGCCGAGCGAGAAGGTGCCGATGCGGGTGTCCGCGTCGTTCTGCAGCCCGACCAGCGCGAGCACCTCGGCCACCCGTGAGGCCGGCAGGCCGTTGGCCTTCGCCGCGATCTGCAGCTGGCGCTCGGCGGTGCGCCGCGGCCGGTACACGGGGTCCTCCAGCACGAAGCCGACCGTGCGCAGCGGATGCCGCAGTTCGGAGTACGGCACGCCGCCGATCGTCGCGGTGCCGGACGTGGCGCGCAGATCCCCCGTGAGGATGCGGAGCGTCGTGGTCTTGCCCGCGCCGTTGGGGCCGAGAAGGCCCGTCACCGCGCCGGGTGAGACGCGGGCCGAGAAATCGGCGAGAGCGGTGACATCGCCGTAGCGCTTCGTGACTCGTGTGAACTCGAGCACCTGTCCGTCGGGCATCGGTGACCTCTCCTACTGCCTACTGATCCGTCTATTCTGTCGGAAAAGCCGGTTCGGCACGCATTTTCCGTGCCGCGGCGCAGGATGGCGTCGGTGTGGAGAGGTAGCCTGGCTGACGTGACAGCGTCGCCCGAAGCATCCCGTGTCCTCGTCCGCACCGAGAACTCGCTCGGCCGGATCACCCTCGACAGGCCCGAGGCGATCAACGCCCTCGACGTCGGGATGATCCGCGACATCACGGCGGCACTCGACGCGTGGCGCGACGACAGCGACATCCAGACGGTGCTCATCGACGGCGCGGGCGAGCGCGGACTGTGCGCGGGCGGCGACGTCCGTGCCCTCTACGAGATGGTCACGGCGGGCCGCGCCGCGGAGGCCGCGGAGTTCTTCCGCGCCGAGTACGCGATGAACGCGGCGATCGCGGAGTATCCGAAGCCGATCGTGGCCTTCGCCGACGGGATCACCATGGGCGGCGGCATCGGCCTGGCCGGGCACGCGGCGATCCGCATCGTGACCGAGCGCTCGCGCCTCGCGATGCCGGAGACCCGAATCGGTTTCACCCCCGACGTCGGGGGCACCTGGCTGCTGGGGCGCGCGCCGGGCCGCCTCGGCGAGTACTTCGGGCTCACCGGGGCGCACATGTCGGGCGCCGACGCGATCCACAACGGCTTCGCCGACTACTTCGTCCCCTCCGAGCGGCTCGACGCGTTGCGCGAGGCGCTCGCCTACCGCGCCGACCCCGGCAGCCCCAGTGAGCTCGTCCTCCTCTTCGACGAGACTCCCGAGCCCTCGGCGCTGCCCGCGTCGCAGGGATGGATCGACGAGGCGTTCTCCGCACCGACCGTCGGTGAGATCGTCGAGCGTCTCCGTGCCGCGGGGATCCCGGATGCCGCGGCGGCCGCCGACGCCCTGGAGGAGCTCGCGCCCACCGGCCTCGCCGTCACGCTCGACGCCGTCCGCGAGGCGCGGATGATGAGCGGCGTGCGCGAGGCCCTGGCGGGGGAGTACCGCCGCGTGATGTGGTTCATCCTCAACCATCCCGATCTCGTCGAGGGGATCAGGGCACAGGTCGTCGACAAGGACCGGCAGCCGAAGTGGCAGCCAGCCACCGTCGCGGAGCTTCCGGACGACGCCGGAGCAGGGGCGAGGGCGTTCGTGCCGCAGCCCGCGCTGTTCTGAGCGGGCCCCGGTCAGACCGAGGCGATGATCTCCCGCAGCCGTGCGACGTGCGCGGACGGCTGGCGGTCGCGCGCATAGGCGGTCGCCGCCTCGCGGTGCGGGGCGAGCCGGTCGCGGTCGGCCGCGAGCTCGACGACCAGGTCGGCGAGTCCCCGGGCGTCCGGGGTCGGGGTGCCGAGAGCCGCCGGGCCGAACTCGCCGGCGAGCACCGGGTCGCTGACGATCACGGGGCGCCCGTGCGCGAAGGCCTCGAGGGCCACCATCGGCTGGTTGTCGAAGCCGAGCGAGGTGATGAGCACGGCGTCGGATCCGTCCATCAGCTCCCCGACGCGCTCGCCGGAGACCGGACCGTGGAACTCGACCCCCGGCAGCGGGCGGTGGGCGCCGCCGGCGACGTCGAGGCGCACGCGGCCCGCGCCGAGCTCCGCATCGACCAGCCGCATCGCGTCGAGCGCCACCTCGAGACGCTTCTCGGGGGCGAAGCGGGCGACCCAGAGCAGCCGGAGCGGCCCCTCCGAAACGGGGTCGGCGAGGCGCAGCGGCTGCGCGACGTTCGAGAAGGCCTCGACGCGGCCGGCGCCCGCGCGGCGCAGCGCCTCGGCCTGATGCGCCGAGGGGGAGAGCACCACGTCGGCGCGCTCGGCGATGCGCAGCGTCATCGTGCGCAGCGCATCGTTGATCCGGCTGCTCCCGGTGCTGCGCCGGCCGGTGCGGATGCCGGTGAGCGCGCGATGCACGCGGCCGACGAGCGGCGCGAACGGCGCGAGGGCCGACGGGGCGCGCCAGAAGAAGGTGTGCACCGTGTGCAGCACGGGGACGCCGAGCTCCCGCCCCACGGCGAGGCAGGCCGCGGCGAGGGCGAACTCCGAGTGGACGACGATCGCCCCGACGCGATGACGGCGCACGGTGGCGGCGATCAGCGGCTCCAGGTCGCGCGCGCCGCCGAGCAGGGGCAGGTCGAGCACGGGGATGGTGCCGCGGCGCGCGGGGGAGATGAGGACGGCGTGCTCCAGGGCTCCGGTCCTCGCGGCGTCCGCATCGGGCGCGAGCACGACCACCCGCACGCCCTCCGACGCCAGAGCCTCGGCCTGCCGGAGGAACGCGGTCTGCGCGCCGCCCAGATACTTCAGCGAGTAGTCGCAGACCAGCAGCACGGCGTCGTTCTCGCTCAGCTCACCCACCCTCGAAGTCTAGGAGGGCGCGGCTGGGCGAACGGCGCGCGAGGAGGAAGACACCGGGGCGACACGCCCGAGCGTTTCGCTGTGAGCGAAGGTTTTATCACACCTGATGTGAATGTCGGCGGGTCATGGCACTCTATGACGTGGCCCTCTGCCGGGAGGGCCGACTACCGTGAAGGATTCCGCCTGTGCTGGGAAAACTCCTCGTCCGATATCTCACTCGTTACTGGTGGCTGCTGCTCATCGTCGTCGTGCTGCAGTTCGCCAGCGTCATGGCGTCTCTCAACCTGCCTGAGATCAACGCCGACATCATCAACAACGGCGTCGCGAAGGCCGACATCGGCTACATCTGGGCCCGCGGCGGGTTCATGCTGCTCGTGTCGCTCGGCCAGATCGTCGCCTCGATCATCGCGACCCTGTTCGCCGCCAGGATGGCGATGGCCGTCGGTCGCGACATCCGCGCCGATGTGTTCTCGCGCGTCAGCGGTTTCTCCGAGCGCGAGGTCTCGCAGTTCGGGGCCGGGTCGCTGATCACCAGGAACACCAACGACGTGCAGCAGGTGCAGATGCTCGCGATGATGGGCGCGACGATGTTCGTCACCGCGCCGCTGCTCGCCATCGGCGGCATCATCAAGGCGGTGCAGACCGACCTGGGCCTGAGCTGGCTGATCGCGGTCTCGGTGCCGCTGCTGCTGATCATCGCCGTGGTCATCATCGGCCGCATGGTGCCGCTGTTCCGCGCCAACCAGCGCAAGATCGACGACGTCAACCGCATCATGCGCGAGCAGCTCACCGGCGTGCGCGTCGTGCGCGCGTTCGTGCGCGAGCGCATCGAGGAGCGCCGGTTCCGCGAGGTCAACACCGACCTGATGGTGCTCGGACGGAACATCGGCTCGCTGTTCGTGCTGATGTTCCCGCTGTTCATGCTGGTGCTCAACGTCGCCGTGGTCGCGGTCATCTGGTTCGGCGGGATCGAGATCAACGCCGGCCATGCCGAGACCGGCACGATCTTCGCGTTCATGCAGTACATCGGCCAGATCATGATGGGCGTCATCATGTCCAGCTTCATGGCGATGATGATCCCGCGCGCCGCGGTCTCGGCCGAGCGCGTGGGCGAGGTGCTCGGCGCCGAGTCGACGCTGGCGCGGCCCGAGAACGGCGTGCGCGAGTTCCCGACGCCCGGTGCGGTCGTGTTCGACGACGTTGAGTTCACCTACCCGGGTGCGGAGGCGCCGGTGCTCACGGGCATCAGCTTCCGGGCCGAGCCGGGCGAGACCGTCGCGATCATCGGATCGACGGGATCGGGGAAGACCACCCTGGTCTCCCTCATCCCCCGCCTGTTCGACGTCACCGGAGGATCGGTCGGCGTCGGCGGTGTCGATGTGCGCGAGGCCGACCTCGATGCGCTCTGGAAGAGCATCGGGCTGATCCCCCAGCGTCCGTTCCTGTTCACGGGGACGGTGGCCTCCAACCTGCGCTACGGGCGCGAGGACGCCACCGACGAGGAGCTGTGGAAGGCGCTCGAGATCGCCCAGGGGCGCGACTTCGTCGAGGAGATGCCTGAAGGGCTGAACTCGCGCATCGCGCAGGGCGGCACGAACGTCTCGGGCGGGCAGCGGCAGCGGCTGGCGATCGCCCGCGCGATCGTGCACCAGCCGAGCATCCTCGTCTTCGACGACTCGTTCTCGGCGCTCGACCTCACCACCGATGCCCGTCTGAGACAGGCGTTGTGGCGCGAGCTGCCGGAGGTCACGAAGATCGTCGTCGCACAGCGCGTGTCGACCATCACGGATGCCGATCGCATCGTCGTGCTCGAGGACGGCGCCGTGGTCGGCGTCGGAACCCATGAGGAGCTGCTCGTGTCGAGCACCACGTACAAGGAGATCGTCGAGTCGCAGCTGGGGGTGGACGCATGAGCGCGGAAGACCGCAAGCAGGCCCGCAAGGACCGTGTGGCTGCCGCACGAGGTGGCGCCGCGACCGCCGAGGTCGAGATGACCGAGGCCGAGAAGGAAGAAGCCGCGCAGGCCGAGAAGGCGCGCCAGGACGGCGGCGGCATGTTCGACGGCCCCGCGCCGGGCAAGGCCGACCGGTTCGGCCCGAGCTTCAAGCGCATGATCGGGCTGCTCAGGCCGTCCGCCTGGTGGTTCGCGCTGGTGTCGCTGTTCGGTGCGATCGGCGTGGTGCTCTCGGTGGCCGCGCCGAAGATCCTCGGACAGGCGACCAACATCGTCTACGAGGGCTTCATCTCAAAGCAGCTGGGGGACAACGGCTTCCCGGTGGGCACGAGCCGGGAGCAGGTCGTCGAGGCGCTGCGCTCTGCCGGTCAGGGCACCTTCGCCGACATGGTCGGGGCGATGGATCCCTTCAAGGTCGGCGACGGCGTGAACTTCGAGTCGCTGCGCTGGATCATCGTCGCGGTGCTGGCGATCTACGTCCTCTCCTCCGTGTTGAGCTGGCTGCAGGGCTACGTGATCAATGTGATCATGGTGCGCACGATGTGGCGCCTGCGTGAGGACGTCGAGGCCAAGATCAACCGCCTGCCGCTGTCGTACTTCGACAAGGTGCAGCGTGGTGAGCTGATCTCGCGGGTCACGAACGATATCGACAACATCACCCAGACCATGCAGCAGTCGCTGTCCGGGGCGCTCACGTCGATCCTCACCGTGGTCGGCGTGCTCGTGATGATGTTCTCGATCTCGTGGCAGCTCGCGCTGGTCGCGCTGGTGTCGCTGCCGCTGATGGGCATCATCTTCGGCGTGATCGGCCCGCGGTCGCAGAAGGCCTTCGGCGTCCAGTGGCGCAAGGTCGGCCGTCTGAACGCCCGTGTCGAGGAGGCCTTCTCCGGCCACGCCCTCGTCAAGGTGTTCGGTCGCGAGCAGGATGCGCTGGACAACTTCCAGGTCGAGAACGAGGAGCTGTTCCAGGCGAGCTTCAAGGCGCAGTTCCTGTCGGGCATCATCATGCCGGCCATGACCTTCGTCGGGAACCTGCAGTACGTCGGCATCGCGGTGCTCGGCGGCATGATGGTCGCCAACGGCGGTCTCCGGCTCGGCGACGTGCAGGCGTTCATCCAGTACTCGCAGCAGTTCAGCCAGCCGCTCAGCGAGCTGGGCGGCATGGCGGCGGTCGTGCAGTCCGGTACGGCCTCGGCCGAGCGCGTGTTCGACTTCCTGGACGCCGATGAGCAGGACCCGGATGCGGAGGACGCGCCCACCGTCGACGGCGGCCGCGGTGTGATCGAGTTCGACCACGTGGCGTTCTCCTACACCGAGGACCGTCCGCTGATCACCGACCTGTCCTTCCGGGTGGAGCCCGGGCAGACGGTCGCGATCGTCGGCCCGACCGGTGCCGGCAAGACGACGCTGGTGAATCTCATCATGCGGTTCTACGAACTGAGCGGCGGCCGCATCCTGCTCGACGGGCAGGACATCGCCGAGATGACCCGCGAGGATCTGCGTCGTCGCACCGGCATGGTGCTGCAGGACCCGTGGCTGTTCGCCGGGACCATCCGGGACAACATCCGCTACGGCAACGAGTCGGCGACCGATGAGGAGATCATCACGGCGGCGTCGGCGACCTATGTCGACCGGTTCGTGCACTCGCTCCCCGAGGGCTACGACACCAAGCTCGACGAGGACGCGTCCAACGTCTCCGCCGGTGAACGGCAGCTGATCACGATCGCCCGTGCGTTCGTCGCCCAGCCGTCGATCCTGATCCTCGACGAGGCGACGTCGGCGGTCGACACACGCACCGAGCTGCTGTTGCAGCACGCCATGGCGGCGCTGCGCCAGGGTCGCACGTCGTTCGTGATCGCGCACCGTCTCTCGACGATCCGCGACGCCGACCTCATCCTCGTGATGGAGCACGGCGACATCGTCGAGAAGGGCAGCCACGACGAGCTCATCGCTGCCAAGGGCGCCTACTGGCGGCTGTACCAGTCGCAGTTCGAGCAGGCCGCGGCCGACATCGACGCCGAGGAGGCCCTCACCGGCTCCACTCCGGTGGTCGTGACGGGCGAGGCGGACGACGTCGCCGAGGCGGTCGCCGCCGCTGCGACCGGCGCCGTGCCCGTGGCCGTCGCGGGGACCGCGCGCGATGCGGGCACCGAGGGCGCCGAGGGCGAGGAACCCGAAGGGTCCGATCGGGCCTGACCGCCGAGAAGCGCCCGTCCTCCTCGTGAGGGCGGGCGCTTCCGCGTCTCCGGACCCGGGCGGATCGGCCGTCGGGTCGGGCCGTCGGAGCGATCCGGGGAACGGTCAGTCCAGGCCGAACAGCTGCATCGGGTGGGTCAGTCGCCACCACGGACTGGGGCCTTCCACCTGGGAGCGCAGCGACACCGACGTCTCCGCGCTGCCGAGCGGGCCGGTGGTCGTCAGCGTGCCGGTCTTCGCGCCCTTCGTCCAGGCGTCCCCGAGGGACAGGTCGCTCTTGGCCGTCGCCGTCGCGCCGTTCCAGAGCGCCACCTTCGCATCGGTGTCGGTGACGATGTCGCTGCGCGCGCCCCACTCGGTGGTGAGCGTGCCCACCACGGTGCCCTTGGGCACGGCGGGGGTCTGCGAGGCCAGCGCCTTCTCCACCTCGGCGAAGAGCGCGCGGGTCGCATCGACACGGGCGTCGTCGTCATGCTGTCCGAGCACCGCGGCGAACAGCCGCACCGTCTTCCCGTCGACCGTGATGTCCTTCGCGGTCAGCAGGTTCCACGACTTCCCGAGGGTGCCCGTCTTGATCCCGACGACGCCTTCATCCTCGGCGAGCAGGCGGTTGGTGTTCTTGACCACTCCGGCGCCGGGGAGCTCGACCTGCGGCGTGCCGACGATGTCGGCGAAGACCTGATTGCGCATCGCGAGCTCGCCCAGGGTGATGAGGTCGGAGGCGCTCGCGACATTCCGGGAATCGAAGCCCGACGGGTTCGGCAGCGAGATGTCCCCGAGACCGTGGTCCCGCAGCCACTTCGCCGAGGCATCGGCGAAAGCCCCCTCGGAGCCCCAGATCTCGCGGGAGAGACGGTCGATGTAGTTGTTGGCCGAGCCGAGGAGCACGCCCTCCAGCATCTGATGCTCGGTGAGGCTGCCGCCCGCCGGGACGTCGAGGGCCGACTGGTCGGACCGCCGGTACTGCCAGTACTTCAGGGAGTCCTGCCGGGTGAAGGCGTAGGAGGGTCCCTCCTCGCCGGGCTTGAGCGGCAGCGCGTCGAGCACCATCAGGCTCGACGCCACCTTGCTGATGCTCGCGATCGGCTCACGGTCGCCGCCGGACGACGCCGTGCCCATGCCCTGCACCCCGACCGCGGCGCTGCCGGAGGTCGGCCAGGCGAGGCTCGCCGCAGCGGCGGGGGCGATCTCCACCTTCGCGGCCGTCACCGTCGGGGCGACGTTGTCGAGCGGCCACAGTAGCGTCGACCCGCAGTACGCGGCGGCGAGGGCCACGACGAAGAGCGTCGGCACGAGCACGCGCGCACGCAGCCACCCCGGACGCAGGCGGGCATCGGCGAGTAGATCGGGTCCTTCCGCCTCGGTCGGGGCCGCGCCGAATTCGATCGGGATCGATCCGGTGCTCACCGACTCCGCATCGATCCAGGTCAGCGCCGAGGCGCCGCGGCCTTCCGTGACCCATTGCGCATCCGGTCGGGCAGGGGCCTCGGCGAACCCGATCTCGGCGAGCTCCTGATCGAGGGAGGCCGTGAGGTGCGTCGGCGTCGGCGGCTCCCCGCCTTCGCCGTCGGACGGTGGCGCGGCGACATCCTCCAGGAGAGGGGCGGCGTCCCGCTCGCGAAGCGCGGCGGAGGGGGCGGGTTCCGTCGAGGCGGTGGGGGAAGGGGCCGTCGCGTCGGTGTCGGAGATCGCGGGCGGTGATGCCTCAGCGTCCGCTTCGGGGCGGGGGATCGCCGGCGGATCCTCGTCGGCACCCGGGCCGGGCATGGCCACCGAGGCCGGTTCGGAGGACGGCTCCGGCGCCGTGGCCGTCTCCGTCTCCGCCCCGGATCCGGTGGGCGACGGCGCGTCGGCCTCCGGGCGCGACGAGGCGTCGGCTTCTCCCCGCGGCCTCTCCGGAGCTCCCGGATCCTCGATGGTCACCCGCTCACGTTACCCAATCCGACCCGGGAAACCGCGGATCCGTCCATCCGCCGCGCGGGGGCGAGAACCCCCGCGTCCCCGTTCGGACTATGATCGATCGCACAACCACGGGAGTCCGGGCGAGCCGGGCTGAGAGGAAGCGAACCGCGCTTCGACCGTCGAACCTGATCTGGGTCATGCCAGCGCAGGGAGGAGTTCATATGAGTACGTCTGCCGTGTCCGTGTCCACCCGGAACGACGCTCCGCCGCGCACCCTGCGCTGGCGGGTCGTCGACATCGTCGTCGCCGCCGTGCTCGGCGTCGCGATCGGCCTCGTCTTCTGGGCCTGGAACGCCGTCGGCGGCACCTGGTTCGGCGCGGCCGACGCCCTCACCCCGGGACTCGGCGGCACCGCCGTCGGCATCTGGCTGCTCGGCGGCGTGGTCGGCGGTCTGGTGATCCGCAAGCCCGGTGCCGCGCTCGTGGTCGAGGTGATCGCCGCGACGATCTCGATGATGATCGGCAACCAGTGGGGGGTCTCGACCGTGCTGTCGGGACTCGTGCAGGGCCTCGGCGCCGAGCTGTTCTTCGCCCTGTTCCTCTACCGCCGGTTCGGGCTGCCCGTCGCGATGCTCGCCGGCATCGGCGCGGGGGTCGCGGCATGGATCTTCGAGATGTTCTACGGAAGCTCGCCGAACATCCTCAAGACCGTCGAGTTCAACCTGATCTACCTGGGCTCGCTCATCGTATCGGGCGCCCTGCTCGCGGGCCTCGTCGGATGGCTGCTCGTGCGTGCGCTGGCCGCCACCGGAGCGCTCAGCAGGTTCGCCGCAGGGCGAGAACTGCGCCGCGAGGTCTGACGGTGACGGCGCAGGCGGCCCCGGCGCGGGTCGTCGCCGAGGGATGGGGCTGGCGGTACGCCGGCCGCCGTCTCCCCGCGGTCCGCGACGTCGACCTCACGATCGAGGCCGGCGAGCGGGTGCTGCTCCTCGGCGCATCCGGCGCCGGCAAGTCGACGCTCCTGGCCGGTCTCGCCGGGCTCCTCGGCGACGCCGAGGAGGGCGAGCGCACCGGTTCGCTGCTCGTCGACGGACAGCGCCCTGAGGAGCAGCGCGGAGGCATCGGCCTGGTGCTGCAGGATCCGGATGCCGGGGTGGTGCTCTCCCGTGTGGGGGACGACGTCGCGTTCGGCTGCGAGAACCTGGGCGTCTCGGCCGACGAGATCCCCTCGCGCGTCGGTGCGGCGCTGTCCGCCGTCGGGCTCGACGTGCCCCTCGACCGGGCGACCAAGGCGCTCTCCGGCGGGCAGAAGCAGCGGCTGGCGCTGGCCGGCGCCCTCGCGATGCGTCCCGGACTGCTGCTGCTCGACGAGCCCACGGCCAACCTCGACCCGGAGGGCGTGCGCGAGGTGCGGGACAGCGTCGCCCGCATCGTCGCCGAGATCGGGGCGACGCTGGTCGTGATCGAGCACCGCACCGAGGTGTGGGCCGACCTCATGACCCGCGTCGTCGTGCTCGATGCGGGCGGCGGGCTGCTCGCCGACGGCCCGCCGGACGAGGTCTTCGGCCGTCATCAGGACGCGCTGGCGGATGCCGGGGTCTGGGTGCCCCGGCATCCGGTCGACCTCCCGACGCTGCCTGCCGCCTCCCCGGCGGCGCCGAGCGTGCTCACCGCCCGCGGCCTCGCGATCTCCCGCGACGGCCGCACCGCCGTGCAGCGCGACCTCGCGCTCGCCGTGCCGCGGGCCGCGGCCACCTCGATCACCGGTCCGAACGGCGCCGGGAAGTCGACCCTCGCGCTCACCCTCGCCGGCCTCCTCCCCGAGCTCGCGGGTGAGGTGAGCGCCGCCGCGCACCTTCAGGGCAAGAAGGGCGTCCGTCCCATCCGCTGGACCTCCCGCGAACTGCTCACCCGCATCGGCACCGTCTTCCAGGATCCGGAGCACCAGTTCCTCGCACAGACCCTCAGAGAGGAGCTCGCCGTCGGGCCCCGCGCCCTCGGCCTGCCGGCGGAGAGGGCGCGCGCGGTCGTCGACGGGCTGCTGGAGCGCCTCCACCTCGATCACCTGGCCGAGGCGAACCCCTTCACGCTCTCCGGCGGGCAGAAGCGCCGCCTGTCGGTCGCCACCGTGCTCGCCGCGTCGCCCGAGGTGATCGTGCTCGACGAGCCCACGTTCGGCCAGGACCGGCGGGGCTGGGCGGAGCTCGTCCTCCTGCTTCAGGAGGAGATCGCCGGAGGGGCGAGCATCGTCGCCGTCACGCACGACGAGGCGGTGGTCGCGCATCTCGGCGGGCACCGGATCCTGCTCGAGCCGGCGGCGGCGTCATGACCGTCACCGTCGTCGCACCGCCGCGGACCGCCTGGATCGACGGGGTCAACCCGGTCACGCGCATCGTGCTCGCGCTCGTGCTGTCCATCCCGCTGTTCGCGTCCATCGACGTCGTCAGCGGCCTCGTCGCGATCGCGCTGCAACTGCTGTGCCTCCCGCTCACCGGCCTCGCGCCGGGCACCGTGCTGCGGCGCATGGCGCTGCTGGCGGCGTTCGCGCCGATCGCCGGAGTGAGCATGCTGCTCTACGGGCAGCCCTCCGGGCAGGTCTACTGGTCGTTCGGTGTCGCGACGATCAGCGAGGGCTCGGTGCAGCTGGCGCTCGCCGTCGGCCTGCGCGTGCTCGCCCTGGGGCTTCCGACGATCCTCCTCTTCGGCCGCACCGATCCGACCGAGCTGGCCGACGCTCTCGCGCAGGTCGCCCATCTGCCCAGCCGTTTCGTGCTCGGCACCCTCGCCGGCACCCGGATGCTCGGACTGTTCCTCGACGACTGGCGCACGATGGCGCTGGCCCGCCGCGCCCGCGGCATCGGGGACCGTGGCGCGGTCGCCCGGTTCTTCTCGATGGCCTTCGTGCTACTGGTGTTCGCCGTGCGCCGTGGCACGAAGCTCGCGATGGCGATGGAGGCCCGTGGCTTCGGCTCGGACGCCCCGCGCACCTGGTCGCGGCCGTCGCGGCTCTCACCGCGCGACGGCGTCGCGCTCGCCGGCGGCGTGCTCATCATGGCGCTCTCGCTCGCCGCGGCGATCGCCGCCGGCACCTTCCGCTTCATCTGGTCCTGATCGGCGGGCGGCGACGCCTCAGGCCGCGTTCCAGAGATCGCGGTAGTAGGCGAGACGCTCCCGGTCGGGTTCGACGCCGTACGCCTCGATCAGCGCGTCCTCCCAGCCCGGACCGTAGTTCCACTCGGTGCTCATCGACGCCACCGCGATGTCCGCCCAGCGGTCGGCGACGCCGAGCATCGCCATGTCGACGAGCGCGATCCAGCGCCCGTCCGGGCCGATCAGCGTGTTGGGGCAGCACGCGTCGCCGTGGCACACCACGAGACGGTCGATCGGCGGGGCCTCGTGGAAGCGCGCGGGCACCTCGATGCCGCGACGCTCGGCGTTCGCGATCCGGCCCTCCACGTCCCAGGTCCACGGGCACTCCGCGACCGGCAGTGCGTCGTGCAGGCGGCGCAGCGCCTCGCCGACCGCGCGCACCGCGACCTCGGGCTGCGCGACCCAGCGCGGATCCACGGCGCTGTCACCGTCGATCGCCGCGGTGACCAGCCACTCGTGCGTGCGGTCCCCGCCCTGGTCGAGCACCGTGGGAACGCGGATCCAGCGCCCCGCCCACGTCATGCGCTCCGCCTCATCGCGCAGGGTGAACTCCTCGTTGCGCGGCCCCCACTTGATGTAGAAGACGTCGCCCTCGGCCGGGGTCGCGCGGAAGGTCAGCCCGCCGTAGTCGTTGTCCCACACGCAGACCAGGTCGGCGCCGCGGGAGAGTTCCCGGACGACGTCGGGCACGGTCACCGGCTCGGCAGGAATCGACATGCCTCCATCCTGCCCGTCTTCGACGGCACCGGCGCACTCCCGGAGGAGGGGAAGGTCAGTCCAGGAGCGGGCGCAGCGCCTCTTCGAGCACCACGGCGTGGTTGTGCACCTCGTCGTGCGCGGCGTGGACCAGCGTCACCACAGGGTGCGGGCGCAGCTCCCCGACGAGTGCGTGCAGCGCCGCGGACGACTCCCCGGCCAGCTGCGCGCGGTACCGGTCGGCGTAGAGCCCCCACTCCTCCGGAGGGGCGTGGTGCCAGTCGGTCCGCAGCTCCGGCGTGGGGGCGGTGTCCTTCGCCCACAGGTCGATCGCCGCCCTCTCCTTCGACACCCCGCGGGGCCACAGCCGGTCCACCAGCACGCGGAAGCCGTCGGCCGCTTCCGCGGTGTCGTAGGCTCGCTTTCGACGCAGTTCCATACCTTCAGCAAACACCCGATCCGGCCGCCGAGCCAGCGGCGGACTCAGGACCACGTAAGCTGAGACTCAGTCGCAAAACGACGTTCGAAGGAGAACAGGATGCAGATCAGCGGTGCAGGAGCCCTCGTCACCGGAGGCGCCAGCGGTCTCGGACTCGCGACGGCCCGCCGTCTCGCCGCCGCCGGGGCGCAGGTCACGATCGTCGATCTGCCGAACTCGGCCGGTGCCGACGTCGCCGCAGAGCTCGGCGGCTCGTTCGCCCCCGCCGACGTCACCGACGCCGACCAGGTGCGCGCCGCGGTCGAGGCCGCGAGCGCGCCGCTGCGCGTGGTGGTCAACTGCGCCGGCATCGCCCCGCCCGCCAAGGTGCTCGACCGCGACGGCGATCCCGCCGATCTCGCCGCGTTCGAGCGGATCATCCGCATCAACCTCGTTGGCACGTTCAACGTCATCTCCCAGGCCGCCGCGGTGATCTCGAAGACGGAGCCGACCGAGGGAGGCGACCGCGGCGTCATCGTCAACACCGCCAGCGTCGCGGCCTTCGACGGCCAGATCGGCCAGCCCGCCTACTCGGCGTCGAAGGGCGGCGTGCACGCCATGACGCTGCCGATCGCGCGCGAGCTCGCCCGGTACGGGATCCGGGTCTGCACGATCGCCCCGGGCATCATGGAGACCCCGATGCTCGCCGGCCTGCCGCAGGCCGCCCAGGACTCGCTCGGCGAGCAGGTGCCCTACCCGGCCCGCCTCGGACGGCCCGACGAGTATGCCGCGCTCGTGGCGCACATCGTCGACAACGGCTACCTCAACGGAGAGACCATCCGCCTCGACGGCGCCATCCGCATGGCGCCGAAATAAGGAGCACCCATGTCCCTCGCAGGAAAGACCATCCTCATGTCGGGCGGCAGCCGCGGCATCGGCCTCGCGATCGCCCTGAAGGCCGCCGCCGACGGCGCGAACATCGCCCTGCTGGCCAAGACCGACACCCCGCATCCGAAGCTCGAGGGCACGATCCACACCGCCGCGGAGCAGATCCGCGCGGCCGGGGGCAACGCGCTGCCGATCGTGGGCGACGTGCGCAACGACGACGACATCACCGAGGCCGTGATGAAGACGGCGGGCGAGTTCGGCGGCATCGACATCGTGGTCAACAACGCCAGCGTGATCGACCTCTCGCCCTCGCTGGATCTCGCGGCGAAGAAGTACGACCTGATGCAGGACGTCAACGTACGCGGCACGTTCATGCTGTGCCGCGCGGCCGTTCCGGTGCTCAAGGAAGCTCCGAACCCGCACATCCTCTCGCTCTCGCCCCCGCTGAACCCGACGCCGCGTTGGCTCGGCGCCCACACCGGGTATTCGCTGGCGAAGTTCGGCATGACGATGGCCACGCTGGGCATCGCCGCGGAGTTCGCGGAGGCGGGGATCGCGGCCAACACGCTCTGGCCGCGCACGACGATCGCCACCGCCGCCGTGCAGAACCTGCTCGGCGGAGACCGCGTGATGGCGGCCAGCCGCACGCCGGACGTCTACGCGGATGCCGCCTACGCGGTGCTGAACAAGCCGGCGCGGGAGTACACCGGGCAGCAGCTCATCGTGGAGGACGTGCTCGAGGCGGACGGCGTGACCGACTTCTCCGGCTACGCAGCGGTGCCCGGGACTCCCGACAGCGCGCTGTTCCCCGACATCTTCCTCGACTGAGCGTCCTCCGGGAGGCCTCCTCCGCCGACCCGCTCCTCGACGGAGCGCGGCGGATCAGAAGAGCAGGTACACCGCCCCGAGGACGGTCAGCACGATCACGATCCGGTCGAACAGGCGCTGCGGCATCCGCTTCGCCAGCATCAGGCCGGTGAGCGCGCCGAGGACGACGAGCGGCGCGAGCACGAGGTCCATCAGGAGCACCTGCGGGGTGAACAGCCCGAGTCCTGCGAGGAACGGCACCTTCACCAGGTTCACGATCGCGAAGAACCACGCCGAGGTGCCCAGGAAGACCTGCACGGGCGTGCGCGTCGCGAGGAAGTACATCGCCATCACCGGTCCGCCCGCGTTGGCGACCATCGTGGTGAACCCGGCGAGCGTGCCGTAGGTCAGCCCCAGCGCCGTGCCCGCGGCCTTCGCCTGCCGATGCCGGCGCCACAGGGTGATCGCGATCATCACGAGGAGGATCACGCCGATCGCGCGGCGCACCAGGTGGTCGTCGCCGATCGACAGGAACAGGAAGCCCAGCACGAGGCCGGCGACCACCGCGGGAGCCAGCCGCAGCAGGGTGGGCCAGTGCGCGTGGCGGCGGTAGGCGATCAGTGCGAACACGTCGCCGACGATGAAGAGCAGCAGCATCGCGGCGGTCGAGGTACGCGCGGGCAGCACGGCCGCGAGCAGCACGACCGAGACCGTCGCGCTGCCGGGCACCGCGGTCTTGCCGATCCCGGCGATGAGCGCCGCGAGACCGAGCATCCCCCACGCGAGCGGGGAGAGCTCGATCATGAGGCCGCGTCGATCACGGCGACGATCGCCTCGTAGCCGCGCTGTGCGGCGAGGTCCCGGGGGAGCACGCCGTCCCCGTCCCGGATGCCGACGTCGGCGCCGCCCTCGATGAGGGCGCGGACCGTCCGGACGTAGCGCTCGCTCCCGTCGCCGAGCACGATCGCCTCGTGGAGGGCGGTCCAGGAGAGGTTGTTGACGTGATCCGGGTCGACGCCGGCCTTCAGCAGGATGTCGATCGTCGGGAGCAGCCCCCGTTCGGAGGCCGGGATCAGCGCGGTGCCGCCGAAGCGGTTGGTGCTCGTGAGGTCGGCGCCGTGCGCGAGCGTCATCCGCAGGATCTCGTCGTGTCCGCGCGCACCGGCGTAGAGATAGGCGGAGTCCTGGATGTCGTCCTTGGCGTTGACGTCGGCACCGGCCTCGATGAGCACGCGTGCGGTCTCGATCCGGTTCGCCTTCGTCGCGGCGACGAGCGGCGTCATGCCCCCCGTGCCGCGGGCCTCGATGTCGGCGCCTGAGGCGAGCGCATCGCGCACGGCATCGGCGTCGCCGGACTCGGCGGCGACGAACAGGTCGCCCGCTGCGGGGTTCGTGGTCGCCATCGGGCTCTCCTTCTGGTCGTGCGGGCCGGCCGTCGTGCATCCGGCGAGGGTCAGGGCGGCGAGGAGCGCGACGGCGGCGGGCAGGATGCGGGACATGCCTCTGGTCTACCAAACGCCGCGGGGCGTCCGCCCCGATCGGGTGGTCAGTTTCGGCAGGTTTTGCGGGGAGTTCCTGCCGAAACTGACCACCCAATCAGGGGCGGACGGCGGTCCGATTAGGGGCGGACGGCGGCGAGGGACGCGGAGAAGCGTGCGGCGCGCGCCTCGAGATCGGCCCAGTCGGCGGCCTTGATCGAGGCCCCGTTCGCGAGGTCCCCACCGGCGCCGACGGCCACGGCCCCCGCGGCGAACCAGTCGGCGAGGTTGTCGGGCGAGACGCCCCCGGTGGGCATCAGGGGCGCGTCGGGGAACGGGCCGCGCAGGGCGCCGAGATAGGACGGGCCGCCGAGCGAGGCCGGGAAGATCTTCACGACGTCGACGCCGAGCCCGAGGGCGGTCATCACCTCGGTCGGGGTGAGCGCCCCGGTCATCACCACCCGTCCGGTGCCGAGCATCGCGCGGGTGAGGTCGGGCAGTGTGCCGGGGCTCACCAAGAACTCGGCGCCCGCCTCGGCGGCCCGCTCGGCCTGCTCCGGGGTGGTCACGGTGCCCGCACCGACGAGGGCGGCGTCGCCGTGCCGCGCGATGAGCTCGCGGATCACGGCGGGCGCGTCCGGCGTGGAGTAGGTCACCTCGATTCCGGTCACCCCGCCGCGGATGATCGCCTCTGCGGCGTCGAGCGCGAGCTCGGGAGAGGGGGCGCGCAGCACGGCGAGCACTCCGGCGGAGCGGGTGCGGGCGAGACGGTCGGGCATCGGGGCTCCTTCGATCGGGAGGGTGTCCCTCCATTGTCGCGCATCCGGCGCAACATGTAACTACAGGTTCAGCGCCAGGCGTCGATGACGTCCTTGGACTCCTTCAGGCCGAGCCCGGTGCTCTCGCGGAGCAGCTTGATCGCGGCGATCGGCTGCTGGGCGGCGACGAGTCGATCGATCTCCGCGCGCACTCCGGCGCCCAGGCCCGCGATGATCTCGGCGGTCGGTGCCGGACGCAACGGCGCGGCGGCGCTCCCGGCATCCATGCCCCCGGGGGCCCAGGCTTCGATCCGGTCCTTCGCCTCCTTCAGGGACAGCGAGGAATGATCGCGGAGCAGCTTGATCGCGGCGATCTTCTGCTCCGATCGCACCAGACGGTCGATCTCGGCGGTGACCTCGGCGGTCAGCGCCGCCGGTGCCGCGGAGCGCACGGTGGTCGCCGCCGCGGCTGCGGCGTCGAGGGGCGCAGGAGGGGCCGGACGGATGCCGCGGAGCGCGGAGAACGCGACCAGCAGGAGTGCCACGATCGCGACGCCGAGCAGCAGCCAGATCCACAGGTCCATGGAGCCAGGTTAGGCCGTCGGGGCGTCCAGCCGCCTCGCACCCGCGAGGCCGTACCCTGGAAGACATGACCGAGACACCTGCGCCGTCGCGCCGCGCCGCATCCGCCACGCGTGCCACGCAGGTGCGCCCGGCCACCGAGGGCTGGACCCAGAAGAAGGACGCCGAGGGGCGTCCGCTCCTGCAGTTCGCGAGCCCGCGCCGTGGCAAGCCGCCGGTCCACCTCGCCGACCTCACGCCGGCCGAGCGCACCGCGAAGGTGAAGGAGCTCGGGCTGCCCGGCTTCCGCGCCAAGCAGCTCGCCACGCACTACTTCACGCACTACACCTCCGACCCCGCCGAGATGACCGACCTGCCCGCCGCACAGCGCGAAGAGCTGGTCACCGGGCTCATGCCGCCGCTCCTCACCGAGGTGCGCCGGCTGGAGACCGACCGCGGCGACACCATCAAGTTCCTCTGGCGCCTGCACGACGGCGCCCTCGTCGAGTCGGTGCTGATGCGCTACCCCGGCCGGATCACCCTCTGCGTGTCGAGCCAGGCGGGCTGCGGGATGAACTGCCCCTTCTGCGCCACCGGGCAGGCCGGCCTCACCCGCAACATGTCGACCGCGGAGATCCTCGACCAGATCGTGCGGGCGAACCGGGCGATCGCGAACGGTGAGCTCGGCGGGAAGCGCCGCGACGACCACAGTATGGAGCGCGTCTCCAACATCGTCTTCATGGGGATGGGCGAGCCGCTCGCCAACTACAAGCGTGTCATGGACGCGGTGCGCACCATGGTGGCGCCGCAGCCGGAAGGGCTCGGCATGAGCGCCCGCGGCATCACGGTCTCGACCGTCGGCCTCGTGCCGGCGATCAAGAAGCTGGCGGACGAGGACATCCCCGTCACCTTCGCGCTGTCGCTGCACGCCCCCGACGACCAGCTGCGCGACGAGCTGATCCCGGTCAACTCGCGCTGGAAGGTCGACGAGGCGCTCGACGCCGCCCGCGGCTACTTCGAGAGGACCGGCCGGCGGGTGTCCATCGAGTACGCGCTCATCAAGGACATGAACGACCACGGATGGCGGGCCGACCTGCTGGCCGAGAAGCTCAACGCCCGCGGTCGCGGATGGGTGCACGTCAACCCGATCCCGCTGAACCCCACCCCGGGCTCGATCTGGACCTCGTCCGACAAGGACGTGCAGGACGAGTTCGTGCGCCGCCTCAACGACGCCGGCATCCCGACGACCCTCCGCGACACCCGCGGCAAGGAGATCGACGGCGCCTGCGGTCAGCTCGTCGCGACCACCGAGGATGAGGCCGCCGCGGCGGCGATGGCCTGATCCGGCCGCCCCGTGGAGGAGCGGGGAGCGCGCGCCGGGTGACGGCGGACCGCGTGCGGCGCACGGGCGTCGACGCCCGCGGCGAGCAGCTCGCCGATGCGCCGGCCGCGGAGGGCCGGCTGCTCCCTGGCGGCGTCGGCGATCGAGCGGAGCAGTGCGACGGCTCCGGGGCTCTGCGTCCAGCCGCGTCCGGTCAGCGCCGTGTCGATCCGCAGCAGCGTCGCGGTGTCGGCGAGGTCGAGGAACCGATCGTCCATCGCGACCCGATCCAGCAGTTCGGTGATGGTCCAATCGGTCGATATTGGACCGTTCATTGGCGTCTGTCTGGCGGTGGGTGTGCTCATTGGACCAGAATGCGATGTCATGAGCGTGGATGACAGGGCCAATCAGCGGCTGGTGGACCATCGAACGGCCACCGTCGACTCCGCGGCGCTGGCCGCCCGGCTGGGACGCTGGGCGCACGGCGACGGCACCCTCGCGGAGCGTCTCGCCCGCGGCATCCGCGCGATGATCGACACCGGCGAGCTGCGGCCCGGGGATCGCCTCCCGGCGGAGCGTGCGCTCGCCGCGGAGACGACCGTGTCGCGGGGCACGGTCGTCTCCGCCTATGCGGCGCTGGCGGAGGGCGGGGCGGTCGAACGTCGTCAGGGCAGCGGCACGCGCATCGCCGGCACCCCGGTGTCGGCGGCCGGCCGGCGCGGCGGGCGCGGAGAGGCGCTGTTCTCCACGCTGCCCAACGCGATCGACCTGCTGCGCACCGTCGCCCGCATCCCCGATCTCGGCGTCGAGCTCATCCGGTCGCACCAGCCGCGGCTCGACCTCGCGCTGCTGCCGGAGACCGATCCGGCGGGGCTGCCGCTGCTGCGCGAGGCCATCGCCGATCTCTACCGCACCGAGGGCACCCCCACCACGCCGGAGCAGATCCTCGTGACCCACGGCGCCCAGCAGGCGATCGCCCTCGTGGTCGCCGCGCTCGTCGGCCCGGGCGACGTGGTGCTCGCGGAGGAGGTCACCTGGCCCGGGGCCACCGACACCGTGCGGCTGCACGGCGGCGAAGTGCACGGCATCCCCATGGGGCCGGACGGCATCGACGTCGAGGCGCTCGAGGTCGCGATGGCCCGGCTGCGTCCCGTGCTGGTGGCCCTCAATCCGCACCATCAGAACCCCACCGGCACACGGATGCCGGGGGAGGCGCGGAGGCGTGTCGCCGACCTCGCGGCCCGCTACGGAGTCACGGTGATCGAGGATCGGGTGGTCGCGGGCATCGCGTTCGACGGAGTCGTGCCGCCGACACTCGCCGCCGAGCGGCCCGACGCTCCGATCGTGGTGGCCGAGTCGGTGTCGAAATGGGCCTGGGCGGGGCTGCGCATCGGCTGGCTGCGGGCCGATCCCGTGCTCGTGCGTCGTCTGCGCGGGGCCCGGCAGCTCGCCGATCAGTCCACCAGCGTCCCCGCGCAGCTGCTCGCGCTCGACCTGCTCGCCCACGCCGCCGAGTTGCGCAGGGAGATCGCCCGCACGCACCAGGACCGCCTGCGCGTGCTCATCGGGCTCATGGAGGAGCACCTTCCCGAGTGGACCTTCGACGCTCCGCGGGGCGGGCTCGCGCTGTGGGCGGCGATGCCCGCGGGCTCCTCGGAGGCTCTCGCGCGCAGCGCCGCAGTGCACGGGGTCGCGGTCGCGGGCAGCGGGGAGTTCGCGGCGTCCGTCTCGCCCGACGACCACATCCGGCTGCCCTTCACCGCCGAGGAGGAGGTGCTGGCCGAAGGCGTCCGCCGGCTCGGGGACGCGTGGAGGGAGTACCGCGAGACGCTCTGAGCATCGCGCTCAGGGCCTCTCGCCGAGCAGCGCACCGCGCACGTCGGCGAGGCGGTCCCGCAGCGCGTCGAGGAAGGCCCCGACCGCGGGCTGACGGAGCGCATCCGGTCGCGCTATCAGCCAGTAGGGGAGGCGCTGCTCGATCCGGTCGGGGAAGACCCGCACGAGGTCGTCGTGCTGATCGGCGAGGAAGGCCGGCAGCAGCCCGAAGCCGGCGCCGCCGCGGGTCGCGTCGACGTGCACGTACACGTTCGTGCTGGCGACCGCATCGGGCATGTCGGGGACGACCCGGCGGGCCTCGTCGAGCAGGTCGACGTGCAGCATCGACTCGATGAAGTACACCAGCGGCCTCCCGGCGAGGCCGGCCGGATCCTCCGGGGGCGGGTTCCGCGCGAGGTAATCGCGGCTGGCATAGAGCCCGAGCGCGTAGTCGGCGAGGTGGAGCGCGCGCGCCTTCCGCACCTGCGGGCGACCGACGACCACCTCGAGATCCGCGCCGGCCCGCTGCTGGGAGGCCTGGCGCGTGCCGGTCACGATCTCGAGGGCGACGTCGGGATGAACGCGACGCAGCGCCGTCATCGCCGGCGCCGCCACGAAGCCGCTGAAGCCGTCCGTCGCCGACAGCCGGATCAGTCCCTCCACGCGGGGTCCGTCGCTCCGGTCGAGCCCGTGCATCGCCCGCTCGACGCGCTCCGCGGCGACCAGCGCACGGGCGCCGAGCGCGGTCGGCTGCCAGCCGCCCTCGTCGCGCATGAGCACCCGGCCGCCCAGCTGCGTCTCGAGCGCGGAGATCCGCCGCGCGATCGTGGTGTGGTTGATCCCCAGGCGCTGCCCCGCCGACGTGTAGCGGCCGGTGCGGGCCACGGCCAGTAGCACGAGCAGGTCGTCCGCGCGGAGCGGGGGTGCGGGGAAACGCGCGGTCATGTGTGCAGTTTTGCATATCCAAACGGCTCGACGCTGTGCTGCAGAGTGCACTACGTTGCCATCATGTCGATGGAGCGGAGCGCCGCGATGGGCGCAGGGTTGGAGGGGCGCACGGCGCTGGTGACGGGCGGGGCGAGCGGGATCGGCGCGGCGTGCGCCGTCGCCCTCGCGGAGGCGGGCGCCCGCGTGCTCGTCGCCGACCGCGACGCCGACGGCGCGGAGCGGGTGGCCGCGGAGATCGGCGGAGAGCCCCTCGCGATCGACCTCGGGGATCCGGACGCCCTCGCCGTCCGCACGTTCGACGCCGACATCCTGGTCAACAACGCCGGCATCCAGACCGTCGCGCAGATCGTCGACTTCGATCCCGCCGTGTTCCGGAGGATGCTCGACCTGATGGTCACCGCGCCCTTCCTGCTCATCCGGGCGGTCCTCCCCGGGATGTACGAACGGGGCTGGGGTCGCATCGTCAACATCAGCTCCGTGCACGGCATCCGCGCCAGCGCCTTCAAGTCGGCCTATGTCACGGCGAAGCACGCGATGGAGGGGCTCTCGAAGGTCACCGCGCTCGAAGGCGCACCGCACGGCGTGACGAGCAATTGCATCGATCCGGGCTACGTGCGCACGCCGCTGGTCGAGAAGCAGATCGCCGATCAGGCGCGCGCCCACGGGATCCCCGCATCCGAGGTGGTGGAGAAGGTCATGCTCGTCGAGGCCGCGATCAAGCGCCTGCTCGAACCGGAGGAGGTCGCCGACCTCGCCCGCTGGCTCTGCGGTCCCACCGCCCGATCGGTGACGGGCTCCTCGTACACGATGGACGGCGGATGGAGCGCCCGATGACCCGGTGGAGGGCGTCCTCGCGGTGACCGTCCGCCCCGATCGCCGACGGACCGGGGGCGCGGGCGGGAGACGAGTCTGTGAGCGCTCGCAGGCGACGCGGGGCCGACACACAGGCAGCCTTCCCTAGTTTGGAACGATGTCCTATTCCGCGCATCGCCCGGGTCGGATGGATTCGCAGGGGCGGATCTCGTTCGGCGTCGACGGCCCCGACGGCGACGTGACCGACGAGGATCTCGACTTCCTCCGCGAATACGAGCCGACAGGCTCCGACACGGCGACGACCGAGGTCATTCCTCCCGTCCCCACCGCGACCCCCCGGTCCGATGCTCCGGAGACCGCGGAGGAGATCCGCGAACAGCCCCGTCCGAAGCGGGAGAAGGCGCCCCGCGTGCCAGGCTCCCGGCTGCGCACGCTGGCGATCCTCGGCGGCGCCGACGGGCGGATCCTCGACCGCGTCCCCGCCGAGACGCCTCGTTTCGTGCAGATGTTCTTCGTGCTCGCGGGAACCGCGCTCGTGTCGGCGCTCTCGATGCTGTTCGCGCTGACCACCGGCGTGCAGGTCGCGGTGTGGCTGGCCATCCCGCTCGCGATCGTGTGGGCGGCGATCATCTTCAACCTCGACCGCTTCCTCACCTCGACCATGACTTCCACCCGCAATGCGTGGAAGCTCGTCGGGCTGGCCATCCCGCGTGTGCTCATGGCCGCGCTGATCGGCTTCGTGGTCGCCGAGCCGGTCGTGCTGCAGGTGTTCCACAACGACATCGCGCGCGAGGTGGCTTCGACCAACATCGTGCAGGCGCAGTCGGATCAGGACGCGCTCGAGAAGGGGCCGGAGAAGAAGGCCCTCGACGCCGCCACCTCGCGCGTGTCGGATCTCGAGAACCAGGCGGCGACCGGCATCGTCGCCGGCACCTCCTCCGACTCCGCCACCCAGTCGTCGGCCAAGGGCCAGGTGGACGATCTCACCAAGAAGATGGCCGATCAGCAGAAGGTCATCGACAGCGCGCGGGCCCTCTACCAGTGCGAGCTGACGGGCGAGGGCGCGGGCACCGTGCCCGGCTGCACCGGCGTGCACGGCAAGGGCACCAGCTCGGATGCCGCGAAGGCGCAGCTCACGCAGGCCCAGCAGACCTACGACGCGCTGGGCGCGCAGCTGCGCATCGCGAACGACGAGCTCTCGGCCGCCGACACCGCCGCCAAGGGTGAGATGTCCACCTCCGAGGCCACGAACAAGAAGCAGGCGAAGGACCAGCTCCCCGCCGCGCGCAAGACCTACGACCAGGCGCTCATCGCCTACAACGCGCGCGCCGACCAGGTCGCGCAGGGCAACGCCGGCGCGATCGGCCTGCTCAGCCAGATCAGCGGCCTGAACCGCCTCGGCGAGAAGGAGCCCACGATCTTCTGGGCGCACTGGCTCATCGCGGCGCTGTTCTTCATGATCGAGCTGCTGCCCGTGCTCGTGAAGGTCCTGACGAGCTTCGGGGAGCCCAGCCTCTATGAGCGCACGGCGGAGATCCGCAAGCAGGTCGACATGGACCGGGTCAGCGCCGAAGGGTTCCGCGACCGCGCGGCCGTGGTCACCGCGGCATCCGAGCCCGCGGCGACCGAGCCCGCGGCATCAGCGACCTGACGCGCCGAGGCGCGGCCGGACGGGCCCCGCTCACGCCCAGGTGACGCCCGTGACGTCGACCGGCACGCCGTCGAGCCAGCGCCGCACCCGCCCGCCGTCGTCGAGCAGCAGACCGGATCCGGGGCCGATCCGGTCGAGCCAGCCGAGCCCGTCGGGCCCGGCCGCGACGACGGCCGTCGCCCAGACATCGGCGCGGGTCAGGCCGTCGCCGACGACGGTGGCCGACAGCACGCCCCTTGCGGGGACGCCGGTGCGGGGATCGACGATGTGCGCGCCGCGCTCCGCCCCGCCCGAGGTCGCCACGGCTCCGTCGCGGACCGAGACGGTCGCGAGCAGACGGGCGCGGTCCCGGGGATCGACGATGCCGACGTTCCAGGTCCAGTCGGCTCCGGGCGCCGTGAAGAGCTGCATGTCGCCGCCGACGTTGAGCCCGACCGCGGTGACGCCGCTCTCGCGCAGCAACGGCGCGAGCCGGGTGCGCGCCGCGTTCTCCGCGGCCCAGCCCTTCACGTACCCGGTCGGGTCGAACCCGCCCTGACGCTGCGCCCGGAACAGTCCGCCGGTCTCCTCCTCCGCCCGCCCGCAGCCCGCGGCGACCTCGTCCATCCATGGATCGGCATCGGCGGGCGAGAGCTCTCCGCGGGCGAGGCGGCGCAGATCGGAGTCCGCCCGGAACGGCGAGAAGACCCGGTCCGCCCGGTGCAGGTCGGCGAAGCATCCCTCCACGGCCGTGCGGAACAGCGCAGGATCGATGTCGCCGATCACCTGCACGCTCGCGACCGTCCCCATCACCCCGTCGGTCGCGGTGCGCGCCGGGAGGGTGGCCGCCCCGTTCATGACCGGGCCTGGTCGATCGCGCTCTGCAGCGACTGCAGATAGCCGTCGCTGGTGTAGGTCGCGCCGGACACCATGTCGATGCTCGACGACTGTGCGGAGAGCGTCTCGGACACCAGCTGGGGGACGGCGCTCCGGTTGATCTGCTGATCGCGGGGGTTGTCGTTCGGATACTCCACGACGTCGACGGCCGAGAACCTCCCCGACGACACGGTCACCCGCACCTGGACCGGCCCGTAGCGGGTCTGCGCCGCGTCTCCGGTGTAGCTCCCGTCCTTGAGGGTCGCGGAGCCGCCGGTTCCCGTGGCCCCGGACGAGCCCGCACCGGTGGTGCCGGATGACGTCTGCGAACCCGATGAAGCGCCGGAGGCGCCCGTGGTCGACGCACCGGGTGCGGCGGACGGCGCCTCGAGGTTCTCGCCGTGCGACGTCCGGTAGCTGAAGAGCAGCACCAGCCCGGAGAGCGTGGCGAGCACTGCGTAGACGATCCTCTTCATCGGATCCTCCTCTCAGACCGAGAACGACTCGGTGTGGATGCGGACGCCGGAGATCCCGGCGTCGCGGAGATCGCGGACCACCGCGGCCATCCAGTCCGGAGGGCCGCAGACGAAGACGTCGTGGTCCTCCACATCCGGGGCCAGGAAGCGGATCACGTCGGCTCCGCTCCAGGCCGCGTGCGTGCCCGGCAGCCAGGGGGAGCCCGTACGGGCGCGGGGGCCGTCGAGCGCGATGTGCCGCACGCCGCGCTCGTCCACGAGCCGGCGGAGCGCCTGCCCGCGCAGTGCCGATCCCCGGGCGGAGTCCCGCGTGACGATCGTGGCCTCCCCCGGGCGGTACTCCTCGCCTTCGAGCAGCGAGATCAGGGGCGCTACCCCTGCGCCGGCGCCGAGCAGCAGCAGCCGGCTCGCGCGTCGCTCGTCGCCGGTCATCCGGCCGTAGGGGCCTTCGACGAGCACACGCACGCCGGGCCGCAGCGCCGCCAGTCGGCGGGTGCCGTCGCCGACGATCCGCGCCGAGACGGTGAGCTCGTCGCCGACCGGGGCGGCGGAGAGGGAGAAGGGGTGCCCGCGCGTCCATCCCGGTCCGTCGAGGAAGCGCCAGACGAAGAACTGACCCGGACGGACCCGCAGGGCGGAGAGGCCCTCGCCGCGCATCCGGATCGCGACGCCGCTGTCACCGTCGGGCTCGACGGCGACGACGCGCAGGCGGTGGTGCGCGGATCGCGCCAGGGGGAGGACGATCCGGTAGGCGATCACGGCCGCGGCGGTGAGACCCCAGAACGTCCACCAGAACCAGGTGGCTCCGACGGAGGCCGAGAAGTCCGCGCCCGCCCAGAGCTGATGGGGCAGCGCGAGACCCGCGCCGAGGTAGCCGTACAGATGCAGGAGGTGCCACGACTCGTAGCGCAGCCGTCGTCGTGCCCGGCGCAGGGAGGTGAGGGCCACGAGCACGACGAGGACCGTCCCCGCCGCGGCGAGCAGCACGCCGGGGTAGTCTCGCACGAACTGCACCAGCTGGGAGATCGGGTCGATCCCGGCCGCCATGGCATAGCCCGCGACGATCAGCACGATGTGCACGAGCATCAGCGAGAAGGACCAGAAGCCGACGAGCCGGTGCATCCGCACCATCCCGTCGCGGCCGAAGCCGCGTTCGAAGAGCGGCACCCGCGCCATCAGCAGCACCTGCAGGAGCAGCAGATCGGACGCCACGAGACCGCTGAGCCGACCCAGTGCGCTGACCGCGGACGCCCCGCCGCCGAGCACCGCGTCGATGCCGCCGCCGTCGACCCAGAGCGCGAGGACGAAGAGGGCGGTGAGCCAGACGACGACGATCGCCCCGGCGCTCCAGGCCTCGCTGCGTCGCCGCAGCCGGGTCCGGTGCGCCGCGGAGCCTGCGGGGGTGAGGCGGGGCGGGGCGATCGTCGTCATGGCCGTCCTCCTTCCTGGTGTCCGTTCTGTTTCGCGGTGTCGCTCCGCGGGGTCAGGTGCCCGGGGTGGAGCCGGGAGTGGGGGCGGTGCCGTTGCCGTTCCCACCGTTGCCGTTCCCACCGTTGCCGTTGTCGCCGTTGCGCGGGCCGTACCCGTCGCCGCCGCGACGATCCTGACGGTCGCCGCCCGGTCCGGAGCGCTGGTCACCGCCCTGGCGGTCCTTCATGCTCCAGCCGCCGCGCTCGTCCGCCTGCGCGTGCCCGCCGCCGAAGGGGCGGAAGGCTCCGTGCGAGGCCCATCCGGTGCCGAAGCCGACGCCGAGCAGGAGCACTCCGGCAAGGCATCCGGCCGCGATCCGTGTGCCGGTCCGCTGCAGGAACGGCTTCTTCGCCGTAGGGGCCGCGGCGGCCGCCTCCGCCGGCGAGGGCGGCAGCACCACCGTCGGCGCCGGAACGGGCTGCGGGGCGGCGGCGCCGACGGCCGATGCGGCATCGGGGGCCGGTGCGGCCGAGTCCGGCGTTGCGGCCGGGGGCTGGGCGGAGGGTGCGTCCGCCGCAGCGGGCGTCCCGTCCTCGTTCACAGGGCCGCCCGACTCCTCGGGGGCCTGTCCTTCGGTGTTCTCTGTCATGCCTGAACTGTGGCGCCCGGGCGCCAAGGAAACGCCAAGAGTAGGCGCGTCACGGCGACCTCATAGGAGACCGAGTGTCCGCTCTCAGCCCGCGCAGATCCGACGATCAGTGCCGGCGCGGCAGCACGAGCAGGAAGACCGTGCCCCGTGCCGAGGTCTCCTCGACCTCGACGGAGCCGCCGAAACGCGTCGCGATGTCGCGGACGAGGGCGAGGCCCAGACCGAACCCGCGGCGTTCCGATGAGGCCGTCGAGCGGGCGAACCTCTCGAAGACGCGCTCCGGGTCGAGGTCGCCGAGCCCCGGGCCGTCGTCGCTGACGCGCAGCGCCACCCGCCGTCCGTCCGGTGCCGCGGCGACGCGGACGACCCCGTCGTCGGCGGCGTATCGCACGGCGTTGTCGAGCAGTGCGATCAGAGCGCGGGTGAGGGCGGTGGGGTCGGCGGCGACCCGCAGATCCTCGGATGCGATCGTCTCGACCCGCACGCCGCGGGACTCGGCGCGCGGACCGATCACCGCCACCGCGGCAGCGACGGCCTCGGAGACCGGGGTGTCGGCGCCGGCGTCGTCGGAGCGGGCGCCCGCGGAGTCCGCGGCGAGCAGGAGGTCGGTGAGCACCGCATCCATCACCTCGGCGTCGTGCCGCATGTCGTGCAGCACCGCACCGACGTCGCCGCCCTGCTGCAGCCGGTGCTCGGCGAGCTGGATGCGGCTGTTCAGCGTGGTCAGCGGAGTGCGCAGCTCGTGACTCGCATCCGCGACGAAGGCGCGCTGCACTCCGAGCGCCTCCGCGAGGGGCTCGGAGGCGCGGCGTGAGGCGTACCAGGCGATCACGGCGAGGGCGAGCACGCCGGCCAGCCCCAGCAGGATCGCGACGGGCAGCACGTCGTCGAGGTCGAGGATGCGGCCGTCGTGTCCTCCCGGGCCGCCCGCGGGGCGAGGGCGGCGATCGGGGCGGCTCGCCGTGACCATCACGGTGACGATCACCACCGTGATGATGCTGACGACCGCGGCCGAGGCGAGCCCCACCCAGAGGCCGGTCCGCAGTGCCGAGCGCTGTACCCGGCGACGGTCGGCGGCGACGGCGCGATCGGCGCGGCCGCTCATCGCGGCATCCCGCTGCGATAGCCGCGAGCGCGGACCGTGTCGATGATCTCCGGCGTGGACTTGCGTCTCACGTAGTGCACGTAGGCGTCGACCGTGCCGGCGGAGCCGCCGGGGAAGACGCTCGCGACGATCTCGTCCCGGGAGAAGACGTGCTCGGGGCTCGAGGTGAGCAGTTCCAGCAGATCGGACTCTGCCTGCGTGAGGGGGATGCGTCCACCGTCCGGCGCATACAGGGCCAGTGCCGCGGGGGAGAACAGCCAGTCGCCGATCTCCCTCCGCGTCCCGGGACCGCGGCCCCGGCGCATCGCCCGGAGCCGGGCGCGCAGCTCGGCGAAGTCGAAGGGCTTCAGCAGATAGTCGTCAGCGCCGGCGTCCAGGCCGCTCACCCGGTCGTCGACGGTCCCTAGTGCGGTGAGCATGATCGCCGGGGTGGTGATGTGCGCCGTGCGCACGGCCTCGAGAAGCTCGACCCCCGACATCCCGGGCAGCCGCCGGTCGACGACCATCACGTCGTAGCGCCGGCCGAGCGCGAGCTCCAGACCCGCCTCGCCGGTGCGCGCGTGGTCGATGAGGTACTCGACGCCGAGCACCTCGGTGACGATGGCCGCGGTCTCGGCCTCGTCCTCGACATAGAGCAGCCGGGGCAGGGCGCTCGGTGACGGGTTCACAGTGCGACAGTACTCCGCCCTCCGCTCCTCCCGCCGGGAGTAGCGTTGAGCCATGGTCGAGTATCGGTATCTGGGCAACAGTGGTCTCAAGGTCTCGGAGATCACCTACGGCAACTGGGTGACGCACGCATCGCAGGTGGCGGACGACGCCGCGGTGAAGACGGTGCATGCCGCGCTGGATGCCGGCATCACCACCTTCGACACCGCCGACACCTATGCGAACACCGCCGCGGAGGTTGTCCTCGGCAGGGCGCTCGCCGGTCAGCGGCGGGAAGGCCTGGAGATCTTCACGAAGGTGTACTTCCCGACGGGTCCCAAGGGCCCGAACGACACCGGGCTGTCGCGCAAGCACATCTTCGAGTCGATCAACGGCTCGCTCCGCCGCCTGGGCACCGACTACGTCGAGCTCTACCAGGCGCACCGCTACGACTACGAGACGCCGCTCGAGGAGACGATGCAGGCGTTCGCCGACGTCGTGCGCCAGGGCAAGGCCCTCTACATCGGCGTCTCGGAGTGGACGGCCGAGCAGCTGCGCGAGGGGCACGCCCTGGCGAAGGA